>CAVTSN010000010.1:0-54190 GCA_963737455.1 uncultured Gaiellaceae bacterium | reverse complement strand
ATGCAACGATCTCCGCCACGACTTGGTTACGAGCGGGCGCCGCGGACGCGGGAGCGGACACCGGGGCGCCTGGCGCGCATCATCGGACGGGCATAGGGCGGCGAAGCAGAACGCCAGAGAGACGCCAGAGCGATCGGATCTCGTCGGAATCGGGTTCGACTTGCCTAGAGGGCCGAAGTCTCGCGACCCCGCATCGCACGCTTTTTACGAAACCCCCTGCTGGCGCAGGCTTCCGCCCCCAGCCGCGGTCAAGACGCCGGGAGGTAGGTGAGGAGGACCACCCCGGAGTCGAACCGCTTCACGCCGTCGAGCTCCATCCGGACGGTTCCCCTGTCGCCGAGCACGTGGACGTTGCCCTTGCCCCAGACGAGCGGGTTCAGATAGACCTCGTACTCGTCGATCAGGCCCTTCTCGGCGAGGGCGTACGCGAACTCGCCGCTCCCGTGCATGAACAGGTCACCGTCGACCTCGCCTTTCAGCTTCGGGATCGAGTCCGCGAGGTCGCCCTCGAGCAGGGTCGCATTCCACTCGAGCTCTCCGGACAGGGTGTTCGACCCGACGTACTTCGGCAGCGGGTTGACCATGTCCGCCCACTTGCCCGACTGGCTCGGCCAGTATCCCGCCAGCCCCTCGTAGGTCTTGCGGCCCAGCATCAGCCCGCCGGATTGCGCCTGACGCTCGAACGAGTATTCGCCGTGGTCTCCGTCCGGCTGCACCCACTGGCCGACCGGGTCGACGACGCCGTCGATGGTGGCCTGCGTGGTCGCGATCAGCTTTCCCATCTCGATCCTCCTTGGTCGCGGGAGCTCCTTCTGAGCCCCCTCTACCCATCAGACAATCGGAGGAACGTTCTTGGAAACGCCCTGGTGGCACATTGCACGCACGTCCACTTCGGCACACCGAATGGGCTGGTCGAACCACCCGTGTGGCCAGGGCGCCTTCGCTCTCGGTCGACGAGGGTGCGTCGGGGGAGTAGGAGCGCCGCCCGAGTTCGGCGGCAACTCGCGGCGCCCACTCCCTCAACTCCCCCACTTGCTTACGATGAGCCCGTGGCCGGGGACGAGACGTTCGACGACGTGCTCGTCGCCAACGAGGCCTACGCGCACGGCTTCCAGCTCGAAGGGCTCGAGCCGGTCGCGGCGAAGGGCCTGGCCGTCCTGACCTGCATGGACTCGCGGATCGAGCCGCTGGCGATGCTCGGCCTCGCCCCCGGCGACGCGAAGATCCTCCGCAACGCCGGCGCCCGCGTCACCGACGACGTCCTGCGCACGCTCGTGCTCGCGTCATACCTGCTCGGCGTCGACCGCGCGATGGTCGTCGCCCACACGAAGTGCCGGATGGCGTCCGGCGAGGAGGACGACGTCCACGACGCCGTCGCCGACGCCGGCGGGCCGGACACGCGCAGCCTCGCCTTCCTCGTCTCGAGCGACCAGGAGGAGACCGTCCGCGACGACGTCCAGCGCGTGCGGTCGTGGCCGTACCTGACGAACCTCAGCGTCGGCGGCTTCCTCTACGACGTCGACACCGGCCGACTGACCCGCCTCTGCTGAGCCGGCGGGCGGGGACCCGCGCCTACGGGCCCCCGCCGATTTCGCCTCAGCCCTGCAGCGAGCTGCCGGACTCGAGCAGCGTCTTCAGATCGCTGAGGATCCACGTCCAGCCACCGCCGCCCTGCGCGAGCGGAGCGATGCTCGCGACCTGGGCCGCGTGCTTCGGTGCTCCCTCGAGCTCGTGCGTGACGGTCAGGTGGGCCATGCCGCCGTCCTCCTCGGAGATCTCCCACGTGACGCGCGTGAAGCCCTCCGCGACGAGGTCGGGATCCCAGGCGGCGCGCCACGTCTGGACGAGCTTGCGCGGCGGATCCAGCCTCGATCACCTCGCCCTCGACGAGCAGCTCGGGCATCCCCATCGCCTGCGCCTCGGCGCCGGCGATGGCGCGATAGCTGCCTCCCGGGCGGAGGTCGTACTCGCCGCGCCCGGGATAGCCGTAGCTTCTCGTTCCACTCGGGCTTCGTGATCGCGTCCCAGATCGCCTCCGGGGTCGCCTTGATGTAGACGCGGTAGACCTGGGTCACCCCGGTCTCGGTCATCGTGCTCATGCCGTGTCCTCCAGTTCCGCCTTGAGGTTCGCGAGCGCCGACACCTGGCGCTCGGTGTACTTGTCGATCCACCGGTCGTGGATCAGCCGGATCGGCACCGGGTTCAGGAAGTGCAGCTTCTCCCGGCCCGACCGATGCACGACGACGAGGCCTGCGTCTTCGAGGACGCGGAGGTGCTTCATGACGCCGAAGCGGGTCATCTCCAGCTCCGACTCGAGCTCGGTCAGCGTGCGGCCGTCACGCTCGAAGAGCCGGTCGAGCAGGAAGCGCCGCGTCGGGTCTGCGAGCGCCTTGAACACACGGTCGTCGTCGGTCATCCCGGGATGATACGTGACCATATGGTCACATGTCAAATCGACCTGGCGGCGTAGGATGGCGGCGTGACGGCGACCCCCGAGACCGCGCGCTGGGAGGCTCTCGCCGCGGTCCGCACGCGGGGCGACGTCGGCGAGGGGATCGCCTCGGTCCTGGCGCTCCTCGGCAGGCCCGACGTGATCTCGTTCGCGGGCGGCTTCCCCGACCCGGAGACGTTCCCGCGCGAGCGGATCTCGTCGCTGCTGCAGGAATTCGCCGCCGCGGGCGAGCTGAGCGCGTTCCAGTACGCGCCGACGCGCGGGCTGGCCGGCCCACTCGACGCGTTCGCGGACAGGCTCGAGACGCTGCAGGGCCGCCGACCGGCCGAGGACGAGCTGATGATCACGAGCGGCGCGATCGAGGCGCTCGAGCTGATCGGGAAGTCCTTCCTCGACCCCGGAGACGTGGTCGTCGTCGAGGGCCCGACGTACCTGGGCGCGATCCAGGCGTTCCGGAGCTTCGAAGCGACGCTCGTCGCCGTCCCGCTCGACGAGCACGGGCTCGAGGTCGACGAGCTGGAGCGGCAGCTCGCGGCGGGGCTGCGCCCGAAGCTCCTCTACACGATCCCCGATCACCAGAACCCTGCGGGCGTCAGCCTCACGGATGAGCGGCGGGCGCCGCTGGTCGAGCTGGCGCGCCGCTACGGCTTCCTGATCGTCGAGGACGTCGCCTACCGCGAGCTCGGCTTCACCGACGAGGCGCTGCCGAGCCTCTGGAGCCTCGGCCCCGACGTCGTCGTCCAGGCCGGTACGACCTCGAAGACGTTCTGCCCCGGCGTGCGGCTGGGCTGGGCCGTCGGCCCGGCCGAGATCTCCGCCCGGCTCGTCGCGGCCAAGCAGCTCACCGACCAGTGCGCGGGTGCCCTGGGGCAGCGGCTCTTCGAGGAGTCGGCCCGGCGCGGCTGGATCGACGAGCAGCTGGCGCGGTCGCGCGCGCTCTACCGGCGCAAGGGCGAGCGCGTGCTGGCGGCGCTCGAACGCTCGCTGCCGGCGGGGACGCGGTGGACGCGGCCTGAGGGCGGCTTTTTCTCCTGGCTCACGCTCGCGGACGGCGCCGACTCCGTCGCCCTGGCGCAGCGGGCGGTCGAGCACGGCGTCGCGATCGTCCCCGGCACGCTCTTCTTCCCGGACGGCCGCGGCGCCGACACGGTTCGGCTCTCCTTCAGCCTCGTCGACGACGCGCAGATCGACGAGGGGATCGAGAAGCTGGGCGCGCTCCTGTGAAGGCGACGCACTACCGGTGGGACGAGCTCCCCAAGGAGCCGCTGAAGCCTGATCTGTCGCGGCGGCTGATCTCGACCGAGCGGATGATGCTGGCACAGGTGTTCCTCGAGAAGGGCTGCATCGTCCCGCAGCACTCGCACGAGAACGAGCAGCTCACGTACATCCTCGAAGGGAAGCTGCGCTTCTGGCTCGGCGAGGACGAGTCGGAGATCGTCGACGTCGGCGCAGGCGAGGTGCTCCACCTCCCCTCGTGGCTGCCGCACAAGGCCGAGGCAGTGGAGACGACTCTCGACGTCGACATCTTCTGCCCGCCGCGGCAGGACTGGCTCGACGGGTCCGACGCTTACCTGCGCACGAAGTGAAGCTCGGCCTCGAAGGGCGCCGCGGTCTCGTCACCGGTGGGTCGAAGGGGCTCGGCGCCGCGATCGCCAAAGAGCTCATCGGCGAAGGCGCCCGCGTCGCGATCTGCTCACGGAACGAAGCGGAGGTCCTGGCCAAGGGCAAGGAGCTGGGCACCGAGCACGCGCAGGCGGCCGACGTCACCGACCCCGAGCAGGTGCGCGACTTCGTCGCGCGGTCGGCGGAGGCGCTCGGCGGGATCGACTTCCTCGTCAACAACGCCGGCGGCGCTCACCCCGGCAACTTCGAGACGCTGACGGACGAGAACTGGGCCGCCGACTACGACGTCAAGGTCTTCTCGCTGATCCGTTGCTCCCGCGAAGTGCTGCCGCACATGCGTTCGGCCGGCGGCGGCCGCATCGTCAACATCGGCGCCGTCTACTCGCGCTATCCCGACCCGACATTCTTCGCGACCTCGGTCAACAGGGCCGCGGGCAACTCGTTCACGAAGACGCTCGCGCTCGAGGTGGCGAAGGACAACATCCTCGTCAACGGCGTCAACATCGGCTTCGTGATCACGCCGCAGTGGGAGAACATCCACCGACGCCGCGCCCCCGACGTGCCGCGCGAGGAGTTCTTCGACACGTTCGCGCGCCAGGAAGTCCCGCTCGGCCGCTTCGGGACGCCGGCCGAGGTCTCGGGCCTGGTCGCGTTCCTCCTCAGCGACCGAGCGAGCTACATCACGGGCGCCTCGATCGACGTCGCCGGCGGCATGGGCAGGTACGTCTAGCGCGTACGGCGAGCCGCACCACGAGACCCCTGCAGGCCGCGCTGTGCGGATGCCGGTCCACTGCGAGCCTCGGTGCATGACATCGAGCTCACACGCCCTCCCCACGCCCGCCCACCACGAGTCGATCGTGGCGCGCGCCCTTCGCTTCGCCCGGACCGAGCGCGGCGTCGCCGCGATTGCGCTCGGCGCAGTCGCCCTTCACATCGCCGACGACAACTTCCTCCAGCCCGAGCCCGGCACCTCCCCCTTCGACCATCTCGCCAGCGGCCTGATCCCGATTGCTGTCATCGCTGCGGTGGCAGCCGCCTACCTCCGGGCACGCGCCGGGATCAGGGCCGCAATCGCACTCACGTTCGGCGTCCTCGGGATCGCATTCGGGATCCCGAGCGCCTACTGGCTCTCCCAGGGCGAGGCGTCCGGCGACCATTACACGACCGGCCCGCTGACAATCGCCGCGGGCGCCGTGCTCGTCGTCACCGGCCTCGTCGTTCTCTGGCGGTCGCGCCGTTCGTACGGCTCCCGCCGCCGCACCGCGCTTCGCCGGACGCTGACCGTTGTCGCATCCGTGCCGCTCGCGTTCGCGGTCTTCGCGCTCGTCGTCTTCCCGGTTGGCTTCGCGTACACGTACACGCACACCGGTCGCGGCGTCGTCGAGCCAGACCTCCGCGTCCCCTACGAGCGCGTGACCGTCGAGACGAGCGACTCGCTCGAGCTGACCGGCTCGTACGTCCCTTCGAAGAACCGCGCCGCGGTGATCCTCTTCCCCGGCGCGACCCGCTCCGCCGAGGCCCGGATGCTGATCCGGCACGGCTACGGCGTTCTGCTCCTGAACCCGCGCGGCCAGGGCACGAGCGAGGGCGACACCGTCCGCTGGGCCGGCGACCGCGACCTGATCGCCGGCGCCGAGTACTTGAAGACCCGCCCCGACGTCGACGACGACCGCATCGGCGGCTACGGCTTCTCCGTCGGCGGCGAGATCCTGATCGAGGCCGCCGCCCAGTCGGCGACTTCAAGGCGATCGTCTCCGAGGGCGCCGGCTTCCCCGCCGGCGAGGTCGACCTGACGGGCGCGAACCGCCTGTTCGAGCCCGTCTGGGCCGCGACTCGGCGCGTCGGTCGCCGTCTTCTCGAACCAGGCCCCGCCGCCGAAGATCGTCGACCGGATCGGCGAGATCGCGCCCCGCTCCGTCTTCCTGATCTGGGCCGACCCGGGCATGGGCGGCGAGGACGTCAGCGCAGCCGAAGTACTACGCCGCCGCCGGCCAGCCGAAGCAGATCTGGAAGGTGCCGGGCGCCGAGCACACCGGCGGCCTGAAGGCGCAGCCGGCCGAGTACGAGCGCCGGGTCGTCGACTTCTACGACCGCGCGCTGCTCGGCGAATAGCGGAACCTCAGCTCGAGCGGGCCAGCTCCTCCATGTCGGCGGAGTAGCGGCCCGCGACGGCTGCGCTGTTGCAGCGCGCGCGGAGCGCGAGGAACGACTGGCCCGCCTCGACGTTGTCCGCCGACCCGCCCCACGCCTTCAGCGCCGGCGCCTGCAGTGCGCGTCCGTACGAGAAGGACAGCACCCACGGCTGCGGGCCGAGCGAGTTGATCGCGTTCAGATTCTCGCTCGCCTGCTCGTCGGACTGGCCGCCGGAGAGGAAGACGATCCCGGGCACTGCCGCCGGCACGGTCTCGCGGAAGCAGCGGATCGTCCACTCGGCGACCTCCGCGGCGCTCGCCTGGGTCGGGGAGCCCTTGCCGGAGATGACCATGTTCGGCTTCAGCAGCATCCCCTCCAGGTCGACGCGCTGGTGGTAGAGCTCGTCGAACGTCTTGTGCAGCGTCCGCTTCGTCGCCCGGTAGCAGGTCTCGATGTCGTTGTCGGCGTCCATCAGCACCTCGGGCTCGACGATCGGGACGAGCCCCTGCTCCTGGCAGAGCGCCGCGTAGCGCGCGAGCGCCTGCGCGTTCACCTCGATGCAGTACGCCGTCGGGATCCCCTCGCCGATGGTGATCACGGCGCGCCACTTGGCGAAGCGGGCGCCGAGGCCCCTGTACTCCTCGAGCCGCTCGCGCAGGCCGTCGAGGCCCTCGGTCACCTTCTCGCCGGGCGCGCCGGCCAGATCCTTGGCGCCGGTGTCCACCTTGATCCCGGGGATGATCCCGCGGTCGGCGAGGAGCTTCGCGAACGGCGTTCCGTCGCTCGACTGCTGGCGGATCGTCTCGTCGTAGAGGATGACGCCGCTGACGAAGTCCTCCAGGCCGGGGGTCGTGAACAGCATGTCGCGGTAGGCGCGCCGGTTCTCCTCGGTCGATTCGAGCTCGATCGAGTCGAAGCGCTTCTCGATCGTCCCGGAGCTCTCGTCGGCGGCGAGGATCCCCTTGTTGTCGGCGACGAGCGCCCTGGCGGTGTCGTGCAGCTCACTGGTGGCCATCGCGGTTTCCTTTCATCAGTTGTCGTACCTTCTCGGAAGGGTGGTAGGCGGCGATCCGGCGGACGGTGCCGGAGCGCGAACGCATCACGATCGACTCGGTCTCGACGCCGGGACCGCTGACGCGGACGCCACGCAGGAAGACGCCGCTCGTGACGCCGGTCGCGGCCACGAAGACGTCGTCGCCGGAGACGAGATCGTTCGTCGTCAGCACGCGCTCGAGGTCGACGCCGGCGTCGATCAGCGACTGCCGCTCCTCGTCGTTGCGCGGCCAAAGCTTCCCCTGGATCGCGCCGCGCAGACACTTGATCGCGGCGGCGGAGATGACTCCCTCCGGCGTGCCTCCGATACCCATCAGCATGTCGACGCCCGCGAACGCCTGCGCCGCCGCGATCGACGGAGCGACGTCGCCGTCGCGGATCAGGTTCACGCGCGCGCCGGTCTCGCGAAGCTCGCGGATCAGGTTCTCGTGCCGGTCGCGCTCGAGCACGACGACGGTGACCTCGCTGACATCGAGACCCTTTGCCTTCGCGACCGCACGGACGTTCTCGCCGGGCGGTGCGTTGATGTCGATCGCGTCCGCGGCCTCGGGCCCGACCGCGATCTTGTCCATGTAGAAGGCCCCGCCGGGATCGAACATCGTCCCGCGCTCGGCGACGGCGATCACGGCGATCGCGTTCGGCTGGCCGAGCGCGGTCAGGCGCGTGCCCTCGAGCGGATCGACCGCGACGTCGACCGCGGGGCCGCTGCCGTCGCCGACCTCCTCGCCGTTGTAGAGCATCGGCGCCTCGTCCTTCTCCCCCTCGCCGATCACGACGATGCCGTTCATCCGCACCGTGTCCAGCACGAGCCGCATCGCGTCGACGGCGGCGCCGTCGGCCTTCTCCTTCTCGCCGCGGCCGACCCAGCCGGACGCGGCGAGCGCGGCGGCTTCGGTCACGCGGACGAGCTCGAGGGCGAGGTTGCGGTCGGGTGCTTCGGCGTTCACGCGCGCGAATCCTATGCTCGTGGGACCACGCCCGATGCCACAAGGAGGCCCGGATGGACTTCAAGCTCGAGCTCGTGCTGATCCCCGTCACGGACGTCGACCGCGCCAAGCAGTTCTACGAGGAGAAGTGCGGCTTCACCCTCGACGTCGACCATCAGCCGAACGAGCAGTTCCGCGTCGTCCAGCTGACCCCGCCGGGATCAGCCTGCTCGCTGACGTTCGGGATCGGGATCACGGAAGCGAGCCCGGGCTCCTACCGCGGCACGCACCTTGTCGTCACGGACATCGAGGCCGCGCGCGCCGAGCTCCTCGGGCGCGGCGTCGACGTGGGCGAGATCCGGCATATGGGACCGGACGGCTGGCAGCCCGGAGTCGACCCCGAGCACCGCGACTACTGGTCGTACGCTGACTTCAGCGACCCCGACGGCAACACCTGGGTGCTGCAGGAGTCGAACCGCTTCCCGGGCTGAGACGCTACATCCGGTCCGGCGCCTCGACCCCGATCAGGTCGAGCGAGCGTGCGATCACGGCCTTCGTCGCCGTGATCAGGCCGAGCCGGAACGCCTGCGCCTCCGAGCCGAGCACCTTGTGCTCGTGGTAGAAGCGGTGGAAGTCGTCGGCGACGCGGATCGCGTAGGTCGGGATCGCGTGCGGGCCGCGCCGCTCGGTCGCCTCCGCGACGACTGCCGGGAACTCGGCGAGGCGCTTGATCAGGTCGCGCTCCTCGGCTGCCAGGTCGGCCGGAGGCTCGTGCGAGGCGGCCGCCCCCTCGGCGTTGCGGAGGATCCCGGCGATCCGGGCGTGGGCGTACTGGACGTAGAAGACCGGGTTCTTCGCCGTCTTCTCGGCCGCGAGATCGACGTCGATCTCGATCGTCTGGTCAGGGCCGCGCGAGACGAGGTACCAGCGCGCCGCGTCGACCCCGACCTCGTCGAGGAACTCGTCGAGCATCACGACGTCGCCGCGACGCTTGGACATCTTCGCCGCCTCGCCGCCCCTGCTCAGATGGACGAGCTGGTAGAGCAGCACCTCGACGCGCTCGGGGTCGTAGCCGAGCATTCGTGCCACCGCGGCATACCAGTTGCGCGTGCCGTGGTGGTCGGCGCCGAGGACGTAGATCGCGCGGTCGTGGCCGCGGTCGAGCTTGTCGGCCAGATAGACGACATCGGCGGCGCGATAGGTCGGCGTGCCGGTCTCGGAGCGGATCAGGACGCGGTCGTCGTCGTCGCCGTGGGCGGACGAGCGTGCCCAGACGGCGCCGTCCTTCTCATAGGTGTCGAGGCGCGGGAGGAACTCGGGCAGCCGCTGCTCCAGCTCACTCTGCAACGCCCAGCTGTCGTAGTGGATCCGGAAGCGCTCGAGGGTGTGCTCGATCTGCGTCAGCATCAGCGGAACCGGGTCGCCGCGCAGCGCCGCCAGGTCGGTGATGTACGCACCGTGGTAGCCGTCCTCGGGCGGCTCCTCCCCTCGCCGGCGTGCCTCGACAGAGGCACGGAAGCGTTCCATCTGCGCGCCGGCGTCGTTGTAGTAGTACTCACGCTCGACCTCGTGGCCCGCGAACTCGAGCAGGCGCGCAACCGAGTCGCCGTAGGCGCCGTTGCGCGCCGCCGAGACGACGATCGGGCCGGTCGGGTTCGCCGACACCATCTCCACCTGCACACGCTCCTTGACCGCCCCCGAGCCGCTGCCGTACGCATCGCCGGCGCCGAGCATCTCCGCGAGCGCGTCCCCGTACCAGTCGCGCGCGAGCCAGAGATTGACGAACCCGGGGCCTGCGATCTCGGCGCGCTCGACCTGCGGCAGCGTGGTCGCGTGCTCGGCGAGCTCCTCCGCGATCGAGCGCGGCGCCAGCCGGCGCGCGCCCGCGAGGCGCATCGCCACGTTTGTGGCGTAGTCGCCATGCGCGGCGTCGCTCGGCCGTTCGAGCACGACGGCGGCCCCCGCCGCCTCGCCCAGCGCCGCCTCCAGCGTTTCGATCGCTCTCACGCCGTTACTGTACGGGCGTGGACGAGGACGACCCCGGCCAGGAGCGTCAGCTCAACATCCAGATCGACGAGAAGCATCTCGCCGGCACGTACGCGAATTTCGCCAACATCTCCTTCTCGGAGTACGAGTTCACGGTCACCTTCGCGCGGATCGATCACGAGGTCTCCGAGGGCGACGTCCCCGGGATCGTCGTCTCCCGCGTGAACATGTCGACGAAGTTCGCGAAGGAGCTGCTCGACGCGCTCCAGGACTCCTGGTCGAAGTACGCGACCGTGCGCGGAATCCAGGATCTCCCCGAAGCGCCGCCCCGCAACTCGTAGCACCCGGTGCGCATCGCCGTTCTCTCAGACGTCCATGCGAACCTGCGCGCGTTCGAGGCCGTTCTGGCCGAGATCGACGCGGGACGCTTCGACGGGATCTGGTGCCTGGGCGACATCGTCGGCTACGGGCCGAAGCCGAACGAATGCGCAGCGCTGCTGCAGGAGCGGGCGACGATCTGCCTGGCCGGCAACCACGACCTCGTCGTGCTCGGCAAGATCCCGATCGACGCGTTCGCCGGCGAGGCCGCGGCCGCCGCGCGCTGGACGCAGACCGTGCTCGACGAGCGTGCGCGCGCGTTCCTCGATGCCCTCGCGCCGCAGGCCGACGCGCCCGGCGCCGAGCTCTTCCACGGCAGCCCGCGCGATCCGGTCTGGGACTACGTCCTCTCGGACGAGAGCGCCGCGAGCGCGCTCGCGCTGACCGAGGCGCCGCTCGTGCTCGTCGGCCACAGCCACGTCGCGCTCGAGATCTCGGACGGCGGCGACCTGCGCGGCGAGCCGGCGCCCGCGGGGACGGATCTCGCGTTGGGCGGGCTGCGGCGGCTGCTCAACCCCGGCTCGGTCGGCCAGCCGCGGGACGGCGACCCGCGCGCGGCGTGGCTCGAGATTGACTTTGCGGCCGCCCGGGCAACCTTCCGCCGTACCGACTATCCGGTCGAGCGGACGCAGGCGGAGATGCGAGAGGTGGGTCTACCGGAGGCTCTCGCACTGCGACTCGCGTACGGCATCTGACTTGACCCCGACACGAGGAGCGCAGCATGGCGGAACTGACGAACTTGGAGACGAAGCTCGGCGAGGTGATCGGCCTGGCGATGGCGGCGCAGGCCGCGACCGAGCGGGTGGAGAAGCTGACCAAGGACGCGAAGCTGCGCAAGCAGCTGAAGACGATGCGCCAGGAGGCGGCAAAGGCCGAGAAGGACGGCACCGCCGTCGCGGCGAGTATGGACGGAAAGAAGGGCAAGATCCTCGCCGAGGCCCGCACGGTGAAGACGAAGGGCGCAACGATGATGAAGACCTACCTCGAGCGCGGCTCCGATGAGCTGGACGGGTTCGAGTTCCTGACGATGGCCGAGGCCGGCGAGGTCGGCCACTGGGGCGTCCTCCAGGAGCTGAACAAGCAGGCGAGGCATCCGGGCGTGCGCGAGCTCGTCAAGGTGCAGCTGCCGATCCAGAAGCGGCACCTCAAGGACGTGATGGCTGCGAGCCTGCAGCTCGCGGCGAAGGAGGATGCGAACGCCGCTGCCTAGCGCAGCCGGCCCGTGCGCGGTCGGTCGAGCCGCTCCTAGACGAGAGCAGGCTCGGCCGGCTGCTCGCCGGTCGTGCCGAAGGTGATGCCCTCGCGGGCGAGCGCGACCTGGACTTCCTCGCGCGCCTTGTAGATCCGCCACTTGACGGTCGCGAGCGTCACCTCGAGCGAGTCGGCGATCTCGGTGTAGGAGAGGCCGACGACGTCGCGGAGCAGGAGCGCCATCTTCAGGTCGACGCTCAGGTTCTCGACCGCTCGCCAGACGGCGTCGATCGCCTCGACCCGCTCGAACGGCGCGTCGACGACCTCGAGCGGCGGGATGTCCTCGAGGTTGACGACCGCACGCGGCCGCCGCTCGAGCGCGCGCAGCTCGTCGAGCACGCGGTTCTTCGTCACCTGGAAGAGCCACGTCGTGAACCGGCACCGCAGCGAGAAGTTCGGCAGCCCCTGATAGACCCGGATGAAGACTTCCTGCGTCAGGTCCTCGGCAAGGGAGCGGTCACCCACGAGCCGAAGCACGTAGTTGAACACGGGAAGCTCGTACGCACGGACGATGAGCGAGAAAGCTCGCTCATCTCCTCGCTGGGCCTTCCGCAGGACGCCGAGATCAGGCTGGGGCAGCGACAAGTGGGCCGGAGTATAGCGCCAGGATTGTAAAAATGAAGTTCGGGTTTAGTCCGTTCCGCACAGCACCGCGCCAGTCATCTCGGACGGTCTGTCCAAACCCAGGAGCCGCAGGGCCGTAGGCGCTAGATCGGAGAGTTCGCCGTCCGACTTTAGCGTCACCTCACTCAAGGTGAGGATGAGTGGAACCGGATTCGTGGTGTGCGCCGTGTGCGGGCTGACGCCGTCCGGTTCGAGCATCTGTTCGGCGTTGCCGTGGTCGGCGGTGACGAGGCAGACGCCGCCGGCGGCGTGCGTCGCCTCGACGACGACGCCGAGGCACTCGTCCGCGACCTCGACCGCGGTCGTCACCGCCGGGATCGAGCCGGTGTGCCCGACCATGTCGGGGTTCGCGAAGTTGATCACCGCGAAGCGGTAGCCCTGCCCGATCTCCTCGGCGAACCGCGCCGCCACCTCGCGCGCGGACATCTCCGGCTTGTGGTCGTAGCTCGGCACGTCGCGCGGGCTCGGGGCGAGGATCCGCGTCTCCCCCGGCCACGCCTGCTCGACGCCGCCGTTGAAGAAGTAGGTGACGTGGGCGTACTTCTCCGTCTCGGCGACGTGCAGCTGGCGCGCGCCGGCGGACGCGAGAGTCTCCGCGAGCGTATGCGCGACGACCTGCTCCCCGAACGCGACCGGCACGTCGAGATCGTCCGAATAGCGCGTCATGGTCGTCAGGTCGAAGCCGCCCTCGACGAGCCTCTGCGCGAGCTGGCGGCCCCGGTCGGGCCGGAAGTTGAAGAAGATCACCGCGTCGGCGCCCGTGAGGCGGGGCGCTCCCTCGACGACGATCGGCTCGAGGAACTCATCCGTGATCCCGGCCTCGTAGCTCCGTTGCACATCTTCCAACACGTTATGGGAGGGCGCGCCGGCGCCGATCGTGATCGCGTCGAGCGCTCTCTGTGTCCGCTCCCAGCGCTTGTCGCGGTCCATCGCGTAGTAGCGGCCGACGACGGTCGCGATCCGCTCCGGCGGCAGCTCCGCGAGATCCGAGACGGACGCGTGCGGCGAGACGTCGCGGCCGTCGGTGAAGGCGTGGATCCAGGTCCGATCCTCCATCCCCTGCCGGCGCGCCAGCTCGAGCAGCGCCTGCAGGTGGTCGAGATGGGAGTGCACGCCGCCCCTGGAGACGAGGCCGAGCAGATGGACGGCGCCGCCGCGCTCGCGGGCGCGCTCGAACGCGTCCCGCAGCGCTCGATTCTCGAAATACGAGCCGTCGCGGACGGCGGCGTTCACGCGTTGGAGATCCTGGAAGAGGATCCGGCCCGAGCCGATCGTCAGATGCCCGACCTCCGAGTTGCCCATCTGCCCCGGAGGCAGCCCGACCGCCCCGCCGGAGGCCGCGAGCGTCGTGTGCGGGTACTCGCGCCAGAGCCGGTCGAAGACGGGCGTGCGCGCCAGCTCGACGGCGTTCCCCGGTCCCGCCGGCGCACAGCCCCAGCCGTCGAGGATGACGAGCGTTACGAGGTCGACGCGGCGCGACAAATCGCTGCGAAGGAGTCGGGCTCGAGCGAGGCGCCGCCGACGAGGGCGCCGTCGATCGAGGGCTGCGAGAGCAGCTCGGCCGCGTTCTCGGGCTTGACCGAGCCGCCGTAGAGGACAGGCCGGTCGAGCAGGCCCCTGATGAACCGATGGGCCTCCTCGGCCTGCTCGGGCGTCGCGGTCTTGCCGGTGCCGATCGCCCACACGGGCTCGTAGGCGATCACGAGCTGCTCGTGCTCCCCGGCCGCGAAGGCGATCGCCTCGACCTGGATCTTGAGCACGAGCTCGGTGTCGCCGGACTCGCGCTGCTCCAGCGTCTCGCCGACGCACGCGATCACCCCGAGTCCGGCCTCGAGGGCGGTGCGCGCGCGGCGGGCGACCGTCTCGTCGCTCTCGCCGAACAGCTGCCGCCGCTCCGAGTGGCCGACGAGAGCGCCCGTGACGCCGAGCTCGAGCAGCATCTCGGGCGAGACCTCGCCGGTGTAGGCGCCCTGCGGCTCCCAGTGCACGTTCTGCGCGTAGACGGTGCGGCCGCTCTCGACCGCCGCCGCGAGCGAGACGAACGGCGGGCAGAGCACGACGTCGACGCCCTCAGGCGGCTCGAACGCGCCGAAGAAGGCCCGCGCCTCGGCCGGCCCCTTGAACATCTTCCAGTTCCCGGCGATCAGCATCAGGGCCGATTCTCCGGGATCGCGGCGACGCCGGGGAGCTCCTTGCCCTCGAGCAGCTCGAGCGAGGCGCCGCCGCCGGTCGAGACCCACGAGATCTCGTCGTCGAGCCCGAGCTCGTTGACCGCGCGGACGGAGTCGCCCCCGCCGACGACGGTGTAGCCGTCGACCGCCGCCACCGCCTCGGCAACCGCCTTCGTCCCGGCTGCGAACGGCTCCCACTCGAACACGCCCATCGGCCCGTTCCAGAAGACCGTCTTCGCGGCGCGGATCCGCGTCGCGAAGTCCTCTCGCGAGTCGGGCCCGATGTCGAGCCCGAGCCAGCCGTCCGGGAGCGCGTCGAACCGCGCCACCCGGGTCTCGGCCTCCGCGGCGAACTCGCTCGCCGCGACGACGTCGGCCGGGAGCACGACCTCGAACGAGAGCGGGTTCGCCTCCCGCAGCTCCTCCGCCATCTTCCCGCCGACCAGCACCTCGTCGGCCCGCCCGCCGAGGTTCTCGAGGACACCCAGCTTGTCCGCCACCTTTGCCCCGCCGGTGACGAGCACGAACGGGCGCTCGACCTCGCCGAGCAGCCGCTCGAGATGCTCCAGCTCGGCGAGCAGGAGCAGCCCGGCGTAGGCGGGCAGGAGCTGCGCGACGCCGACCGTGGAGGCGTGGGCGCGGTGGGCGGAGCCGAAGGCGTCGTTGACGAAGAGGTCGCAGCCGTCGGCCAGCTGCCGGGCGAGCTCCGGATCGTTCGTCGTCTCGCCCGGGTGAAAGCGCGTGTTCTCGAGGACCTCGATCCTGTCGTCTGGCAGGAGCTCGCGCAGCCGCGCCCGCACCGGCTCGATCCTGAACGCCGGGTCCTCGCCCTTCGGCCGGCCGAGGTGCGAGCAGACACGGATGCGGGCGGCGTCGCGCTCGAGCAGCAGCTCGAGGGTCGGCAGCGCGGCGCGGATGCGCGTGTCGTCGGCGACCCGGCCGTCCTCGAGCGGGACGTTCAGATCGGCGCGGACGAGGACGGTCGTGCCGCCGACGTCCGCGTCGCGAACCGAGCGCGGCAGCCTCATCCCTCGCGGGGAAGCGCCTGGAAGAGCTCGATCAGGTTGCCTGACGGGTCGCGCAGGTACGCGACGCGTCCGCCCCAGTGCGGCTGGTCGACCGGCTCTCGCGCGACGTGTGCCTCGAGCCGCGCGACGTCGGCGTCGACGTCGTCGACCTCGAGCACGAGCAGCGTCGAGTCGCCGGGCGGACGCAGCTCGACGACCTCGCCCTGCCCACCGCGCTCGAAGATCGCGATCATGCCGGAGCCGGTGTCGAAGGAGGCGTAGCCGCTCGACTCGTCGCCGGACGCGGTCGACAGCCCGAGCGTGTCGCGGTAGAAGCGGAAGGCCGCCGCGAAGTCGTCGACCAGGAGCCGTGCCTGCGAGAAGCGCATCAGAGCAGCTTTCCCATCAGATCGACGAGCCGGCACGAGTAGCCCCACTCGTTCAGCATGGGGGAACCCGTGGTTCCCCCATGAGCCCCCTCCTTCAAGACGTCGAACGGGAGCTCGCCGGGGCTGCGCTCGGGCAAAGCCCGGCTCCGCCCGCGAACCGCTGCCGACCTGAAAGCGGTCAAAGCAGCTTTCCCATCAGGTCGACGAGCCGGCACGAGTAGCCCCACTCGTTGTCGTACCAGCCGAAGACCTTGGCGTTGCGTCCCGTCGCCATCGTCAGCGGGCTGTCGAAGACGCACGAATAGGACGAGTGGATGATGTCGGTGGAGACGATCGGGTCGACCGAGTACTGCAGGATCCCGTCGAGCGAGCCGCCGGCAGCCTCCTCGAAAACACTGTTGACCTCCTCGGCGGTCACGTCCCGGCCGAGCGTGACGACGAAGTCGGTGAGTGAGCCGGTCGGCACGGGCGCGCGCACCGCGACACCGTCGACTTTCCCCTTGAGCTCGGGCAGCACGAGCCCGATCGCGCGAGCGGCGCCGGTCGAGGTCGGGATCAGGTTGATGGCCGCTGCGCGCGCGCGGCGCAGGTCCTCGTGCGGGAGGTCGAGGATGTTCTGGTCGTTCGTATACGCGTGAATCGTGGTCATGAAGCCCTGCTCGATCCCGAACGCGTCGTTGAGCACCTTCGCCATCGGCGCGATGCAGTTGGTCGTGCAGGATGCGTTCGAGACGATGTGATGCGCGTCCTTGTCGTAGGCGTCGTCGTTGACGCCGAGGACGATCGTGATATCGGGGTCGGTCGCCGGAGCCGAGATCACGACTTTCTTCGCGCCGGCGTCGAGGTGTTTCTGCGCTCCTTCGCGCTTCGTGAAGAAGCCGGTCGACTCGAGCACGACGTCGACGCCGAGATCGCCCCAGCCGATCGCGCCCGGGTCGCGCTCGGAGAGCAGCTTGATCTCCTCGCCGCCGGCCCGGATGACACCGTCCTTCACCTCGACCTCGCCGCCGAGCGGTCCGAGCGTCGAGTCGTACTTGAGCAGGTGCGCCATCGTCTTCTCGTCGCCCAGGTCGTTCGCGGCGACGATCTCGATGTCCGCCTTGCGCTCGAGTTGTGCGCGGAAGAAGTTCCGCCCGATCCGGCCGAAGCCGTTGATCCCTACGCGAATCGCCATGTTCGGTCTTCTCTCCCGTGTCGGATGTGCGCGGCGGAGTCTAAGCCGCGAGCGGGTACTTGCCGCGCAGATAACGGAGGTATGGCTCGGGGTCGAGCCCGCTGCCCGTGTTCCGCTCGATCAGCTCCCGCGGCATGAATTTGCGCCCGTGGCGCCAGAGGTTCTCCTGCAGCCAGCCGGCGAGCGCGGCGAACTCGCCCTGCTCGAACTGGTCGTACAGGTCGGGGATGTCGGCCGTCACCCGCTCCCAGAGCTGCCCGGAGATGACGTTCCCGAGCGCGTACGTGGAGAAGTAGCCGATCGCGCCGACGGCCCAGTGCATGTCCTGGAGGACGCCGAGAGCGTCGTTCGGCGGCTCGACGCCCAGGTAGTCCCGCATCCGCTGATTCCAGATCTCGGGCAGCTCCGCGAGGTCGATCGAGTCCGCAAGCAGCTCCTGCTCGAGCTCGAAGCGGAGGATGATGTGCAGGTTGTACGTCGCCTCGTCGGCCTCGACGCGGATCAGCGACGGCGCGACCCAGTTGACGGAGCGGTACCAGTCGTCGAGCGACGTGGCCGAGAGCGCCTCGGGGAAGGTCGCCTGCAGCTGCGGGAAGAAGTGACGCCAGAACGGGAGGCTGCGGCCGACCATGTTCTCCCACATCCGGCTCTGCGACTCGTGCAGGCCGAGCGAGGCGCCGTGGGCGAGCGGCGTGCGCTCGAGGTCGCGCGAGACGCCGTTCTCGTAGAGGCCGTGGCCGGTCTCGTGCATCGTCCCGAAGAGGCCGTCGAGGTTGTCCTCGAAGTAGCGCGTCGTCAGCCTGATGTCGCCGATCGCGATCGAGGACGCGAACGGGTGCACGGCCGTGTCGAGCCGCCACTCCGAGGGGTCGTAGCCGAACTGCTCGATCACCTTCAGCTCGAACTCCCTCTGACCCTCGAGCGGGAACGTCGCCCCGCGAACGGGCCGGTCGCCGTCCTGGCGGGCGGCGGCGACGAGCGGCACCTGCTCCTCCTTCAGCCGGTCGAAGACCGCGCGGACGTCGGCCGTCTTCATTCCCGGCTCGAAGTCGTCGAGGAGGACGTCGTAGGGCTCGTCGTAGTCGTCGAAGCACTCGACGTAGCGGCGCCGCAACTCGATGTTCCTGCGCAGCGCCGGCAGGAACTGCGAGAAATCCGATTCCTGCCGCGCCTTCACCCAGACGGGCATCGCGAGCGAGGCGGCCCGGGTCATCTCGGCTTGCAGCTCCGTCGGTACCCGCCGCGCCTTCTCCCACTCGCGGCGGACGAGCCGGATCAGGCTGGCGTTGTCCGAGTCGTAGTCCAGCGAGTCCTCGTGCGGCGCGAGCTCGTCGAGGAGCCGGCCGATCTCGTCGGATGTGAGCGCGTCGTGTGCGAGGCGCTCGAGCGTCGCCAGCTGCTCGGCCCGGACGCCCGACCCGCCGGGCGGCATCATCACCTGCTGGTCCCAGCCGAGGAGGGACGAGGTGCGGTCGAGATCGTGAATCTCGGCCATGCGTTCCTTCAGGCTGGCGAGGGCCGTCTCCATCGACTTCGCAACCTACCGTTCCGCGCCCGCCCGCGTCGCATCGTTGCCATCAGTGAGAACGGATGTGAAGTGACGCACGATAGGCAATGGCGTAGTCTTGACTTGGGCGGGTTCGCGCTCGTCCGTCGTCGAATTCAGACCCCGTTCGGCGCCGGCACCGGAGCACGGCACGCGGAGGGGGGGGTCGTCCTCGGAGCTCCCCCTCCGGCCCGCCTGCTCATTGATTCTGGGGCGCAAGCAGAACCGGAATCCCTGCGCGAGAGATCCCGGTTCGCGCCAAGACCCCTGAAGGGTCGCTTCGCTCCCAAATGCGCTCAGGACGAGGCGAGCTCCTGCAGCTTGCTCAGCCGGCGATGGACCGACGCCTTGCTCGACGGCGGGTCGCATTTCGCGGCCAGCTCGCGCAGCGGCAGCTGTGGGTAGCGGAGACGGAGGCGGGCGACCTCGTGCAGCCGCTCCGGCAGCCGCTCGAGCGTCCCGTCCCGCTGCAGCGCGCGGACCGCTTCGAGCTGCTCCTGCGCCGCCCGGCTCGTGCGGACGAGGTTCGCGTGGTCGGCGTTTGCGAGCCGGTTCGCCTCGCCGCGCGCGGCGGCGACGATCGACCGCTCCTCGAAGGCGAGCACGGTGTCGGTGGCGCCGGCCCGGGTCAGCACCGACTCGATCGCGTCGAGCCCCTTGGCGTAGGCGACAGCGTGGCGGCCGCGGTCGAGCACGCCAAGGCGGACGTCGTCGGCCGCGGCGACCGAGCGGAGGAACTCGGCGCCCTCGAGCGAGGTCGTGCGCAGCTCGAGATGGGGCGAGCGCGGACCGGAGAGCGAACCGCCGCCGAGCAGCGCGCCGCGCAGGTACGCACCGCGGCAGCAGGAGCGGCCGACGACCCGCTTCGGCGGCCGCTCGAGCGGCGCATGGTGCGCGTCGAGCACGCCTGCCTCGACCAGCGTCGCCAGCGCCGCCTCGTCCCCGCTCACGTGCAGCTGGTAGCGGGTCGAGCGGTCGAACGAGCGGCGGCTGTACGTGCGGATCTCGGAGTGGATGCCGAGCTGCCGCAGCAGCGAGAAGGCGCGCCGCGCGACCCCCGAGGTGGCGACGTCGAGATGCAGCGCGATCCGCCCGCGGCCGCGGAGGTGCACGCTCCCGGCCGAGTGGAAGAGGGCCGAGACCTCGGCGAGGCGGCAGCAGCCGCGGTCGGGCGCGATCGCGGCGAGCTCGGAGCGGAGCTCGTCAGAGAGACCCATCGAGCCTCGTCCCCTCGAGCGCGAGCAGCCGCCGCTTGTACTCGACCCCGAGCGACCCGTAGCCGCCGATGCCGCTGACGGAGACGACGCGGTGGCAGGGGACGAAGAGCGAGAAGCGGTTCTCGGCGCAGAATGTCCCTGCCGCCCGCGCCGCGCGGGCACGCCCGGCGAGGGCTGAGAGCTCGCCGTAGCTGACGACCTCGCCCCACGGAACGCCGCGCAGCGCGGCGGCAAGTGCGGCCTGGAACGGCGTCGTCCAGTCCTCGTCGAGCGGCACTTCCGCGAACGAGACGCGCTCGCCCGCGAAGTAGCGGTGCAGCCGTTGGAGCAGATCCGGCACGAAGCCGTTGCTCCGGCGTGACGACTTGCTCGCTAGCGTCTCAGTAGGGACACCCGGGGTGCCCCTGGGGGTCGTTCGGCGTACCGGGCCGTCGAAGCTGACCCCGGGCGTCGGCGGGTCGTGGGCGACGACGACCTCGGCGTCGCCGATCCAGAGCTCCCCCACCCCCCAGCCGGCGATCTCGTAGGGATGGCGCGTCACGCGCATCGGCACCGACTCTACAATCGGTCGCAGTGAGCGCCCCCGGCATCTTCCGGCCGCCCGCACCCGCCAACGAGCCGGTGCACACGTACGCGCCCGGCACGCCCGAGCGGGAGGAGCTGCGCGTGCGGCTGACGCAGATGGAGCGTGAGCGGATCTCGATCCCGCTCGTCATCGGCGGCAAGGAGATCGAGACGAAGGAGACGACCCAGGCGGTGATGCCGCACCGCAAGGACCACGTCCTCGCCGACGTCGCCAAGGGCGGCCCCGAGCACGTCCAGCAGGCGATCGACGCGGCGCGCGAGGCGCACGCCGACTGGTCGCGCCTCTCCTGGGAGGAGCGCGCATCCGTCTTCCTCCGCGCGGCGGAGCTGCTCTCCGGCCCGTCACGCTCGACCCTCGTCGCGGCGACGATGCTGAACCAGTCGAAGACCGCCCACCAGGCGGAGATCGACGCGGCCGCCGAGCTGATCGACTTCTGGCGCTACAACGTCGAGTTCATGCTCCGGATCTACTCCGAGCAGCCGGTCTCCTCGACCGGCGTCTGGAATCGGATGGAGTACCGGCCGCTGGAGGGCTTCGTCTTCGCGGTCAGCCCGTTCAACTTCACCGCGATCGGCGGCAACCTGAGCGGCTCGGCGGCGCTGATGGGCAACACGGTCGTCTGGAAGCCGGCGTCGACGGCCGCGCTCTCGGCCCACTACACGCTGCAGATCCTGCGCGAGGCGGGCCTCCCCGACGGCGTGATCAACATCGTCTACGGCGCCGGCGCGACGATCGGCGACGCCGCGCTCGCGAGCCCGGAGCTGGCGGGGATCCACTTCACCGGCTCGACCCCCGTCTTCCAGTCGATGTGGAAGACCGTCGGCGACAACATCGCGAGCTACCGCAACTACCCCCGCATCGTCGGCGAGACCGGCGGCAAGGACTTCATCGTCGCGCACCCGAGCGCGGATGCCGCCGAGGTGGCGACCGCGATCGTGCGCGGCTCCTTCGAGTACCAGGGTCAGAAGTGCTCGGCCGCGTCGCGCGTCTACGCGCCGAAGAGCATGTGGCCGGAGCTGCGCGAGCGGCTGGAGGCCCAGGTCGCCGAGCTGCGCATGGGCGACGTCTCCGACTTCTCCAACTTCATGGGCGCCGTCATCGACAAGGGCTCCTTTGCCACCCAGAAGGAGGCGATCGACGAGGCGCGCGCCTCCGGCAAGGCGGAGATCGTCGCCGGCGGCGACTACGACGACAGCGAGGGCTATTTCGTCGCGCCGACCGTGATCCAGACCGAGGACCCGTCCTACCGGACGATGAGCGAGGAGCTGTTCGGGCCGGTCGTGACCACGTACGTCTACGACGACAAGCGCTGGAGCGACACGCTCGACCTCGTCGACTCGACGGCGCCCTACGGCCTCACCGGCGCCGTCTTCGCCGACGACCGCTTCGCCGTCGAAGAGGCGCACGCCAAGCTCCGCTACGCCGCGGGGAACTTCTACATCAACGACAAGCCCACCGGCGCCGTCGTCGGGCAGCAGCCCTTCGGCGGCTCCCGCGCGTCCGGCACGAACGACAAGGCAGGCTCGATGTGGAACCTGATCCGCTGGGTCAGCCCGCGGACGATCAAGGAGACGTTCGTGCCGCCGACCGATTACCGCTATCCGTTCATGGGCTCCGACGGAGCCGACCGGCCCTAGCCGCGGCACTCCGGTTCGCGACGCGAGCCTGCGCCGGAGGCCGGCTCCGCCGGCCGGGAGGGCAGGCGATCAGGGGCCGGGAGTAGCCTGAGCGCATGGGCGAGGTGCTCCATGCGATCGGCGTCTTCTTCGAGCAGCTCGCGGCGGTCGAGTTCACCGCGCTCGGGCTCGCGGTCATCGCCCACATCCTGAAGACGATGTGCACGAGCCGCGCGTGGCGGAACACGATCGCCGCCGCCTACCCCGAGGAGCCCGTCCCGTGGCGGGGAATCTGGGCCGCCTATCTCGCCGGCGTCGGCGTCAATGCGATCGTGCCGGCGCGCGCCGGTGACGCCGTCCGCCTCTATCTCACCCACCGCGCCGTCCCGGGCAGCACCTACACGACGCTCGCCTCGACGATGCTCGTCCTCTCCTTCTTCGACATGGGGATGGCGCTGCTGATCTTCGCCTACGCGCTGACGCTCGGCGTTCTCCCCGGCGTCGGCTCGCTCGGCAAGCTGCCCGGCTTCGACTTCGGCTTCTTCGCGTCCAACCCCGAGTTCTCGGTCGTGCTCTTCCTCGTGCTCGCGATCTTCGGCGTGATCGGCGTCTTCTGGCTCCGCCTCCACGTCGCCGAGTTCAAGGAGCGCGTCCGCCAGGGCTTCGCGGTGCTGAGAGACAGGACGCGCTATCTCCGCGAGGTCGCGCTCTGGCAGGCGGGCGACTGGCTGCTTCGCTTCGTCGCGATCTGGTTCTTCCTCGACGCGTTCGGGATCCAGCAGTCGATCCGGAACGTCCTGCTCGTCCAGGTGACGCAGAGCCTCGCGACGCTCGTCCCGATCTCACCCGGCGGGATCGGCACCGAGCAGGCGTTCATCGTCTACGTCTTCAAGGGCACGGGCATCGGCAGCGCCACGCTGCTCGCCTTCAGCGTCGGGATGAAGCTGACGCTGATCACGACGAATGTGATCCTCGGCTTCGGCGCCCTCTTCCTCACGCTCGGCCATGTCGACTGGCGCTCGCTGACGGGGAAGCGGCCGGCGGCCGAGGGCTAGCTCGGGCTGGCGGTCCGGTGGAGCTGCTCGTAGATCGAGCGCGCCGTCTTGGCCGGGACGCCGGGTACGCCCTCGAGCTCGTCCATCGAGGCGGCCAGCACCGCCTCGGTGGAGCCGAAGTGCCGTAGCAGCGCCCGCCGGCGGGCGGGCCCGACCCCTTCGAGCGAGTCGAAGAGCGACTCCCGCGCCCGCGCCGAGCGGCGCTGGCGGTGGAAGCCGAGCGCGAAGCGGTGGGCCTCATCCCGAACACGTTGGAGCAATTGCAAGCCGGCGCTGTGAGGGTCGAGCAGGATCGGGTCGGCCTGCTGCGGGACGAAGACCTCCTCGATCCGCTTCGCCAGCGAGATCACCGCCACCCGCGGCAGCTCGTAGGCCTGCATCGCCGCCAGCGCCGCCGAGAGCTGGCCCTTGCCGCCGTCGATCACCACCAGGTTCGGCACGGTCGCGAAGCCCTCGTCGTAGTCGGCCTCGGTGCCGGTCCGGAGGCGGGCGAAGCGGCGCGAGACGACCTCCGCCATCGCGGCGAAGTCGTCCTGGCCGTCGAGCCCCCGCACGGCGAACTTGCGGTAGTGCGCCTTCTTCGCGATCCCGTCCTGGAAGACCACCATCGAGCCGACGATCTCCTGGCCCTGGATGTTCGAGATGTCGAAGCACTCGATCCGCAGCGGCAGGCTCTCGAGGTTGAGCGCCTCGCGCAGCTCCTCGAGCGCATGCACGCGGCGCAGCTGCTTCTGCTCGGAGACGAGCTGCTCCGAGTCGAGCGCGAGCCGGGCGTTCTGGCTCGCGAGCTCGGCCAGCCGCCGCTTCTCGCCGCGCGCGGGCACACGCACGTCCACCCTCGAGCCGCGCAGCTCGGAGAGGAACTCCTGCAGCGCCTCGAGCCCGGTCGCCTCGGGCGGCACCACGATCTGGGGCGGGATCGAGGGCGCGTTGCCGTAGTACTCGAGCGCGAACGCCTCCAGGACCGTCGTCACGTCCTGCCCCTCGACGTTCTCGAGGTGGAAGCCGTGCCGGTCGACCATCTTGCCGCCACGGAGCGGGAAGACCTGCACCGCTGCCCGGTCTCCCTCGGCCGCGACGCCGAGCACGTCGATCGAGCCGGTCTCGCGCCGGTCGGCGCCCTGCTTCTCGGCCAGGTTCTCGATCGCGAAGAGCCGGTTGCGGTAGCGCGCCGCGTCCTCGAAGCGCTCGTCTGCGGCCGCCTCCCGCATCCGCCGCTGCAGCTCGCGCACGATCGTCTTCGTGTCACCGGAGAGGAAGTTGATCACGCCCTCGACGAGCTCCCGGTAGGCGTCCTTCGAGATGTAGCCGACGCACGGGGCGTGACAGCGCTCGATGTGGAAGTCGAGGCACGGGATCCCGGAGTGGCGGCCCGGCTTCGGGCCCTCGCAGGGCCGGAACTGGAAGACGCGGTTGAGCACGTCGAGCGTCTCGCGCACCTTCTTCGCGTTCGCGTACGGGCCGAAGTAGAGGACGCCGCGGCGGTGCCGCTCGCGCGTGAACATCACGCGCGGGTACTCGTCCTCGATCGTGACGGCGATGTACGGGAACGACTTGTCGTCGCGCAGGCGCACGTTGAACGGCGGCCGGTGGCGCTTGACGAGGTTCTGCTCGAGGTGGAGCGCCTCCACCTCGCTGCCGGTGACGATCACCTCCAGGTCGGCGATCCGCGGGACGAGGCGCGGGATCGAGGCGCGGTTGTCGCCGCGACCCTCCTGGAAGTAGGAGCGGACGCGCGGCCGCAGCGACTTTGCCTTGCCGATGTAGAGCACCTCGCCGCGCTCGTCCCGGAAGAGATAGACCCCCGGACGGGCCGGAAGCGACTTCAGCTTCTCCTCGATGTCTGGCACCTCGGCTACCTTAGCCACGAGGTGAAGCGGGTCTTGGCAGCATTTGCGGCGGCACTCGTGCTCCCGGCGACGGCGCATGCCGGCGGCTCGTCGGTCGTCTTCGGCGCGGCCGAAGACCGCGTCCGCAGCGCCCTGGCGGCCGATTCAGAGCTCGAGATGGGACTCCTGCGACTCGCCGGTTTCAAGGCCGTCCGGGTGACGAGCTTCTGGGCGCCGGGGCTCTCCGAGCCGACCCCGCACGAGGCGATGGTGCTCGCCAACGTCGGCCTCGCGGCGGCCATGCACGGCGTCCGCGTCTATGTCTCGGTCTACAACGAGGGCTCGCGCACGACCCCGCTGACGGCGACCGCCCGGGAGGAGTTCGCGAGCTACGCGGCGGCGATCGTGCGCGACAACCCGTCCTTCGGCGACGTGATCGTCGGCAACGAGCCGAACCTGAACCGCTTCTGGCTGCCGCAGTTCGACCTGACCGGGCGCGGCGCCTCCGCCCCCGCCTACCTGCAGCTCCTCGCCGCCAGCTACGACGCGCTCAAGAAGGCGGCGCCGGACGTGCGCGTCTGGGGCGGCGCCCTCGCGCCGCGCGGCGTCGACCGTCCCAACACGGGGCGCGACACGCTCTCCCCCACCCGCTTCCTGCGCGAGCTCGGGCGGGCGTACCGCGCGAGCGGCCGCTCGCTGCCGGTGATGGACGGCTTCTCGTTCCATCCCTACCCCCTCAACTCGAGCGTCGCCGTCGATGCACTCCCCTCCGACCCCGACCATCTCGGCCTGATCGACCATGACATCCTCGTCCGGCTGCTCGGCAAGGCCTTCGACGGAACAGCGCAGGTCGGGTCCGGGATGCCGATCCTCTACGACGAGTTCGGGATCGAGTCGGCGATCCCGGCTGAGAAGCGGGAGCTCTACGGCGGCGTCGAGCCGGCGACGACCCGCCCGGTGCCCGAGGCCGCCCAGGCCGCCGCGTACCGTCGCGCGATCCAGCTCGCCTACTGCCAGTCGAACGTGGCCGGCATGCTGCTCTTCCACACTCACGACGAGGTCGGTCGGCCCGGCTGGCAGTCCGGGCTCGTCTACGCCGACGGCTCGCCGAAGACGTCGCTCGAGCCGGTCCGCTCCGCGATGGAGCAGGCGGGGACGGGGTCGCTCGGCCTCTGCCCCGTCACCGCCAAGGTGTCGACCGCGTTCACGACGGCCCAACGTACGATCTCGCTCCGATGCGAGCGCGCCTGCACCTACCGAGCCCGTTTGCTGCGCCTGCCGCGCCGGTCGCTGGTGACGGCGACGAGCGGCAGTGCCGCGGCCAGACAGCGGCTGCAGGTGCGGCTCGGGCCGGCGGAGAGCACGCCCGGCTGGTACCAGCTCGCCGTCTCGCTCGTCGACGCGGAGCTCCCCGGACGTCCCGTCGACCGCTTCAGCACGCCCTACTTGGTGCGCTCCTCCTCACCGCCGCGCTCCTTGCCGGCTGCGGAGGCGACGGCTCTGATCGCCCCGCGTTTCTGGTTGGAGCGGTAGACGACGCCGTCCGCCA
Source organism: uncultured Gaiellaceae bacterium (assembly GCA_963737455.1). Classification (GTDB taxonomy): domain Bacteria; phylum Actinomycetota; class Thermoleophilia; order Gaiellales; family Gaiellaceae; genus Gaiellasilicea. The sequence goes on along the minus strand of CAVTSN010000010.1, from coordinate 27,625 downwards.
CGACGGCCCGGCCCTCGAGCGGCTGCAGGAGGCCGGTTTCGGGGCCGTCGGGATCACGAGCTTCTGGCAGCCGGGCCTGTCGGCGCCGCCGGCGGAGGAGATCGCCGCCCTTCGCAGCGTCGTCGAGCGCGCCGGCGACACCCGCATCTTCCTCGCCGTCTACCACCCCGGGGTCGGCGACAACGCCGCTGACGCCCGAGGCTCGGAAGCAGTTCGCCGACTACGTGACGGCGATCATGCGCGACACGCCGGAGATCCGCGACGTGATCATCGGCAACGAGCCGAACCTGAACCGCTTCTGGATGCCGCAGTTCGACGCGGCCGGCGAGGACGTCGCCGCGCCCGCCTACCTGGCGCTGCTGATCGAGGTCTACGACGCGGTCGAGCGCGCCGACCCGGACATGCGGGTCTGGGGCGGCGCGCTCGCGCCGCGCGGGATCGACCGCCCGGGAACGGGCCGGGACACGCACTCCCCGACCACGTTCATCCGCGACCTCGGCGCCGCCTACCGGGCGAGCGGTCTGGCGCGGCCGCCGCTCGACGGGTTCGCGTTCCATCCCTACCCGGCCAGCTCGAGCGTCCCGCCCGACCGCCCCACGAACCCGGCGTCGACGTCGATCCTGATGGCGGACTACGAGGAGAAGCTCCGCCCGCTGCTCGACGAGGCGTTCGGCCCCGGTCTGCCCGTGCTCTACAGCGAGCTCGGGGTCGAGACGAAGATCCCGCCCGGCAAGGCATCCGTGTACGAGGGTGAGGAGCCGGCAGCGCCGGTCGACGAGGAGACCCAGGCCGACTTCTACCGCCGCGCGATCGAGCTGGCCGCCTGCCAGGCGAACGTCGCCGGCCTGTTGCTGTTCCACTCCCAGGACGAGCCGGCTCTGACCGGATTCCAGTCCGGCGTCCACTACGCGGACGGTGCGGCGAAGTCCAGCCTGGAGCCCGTCCGCGACGCGGCTGAACGTACGATGTGCCCGTGAGCAGCGACCTCCAGAGCGGTCAGTACGTCGCCTACACCTTCTTCAAGGCCGACCCGGCCTGGCGGCGGCTCCCGCTCGAGGAGCGGGCGGCGATGAAGGACGCCTTCGCCGAGGTGGTCGAGAGTTGGAGCGACCGCTTCGAGCATCTACGCGCCTACTCGACCGCCGGTGTGCGCCCCGACGTCGACTTCTTCCTCTGGAGGATCACGGAGCGCTACGCCGACCTCGGCGAGCTCGGCGCGGCGCTGAACGGGACGCCGCTCGCCGGCTGGCTGGAGACGCCCTACAACTACCTCGCGACGACGAAGGCCTCGCCGTACACGCAGGCCCGGCGGCCGCGCAAGATCATCCCGAAGGGCTCGCCCTACCTCGTCGTCTATCCGTTCGTGAAGGTACGGCCCTGGTACGCGCTCTCGCTCGAGGACCGGCAGCGGGCGATGGACGAGCACATCCGCATCGGCCGCGAGTTCGAGACGATCCACAACCACACGACGTACTCGTTCGGGATCGACGACCAGGAGTTCATGACCGCGTTCGAGTGCGACGAGCCGTCCGACTTCATGCACCTGATGCTGACGCTGCGCGAGAGCGAGGCATCGGCCTACACCGAGCGCGACACCCCGATCTTCGTCGGCGAGGGGATGACGATTCGGGCCGCGCTCGACGCGCTCGACGGCGCCTCCGCGCAAGTCCGTGCGTAGGGCCGCCCTCCTCCTGCTGCTGGCGCTGGGCCTGGCCGGCTGCGGCGGCGACGAGGAGTCGGCGTCGACCCAAGCCACGCCCACGGCGGGCGTGCAGGAGCTCGACAACGTCCTCGCTCTCCGCTCCGACTTCGAGGCGGACGCGGGCAAGACTCGCGTGATCCTGCTCCTCTCGCCCACCTGAGGCACCTGCCTCGCCGGTGCCCGTGCGGTCCGGGAGCAGGTGCTGGCGTCGGAGCGGTCCGGAGACGTCCAGTTCTATGTCGTCTGGCTGAACCAGCGCTCGACAGACGCCGCCGACGAGATCGACGCCACGACCCTCGACGACCCGCGCGTGCAGCAGTACTGGGACGGCGAGGGCATCACCGGCACGTACTTCGCGGAGACCGACCTCGGCGGGCTCGGCTACTCCGGCTTCGTCTACGACGTCTACTACGTCTTCGGGCCCGAGGCGACGTGGGCCGACGGCCCCGAGCCGCTCGTCGGCGCGCGAGCGCCCGTCGTCTCGTACGCCGACGAGCTCCTCGCCGACATCCGGAGTCAGCTGTAGGTGTGCTCGTTGCGCCAGACGCGGAAGATCGTGTAGGCGCAGGCAACGAGCACGAGGAAGAACGCGAGCGCGTCCGGCCCCGACGCGCCCAGCCCGATCAGGGCGCCGATATCGACGACGGCGAGCACGACCGCGGCGTAGAAGACGTTCCGGCTCCGGTCCTCCCACGACTCGATGTCGCCCCGCTTCTCGCGCCAGAGCAGGAAGAGGAAGAAGGCGATCGCGAGGAAGAACGCGATCTGGAGCAGGCCGCCGACGGTCGAGAGCACGGACTGGAGCGAGAGCACGACGACCACGCCGGCGATCAGCGCGATGATCAGGAACCCGCGCAGCGTCGCGTTCATCTCGGTGAAGAAGCGCTTCACGATCCCGTCATCATCGCGCGTACGGCGAGCGCCGCGGCGAGCAAGGAGGTACCGGCGAACCAGAGCAGGCGCCGCCGGCCCTCGGCGGGCGCGTACATCCAGGGCGCCAGGATCGCCGCAAGCGAGAGCGAGCCGTAGGCGTAGTGGAGCTCGTCGGCGGCGCGGCGGTCGTCGGAGAGGAGCAGCAGCCCGAGCGCGACCTGGGCGACGAGCAGGGTCTGGGCGAGCGCGAGCAGGTGCGCGAGCCAGCGGTTCGCGACGCGCCGCCGCCAGTAGACGAGCCCGCCGGCGAGCGCGCCGGCGGCCGGCACGGCGACCACCAGGTAAGCCAGGAACTCGTGGGCGTCCAGCATCGGGCGCCACCCTAGCTGCCCGTTACCAGCCGCCTCCAGTCGCGAAAGTGCGGCCAAGCCGGACCCAGTTCCATCCCGACGACCCGCTCGGTCACAAATACAGTAAGGCTTCGCTAGAGACCTTCAAATGAGCCAGAGGAGCTGCGTGTGATCGAGGAAGGCAAGCCCGTACCGGCGACCTCCGTACCCGAGGCAGAGCTGAAGCAGACCGAGGCTGGGCTGGTGGTCGAAAGCGAGGGCTGGTTCGTCGTCAACGCGCGCGACGTGTCGTGGATCCGAAGCGAGGAGCGCGGGCAGGACACGGACTTCGAAGGGCGGCAGCAGTGGACCGATCTCGGCTTCCGCATCCAGATCGTCTCGCCCGGTCAGCGGGGCCTGTACCACGGCGAGCGGGGCCAGGAGGACTTCCTCGTCGTCTCCGGCGAGTGTGTGCTCGTGATCGAGGGTGAGGAGCGCCACCTGAAGGCCTGGGACTTCGTCCACTGCCCGCCGTGGACGAAGCACACCTTCGTCGGCGCCGGTGACGGGCCGTGCGTGATCGTCATGGCCGGCAGCCGAGCGGGCGGCTTCGAGGTCGTCTACGCCGTGAACGACGTGGCGGCGAAGCACGGTGCGTGCGTGCCCGAGGAGACGTCGAATCCGGACGAGGCCTACGCCCGCTTCGGGCCGGAGGAGCGGTCGGCGTACCACGAGGGATGGCTGCCGTCTTGAACGACCCCGACGGCCCGACGAACGGAGGTACCCATGGTCGAGGAAGGTAGTCCCGCCCCTGACTTCACGCTCACGTCGGACTCCGGCGAGCAGGTCTCGCTCGAGTCCCTCCGCGGGCAGCCGGTCGTCCTCTACTTCTATCCCAGGGACGACACTCCCGGCTGCACGGCCCAGGCCTGCGGGATCCGCGACGCGTGGGGCGAGTTCGAGCGCGCCGGCGCCGTCGTGCTGGGCGTCAGCCCCGACGACGAGCGCTCCCATGTCAAGTTCAAGGAGAAGTACGACCTGCCGTTCCCGCTCCTCGCCGACACCGACCACGCCACCGCTGAGGACTACGGCGTCTGGAAGGAGAAGACCTTTGCCGGCAAGACCTACATGGGCGTCGAGCGCTCGACCTTCGTGATCGATGCCGACGGCAACGTCGCCAAGGAGATGCGGAACGTGAAGCCCGACACGCACGCGGACGACGTGTTGGCAGCACTGGCGTCCTGAGCGGGCTGCCGCCACAGCTGGCGGAGGGGATCGAGCGCCTCGTCGCGCGCGGGGGCGGCTCGGTCGCGAAGGAGGTCGAACTGCTCTCGGCGGCGTATCGAGGCGAGAGCAGGGCGCGCGCCGCGCGGACGCCGGCGCAGGTGGCGGCGTATCTCGCGTATCGCGCGCCGGCGACGTTCGCCGCGGCGAGAGCCGTGTTCACGCAGGTCGTCGTGCAGCGGCCCGACTGGCGGCCGCGGTCGCTCCTCGACGTCGGCGCCGGCCCGGGCGTCGCCGCCTGGGCCGCGCTCGAGCTCTGGCCCTCGTTGACGGAGCTGACGCTGCTCGAGGTCGAGTCGGAGATGCTGGCGGCCGGCCGTGAGCTGCTCCCGCACGCGACCTGGGTCGCCGGCGACGTGTCGCAGGCACGCGGACCGGCCGAGCTGGTGGTCGCGTCGTACGTGCTCGGTGAGCTGCCCGATCCCGTCGCCGCGACGGGACGCCTCTGGCAGCAGAGCGCGGACACACTGGCGCTGATCGAGCCGGGGACGCCCGCGGGCTACCGCGGGATCCTCGCCGCCCGTGACACGGTGCTCGGCGCGGGCGGCCACACGGTCGCGCCCTGCCCTCACGATCTCGCCTGCCCGCTGGCGGCGGACGACTGGTGCCACTTCGCTGTGCGACTCCCCCGCTCGAAGCTGCACCGGTACGCCAAGGGGGCCGAGCTCGGGTACGAGGACGAGAAGTTCGCCTATGCGGTGCTCGCCCGCGAGCCGGCGCCACCTGCTGCCGCACGGATCATCCGCCAGCCACAGATCCGGTCCGGGCACGTCAACCTCGTCACCTGCGAGCCCGACGGCATCCACGACCGCACGATCAGCCGCAAGCAGGGCGACCGCTACCGGGAGGCGAAACGAGCCGCCTGGGGCGACGCTATCGGGCCGCCACCCGCGCCACGGCCCTGACTCCGTCCGCCGCGCGGAGGCCGACGCGCAGCTCCCCGTCTGTGCCCTCGGCGACCAGCTCGATCTCGTCACCGAGGTCGATCGGTTCCCGGTAATCGAGCTCGGCGACGAGCCCCTGTCCCGGATCGACGCCGCTCGACGGGAGGACGTGCTCCACGGCCTGCCAGTAGACGGCGTTGTTGACGTGCCCGTGGACGTCGACATCCGTCGCCCGCAGGGGCCACGGCGACGCGGACGCGTCGGCCGGCGGATCGGGGAGCTCGAGCTTCGTCGACACACGCCGCCCACCCCCGGCTTCGCCGTAGACGTCGAACCCCACGATCCGGGCCGGCCGCTGGTCCGGGTGGAGATGGATCCAGACGCTGTCGACCTCGGCGCTGCCGCCGCGGTCGCCGCGGAGCGACCAGCGCCGGCCGGCCGCGATCGCGGCGAGGCCGCTGCACCACGTGACGAGCTCGACCTCGCGGACGTCGAGAAACGGCTCGAGCACGTCGATCCTGATCCGCCGCAGGAACCACAGGTGCTCCGGCATGCCCCAGCCGGTCTCCTGGGCGTCGTCGATCGCCACGTCCTGCAGGAACCGCGCCAGGGCATCGAGGCGGATCCTGCCGTGACGATCGACGTCTGCGAGCCGGACCCGGCGCCGCGCCGAGAACGTCCGCCCGCTGTGCGGGCGCGGTATCCCGGGATCGAGCACCTCCGGCCGAGCCTACCCGGCCGGGCCGGCTGCCTTCGGCCTCTGGCGTCCCGCTCGCGGTGCGTAGGACGGAGGAACAGTACGGAGGTACGGGCCTCCGGCCGGAGCGGCGCGAGCGGGGCGAGGCGACGCCGGAGGGCGGCTTCGCCGCCCGGGAGGCGACGCCGGCCAGTGGCCGAAGTGCGGATGAGAGGACTTGAACCTCCACGCCCCGAAGGGCACACGGACCTGAACCGTGCGCGTCTACCAATTCCGCCACATCCGCGCGGAGCGTCAGTGTAGCCAGGCCGATTACGGGCCGTGGGCAGCCCTCGCCACTCAGCCCTCCCGCAGCCGTAACACGGTCTTCAAACGTCTCACCTACCATGACCGCCGTGCGGCGGGGCCTCCCCATCTGCTTGCTCGCCCTCGTCGCGCTCGCGACCGGCTCCGCGCGCGCGGAGCAGCCGGCTCCAGCGGGCGAGCTCGTCGAGGTCGTCGTCTCGCTCTCGCAGAAGCCGCTCGCGACGACGACGTGGCGCGCCGGCCGGCAGGTGCAGACGCGGGCGCTGGCGAAGGCCCAGGCGAGCCTCGCGCGGAGGATCGAGGCCGCTGTCCCCGACGCGCAGATCCGCTGGCGTTACCGGTTGGTCGCGAACGGGATGGCGGTCGTCGTCCCGAGAGCGCAGCTCGGCCGGCTGACGTCGCTGCCGGGTATCGAGACCGTCTATCCGAGCGCGAGCTACCGGCCGCAGCTCGATCGCAGCCCGCAGCAGATCGGCGCGCCCGCCCTGTGGGGCCCCGGGCTCGCAAACGCCGGCCAGGGGATCAAGATCGCGATCATCGACGAGGGGATCGACCAGACGCACCCGTTCTTCTCGCCCGCGGGCTACACGATGCCCGCCGGCTACCCGAAGGGGCAGACGGCCTACACGACCGCCAAGGTGATCGTCGCGCGCGCCTTCCCGCCCGCCAGCCCGGCCTGGAAGCACGCCGCGAAGCCGTTCGACCCCGAGCTGTCCTCCCACGGCACCCATGTCGCCGGGATCGCGGCCGGGAACGCGAACACGCTGGCCGCCGGCACCCGGATCTCCGGCGTGGCACCGCGCGCATACCTCGGCAACTACAAGGCACTGACGATCCCGACCGATGCCGACGTCGGCCTCGACGGCAACTCGCCGGAGCTCGTGGCCGCGATCGAGGCGGCCGTGGCGGACGGCATGGACGTGATCAACATGTCGCTCGGCGAGCCGGAGATCGAGCCGGCGCGCGACATCGTCGTCAAGGCGCTCGAGGCCGCTGCCCGGGCCGGCGTCGTGCCGGTGGTCTCGGCGGGGAACGACTTCGAGGAGTTCGGCCGCGGCTCGGTCGGCTCACCCGCCGCGACGCCGAGCGCAATCACGGTCGGCGCCGTGACGACCTCCCGCGGCGGGCCGGACGACGTGATCGCGGGGTTCTCCTCGAGCGGGCCGACGCCGCTGTCGTTGCAGCTGAAGCCCGATGTCTCCGCACCGGGCGCGGGCATCTTCTCCGCCGCTCCGCGTGGCTCCTACTCAACGCTCTCCGGCACGAGCATGGCCGCGCCGCACGTGTCGGGCGCCGTCGCGCTGCTGCTGCAGCGGCACCCGACGTGGACCCCCGCGCAGGTCAAGTCGGCGCTCGCGCTCACCGGCGATCCCGCTTATACGAACGATCTCAAGGCGGAGGAGGTGCCGACGCTCCGCACCGGCGGCGGCGTGATCAACCTGCCCCGCGCCGACGCGACGCCGGTCTTCGCAACCCCGGTCTCATTCGGCTTCGGGCTGATCGGCCCCAACGCCTCGCTGACGCGCTCGGTCCAGCTGACCGACTCGGGTCTCGGCGGCAGCGGTGCCTGGACGGTGACCGTGGAGGCGCAGACCCGTCCCGCTGGCGCTGTCCTGCTCGCGCCCCCGACCGTGACCGTGCCCGGCAAGCTCGACCTGACGGTGCGGACGACCCAGCCCGCGGACGCCGAAGCGTCGGGGTACGTCGTGCTCACGAGGGGCACCGAGCGGCTGCGGATTCCGTACTGGTTCGGCACCGGCACGCCGGCGCTCGCGGCGGCGAAGCGGATCGCGCTGCGGCAGGTCGGGAGCCACAAGGCCTCGACGAAGGGCGGCACCTCCCGCGTCGCCCGCTACCGCTACCCGGAGAGCCCGGTCGGGTTCGGCTTCAGCACCTCCCTCCCGGGCCCCGAGCGCGTCTTCCGGGTCACGCTCTCCCGGCCGGCGACGAACTTCGGCGTCGTCGTCACGAGCCGTGCGCCCGGCGTCCGCGTCGAGCCCCGGATCGTCCGCGCCGGCGACGAGCGCCGCCTGACCGGCTATGCGGCGCTGCCGTTCAACCTGAATCCGTATCTGCGCACGTTCGGCGAGCTCGTGCTCGCCGCCGGCACGATCCTGCCCGCGGCCGGCGCCTACGACGTCGTCTTCGACAGCCCCTCGCCCGCGCGCGCCGGCGCGTTCACGTTCCGCTACTGGGTCAACGACGTGACGCCGCCCACGCTGACGGTGCGGACTCGGAACGTGAGGTCCGGCGGCCAAATCGTCGTCGCCGCCACCGACCGCGGCGCCGGTGTCGATCCCGCCTCGATCGTCCTCCGCATCGACGGTAACGAGCACGCCGGCAGGTTCACCGCGGGCGCGGTCCGGATCGCCACCGCAGGCCTCCGCAAGGGCCGCCACGTCCTGCGTCTCCAGCTGTCCGACTACCAGGAGTCGCGGAACATGGAGAACGTCAGCAGGATCCTGCCGAACACGCGCATCCTGCAGACGACGTTCGTCGTCCGCTAGCCAGCACTGCTAGCTGCGGCGGTCCTTCTCCTCGATCGTCGGCAGCTCGGCGAGGTCGCGCTGGACGCTCTCGGCGAACTCCTCCTCCTCGGAGCGGATCACCTTGAAGCTCGCCTTCCGCCGCTTCCGCTCGCGCTGCCGCCGCGCATCCGCGCCCACGATCCGTCCCACGCGTGACCATTCAGCGCCGATCACGAGGGCGACCGCGAGAACCAGCAACACGATCCAGGGCCAGCTCACTCCCAGAGTGTACCCCCGCGAAACCGGAGCTACAGTTGCCCGGATGGCCAGGATTTTGCGTTCGCTGCTCGTCGTGATGGCTGCCGCGCTCGCGGTGCCCGCGCTCGCACACGCGGAGGAGCGCACGCTGACGTTCACGACGCCCGCGATCTCGGTCGAGGGCTACGGCGTCGCGCAGCAGCCGATGCCCGCCGAGTCGCCCAGGATCAACGGCTACGTGGTCGGTATGAAGGCGGAGGTCGTGGACGCACAGGGGCGCGTCCAGGGCCGCGACAAGGTGATGCTCCACCACATCGTCTTCGCCAAGATCGGCGTGCCCGACTACACCTGCGGCGGCGCCGCGGAGCGCTTCTTCGCCGAGGGCGAGGAGCGGCTCGAGCTCTCGCTGCCGGACGGCTACGGCTACGCGAACAAGGCGACCGACCGCTGGGGCCTGCTCTACATGCTGATGAACCACAAGCCGCAGCGCCTGAACGGGTTCATCCGCTACACGGTGCGCTACGTCACGGGTGAGCGGTTGACGCCCGTGAAGCCGGTCTGGCTCGACATCCGCAACTGCACCGGCCCCGACCCGGTCTTCGACGTCCCCGGCGGCGGCCGCACCTTCTCGACCTTCACGAAGACGGCCGGCTTCACGATGCCGGAGGGCGGCCGGATCGTCTCGGGCGGCGGCCACCTCCACGGCGGCGGGATCCGGCTCGAGCTGCGCAACGCGACGTGTGGCACGAAGCCGTTCGAGTCGCGCCCGACCTGGGGCGGCCCCAAGCCGAAGCCGCTCCTGCACGAGCCCGGCCCGACGAAGATGTCGTCGTTCCGCTCCGAGACGGGGATCCCGGTCGCGAAGGGCGACCGCCTCCGGATCAACGCGGTCTACGACAACTCGGCGCCGCACACCCGGGCGATGGGGATCATGCTTCTCTTCCTCGCGCCGGGAGCGGTCAGCGGCTGCGGCGCGACGCCGGCGCTCGACGTCGATCTCGGCCGTCCGTCCGCTCCGCCCGCCTTCTCGATGCCGCTGCCGCGGGCGCCGCAGGGCAAGGTCTCGCGCGCGGCGTCCACGGTCGTCGGCGACTTCAAGTACGGCGCGGAACGCGTCGTGCTCGAGCGCGGAACGACGTTCACCTGGCGCTTCATGGGCTCGGTCCAGCACGACGTCACCGTCGTCGGCGGGCCGGTCGGCTTCTCGGCGCCGTGGACGCAGAGCGGCGTCTTCAGGCACCGCTTCACGAAGGCGGGCACCTACAGGCTCTTCTGCTCCCTGCACCCGTCGAAGATGGTGCAGCAGATCACGATCCGCTAGACCTCGGGACGCACCGGCGCTAACGTCACCGGCAGGACTGAAGCAGAGGTGCCATGCGCTCTTCCCGACCCACGTTGCTGCGGCGCATCGTCGGCCTCGCAATCGTGGCCATGGCCGGGCTGGCCGCGGCCGGGCTGATCTACAGCCTGCGCTCCGAGATGATGCGCCACCGGCGGCGGTGGGACACGACGGCGCCCGCCGCGACAACGAGACCGCCGATCGTGACCGGAGGCCGCCCGCACCCGGCGCGGCCGCTACCCGGGGCCGGGGTGGCGACGGCGGTGGCGACGGACGGCTCGCCCTCGCTCGACGACGTCCTCGAGGACCTCGAGCTCGTCAACGTCGCCTTCAACGCGCCGCGCACGATGCATCTGAACGACCCGGTTGTGATCCAGCTGCTCCTCTCCGGCGGTCAGACGATCGAGCAGCTGCAGGAGGAGCTGACCGCGCTCGGCGAGCAGGAGGGCGACGAGATCCGCGCCTCGGACGCGATGGAGGCCCAGCTCACCGGCGCCGGCTTCGACATCGCGCCGGTGACGCCCGCCGTCCAGCTCGTGAGCAACGAGGCGGTGACGGAGTGGAAGTGGGAGGTCGAGCCGACGAAGACGGGCCAGCGGCGGCTCCACCTGACGCTGTCGGCGCTGATCGACCTCGACGGCAAGGACCGCACCTACACGGTGCGGACGTTCGAGCGGACGCTCGACGTCAACGTGACCTTCGGCGAGCGGCTGGAGACGTTCATGAGCGACAACTGGCAGTGGCTCTGGACAGCGCTGCTGATCCCGATCGTCGGTCTCGGGCTTCGGTGGCGGCAGCAGCGGAAGGCGCCGCCTACCGACTCGACTCCTCCAGACGCGGCAGCGCGGCCGTCTCCGCAGTGAGCGGCACGAGCTCGAAGCGGTCGACGTCGACGAGCCCATGATCGGTGATCTTCAGGCTCGGGATCACCGAGAGGGCGAGGAAGGCGAGCGACTGGAACGGCGACTCGACCTTCGAGCCGAGCGCGTGCACGGCCGCGACGGTGGCCTCGCTGGCCGCGATCACCTCGGCGAGCGGACGGTCCGAGACGAGCCCCGCGACGGGCAGCGGCAGCTCGGCCGTGACCTCGTCTCCGTCGACGACGACGAGGCCGCCGCCGAGCTCGACGAGCCGCTCGACCGCGCGCACCATCTCGCCGTCGCTCATGCCGACGACGACGATGTTGTGCGCGTCGTGGGAGAAGGTCGAGGCGAAGGCGCCGCGGGCGAGGCCGAAGCCGCGCACGAAGCCGAGGCCGATCCGACCGGTGCCGAGATGCCGCTCGACGACGGCGATCTTGGCGAGGTCCCGCTCCGGGTCGGCGGCGGCCTCGGACAGCTCCTCGACGAGCGACTCGCTCACGATCTGGCCGGGTACGAGGCCGATCACGCGCGCCGGCCCTCCTTCCCACTCGATCCCGAAGTCCTCCGCGGTGACCGGCCGGATGCGGACGCTCTGCGTCACCCACTCGGGCACCGGCGTCGCCGGGATCTCATCGGCCGCGCGGCCGCGCTTGAGCACGATCTCGGGGACGAAGCGCTCGAGGTCGGGCAGCAGCAGGAGGTCGGCCTGGTATCCGGGCGCGATCGCGCCGAGCGAACCGAGCTCGTGCCAGAGCGCGGGATGGTGCGACGCCATCACGAGCGCGTCCTCGGGCGCGACTCCGTACGAGACCGCATCACGGACGATCGCGTTGATGTGCCCGTCCTCGGCGATGTGCTCCGGCTCGCGGTCGTCCGTGCAGAAGGCCATCCGCGTCGGGCCGAACTCGGTCACGAGCGGCGCCAGCGCGCGCAGGTTCCTCGCCGCCGAGGCCTCGCGGATCAGCAGCCACATCCCGGCCCGGAGCCGCTCGCGCCCCTCCTCGGCCGTGTACGCCTCGTGATCGGAGCGGATCCCGGCGGCGGCGTACGCCTGCAGGCTGCGTCCGAGCACGCCCGGGGCATGCCCGTCGACGTGGCCGCGCGCGACGGCGAGCTTCGCCAGCTCGCTGTCGGCGCCGGCGATGACGCCCGGGAAGTTCATCATCTCCGCGAGCCCGATCACGCGTCGCCGACGCAGCAGGCTCTCGAGATCGCCGGGCGTGAAGGGCCGGCGCGGCGACTCGAACTGCGACGCGGGCACGCACGAGGAGGCGGTGAAGAAGACGTCGAGCGGCAGGCTCCGCGCAGATGTCGACGAGCCAGTGGACGCCGTCGGTGCCGAGCACGTTGGCGATCTCGTGCGGGTCGGCGACGACGGCGGTCGTCCCGAGCGGCAGCACGAGGCGCGCGAACTCGGACGGCAGCAGCTTGGTGGTCTCGAGGTGCATGTGCGCGTCGATGAACCCGGGCACGACATAGGCGCCGTCGGCATCGAGGGTCTCCACTCCCTCGTAGGAGCCGAGCCCGGCGACGACGCCGTCGCAGATAGCCACGTCGGCGTCCAGCCACTCCCGGGTGAAGACGCTGAGGACGCGGCCGCCGCGGACGACGAGATCGGCCGGCTCGTCCCCTCTCGCCACCGCCAGCCGGCGCCGCAAATCACCCGTCTGCGTCATCAGTCATCCATCTTCGTGCCGATATCCGAAGTATGAGCATGAACACACAGATGATCGTCGGCTATGCCGTGCTCTGGGTCGTGCTGATGAAGGCGCTGTTTCATGCGCGCCAAGGTGATCCCGGCCGAGTGCCCGCGCTGCGGCCACCTGTTCGAGCGGCGAGAGCTCGGCGGCACGATCTGCTCCTGCGGCCGCTAGAACACCTTCATCGGCAGGCGTGAGAGCGGCTCGCCGCCCGTCTCGGTGACGAGCCACGTGTCCTGCATGTAGAGGCATGCCTTGCCGTCGGCGGCGATCGCGTGCGGGTGCATGGAGAGGACCATCCCCGAGCGCAGCACCGTCTCCATGCCCTCGCCTATCCGCGGGTGCTCGATCATCGTCATCCCGATCGAGTGGCCGGTGACGTGGCCGAGGTGGTAGCCGCGCTCGGTGAAGCCCTTCGAGACCGCGCGATGGACGTCGTGGGCTGTCGCGCCGTCCCGCATTGCCTCGCGGGCGGCGGCGTGGTACTCGCCGTAGGCGTCCACCATCGGCTCGACCTCCGCGGGGACGGTGCCGATCGCGCGCGAGACCTCGACCCAGTGCATCCCCGGCCCGGCGATCTCGAGCGACGGGAGCACGAAGTCGCCGAGCGTCGTCTCCTTCCGCGCAATTCCGAACTCAGGGCCGACGAGGACCATGTTCATCGTCAGCCGCCCGCAGCCGCGCTCGACGAACAGCTCCTCCGCCGGCGCCATCACCTCGGCTGCCGTCTTGCCCGGCTCGTAGGCGGCGAGGAAGGCCTCGAAACCGTCCTCGTTGATCCGGACGCTCTCGCGCACCGACTCGAGCTCGGCGTCGCTCTTGACCGCCCGGGCGAGGTCGAACTCGGCGTCGAACGGGACGAGGTCGAGGCCCTCGAGGGCGCGGAAGTCGCGCACGGTCATGATGTAGTCGAGCCCGTAGACGCCGACCCGCCGCCAGCCCCGGTCGCGCGCGCTCGCCGCGATCTGCTCGCCGGGCCGGTCGTGGAAGATCTGCTCCAGCTGCGCCGTCCCGTGCTCGCCGACGTAGCGCGCCTCGGTCGGGAACACGATCTGCGGCTCGCCGTCGGCGGGAACGACGACGTACGCGTAGCGATGCACGATCTGGAAGCCGGAGAGGTAGGTGACCGAGCCCTCGAAGCCGGAGTACTCGCTCCCGGAGACGATCAGCGCGTCGAGCTCGTGCTCGGCCATCGCCGCGCGGACCTTCCGGTACCTGCGCTCTAGTTCTAGGTCCACGAGGCTTCAACTCCTTTGATCAGGGCCACGACGGCCTCGTTGAGCGGGGTGGGGACGCCGTGCTCGCGCCCGAAGCGGACGATGCCGCCGTTGAGCCAGTCGACCTCCGTCAGGCGGCGGGCCTCGACGTCCTGGAGCATCGACGCCTTGTGGCCGTAAGCGACCTCGGGCTTCGCGCCGTGGTCGATCAGCGCCTCCGGGTCGGCGTCGAGGACGATCCCCTGCGCGGCCGCGACCGCCTTGCCCTCGTCCACGAGCCCGCTGACCAGCCGGCGCAGGGCGGGCCGCTCGCAGACGCGCCCATGCGTGAGGCCGGTGAGCGCGCCGATCGGGTTCGTCGAGGCGTTGAAGATCACCTTGCGCCACTGCGCGCCGCGAGCGTCGTCGACGGCGCTCGTCGGCATGCCCGCGCGCGTGCAGGCGTCGGCGAGCCGCTCGACCTCCTCGCGAGTCGCCGGGCTCGGCTCGAACGGACCGAACGTCGTCTCGCCCTTGACGTCCCACTGCACGACGCCGGGCTCGAGGATCTTCCCGGCGGGGAAGGTCGTGCCGCGGATCACGCGCGCGACGTGCGGCGCGATCCCCTCCTCGTTGCCGACGCCGTTCTGAACCGAGGCGACGGCGCCGTCGGCGAACGCGTGCGCGGTCGCCGCGATCGCGGCCTCAGTGTGCATCGCCTTCGTCGCGACGATCCCGAACTCGCAGGCGGGCAGCTCGGCGGCGTCGGCGGTCGCGCGGACTCCGGTCGTGTGCACCTCCCCCGCTCCGGTCAGCCGCAGCCCGCGCTCGTTGATCGCGTCGACGTGCGCCTGGGCGAGGTCGTATGCCCAGACCTCGACGTCCTCGAGCGAGGCGAGGTTGGCCGCGAACAGCGAGCCGACGGCGCCGCAGCCGACGACGCAGACCCTCATGAGGATTCCCGGTAGCTTGCTTCCTTCGCCTTGATCAGGCGGTAGAGCGTCAGATGCAGCGGCACCGACACGCTGAGCCGGTCAGCCTCGCGGACGATCGAGCCGGTGATCAAGTCGATCTCGGTCGGGCGGTGCGCCTCGACGTCCTCGAGCATGGACGGGTAATGCGCGCTCCCGCGCTCTGTGGCATGCACGTTCATCTCCCACGGGTCCTCATGCAGCTCGACCCTCGCTGCTGCGGCGACGGCCTTGCCCTCCTCCATCAACTCGTGGACGAGATGGCCGAGGTCGGATTGATGCTGCTCCGCCGCGAAGTGCCGGTCATGCGGCAACCCGGTCAGGGCAGCGACGGCGTTCACGGTCGCGTTGAAGATCAACTTCGACCACTGAGCGGGCCTCAGGTCGGTGAAAGCACGCGCCTTCAAGCCTGACCTCTGGATCAGATCGGCCAGCAGCTCGACTCGCTCGTAGTTCGTTCCGTCGTAC
This sequence comes from uncultured Gaiellaceae bacterium, assembly GCA_963737455.1. Lineage (GTDB taxonomy): Bacteria > Actinomycetota > Thermoleophilia > Gaiellales > Gaiellaceae > Gaiellasilicea. Next base: position 12,287 of record CAVTSN010000010.1, on the reverse strand, counting down.
GGACCGAGCCAGGTCTCGGTGTCCAGGATGTACTCGACGTGTGTGTCGTCGTGCCGCGTCCCGCTCATGAAGGTAACGCCGGAGACGAGCGGCCAGTTCCCGTGCCGGCGGACGATCTGCTCTGCTCCGAGGCCGTTCTGGACTGTGACGACGATCGCATCCGGAAAGCGGCCGGCGAGCGCGCCGGCAGCCGCATCGACCGCCGTCCCCTTGGTCGCGACGATCGCGACGTCCACTTCGGGCAGCTTGGACGGGTCGTCGGTCGCGTGAACACGGCCGGTGAACTCGGCGCGGCCGCTCACCTCGAGGCCATGCTCCTGCAGCGCCTGTGCGTGCTCGGGCCGCCGCGTCAGTATCCAGACGTCGGCGACGCGGCTCAGGTGAGCCGCAAGGAGGCTGCCGATGACGCCGCCGCCGACGACACAGACCCGCTCGATGCCAAGCGGCGGAACTTCGCGGCTGGCCTCGTTCCCTGACCCGTCTGGGCTCCCAATCACTCGGTCGCCGCCAGCTTGCGGAACTCGGCGTCGGTCACGAGCCGCCTCTTGCGCGCGCCGAGCTCCTTCACGGCCGCGAGCAGCTCGGCGTGGCGCTCCGCCGGGACGTCGAGCCCGAGCTCCTCGGCCTTCAGCCTGATCGAGTCGAGCCCGCTCTTCTTCCCGAGCACGATCCGGCGCTCGGCGCCGACGAGGCCGGAGGCGTACGGCTCGATCGCGGGCGGGTCGTGGAACTGGCTCGCGACGGCACCGCTCTCGCGCGTGAACAGGTTCTCGCCCGTGATCGGCGTCCACGGCGCGAGCTCGTAGCCGGAGCGCTCCCGCACGAGCGCGGCGAGCTCGCGGGCCTTGCCGAGGTCGAGGCGGGTCGGGATTCCATAGAGCGCCTCGAGTGCGAGCGCGACCTCGACCAGGTTCGCGTTCCCGGCCCGCTCCCCCATCCCGTTCACGGTTCCCTGCACCCATGAGGCTCCGGCCTGGACGGCGGCGACCGCCGCCGCCGTCGCGAGCCCGAAGTCGTTGTGGCCGTGCCAGTGGACCGGGACGTCGAGCCAGTCGACGGCCTGGCCGACCAGATACGCAGCGCCTTCGGGCGTGGCGATCCCGATCGTGTCGACGACGGCGACCTCCTGTGCACCCGCCTCGACCGCCGCCTCGTAGGCGCGGCGGAAGAACTCGAGCGCCGCGCGGGAGCCGTCGACGCCGAAGAACGCGACCGTGATCCCCTCGCCGGCGGCGAACGAGACGGCCTTGCGAATCCGGCCGAGCATGTCGTCGTGCGAGACGCCGAGCGCCGCCAGCTTCGCGTCCGAGATCGGGCTCTCGATCACGGCCGCGCTGACGCCGAGCCCGACGAGCTGCTCGACGTCGGCCTGGACGGCGCGCGCGAAGCCCCAGATCTCGGCGCGGAGCCCCGCCTCGGCGATCCGCCGGATCGCTTCCTCGTCGTCCGCAGAGACGCGCGCGAAGCCGGCTTCGATCCGGTCGACGCCGGCCTCGTCGAGCGCGCGGGCGATCGCCAGCTTGTCCTCGGGCGAGAGGACGACGCCGACGGTCTGCTCGCCGTCGCGGAGGGTGGTGTCGTAGAGGCCGACCGTGTCGTGAGATTGCGGCTCGAGCGCCAGCCGGTTGAGGTCGCCGGTCCAGACCTGGTCGCGGTCGAGGCTCATGACGTCCGCACGATTCCGTCGGGGAAGCGGCAGAGGCGCTCGGCGCCTGCCTCGGTGATCAGGAAGTTGTCCTCGACGCGGAGGCCGCCGCCCTCCGGCCAGTACACCCCGGGCTCGATCGCCAGCACCATGCCGGCCTCGATCGTGCCACCGCCCGCCTGGTGCGCGTAGGGCGGCTCGTGCGCGCGGGCGCCGACGCCGTGGCAGACGGGGTGGCTCGGCTGGCCCGGATAGCCCAGCTCGGTCAGCCCGGCCCTGATCGTCCGGTCGAGCTCGGCGAGGCTCGCCCCGGGGCGGGCGAAGTCGATCGCGGCCGCGTAGACGTCGAGCAGCCCGCGCTCGAGCTCGGCGTAGCGCGGGTCGAGGTCGCCGGGAACGAGGTTCTTGGTGTGGTCGCACCAGTAGCCGTCGGCGACGACCCAGATCTCGAAGAGGGTCGGCTCGTGCTCGCGAATCGGGCGGCTGCCGGTCGCGGTGAACGTCCGGATCCCCGGGCCCGACCAGACGAGCGAGAACCCGAGCGCGAGCTCGACGCGGTCGTGGAAGCCGGTGCCGTGCCCGTGCACCCAGCCCTGCCAGAGCGCCGCAGCCTCGCTCTCGGTCATCCGCGGGTGCAGCTGCGCCGCCGTGTGCTCGAGCGCGCGGGCGGCGATCTCGTTGGCGAGCCGCATCCGCTCGAGCTCCTGCTCGGTCTTGATCGAGCGGGCGGCGACCAGCAGCGGGGTCGCATCGGCGGCGTCGGGAAACGCGTCGAACCACGCCTTCGGGAAGGTCGTCGGCTCTCCGACCATCCGGTCGGCCGCCTGCGTCCCGAGGCTGAGCTCGATCCCGACGCGGTCGTACCCGGACGAGAGCTGACGAGCGAGATCGAGCGCACGGAGGCCGGGCGGGCGCGGGTCGTTCTCGTCATAGCCGTGGAAGAGCCGCACCTCGGGCGTCCAGGCCGTTCGCTCGGCATCCGCCTCCGAGGCCTCGAGGCAGACCAGCACCGGCTCGCCCTCGCGCGGGAAGACGACCGCGTCGTAGCCCTTCATGCCCCAGAAGTTCGTCAGGTAGAGGACGTTGTCGGGCGCCCGGACGACGAGCGCGTCGAGCTCCTGCTCGGCCATCAGGCCACGGACGCGGTCGAGCTTCGCGTCGTCGCGCGGCCAGCTCATGCCCGCACCCGGGAGACTTTGTGTTTCTGAAACACAAGCCGGGGTTCGCGCGCTCCGAACCCGCATGGTTACGCGGGACGAAGAGAGCTTGTGTTTCAGAAACACAAGCCTCACTCGGCTTTCGCGCCGACGTGGACGAGGTGGCCGTTCGGGTCGACGAACGAGCACATGCGCTCGCCCCAGGGCTGGTCGGTCGGCGGGAGGATCTCCTCCGCGCCGGCCGCACGGAGCCCCGCCGCGGCGGCGTCGACGTCGTCGGCGTAGATCCAGAGCGCGAACTCGCGCTCCTCGCCGCGGGCGCGCCGCCCGAGCCCGATCCCGTTCGGCTCCTGCGCGAGAAAGATGAACTCGACGCCGTGCTCGTCCTCGTTGCGGTAGACCTCTTCGAAGCCGAGCGTGGAGCAGTAGAACACGCTCGCCTGCTCGACGTCCTCGACGAGCAGGATCGGGAACGCTTCCCGGAACTCGGTCACGCGGCCTCCCAGACGACACGCCCGTCGCGGGTGACGCACGCGGCCGATGCCTCCGCCCGGGTAGTGGCCGCAGACCACGAGCACGTCCTGGTCGACGAGCTCGGGCAGGAGCGCGCGGCGCGTCGCTGCGCAGTCATTCGGGTCGGTGTCCGAGACGTAGAGGGCGTCGGGCTCGTGCAGCAGCATCGGGTTGACGGCTGCATCGGCGATCAGCCGCGCCTCCGCGCCGCCGGACGCGATCCGAAGCCCCATGTGCCCCGGGAAGTGCCCCGCCAGCTCGTAGGCGGACACGCCCTCGGCGAGCTCCGTCCCGCCGCCGACCTCGTCGAACTCGACCGGGGCGATCGTGCGCTCCACGTGCGGCCGGCCGCTGGCACGGGCGAACGCGACGCCGTCGCGGTGCGCGACGTAGCGGGCGTGCGGGAAGACGAGTCGTCCCTCCCGGTCCGTGTTCCAGCCGACGTGGTCGATGTGGAGGTGCGTCAGGAAGACGATGTCGACATCCTCGGGCGCGACGCCGGCCGACGCCAGCGCGGGCAGCAGCCCCTCTTCCCGCTCCGGCGTCCAGCCCCAGAGCCCGGCCGGACCGACACCGGTGTCGACGACCACCGTCGTGTCGCCGGAGCGGATCAGGTACGAGGTGCACGGAATGCGCCACTGCGAGCCCGCGAACAGCTCCGGATAGAGCTCCCGGTAGGGCTCCCAGTCCTCGAAGCCGGGATAGAGCTCGTCGAGCTCCCCGAGCAGGCCGACGGCGTCGACGAGCGGGACGAGCTCGACGGAGCCGACTACCACCGGACGCGCGCGGGCGCCGGCTCGCCATGCGCCTCCTCCCAGCCGATCACCGGGTTGCGGAGGACGCCGATCCGCTCGATCTCCGCCTCGATCACGTCGCCGGGCTTGAGGTAGAGCGAGGCGGCGTCGGCCGAGAAGCCCGCGACGCCGCTGACGGTCCCGGTCGAGAGCACGTCGCCGGCGGAGTACCCGAGCGCCGAGTAGTGCGAGAGGATCTCGGCGATCGTCGTCGACATGTTCCCCGAGTGCGAGACCTGGCGCGACTCGCCGTTGACGCGCAGCTCCATCGCCAGGTCGTGCGGGTCGGGGATCTCGTCGGGCGTGACGATCCATGGCCCGAGCGGGCAGAAGGTGTCGATCGCCTTGCAGAAGCTGAACACGCCGGAGCGCATCTCGCGGCGCTGGATGTCGCGCGCGGTGATGTCGTTGAAGATCACGTAGCCGCCGACGTAGTCCATCGCCTCCTCGGGCGGGAACCACTTCCCGGCTTTCTTCAGCACGACCGCGAGCTCGAGCTCGTAGTCGAGCTCCTCGGTCAGGTGCTCGGGATAGACGACGGGCTCGTCCGGGCCGACGATCGCGTCGACGTTCTGGAAGAAGACGATCCAGGGCGCGATCTCGTGCGACCAGTCGACGACCTTCGAGTCCTCCTCGTGCTCGCGGAAGTTGCCGGCGGTGTGGAAGAACTTCTTCGGGACGATCGGCGCCCGCAGCCGCGCCTCTGCGAGCGCCGACGCGCTCGCCGGTCTCGTCGGCGCCGCCTCGCTCGAACCACTCGCGCATTGTCGGCACGTCGAGCCGGACGATCTCCTCGCCGTCGATGTAGCCGACCTTGCCCTCGTCGTAGGTGACGAGCTTCATCGGCTCGCCAACCTGTCCCGCACGTCGGCGCGTTCTCGTCCGGCGGAGACGGGTAGAAGACCTTCGTCCGACCTGGTCGTACGCGTCCGCGATCCAGCGAGCGAACTCTTCGTCAAGCTGTTCCGCCGACTCCACGCGAAAGTGGTGCACGAACAGATCCTTCTGGTACGGCGCTGCGCTGCGTACGCGCGAGTCGTCGACGCGGTAGGTCACGTCGAAGTAGCCCTGAAGCCGATCGCCGACCGGGCGCGCGCCTGCGAAGCCGCGACGCGGCCCCTTGAACGTGATCGTCGTCTTCGCGACAGAGGTCGTGTAATCGCCGCACGCTGCGACGATCTCGACGAAGCGGTGGAAGAGCGCCCGGCCGTGTTCGGTTCCGAACGCGAGATGCCGTTCGATCGTCCAGACCTCGCTCATGCGACCTCGCACACCGTCATCGCAACCCGAGCGTAGACCTCCGCCGTCTTCACGAGCCCGTCGATCTCCAGATTCTCACCGAGGTCGACGTCCATCAGCCCCGTCGAGGTCCCGTAGTTCACCGTCGGGATCCCGTAGCGGGTGAGCGCCGACGCGTCGCTGAACCAACGCGTGACGTCGCGGCCCGGAACCTCACCGAAGACCTCCTCGTGTGCCGCGTCGATCGCGCCGACAAGCTGATGCCCGTCGTCGATCTCGGCGCCCGGCGCGGTCACGTAGACCTCACCCTCGATCCCGTAGGCGGGAAACCGCTCGCCGAGCGAGCGCACCCAATCGAGCACCTCGCGCCGCGCGACGCCCATCTCCTTCGTCGGCGGAACCCGCACGTCGAGGAAGAGATCCGTGTGGTGCGGTGTCCGTGAAACGCGCCAGCCGAACCCGCCCTGGATCGCGCCCACGTTGACAATCGCCTTCGCACCGCGGTACGCGTTCGCGGGATCGTCCTCCCAGGATCGGGATCCACTCCTGCACGGCCTCGAGCACCCCGTGCGCGCGCAAGATCGAGTTCTGGTCGCGCCTGCCCTCGCTGAAGGCCGTGTGAATGAAGTTGCCGTGGACTCGGATCCGCAACCAGAGGGCGCCGAAGTGGCCGAGTACGACCTTGCCCTCGGTGGGCTCGCCGAGCAGGCACATGTCCGCGACGCCACCGTGGGTGACGAGGTGACGCGTCCCGGCCGCGTAGCCGCGGTATTCGGCGCCCTGCGCGTCGCCCTGCTGCGTCTTCTCGATCTCGCCTGCGACCGCCGCGATCATGACGTCACCCTTCAGCGCGGTATCGCCGAGCGCCCGCACCGCCGCGAGGTACGCGACGAGCGCGCCCTTCATGTTCGAGATCCCGAGCCCGTAGATCCGCCCCTCGCGCTCGAACCCCTCCGGCTGGAAGCCGGGGATCCCGGCCAGCCACGGCTCGCGGCCGGAGTAGGACGTGTCCATGTGCCCGTTGAACATCAGCGTCGGGCCGCCGCCGGTCCCGGCGCGGGTCGCGAGCACGTTCGCGCGCCCGTCCTCGACCTGCTGCCACTGCACGGCCAGCCCGAGCTCCTCGCACTGGCCGGCGTACCAGGCGGCCATCGCCTCCTCGGAGCCGGTGAAGCTTGGAATCGAGACGGCCGCCAGAGCGTCGGCGACGAGCCGGTCGCGGTCGATCACGGCTTCCGCCCTGAGCCGAGCTTGACCGAAACCGAGACTTCGTAGCCGTCGCCCGAGGCATGGTCCTGGAGCAACTCGTCGAAGCGGGCTCTGATCGCACGCTGCACGTCTTCGCTCTGAGCGTGCACCACTGCGCGCATGCGAACGGCCCCTTCGATCAGTCCGTCCCAGAGCTCGTCCGCGCTCCCGACCTCCAGCGGAAACTCGACCGTGTCCACCGCCGGATCGGCCAAACCCGCGCCGGTGAGGAGCTGGGTGAGCTCCGCTTCGTCCGCGAACCGGAAGAACGGCGGTCCTGCGGGGACATCGGCCGGTGCCGAGACACCGACGTCCTCGATCGCGTCGACGAGCACGCCGAGCCAGCGTCCTCGACTCGGTACGTCCCAGACCGTGAACGCTGCTGCACCGCCCGGCTCGAGCACACGCGCCGCCTCTGCTCCGGCCTGCTCGGGCTCGCCGAGATGGAGAAGGAGGAACGCTGCGGTGACGGCGTCGAAGGACTCGTCCTCGAATGGGATGGCCGTGACATCGCCGCAGACGAACTCGGCGCCGGGCACGTGTTCGCGCGCGAACTCGAGCATTGCTTCGGAGCGGTCGAGTCCCACAGCCTCCGCTCCGCGTGCAACGGCACGTCCGGCGACATACCCGGGGCCGGTCGCCAGGTCGAGGAGTCGTGTTCCGGGTCCGGCCTCGACTGCGTCCAACAAGGGTTCGGCGAACCTCTCGGTGACGCGCCCCAGCAGCATGTCGTAGGCGTCGACGTCCTTCTCAGCCCAGCCGGCGGCCTCGAAGGCGTCGAATGCCTCCGGGTCGTAGCTCACGAGCGGAAGTGTGGCAGCACCTTCTCCCCGAAGAGGCGGATCTGGTCGTGCCGCTTGTCGCCCCAGAGCTCGAGCATGACGTGTGTGCAGCCGGCGTCGCGGTACTCCTCGATCGCGGCGATGCAGTCGGCGGGCGTGCCCGCGATCGGCTTGCACTTGTCGAGGATCGCGTCGGTGACCTCCGCCTTCGCGGCGAGCCGGCCGCCCCGCTCCATCGCCTCCGCGACCGGGCGGATCTCGTCCTGCGTCAGCTCGGCCAGGTCGAGCAGGGTGTCGGCGGCGCCCTGGATGTTCTGCACCTTGTTCGCGAGGTACATGCCGGCGATCTCGCGGGCGCCGTCGCGGCCCTTGTCCCGGTCCTCGTCGATCGAGGCGACGACCGTGCAGCCGATGTCGATGTCGGAGCCGGTGTTCCCGACCGTGTAGCGCACGAAGGCAGGTGTCGTGATCGACGGCGTCAGGCACCCCTCGGCGATCTCGCCGGCGAGCGCCTGCATCTTCGGCGCGGTCGCGGCGACGTAGACGGGCGGCACCTCGCGTGGCGTGTGCGCCTCCCCGGAGAGCGCGGGCACGTCGGCCGACCACGTGTCGCCCTCGTAGGAGAAGGCCTCGCCCCCGAGCACGCCGCGGACGATCTCGACGGCGTCGCGCATCGGTCCGAGCGTCTTCTTCGTCTGCATCCGCGCGTTGTTGAGGAAGATCTTCGAGGTCCCGAAGCCGAGGATGAACCGCCCTGGCCCCGCGGCCTCCTGGACGACCCGCGCGTCCATCGCCACCTGCACCGGATGGCGCGTGAACGGCGAGATGATCCCCCAGCCGATCGTCAGCCGCTCGGTCTCCCGCGCCATCAGCGCCGAGACGACGGTCGAGCCGCGCGCCTCCATCTGGTGCTTGCGCCACCACGGATACGCCTCGGCGAGCCAGACCGTGTCCATCCCGGCCTCGTCCATCACGCGGGCCGACTCGAGCATCTCGTCGAGCGGCTCCATCGTCAGCTGCATGACGCCGATGCGGAACGGCACCGCCACGGCGGCCTAGCCCTTGTCTTCGGTGTCGTGCGTGGGACCGCTCGGATCGGCCTCGTATGCCTCGGGGGACGCGGGATGGATCCCCTCCTCGGCGCCGCCCGTCGACGCCGACGCTTCGCCGACCTGCCGCTCGAGTGCTCCGAGCACGGCCCCGACCTGCTGGTTGATGATCGGCTGCAGGACCCGCTGGCCCATCGCACCGACCGGGCCTGCGATCTTTACGTCCGCCTCCCAGCGCATCGTCGTGCCGGTGCCGCTCTCCGCGAGGTTGAACTGTGTCTGCATGTTCATGATCGCGCCGACGCCGTTGCCCTTCGCGTTCAGCTGCGCGAACTCGGGCTCGCGCTCCTCGACCTTCTCGAAATCGATCGTCATCCGAAGGCCGCCGAGGCCGAGCGGGATCTTCACCTTCGCCTGCCAGTGACGGTCGTCCTTGATCTCGAAGCCCTCGACGCCGGGCATCAGCTTCGCCATCTGCGCCGGATCGTTCAGCACCTGCCAGACGACCTCGCGCGACGCGGAGAGCTCCTTCGTCCCCTCGACCTTCATGCGGGCACGACCGAGACGTTGGCGCGCGTCGATTCCGGGTCCTGGAGCATCGACCACACGCGGTGGTAGGGGTTGCAGCTGTCGTAGACGATCGGCGCCCCGGCCGGCTTGAGCGCGTCCTGGATCGCCGAGCAGATGCAGTGGATCCCACCGCCGCCGCCCTCGCCCATGCCCTTCGAGCCGAGCGGCGAGAACGGAGACGGCGACTCGATCGCACCGGTCTTCAGCGGCGGCACGTCGAGCGCGTGCGGCACGTGGTAGTCGTAGAAGTTCGAGGTCAGCAGCTGCCCGTCCTCGTCGTAGACGAAGTCCTCGTAGAGGGCGGCTCCGATCGCGTGCACGGTCGCGCCGTGCACCTGTCCCTCGACGATCTGCGGGTGGATCCGCGTGCCGCAGTCGTCGACGGCGGCGTAGTCGACGATCTCGACGACACCCGTCTCCCGGTCGACCTCGACGACGCAGGCGTGGATCTGGGTCGCGTACGTGAGCGTCAGCTTCCCCGTCTTCTTCTCCGTGTCGACCATGCCGAAATAGGGCCGGTAGACGAAACGGTGGTTCAGGGTCGGGTTGAAGTCCGGCGGGAGGAAGGCGTTGTTCGCGTTCACGATCGCTCCGAGCGCCATGAACGGCAGCGCCGCCTCGGGCGGGCCGTCCTTGATCCGGGCGAACCCGTCGGCGAGCTCGATCGCCTCCTCCGGCGCCTGCAAGACCGCCGCCGCGAGCGCGACCATCTCGGCGCGCAGCGCGTCGGACGCGCCCTTGACGGCGCCGAGGCCGGTGACGGCGAACTGGCTCGCGTAGGTGCCCGAGAAGCCGGCGTGGGAGTTGAAGTAGGTGTCGTGCCCGGGCCGGACGTGCACCTGGTCGGGTGAGCAGCCGAGGATGTCGGCGACCACCTGGGATGCGGTCGTCTCGTGGCCCTGGCCCTGCGGCACGGTGCCGAGCGTGACCACGACCTCGCCGAAGATGTCGAGCTTCACGGTCGCCGCCTCGTTGTTGCCCGAGAACTGGAGCTCCGGGTTGAGCAGCGTCGACTGGCCGAAGTTGTTCGTCCCGGAGTCGAGCGTCGAGCCGATCCCGATCCCGAGCAGCTTCCCGCGCGTCGCCGCCTCCTCCCGCCGCGCCTCGATCGTGTCGTAGCCGATCAGCTCGAGCGCGATGTCGAGGCAGCGGGCGTAGTCGCCGGAGTCGTAGACGCAGCCGTTCGGCGTCTCGTACGGCATCTGCTCCGTCTTGACGTAGTTCCGCTTCCGCATCTCGACCGGGTCGATCCCGAGCTCCGTGCCGACGATGTCGCAGATCCGCTCGGTCAGCCAGAGGTGCTGCATCCGCGAGTAGCCGCGGTTCGGCGACACCGGCGACTTGTTCGTGCAGACCTGGGTGAAGTCGACGCGGATGTTGCGCCAGGCGTAGCAGCCCGGGGTCACCTGCGCCCAGATGATGCAGCCGAGCGGCTCGTAGCGCGGGTAGGCGCCGCAGTCGTCGAGCGCCTTGACGTTGAAGCCGAGCATCGTCCCGTCGTCCCGGACCGCGACCTCGATGTCGTGGAACCAGCGCTCGTTCCCATGCGCGTTGGCGGTGTGCTGGTCGGTGCGCCACTCGGTCCAGTTGACCGGCCGGTTCAGCTTGCGCGAGAGCAGGCAGAGCGTGACGTAGTACGGATGGAGGCAGATCTTGTTGCCGAAGCCGCCGCCGATGTCCTTCGTGACGAAGCGGAGCTTGTCGAGCCCGGTCCGGAGCGCCGGCGCCATCCAGATCGCGCCGATGCCCGGCATCTGGTGGTTGCAGTGGATCGTCCACTGGCCCGTCGGCTTCTCGTACTCGACGACGGCCCCGGAGCACTCGAGCGGGGTCGAGCTGAAGCGGTGGAAGTGAAGCTCGTTGATCGTCACGATCCGGTCGGCCTCGGCCTTCGCCCCCTCCCAGTCCCCCCAGTCGAAGACGCCGCTCCAGACGGTGTTCGTGCCGGCGTCGTCGTGCATGACCGTCTCGTCCTTGACCGCCTCGCGCGCGTCGACGAGCACGTCGAGCGGCTCGTACTCGACCTCGACCAGCTCGGCCGCGTCGCGCGCCAGCTCGCGGGTGGCCGCGCAGACGGCGGCGACCGGCTCGCCCATGAACCGCACCTTGCCCACCGCCAGCGCGTAGTCCTTGATCTCGTTCCCGGGCGGGGTCGACATCTCGAAGAACGGGTCGGTCTGGATCGCGACCTCGTCGCCGGTGAGCGTCCCGTAGACGCCGTCGAGCGCGAGCGCAGCGGCGACGTCGATCGAGACGATCTTCGCGTGCGCGTGCGGCGAGCGGACGAAGTGGACGTAGCCCATCCCGTGGCGGCGGACGTCGTCGAAGAAGATCCCCTGGCCCTGGACGAGCCGCTTGTCCTCCTTGCGCGGGATCGACTGGCCGATGTGGCCCTTCTGCAGCTCGACCGGGGCTGTCGTGGTCTCGGTCGTGCTCACGCCTTCCCTCCCGCCGACACGATCGCCTCGACGATGTTGACGTAGCCGGTGCAGCGGCAGATGTTGCCCTGGATCGCCGTCCGCACCTCCTCCTCGGTCGGACGCGGGTTCTGCTCGAGCAGCGCCGAGGCGCTCATCAGCATCCCCGGCGTGCAGTAGCCGCACTGGAGCGCGTGGTGCGCCGAGAACGACTGCTGCAGCGGGCTCAGCTCGCCGTCGGCGGGCGCCAGCCCCTCGACCGTCCTCACCTTCGCGCCGTCCGCCTGCACGGCGAGCAGCATGCAGCTCTTGATCGCCTGGCCGTCGAGCTGGACGGTGCAGGCGCCGCAGTTGCCGGTGTCGCAGCCGATGTGCGTCCCGGTCAGCTCGAGCTCGTCGCGGATGAAGTGGACGAGCAGTCGCCGCGCGTCGACGTCGCGCTCGTAGACGTCGCCGTTGATCTCGACGGAGATCGTCCTGCTCGTGGCCGGCTCCTGAACGCTCACGCGCCGCGCTCCCGTGCCTGTTCGACCGCACGGACCGCGCAGACGCCGGCCAGGTGACGCCGGTACTCGGCGGAGGCGTGCACGTCGGACGGCGGCTCGAGCGCAGCGTCCTCGACCGCCTGGCGGACGCTGCTCTCGTCGCTGCTCGTGGGGGTCAGCAGGACGGGAACAGCGTCGACGCAGCCGAGCGCGATCCGCACCGAGGCGCCAGACAGGCTGGCGGCCGCGTTTGCCAGGCAGGTTCCGTCACGGCCGATCGTGATCGAGGAGAAGCCGTCCGCTGCCTTCGCGGCCGCGGGTACCGAGACCGAGAGGAGCAGCTCGCCCTCGGCGACGACGGTCATGTAGACGCCGAGGAAGAAGTCCT
>CAVTSN010000009.1:0-123368 GCA_963737455.1 uncultured Gaiellaceae bacterium | reverse complement strand
TCCTGATCTGGCACGGCTACCTCCTCGGCGGCACGGGCTCGAACGTCTACACGCGCGCGTTGGCGCGCGAGTGGATGCGGGCCGGGCACGAGGTCACAGTCCTCAGCCAGGAGCCCGAACCGGAGCTCTACGACCTCGGCGGCGCCGTCGCGGTGCGGCCGGACGTCGGCGGGCTGCTGCCGGTCTTCGTGCTCGACCGCTACGAGGGCTACGAGGTCAAGCTCGTCCAGGATTGCACCCGGGCCGAGCTCGACGTGTGGGTCGAGCGGAACGCTGCGGCGCTCCGGGAGCACCTGCCCGCCGACCTCGTCTTCACGAACCACGTCCTGCTCGGCGGCCCGGTCGGCGCCGCCTCCGGGGCGCGCTTCGCGGTGAAGGCGCACGGCTCGGAGCTCGAGTACTCGATGCGGGGCAACGCGGCGCTGTCGGCGTGGGGGCGGGAGGCGCTGGCGCAGGCGGAGGCGGTCTTCGTCGGCTCCGCCCACATCCGCGAAGTGCTGGAGGACGTCGTCGGTCACGTCGACCGAGTGCACGAAGTGCCGCCCGGGGTCGACGTCGACGAGTGGCGTCCGCGCCCGCGCGCGGAGGCGCTCGCCGGCCTGCTCGACGAGGCGGCGCAGGATCCGCCGAATCCCGGCAGCGCGAACGAGCGGCTCCCGGACGAGGGGAACGCGCAGCGCCTGGCGGCCTTCCTCGCGGGCGACGAGCCGACCGTCGTCTACTTCGGGAAGCTCCTCTACAACAAGGGCGTCCACGTCCTGCTCGATGCGCTCCGGCAGGTCGACGCCCGCGCCGTGATCGTCGGCTTCGGCGACTACCGCGAGACGCTGGAGGCCGCGGCCGGCCCGCGCACCCTCTTCACCGGCCCGCTCGAGCACCGCCATCTCGTCCACCTGCTCGCGCTCGCCGACGCGACGGTGGTCCCGTCCATCTTCCCGGAGGCGTTCGGGATGGTCGCGGCCGAGGCGGCCGCGGCCGGCTCGCCGCCGCTCGTCGCCCGTCACTCGGGGCTGGCCGAGATCGCCGAGGGGCTCGAGCAGGAGTACCCGCCCCAGCTTCGTCACCTCGCCAGCTTCGAGACCGGGAACGCCGCCGAGCTGGCGGCGAAGCTGAGCGAGCTGCTCTCGCTGCCGGCGGCCGACCGGGCGGCCGTGCGCGCGGCGGCGCGCGCCGCCACCGTCGGCCGCTGGAGCTGGGCCGGCGTTGCACGCCGCCTGCTGGAGCCGTTCAACTACCCTCCCGCCGATGGGTGACGAGCAACGGCTCGGCTACGCCGAGCTCCTCGACGCTGCACGCGAGGGGTTCGAGGGCGGCACCGACTTCACGATTGCGGTCGAGGAGGAGTTCGCGCTGCTCGACCCGGTCTCGCTCGACCTCGTCAACCGCTTCGAGGACGTGCAGGCTGCCGCGCAGGCGACCCCGCTGGCGCCGAACCTCGTCGGCGAGCTGATCGCCTCCGAGGTCGAGATCAAGACCGGGCGCTGTGAGTCGTTCACCGAGATCCCCGCCGCGATGACCGAGCGCCGAGCGCAGCTCGACGCGCTCGTCGAGACGCTCGGGATCGGGCTCGCCGCGACCGGAACGCACCCCTGGGCCGACTGGAAAGACCAGCGGATCATCGACACGCCGCACTACCGCCGCAACGACGAGCTGCTCCGCTACGTCGTCTGGCGCAACAACACCTTCGGGCTTCACGTCCACGTCGGCATCCGCGGCGCCGACCGCGCGATCGCGGTCACGAACGGCCTCCGCAACTTCCTGCCCGAGGTGCTCGCCCTCTCGGCCAGTTCGCCCTTCGTCGAGAACGTGAACACCGGCCTGCACTCGGCGCGGACGCAGATCTTCACGCGCTTCTTTCCCCGCTGCGGCGTCCCGGATGCGTTTGCCTCCTGGCAGGAGTACCAGGACTACGTCCGCTTCCTCTACGAGACGGGCTCCGTCACCGAGCACACGCAGCTCTGGTGGAGCGTGCGCCCGCACCTCGGCTTCCCGACGGTGGAGATCCGGATCGCGGACGGCCAGCCCGACCTCGCCGAGGCGCAGTCGCTCGCCGCCTTCGGCGCCTCGCTCGCGGCCCGGATCGCGCGCGCCCACGACGAGGGCGAGCCGCTCGCCGACCAGCCGCACCGGCTGATCGAGGAGAACATGTGGCGTGCGATCCGCTACGGCCTCTCGGGCGAGCTGATCGACTTCGAGCGCGGCGACGTGCTGCCTGCGCGTGCGCGGCTCGAGCGCCTGCTCGAGTGGGTGGCGCCGGTGGCGGACGAGATCGGCGCCGCCCCGTATCTCGCGATCCCCGAGCGCAATGCCGCCGAGCGGCAGATCGCGCGCTTCGAGGAGGGGGCGACGCTGGAAGAGATCTACGCCGAGCAGGCCGGTGTTCCGGTCCGTGGCTGACGACGGGATCAGCGAGCAGGAGCTCCTCGACGCGCTGAGCCGGCTGCAGGTCTCCGACCTGCTCGTGCAGACGCTCTCGACCGTCTCCTCGCTCGCGTACCACCGCCTCGCCGCCGAGCACCGCGACCTCGAGCAGGCGCGGCTCGCGATCGAAGCGCTCCGCGCGCTCGTTCCGGTCCTCGCCGACACGGTCCCGCCCGAGCTGACGCGCGACTTCGAGCAGGTGACCGCGAACCTGCAACTCGCCTACGCGGCGGCGGTCGAGCAGGGCCCCTGAACGGGGCAACCGCCGTCGCTTGTGCTACATAATCCCCCGCGCCGAGCACGCCTCGGCGCTGACTTTGTGACGGGGCAATTCGGACGGAGGCTTGATGGACTTCTTCAATGACCACGCTGTTGCGTTCGCGCTCGTCTGCGCGGGCGTCGCGGTCGGATTCGGGCTCTACTTCACCTGGTGGCTGCTGCAGCAGCCCGCCGGCAGCGAGCGGATGCAGGAGATCGCCCGCGCCGTGCAGGAGGGCGCCGCGGCGTACCTGCGCCGGCAGTACACGACGATCGCGGCGGTCGCGCTCGTGCCGTTCCTGGCGATCGGGTTCTATCCCGAACTCGGCTGGGCGACGGCGATCGGCTTCGCGATCGGGGCCGTGCTCTCCGCCGCGGCGGGCTTCATCGGCATGAACGTCGCCGTGCGCTCGAACGTCCGCACAGCGGAGGCCGCGAAGCAGGGCCTGCGACCCGCGTTCGATGTCGCCTTCAAGGCGGGCTCCGTCGCCGGTCTGCTGGTGGTCGGACTCGGCCTGTTCGGCGTCGCCGGCTACTACGGCATCCTCACGGAGTTCTTCGACAAGAGCCAGGAGACCGCGATCGACGCCCTGATCGGGCTCGCGTTCGGTGGCTCGCTGATCTCCGTCTTCGCGCGCCTCGGCGGCGGCATCTTCACCAAGGCCGCCGACGTCGGCGCCGACCTCGTCGGCAAGATCGAGGCAGGCATCCCGGAGGACGACCCGCGCAACCCGGCCGTGATCGCGGACAACGTCGGCGACAACGTCGGCGACTGCGCCGGCATGGCGGCCGACCTGTTCGAGACGTACGCGGTCACCGCCGTCGCCGTGATGCTGCTGGGGACGGCGTTCCCGCTCGGGAACCTGCCGCTCTTCCCGCTCGCGCTCGGCGGCGTCTCGATCCTCGCTTCCGTGATCGGGATCTACTTCGCGCGGATCGGCAAGGGCGGCTCGATCATCAACGCGCTCTACAAGAGCGTCATCGTCGCCACGGTGCTGTCGGCGATCGGGTTCATTCCCGTCACGACTGCGTTCGACGGCGGCCGCTTCAGCTTCTGGGAGCTCTACGGCTCGGCGCTCGTCGGCCTCGTGATCACGTTCTCGCTCGTCGCGATCACCGAGTTCTATACGGGCTCGCGCTGGAACCCGGTCAAGTCGATCTCGAAGGCGTCGCAGACCGGCCACGCCACGAACATCATCGAGGGCCTCGCCGTCGGCATGCGCGCGACCGCGGCTCCGGTGATCGTGATCGCGGCCGGCATCATCGCCGCCTACGAGATCGCCGGTCTCTACGGGATCGGTGTCGCCGTGATGGCCCAGCTCTCGATGTGCGGCCTGATCGTCGCCCTCGACGCGTTCGGCCCCGTCACCGACAACGCCGGCGGCATCGCCGAGATGGCGCATCTGGACGAGTCGGTGCGCGCCATCACCGACCCGCTCGACGCGGTCGGGAACACGACGAAGGCGGTCACGAAGGGCTACGCGATCGGCTCCGCCGGCCTCGCCGCGCTCGTCCTCTTCGACGAGTACACGCGCGGCCTCGACGACGAGGGGCTGAACATCGTCTTCAACCTCGGCGATCCCTACGTGATCGCCGGCCTCTTCATCGGCGGGATGATGCCGTTCCTCTTCGCCGCGCTGGCGATGACGGCCGTCGGCCGCGTCGGCGGCGAGGTCGTCGTCGAGGTGCGGCGGCAGTTCCGCGAGATGCCCGGGATCATGGAGGGGACGCAGCGGCCCGACTACAGCCGGGCCGTCGACATCGTCGCCAAGTCGGCGATCAACAAGATGATGCTGCCGGCGCTGATCCCCGTCGCGATCCCGATCGCCGTCGGGATCATCAGCCCGGAGATGCTCGGCGGGCTCCTGATCGGCACGATCGTCACCGGCCTCTTCCTCGCGATCGCGATGACCTCCGGCGGCGGCGCCTGGGACAACGCGAAGAAGCTGATCGAGGACGGCGCCTACGGCGGCAAGGGCTCCGAGGCGCACGCCGCCTCGGTCACCGGCGACACCGTCGGCGATCCCTACAAGGACACGGCCGGCCCGGCGATCAACCCGATGATCAAGATCGCCAACATCGTCGCGATCCTGATCATCCCGCTGCTCGTCTCGATCCACGGCTAGCGGCGAAACGCCTGCGAACGAACCGGAGCCGGGCCGCGCGCCCGGCTCCGGCCGTTCCTGGCTGCTTTGCAAACACCCTTGTGGCGCCCGGGATTGCCGCATAGGATCCGTCGGCTTGGGAAGGGCCGTCCGTCCCACGACGTGCGGCTGGGTAAGAGAGACTCAGGGGAGAGACATATGCGTTTGCGAAGGTTGCTCGCGCTCTGCGCGGGCTTGGCCTTGGTGGCCGTCCTGTTCGTCGTACCGGCCTCCGGTAGCGACGATTCGGGCGAGACAGCCACCTACGTCGTTCAGCTGATCCAGGCTCCGCTCGCCGGGTACGACGGCGGCGTGGCCGGCTACGCGGCGACGAAGCCGGCGAAGGGGAAGAAGCTCGACGCTTCCTCCGACGCCGCAAAGCAGTACGCCGGGTACCTGAACTCGACGCACGACAGTGCGCTCGACAAGGTGGGCGGCACGAAGATCTACGACTACACGACCGTCTTCAACGGCTTCGCGGCCACGCTGACCGCGGCCCAGGCGGCGGCGCTCGAAGGTGCCCGGAGGCGTCTCGTGGTCGAGCAGGCCCAGAACTTCGAGCCGATACCGCGACGACGCCCGAGTTCCTCGGCCTCACCGCCGAAGACGGGCTCTGGGAGAAGCTGCGCGGGCCGCAGGGCTTCGGCGGAAGGCGGCGCCGGTGAGGACATCATCATCGGCATCATCGACTCGGGCTTCACGCCGGAGAGCCTCGCTTCACGGACAAGAAGATCGAAGCGCTCGGAAGGTCGACGGGCCTGTCCGCTCGGGCCGCCGCCGGCTTGGCCGGCGTCTGCCAGACGGGCGAGGGCTTCCCGCCGACAACTGCAACAACAAGCTGATCGGCGCGCGCTACTTCAACGCCGGCATGGGCGGCAACCATCGACGCCGAGTTCAACTCCCCGCGCGACTACAACGGCCACGGCACGCACACCGCCAGCACCTGGCGGCAACAACGGCGTGCCCGCCACCGGTGAGGCGGCCGCTTCGGCAAGGTGAGCGGCATCGCTCCCCGTGCTCGCGTCGCGGTGTACAAGGCGCTCTGGTCGACGGTGGACTCGTCGACCGCCAGCTGCAACGGCCGACCCGCTGGCCGCGATCGATAAGGCGGTGGCAGACGGCGTCGACGTGATCAACTACTCGATCACGGGACGAGGAACAACTTCCCGACGGTCGAGGTCGCGTTCCTGAACGCCGCGAACGTGGGCGTCTTCGTCTCCGCCTCCGCCGGTAACGACGGGCCGGCCGCTTCACGGTCGCGCATCCGAGCCCGTGGATCACCACCGTCGCCGCCGAGACGCACGACCGCGTCGGCGAGGGCTCGGCCACGATCGAGGGCACGTCATACAGGCGGCTCCGTCGGCGCGGGTCCGCGACGGGCCAGCTGGTGCGTTCGGCGCTCCGGCCTCGCCGCAGCGGCCGTGCCAGCCGAACACCGCTGCACCGCTCGCCGCGGCCGGCAAGATCGTCTTCTGCGAGCGGGGCGTCAACGCCCGCGTCGAGAAGAGCTTCGAGGTTCAGCGCGTCGGCGGGATCGGGATGATCCTCGTCAACCCGCCCGCGCGGCTCGCTGAACGCCGACCTGCACTTCGTGCCGTCCGTGCACCTGCAGGGCGAGCATTACGCGGCGATCGAGGCGGCGGCACTTGCCGGCAAGACCGCGTCGGTCACCGGGCAGGTGCTGTTCCACGCCGGCGCCGTTCATGGCGGCGTTCTCGTCCCGCGGCCCGCTCACCGCCGGAGCCGGCGACCTGCTGAAGCCGGACCTCGGCGCCCCGGCGTCGACGTGCTGGCGGCAGTCGCCCCGCCCGGGCAGCGTGGGCGTGAGTTCGACCTGTTCAGCGGCACGTCGATGTCCGCACCGCACGTCGCGGGTCTCGCGGCGCTGTTCAAGCAGCTCCATCCGGACTGGTCGCCGATGGCGATCAAGTCGGCACTGATGACGACGGCGTACCAGGGCACGACTACGACCGTTCAACTGGGGGCCGGTCAGTCAACCCGAACATGCGACCGACCCGGGCCTCGTGTTCGACAGCACCTGACCGACTGGCTCTCGTCCTCGAGGCAGTTTCACCGGCACGACGGCCTCGACGCGTCCGCCCTCAACTCGGCGTCGATCGCGATCGGCGACATGGCGGGCGCACAGACGTCCAGCCGCACAGCGACGAGCGTGGCTCGAAGAGCGAGACCTACACGTTCTCAACCACCGGTCTACCCGGCATCCAGGCGACCCCGTCCGTGACTCTCGTTCACGGCGGCGCCCGGCTCGAGCACGCCATGGACGGTGACGTTCCTGAACACCGGACGCCGCTCCGCACCTTCTCGCAGGGCTTCTCGGCTGGACGGGTGACAAGGGCCACACAGCGCGATGGCTGGGATCCGGGTCTCGTCTACGACAGCGATCTCCGCGACTGGCGGCATCCCTCGCGGCGCGACGACGGGTGGCGGGCAGCCCGGCGACGTGCACGCAGCTGGCCGGGCTCGGCTACTCACTCGACCGGCGGGACGTCACACCACCCACGTCGCGTTCGGCGCGGCGCTCCCGGCCAGGTGACTGTGGAGGGAAGGTCACGAACGTGAGCAAGAAGACGTCGACGTACACCGCGTCGTCGTCGATCACGGGCGTCTCGATCGCCGTCAACCCCTCGACGCTGACCCTCGCCCCCGGCGAGACCAAGAGCTTCGAGGTGACGCTGACGACGACGACGGCGCCGCTGAACCGCTACACGGCCGGTCACCTGACCTGGTCGGACGGGACGCACAACGTCCGGATTCCGGTCGTTGCCCGGCCGACGCCGTTCGCCACGGCGACCGAGGTGTTCTCGAACGGCGCACCGGTCAGCTGGAAGGTCGGCGTCGGGTACACCGGCACCCTGACGGCGACGGTCGCCGGCCTCGTGCCCGCGACACAGACCCCGTTCACGGTCGCGCAGGATCCCGACCAGACGTTCGTCCGGACGGATGCGACCGGCACGTTCAAGCACACGATCGTCGTCCCGGCGAACACGACGTTCCGCACGGGCATCTACGAGGATGCGATCACCCCGACGGAGACCGACCTCGACCTGTTCGTCTACGCCGGGCTGGTCTGGTCGGCCAGAGCGCCGACGGCGACTCGAACGAGGAGCTCACGCTCGCGCACGGGCGCGACCGGTCGACGCTGGACGTCTACGTGCACGGGTTCTCGACCAACGGCCCGTCGGCCACGGGCACGCTGTTCTCGTGGCTCGCGACGAGCGACGCCGGGAACACGACCATCACCGGCGTCGCTCCGGCGACGCCCGGCATCCAGACGCACACCGCGACGTTCAGCGGTCTCGCCGCCAACACCCGGTACCTCGGTGAGGTCCGGTACAGCGACGGCACCGCGATCCTCGGGCGCACGCTCCTGACGGTGCGCACTCCCTAGACAGAACGTCCTGATACCACGGTCGGAGGCCGGCGGAAACGCCGGCCTCCGCCGTTCGGGCCGTGAAATGCCACCCGCCGCGGGCTGCAAACTGGCCTTGCACCGCGCACCGATCACACATACGATCCGCTGCGCTTGGGGAAGTGTGAGCCGCTCATACGGGCGGCTCTCGAATTCCGATACAGGGGAGAGACATACATGCGATTCCGAGCTCGGGGCGCGCGGCGCGCGCTCGTAGCATCGGCCCTGCTGACGCTGACGGCGCTGACCGTCGTAGCGGGCGGCTCTGCAGCCCGCTCGCCCGAGGCGAGCGGCACCGAGGGCCTGATCGATGCGCAGTGGACACCGGTCGGTCTTCGCGATGCGAAGACCACGGTCGTCGTGGAATTGGCGGGCAAGCCCGTCACGGTCGTCGAGGCCGACGCCGGGCGCTCGCTCGACAAGGCCGAGAAGGCCGCAGTCAAGGCCGACCTGCAGGCGAAGCAGAACGGCCTCAAGGGCGACATCCAGGCGCTCGGCGGCGAGGTGCTCGGCGACTACCAGGTCGCCTACAACGGCATCAAGGTCCGGATCGACCGCAGCCAGCTGAACAGCCTGAAGGCGCTCAACGGCGTCACGGGCGTGCACGGCCTGCAGCGCGTCACCCCGGACAACGTGAAGGGCGTCCAGCTGATCGGCGCTCCGACCGTCTGGGGCGGCCTCGCCGCTCTCCACGGCGAGAACATCAAGGTCGCCGTGATCGACACCGGCATCGACTACACGCACGCGAACTTCGGCGGCCCGGGCACGGTCGCGGCCTTCCAGGCCGCGGACGCAGCCGACACGCTGCCGCCGTCGGTCGCCCACGGGTGGAACGCCCGCGTCAAGGGCGGCGTCGACCTCGTCGGCGACGACTACAACGCGGATCCGGATTCGCCCGACTTCCAGCCGGTGCCGCATCCCGATCCCAACCCGCTCGACTGCAACGGACACGGCTCGCACGTCGCCGGCACCGCCGCAGGCTCGGGCGTGACCGCGGCCGGGGCGACCTACACCGGCCCGTACAACGCCTCGACGATCACCGGCAACAGCTGGCGGATCGGACCCGGCGTCGCTCCGAAGGCCGACATCTACGGCATCCGCGTCTTCGGCTGCGACGGCTCGACCGACGTCACCGTCGACGCGATCGAGTGGGCGGTCGACCAGGGCATGGACGTGATCAACATGTCGCTCGGCTCGGCTTTCGGCTCGAAGGACGACCCGTCGGCAGTCGCTTCGACGAACGCGGCGAAGGCCGGCGTGATCGTCGTCACCTCCGCCGGCAACAGCGGCCCGTCGCAGTACATCACGGGCTCGCCGGGCACCGGCGAGGGCTCGATCGCGACTGCTGCGATCGACGCGTCGCCGAGCTTCCCGGGCGCCGTGATCACGATCCCGAGTGGCCCGATGACCGCGGTGAACGCGAACGAGTTCGCGCTTCCCCCGACGGCCACCTACACGGTCAAGACGATCGTCGACAACCCGCTCACGACCGTCGATCCCGACGGCGCCGCCGGCACGCGCTCGGCGGACGAGTCACTTGGCTGCGACGTCGAGTCGTTCGGCGGCCCGCTGCCGCCGAACACGATCGCCGTCGTCGTCCGCGGCACGTGCGCCCGCGTCGCCAAGGCGATCTTCGGCCAGAAGGCCGGAGCGGCTGCGGTCGTGATGGTCGACAACACGACGAACCTGCCCCCGGTCGAGGGCCCGATCACGAGCAACCCCGACACGGGCGAGCAGTTCACGGTCACGATCCCGTTCCTGGGCGTGCGTGGCCTCGCCTCCAACCCCGCGTCCGACGGCGGCCGGCTCCGCGCCGCCAACGGCCAGTCGGCCACGGTGACCCCGTCGTCGATCGCGAACCCGAACTTCAAGGGCTTCGCGGGCTTCTCGTCGGGCGGTCCCCGCACCGGTGACAGCGGCCTGAAGCCGAACATCACAGGCTCCGGGTGTCGCGGTCGTCTCGACCGGCGTCGGTACCGGCAACGGCCCGGCGACGATCTCCGGCACCTCGATGGCCTCGCCGCACGTGGCGGGCGTCGCCGCGCTGACGCGGCAGGCGCACCCGTCCTGGAGTGTCGAGGACATCAAGGCGGCGATCATGAACACCGGCGATCCGTCGCAGGTCGGCACGGCGGCGATCCCGTTCCGCATCAGCCGCGCCGGCACCGGGCTCGTCCAGCCGGCGAATTCGACGGCGACGCAGGTGATCGCCAAGGCGAACGGCGACCGCTTCGCGATCTCGGTCAACTACGGCTTCGAGGAGCTGAAGAACGACTACTCGAAGACGCAGGCCATCCGGCTCGTGAACAACGGCTCGTCGGCGGCGACGTTCAACGTCGGCGTCGCGAACCAGGCGGGTTCGCCGCACTCTGCGGTTCCGAGCAGCGGCGTCGGTCTCGGTGCCTGCGGGTGGGTCGGCTGAGGTGAACCTGACGCTGACGGTCCCGGTCGCCACGGCCGGCAACTCGACGGCGTTCCGCGAGGCCGCCGGTCTCGTCACGTTCACGCCGGCCTCCGCGTCGGACAACAACGGGGTCACGCTCCGCGTGCCCTACTACCTCGTCCCGCGGGCGCTGTCGGACGTCTCGACGATCGCTCTCGAACTTCAAGCGCCGGCGTCCGCCGTCGCCACGATCAAGAACAAGGGAGCGATCGCGGGCGACGCGGACTTCTACGCGTGGGGCCTCGAGGACAAGAACGAGAAGGGCAAGGCCGCCAGCGACATCCGTGCGGTCGGTGTCCAGTCGTTCCCGTTCACGGCGACCGAGCAGCTGATCGTGTTCGCCGTCAACGTCAACAACCGCTGGTCGAACGCGGCCGTGTCGGAGTACGACCTCCCGCTCGACGTCAACAACGACGGCGCAGCAGACTACATCGTCGTCGGCGTCGATCAGGGCGCGGTGCAGACGGGCGTCTTCAACGGCGTCATGGGCTCGTTCGTGTTCAGCACGCGGAGCGGCGGGGCGAGCATCGCCTTCCTCGCGACCGCGCCGCACGACAGCTCGACGATCCTGATCGCAGTCCGGCAGCGCGCAGCTGTGCCGGGCGAACGAGCCGTGCCTGAACGCGGCCAATCCGCGCTTCGCGTACTCGGCGGTCGGCTTCGACCTGACCGACACCGAAGGCCCGGACGAGGTCGACGGCGTCGCGCGCTACAACGCGTGGTCGAGCGCGATCAGCCAGGGTGGCTTCCAGAGCGTGGCGCCGGGCGCCACCGCGACGGAGCCGATCTCGATCAACGCTGCCGAGTGGGCGCTCACGCCCGCGCTCGGCCTGATGGTCGTGACGACGGACAACAAGGCAGGTGCAGACGAGGCGCAGCTGATCAAGGTCAAG
The DNA here is from genome assembly GCA_963737455.1 of uncultured Gaiellaceae bacterium. Taxonomy (GTDB): domain Bacteria; phylum Actinomycetota; class Thermoleophilia; order Gaiellales; family Gaiellaceae; genus Gaiellasilicea. Next base: position 111,779 of record CAVTSN010000009.1, on the reverse strand, counting down.
TAGCGGCGTCTCGACCCGAGGTACGAACGAAGGGCCGGCACACGCCGGCCCTTCGTCGTTCTCTCTCTAGACTGCGCCGGTGCCAAGCCGCCGACGCCGGCAGGTCGAGCTCGAGCGTGTCCTCGGCACGCCCGCGTTGTTCGCCACGGCCTACGGCAACGTCGGCTCCTCGATCTACTACGCGCTCGGCCTCACGGCCGTCTACGCGCTCGGGCTGACACCGCTCGTCTTCGTCGTCGCCGGAGTCATCTTCGCCGCCACGGCGGCCACCTATGCCGAGGGGACGGTCCGCTTCCCCGAGGCGGGCGGGTCGTCGAGCTTCGCGCGGCACGCGTTCAACGAGCTCGTCTCGTTCGGGGCGGCCTGGGCGCAGATGCTCGTCTACGTCGTCACCGTGGCGACGTCGGCGTTCTTCGTCCCGCACTACCTCTCGATCTTCTGGGAGCCGCTGCGGGAGAACCCGTGGGACATCGTCGGCGGCATCGTCGTCATCGTCGTGCTCGTCGTCCTCAACATCGTCGGCATCCAGGAGGCGGCGCGCCTTTCGATCACGCTCGCGGTGATCGACTTCGCCACCCAGGTGCTGCTCGTCGCGCTCGGCTTCGTGCTCGTCTTCAGCCCGGAGGTGCTCGTCGACAACGTCCACCTCGGGGTGGCGCCGACGTGGGCCAACCTCGCGATCGCGGTGCCGGTGGCGATGCTCGCCTACACGGGGGTGGAGACCGTCTCGAACCTCGCCGAGGAGGTGCGTGACCCGGTCAAGAACGTCCCCGACGCCTACAAGCTCGTCGCGGTGGCGGTCTTCGCGATCTACTTCACGCTGCCGCTGATCGCGCTCTCGGCGCTGCCCGTCGTCGAGATCGGCGGCGAGCTGACGACGCTGCTGGCGCTGCCGCCGGAGGAGGGCGGGTACGCGAACGATCCGATCCTCGGCGTCGTCCAGAACCTCGGCGTCGAGGGGGCGCTGCTCGACGCGCTCGAGATCTACGTCGGCATCCTCGCGGCCACGATTCTCTTCATCGCCACCAACGCCGGCGTCATCGGCGCCTCCCGGATCACCTACGCGATGGCGACCTACCGCCAGATCCCGGAGGTCTTCCGGCGGCTGCACCCGCGCTTCAAGACGCCGTGGCTCTCGATCGTGCTCTTCGCCGGCGTCGCGCCGATCGCGGTGATCCTGCCCGGCGACGTCAACTTCGTCGGGACGCTCTACTCGTTCGGAGCGACGCTCTCGTTCACGATCGCGCACGCGTCGCTCGTGCGGATGCGGATGACCACGCCGAAGGAGGAGCTGCTCTACCGGGCGAGGCCGAACCTGCGCATCGGCCGCGGTCGACTGGCCGCTCTTCGCCCTCTTCGGCGGGATCGCGACCGGCGTCTCCTTCGCCGTCATCGTCGTCCAGAACCCCGCGACGCGCTGGGCCGGGCTCGGCTGGATCGCGGCCGGGCTCGTCTTCTACGTCGTCTACCGGCGCCGCTTCGTGCACGAGCCGCTGACCGAGACGGTGAAGGCGCCGCCGGCGTACGGGCCGGCGCTCGCGCTCGAGTACCGCCGGCTGCTGGTGCCCGTGCTCAGCGGCCGCGCGTCGGACGAGGCGCTCGACATCGCCGCCGGCCTCGCGGCCGAGCGCGGCGCCCAGATCACCGCCGTCTACGTCGTCGAGATCCCGCTCGACCTGCCGCTGTCGGCCGACATGCCGGCCGAGGAGGAGCTCGCGAACCGCGAGCTCGACGAGGCGCGTGCGATCGGGGAGTCGTACGGGGTGACGGTGATCCCACGGCTCGTCCGCGCGCGCAACGCCGGTGCCGCGATCGTGCGCGAGGCGGACCGGCGCGCGTCGGAGATCATCGTCATCGGCGCGCCCCGCAAGGACCTGCCGAGCCGGAAGCGGGCGATCTTCGGGCGCACCGTCGATTACGTGCTGAAGAACGCGACCTGCCGCGTGCTCGTGACCGCCGTCAAGGGGGCGGCGGCATGACGTTCTACCGCGGCGCGATCGCCGTGCTGGCGGTGACCTTCGTCGGGATCGGCGTCGCGATGCTGGCGGTCACGGCCGCCCACGGGGGCGGCGTGCTCGGCTTCCTGCTCGGCGGCCTCTTCATCGCGCTCGGCGTCGGCCGGCTGACCCTGCTCCTCCGAGGCGGACGCTAGGTGGCCCGCAAGCTCCTCGGCTTCCAGCGTGTCCTCGACGCGCCCGCGCTCTTCTCGGTCGCCTACGGCGAGATCGCCTCGTCGATCTACTTCGCGCTCGGGATCGTCGCCGCCTACGCGCTCGGGTTTACGCCGCTCGTCCTCCTCGGCGCGGGCATCTTCTTCCTGATCGTCTCGCTCTCCTACGCCGAGGCGACGACGGCGCTGCCGGAGACGGGCGGCGCGGCGACGTTCGTCCGGCGTGCCTACAACGACGCCTTCGGCTTCCTCACCGGCTGGGCGCTCTTCCTCGACTACCTGATCGTGATCGCGCTCTCGACGCTGTTCATGCCGCACTACCTCGGGACCGCGCTCGGCGTCGACGAGCTCAGCGAGTCGCCGTGGGACATCGTGATCGCGGTCGCGGTCATCCTCGTGATCGCCGCCGTGCGGCTCGCCCGCCGCTCGCAGCTCCACTCGGCCGGGCTCGTCGTCGCCGGGCTCGACCTGGCGACGCAGCTCCTGCTCGTGATCCTGGGCGCGGCCCTGCTCTTCTCGCCCGACGCGCTCACGCAGGGAACCGATCTCGGCGTCTCGCCGACCTGGGACGACCTCGCCTTCGCGCTGCCGCTGGCGATGCTCGCGTACACCGGGCTCGAGACGGTGGCCAACCTCGCCGCGGAGACGCGGGAGCCGGGCCGGACGCTGCCGCGCAGCCTCTTCTCCGCGATCGGGCTCGTCGTCCTGATCACCGCCGCAGTCGCGGCCGTCGGGCTCGCCGCCTTCCCCGTCGAGAACGGCCAGACCGCGCTCGGCGAGGAGTGGCTGAAAGCGCCGCTCGCCGGGATCGTCGAAGCGCTCAAGGGGCACGTTCCGGATCTGGTCGGCGATGCGCTCGTCATCTACGTCGGCCTCACCGGTGCGCTCGTCCTGCTCGCGGCGGCGACGACCTCGATGTCCGGCTTCACGCGGCTCGCGCACTCGCTCGGCGGTCATCGCCAGCTCCCGCCCAGCTTCGGTCGGCTCAACCGGCGCACGCTCGTCTCACCCCAGGCGATCGTCGCCGTGACGGCGATCTCGATCGGGCTCGTGATCGGCACCGGCCTCCTCGGCGACGACGTCGAGTTCCTCGCGAGCCTCTACTCGTTCGGCGTCCTGCTCGCCTTCGCGGCGGCGCAGCTCGCCGTCATCCGCCTCCGCTTCACCGAGCCGGACCTGCCGCGGCCCTTCCGGGCGCCGCTGGTCGCGCCGCTGCTCGGCGCGCCGCTCGCGATCGCGTTCTGGCTCGTCGCGATGGTGACGCACCCCGCGGCGCGCTACGCCGGGCCGATCTGGCTCGCGCTCGGGCTCGCGCTCTACCTCGTCGTCCGGCGGCGCGCGCACCTGGGGCTGCTCGCCGAGGTCGAGACGGTGCAGCAGCTGCCGGCCGGGGCCGAGTTCCGCCGCGTGCTCGTGCCGATGAAGCTGGGGCCGATCGGTGAGGAGATGGTGGCGACCGCCGTCGCCCTGGCCAAGGAGCGCGAGGCGCGGGTCGACGCGCTCTTCGTGATCGTCGTCCCGCTCGACAAGGAGCTGGACGCGCCGCTCTACGAGCTCGAAGAGCAGGCGGCGGCATCCCTCGCGGAGGCGGTCCTGCTCGGGGAGGAGAACGGCGTCCGGGTCGAGCCCATCACCGTCCGGGCGCGCTCGCTCGGCCGCGCGATCACGGAGCAGGCGGTCGTGCTCGGCTCCGACCTGATCGTGGTCGGCTCTTCGCCGCGCTGGCGCCGTCAGTCGACCTTCTTCTCGCCGACGGTCGACTACCTGCTCCGGAGCTCGCCGTGCGAGGTCCTCGTCGTCGCGTTCCCGCAAGGCGTGCTCGAGGACGTACTCTGACGTCATGAAACTCGTGGTGATCGGTTGCGGCCGGGTCGGCTCGGCCGTCGCGCGCGACCTGGCCGAGGACGGCTGGGACGTGACCGCCGTCGACGAGCAGGAGGAGGCGCTCGCGCGCCTGGGCGCGCGCTGGGCGGGCGGCTTCATCGTCGGGCACGGAATGGACGCCGAGATCCTCCGCCGGGCCGGCGTTCCCGACGCCGACGCGGTCGTCGTCGCGACGAGCGGCGACAACACGAATCTCGTCATCGGCCAGGTGGTGGAGAAGCGCTGGGACGTGCCGTGCGTCGTCGTCCGGGTGCTCGATCCCGCCCGCGCCGACTTCTACGCCGCGCGCGGGCTGCGCACGATCTGCCCGACGCAGACGGCGATCTCGGCGCTCACCGCCGCCGTGCGCAAGGAGTCGCAGCTGGCCCAGGAGGCGAACGCCTGATGTACTCGATCGTGGCCGGAGGCGGCAAGGTCGGCGCGAACGTGGCGCGCTCGCTGCTCGGGATGGGGCACGAGGTGACGCTGATCGAGCAGCGGCCGTACCGCTTCGACCAGCTGCAGGAGGAGTTCGAGCACCAGGTCCTGCTCGGCGACGCGACCGAGCTGCACGTCCTCGAGCGCGCCGGGATCGCGCGTCCGCCCGAGCTCGTGCTCGGCGTCACCGGCGACGACGAGGACAACCTGATCATCTGCCAGATCGCGACCGAGGGCTACCGCGTGCCGAAGGTGATCGCCCGCGTCAACGACCCCCGCAACCAGGAGCACTTCGACCTGCTCGGGATCAGCCAGACCGTGTGCGCGACCTCGAACGTGCTCGGCCTCGTCGAGCACGAGGTGCCCGAGCACGGGATCGTGCACCTGCTCGAGCTGCGCAAGGAGAACCTCGAGATCGTCGAGCTCCAGATCGAGCGGAACTCGCCGGCCGCCGGCAAGCGGATCGCCGGCCTGCGGCTGCCCGAGGGCACGCGTCTGATCTCGGTGATGCGACAGGGCCGGTCGGAGCTCGCCGAGGAGTCGACCGTGATTCGCCCCGGCGACCAGGTGCTGGCAGTGCTCGAGCCCGGCAAGGAGGACGAGCTCCGCAGGGTGCTGCTGACCTCGTAGCCGCTAGGCGTTGCGCCAGTAGTGGCGCGAGACGAGCACGACGATCGGGACGATCTCGAGACGTCCCATCCACATCAGCCCCGTCATCAGCAGCGTCGAGAAGTCGCTGAACGGCTCGAACGAGCCGAGCGGGCCGCCGACGCCGAAGGCCGGTCCGACGTTCGCGAGCATGCTCGCCGAGACGGAGACGGCGTCGAACGGCGACAGGTCGAGCCCCGTACGTGCCGCGTCGAGCGAGAGCAGGGCGGCGCCGATGATGAAGACGCCGATGTAGAGCAGGACGAATGAGGAGACGGCGCGGAGGGTCCGCTCGTCGACGACGCGCCGGTTCAGCCGCACCGGCAGGACGATCTCGGGGTGCAGGGTCTGGTCGATCTCGCGGCGGAGGATCTTGCCGAGCAGGAGGTGCCGGACGACCTTGACCGAGCCGGTGGTCGACCCGGCCGAGCCGCCGACGAACATCAGCCCGACGATCGTCATCATCGCGAGCGTCGGGCCAGGTGTTGTAGTCGGCGACGGAGAAGCCGGTCGTCGTCATCGTCGACACCGCCGTGAAGACGCCGGCGCGGACGGCGTCGGCGCCGCCGAGGACGTCCTCGGTCCAGATCTCGGTGACGACGATCAGCGAGCCGAGCAGGAGCAGCGCCACGTACAGCCGGGCCTCGCCGTCGCCGAGAAGCGCCCTCGGCTGCCGCCGCACGAACGTGCGGTACATGAGCGCGAAGTTGAAGCCGCCGAGGACCATGAAGACGACGAGCGTCCACTGCGTCGCCGCGGCGAAGCTCTCGATCGAGTCGCCCTTGGTCGAGAAGCCTGCGGTCGGGATCGTCGTCAGGGCGTGCGCGACCGACTGGTACGGCGACATCCGGTCGTCGATGCCCGTCGCCCCGTACGCGAAGAGGATCAGGAAGAGCGCGGCGGTGAGAGCGATGTAGAGGACCCAGACACGCTGGGCGGTGTCTCGGATGCGCGTGCTGAGCGTCTCGATCTCCGGCCCCGGCATCTCGTGCTCGAGCAGCTGGCGGCCGCCGACGCGCAGCCGGGGCAGGACGGCGAGCGCGAGGACGATGATCCCGATCCCGCCGAGCCACTGGGTGAACTGGCGCCACATGGCCAGGCTGCGCGGCAGCTCCTCGACCCCCGTGATGATGCTGCCGCCGGTGGTGCTGAAGCCCGACATCCCCTCGAAGAACGCGTCCACCGGCCGGTCGAGCTGTGGATCGCCGGAGAGGATGTACGGGAGCGCGCCGAAGGCGGCCGCAGCGAGCCACGTCAGCGCGACGACGAGGAATCCCTCGCGAATACCGAGCCGGTGCTCGCCTCGGGTGGCGCGGGCAACCAGTGCGGCGATGCCGCCCGTGATCGCCCCGGAGGCCAGGTACGGCCAGACCTTCTCGCCGTAGCCGATCGCCACGCCCGCCGGGAAGAGGACGGCCAGGCTGAGGTACATGAGGAGTGTCCCGACGACGTGGAGGGCGCCGACCACGTCGACCGCCAGCACCGGCGGACGGCGCTCGGCTCGGCCGAGCTCGAACGCGCTCACAGCGCCTTCTCGACCTCGGGGACTCGACGGGACTCGGTGAAGATGATCGCCCGGTCGCCGGGGCGGAGGATGTCGTCGCCGCGCGGGAAGACCGCCTTGCCGTCGCGCACGATCGCCCCGATCAGCGCGCCGCGGATCGGCATGTCCTTGAAGCGCATGCCGGCGTACTCGCTGCCCTTCCGGGTGGTGATGTCGAGCACCTCGAACCGGTCACCCTCGAGCATCACGACCTGCTGCGTGCGCGGGTCGTGGGCGAAGCGGACGATCTCCTCGGCCGTGATCTGGCGCGGGTTGACGGTGACGTCGATGCCGGCGTGCTCGAACACCTCGACCGAGGTCGATTCGTGCACGATCGCGACCGCGAAGCGCGCGCCGTGTACCTTCGCGAGCGCGGCGGCGAAGTGGTTCTTCATGTCGTCGCGCATGGCGAAGATCGCGACCTGTGCGTCGGCGATCCGCTCGCGCTCGAGGAAGTCCGGGTCGAAGCCGGTGGCGTTGTAGACGCGCGCTTCGGGCAGCTCCGCAGCGACCAGGCGCGCCCGCTCGCGCGAGGCCTCGATCAGCCGCACGCCGATCCCCTGGTCGATCAGGAGGCGGGCGATCGCCGTGCCGGCGCGGCCGGCGCCGTAGATGGCGACGTCGGTGACCTTGCGCGTGCCGGGCACGATCAGCTCGCTCCAGGCCTGCGCCGCCTCCGGCGAGCCGATCACGACGATGCGGTCGCCGAGCTGGATCGTCTCGTCGCCGCGCGGGATCAGAACCTGGTCGCGCCGGATGATCGCCGCGACGCGGGAGTCCGGCGGGATCTGCGCCTCCCGCAGCGGCACGCCGAGCAGGCTCGGGTCGGCCTTGGGCGTGACGTCGAACTCGACGAACTGCACCTGCCCGTCGGCGAAGACGTCCGTCTGCCGCGCGGTCGGGACAGCGATCGTGCGCGAGATCGCTTGCGCCGTCTCGACCTCGGAGGAGACGATGAAGTCGACGTCGAGCTGGCCCTCGCGCCAGACCTCGAGGTACTCCGGATTCGTCGTCCGGACGACGGTGGTCGTCCGGTGCGACAGCGCCTTCGAGATCATCGCCGCGACGATGTTCGACTCGTCCCGGGACGTGCACGCGATCAGGAGGTCGGCCGTCGTGATCCCCGCGGCCGCGAGGACGCGCCGGCTGGCCCCGTTGCCCTCGATCGTGGCGACGTCGTAGCGCTGGGAGAGGGCAGCCAGGCGCTCCTCGTCGAGGTCGATCACGGTCAGCTCGTGCTCGTCGTGAAGCGCCTCGACGATCGTGGCCCCGACCTGCCCGGCGCCGATGATGAAGATCTTCACCGGAGGAGGTTACTTCGCCGGGATGTCGCTTCCTGTGGCTATCGTGCGCGCCAGTGAGGTCGCTGCTCGCACTCGCCAGCGTCGCCGCCCTCGGGGCCGCGTGCGCAGCCGGAGCCTCGACTCAGCAGGGCGACCGCGCCGCGTTCACGCCGCGTCCGCTCGCGAGCGGGTTCTCGCAGCCCGTCTTCGTCACGGGCGCGAGGGGCGAGCCTGGACGGCTCTATGTCGTCGAGCAGGGCGGGACGATCCAGGTGCTGCAGAACGGGAAGCGGCGCGGGACGCTGCTCGACATCAGTCGGCTCGTCACTGCCGGCGGCGAGCAGGGGCTGCTCGGGTTCGCGTTCCACCCGTCCTATCCGCGGGTGCGGAAGTTCTACGTCCAGTACACCGCCAACAACGGCTCGACGAAGGTCGTCGAGTACCGGACGAACGGCACGCGCGCGTCGGCGCCGCGCCAGCTCTTCTCCAGCGCCGACCCGTACGGGAACCACAACGGCGGCATGCTCGCGTTCGGCCCGAACGGGCGGCTCTACTTCACGATGGGCGACGGCGGCGCCGGCGGCGATCCGGAGGACCGCTCGCAGAACATGGGCTCGCTCTTCGGCAAGCTCCTCTCGATGAACGTCGCCACGAAGGGGCTCAAGATCGAGGCGCTCGGCCTGCGCAACGCCTGGCGCTTCTCGTTCGACCGCACCAACGGCGACCTCTACATCGGCGACGTCGGTCAGGGCGATCTCGAGGAGATCAACTGGGTGCCGGGCTCCAGCTCGGGGCTCGAGAACTACGGCTGGGACGTTTACGAGGGCCGGTCGCGGTTCGAGGACAAGCCGCTCGGGCCCGGGAAACTCGTCCAGCCCGTCGCGCAGTACTCGCACGCGAACGGCTGCTCGGTCACGGGCGGTTACGTCTACCGCGGCTCGAATGCCGCGCTGCGGGGCCGCTACATCTACGGCGACTACTGCAGCGGCATCGTCTGGAGCTTCAAGCTCGCCGGCGGCAAGGCGACCGCGCTTCGCCGGGAGCGCTTCAAGATCGAGAGCGTGACCTCGTTCGGACAGGACATCGCCGGCGAGCTCTACGGCGTCTCGCACGGCGGCACGATCTACCGCCTGACGCCGTAGCCGCCAAGTAACAGTTTGTTACTTGGCACGGCGCACGCGCGGGCTCTGGCCCAGCGCGGCGTAGGCGAGCGCGTTCAGCGACTCGTTCAGATTCCGGAGCTCCCGCGCCAGCAGCTGGAAGCCCTCGGCGTTCTCGGCGTGCCGGTTGAGCCGCGCGAGCTCGTCCCCGATCCGGTCGAGGCGCTCGAGCACGGCCTCGAACTGGCGGTCCGGCATCTCCTTTGCGTCCATCGCCAGAATCTAGCGCGTGCGCCTCGACTGGGAGCTCGCCCGCCGCGGCTACCGCCGCTACGCCGCATACCCGGGAGCGACCGCCGCCGGGCTCTTCACGAACGTCTTCTTCGGCCTTCTGATCGCGTACATCCTGCTCGCGGTGTTCGACCAGACCTCGAACGTCGGTGGCTACGACGTCGGCGACGCGCTCGCGTACGTCTGGCTCGCGCAGGGGCTGCTCTCGGTCGTCGCGAGCTACGGGCCGAGCTGGTCGGAGCTCGCGCTGCGCGTCCGGAGCGGCGACGTCGCCACCGACCTCTACCGGCCCGTCGACCTGCAGCGAGCGCTCTTCGCCCAGGACGTCGGCCGGGCCGGCTACCAGTTGATCTGGCGCGCGGTGCCGCAGTTCGTGCTCGGCGCGATCCTCTTCGACATCACCGCTCCCGCCGACGCGCTCGTGCTGCTCGCCTTCTGCCTCAGCGTCTGCATCGCGATTGTCGTCAGCTTCGCGATCCGCTTTCTCGTCAATCTGAGCGCCTTCTGGCTGCTCGACTACCGAGGCCCGATGCTCCTGGTGCTCACCGTCGCGCACCTGTTCTCGGGCCTGATCGTGCCGCTCACCTTCTTCCCCGAGCCGCTCGGCGACATCCTGCGCGCGCTCCCGTTCGCGGCGATGCTGCAGACACCGATCGATATCTGGGTCGGTGAGCCGCTCGGCGGCAGCACCGTCGGCGCGCTCCTGCTGCAGGTGTTCTGGGCGGTCGCGCTCGTGCTCTCCGGCCGGCTGGTACTCGCCGCGGGGACGCAGAAGCTGGTGGTGCAAGGTGGCTGAGCTCGGACGGATCTACCTGCGGCTGATCGGAGCGCGGGCCCGCAGCCAGCTCGAGTACCGCGCGTCACTCGTCCTCCAGATCTTCGCCTCGGCGCTGCTGACGCTGCTCGACTTCGTGATGATCCTCGTCCTCTTCGAGAACGTCCCGGAGCTGGACGGCTGGACGGTGCAGCAGGTGGCGCTGCTCTACGGGATCGCGGGGATCTCGTTCGCGCTCACGGACCTGATCGTGGGGCACCTCGACCTCTTCCCGCAGATGATCCGCGACGGCACCTTCGATCAGATCCTCGTCCGTCCGCTGCCGTCGCTGTTGCAGGTCGTCGCGTCCGACTTCTCGCTCCGCCGGATCGGCAAGATCCTGCAGGCGGTCGCCGTCCTGGTCGTCGCGCTGGCGGCGGCGGACATCGAGTGGACGCTCGGCAGGGCCGCGATGGTGCCGCTCGCCGTGGTCAGCGGCACGTTGATCTACACCGGCGTCTGGATCGCGCTCGCGACGATCGCGTTCTGGATCGTCGACGCGATCGAGTTCGTCAACGCCTTCACCTATGGCGGCAACTTCCTCTCCGCGTATCCGATCACGATCTTCGGTCGGTGGCTCCGGAACCTCGTCCTCTTCGTGATCCCGATCGCGTTCGTCGCCTATCTGCCGGCGCTGTACATCCTCGACAAGCCGGACGAGCTCGGCCTGCCCGACGCACTGCGGTACGCGTCGCCGTTCGTCGCCGTCCTGACCGTGCTCGTCGCCCGGCTGGTCTGGGAGAACGCGGTGCGGCACTACCGGAGCGCCGGTGGCTGATCCGGTGATCCAGGTCGAGGAGGTCGAGAAGCGCTTCGTCGTACGGGTGAAGCGCGGCCGCCTGCGCCGCGAGCGCCGCGAGGTCGCCGCCGTCGACCGGATCGCGTTCGAGATCGAGCGCGGCACGATCGTCGGCTACCTCGGCCCGAACGGCGCCGGCAAGTCGACGACCGTGAAGATGCTGACCGGAATCCTCGTGCCGAGCGGCGGCCGCATCCGCGTCGCCGGCCTCGATCCGTCCCGAAGGCGCGTCGAGCTCGCCGCGAAGATCGGCGTCGTCTTCGGCCAGCGCTCCCAGCTCTGGTGGGACCTGCCGCTCCGCGACTCGTTCGAGCTGCTTCGGCACATCTACCGCGTGCCGCCCGCCCGGCACCGCGAGAACCTCGACCGCTTCGCCGACGTGCTCGCGCTCGGGCCGTTCCTCGAGACGCCGGTGCGCCAGCTCTCGCTCGGCCAGCGGATGCGCGGCGAGCTCACCGCCGCGCTGCTCCACGACCCCGAGATCGTCTTCCTCGACGAGCCCACGATCGGGCTCGACGTCGTCGCGAAAGCGGCGGTGCGCGAGTTCCTGAGCGAGGTCAACCGCGAGCAGGGCGTGACGGTGCTGCTGACCACGCACGACCTCGCCGACATCGAGCGGCTCTGCTCGAGGCTGCTCGTGATCGACCACGGGCGGCTGATCTGGGACGGCGGGCTCGAGGAGCTGCGGCGGCAGCACGGGCCCGAGCGGACGCTCGTCGTCGACCTCGAGGAGTCGGCGCCGCCGCTCGAGCTGGACGGCGCGCGCGTCGTCAAGGTGGACGGCCCGCGCCAGTGGCTGCGGTTCCGTCGCGACGAGACGAGCGCCTCGGAGCTGATCGCGGCCGTCGGTGCGCAGGCGCGGCTCCTCGACGTCGCGATCGAGGAGACCGAGATCGAGGAGATCGTCAGGCGGATCTACGCGGCCGGGGGCCGGTAGCGCCGCCAGAGCAGCACGCCGACCGCTACGCCGACCGAGTCGATCGCGACGTCGAGCGGCGAGCCGACGCGGCCGGGCACGAACACCTGGTGCACCTCGTCCGAGATCGCGTAGGCGACCCCGGCCGCGAACGCCGCCCGCTCGTCTCGGAGCGCGCGCAGGAGCAGCGCACCGAGTACGGCGAACTCGCCGGCGTGGGCGATCTTGCGGAGCACGAGATCCCACGTCCCGAGGCCGGTGCCGAGGTCCGGGACCGCCGAGAAGGCGAAGATGACGGCCGCCCAGACGACGACCGGCGCCCACAGGCGCAGCGCAACGGAGATCGGCACGGGCGCATGGTAGGCTCCCGCCCCACACATACGGAGCACGGTGAGGGAACCCGGTGCAAGTCCGGGACGGTCCCGCCGCTGTGAGGGGAGACGCCCGACGCGGAAATGCCACTGGCCGAGAGGCCGGGAAGGCCGCGGAGGGGGAGCCCCGAGTCAGAAGACCTGCCGCGCTCCCAGACCCGAACCCCTCGCGGAAGGAGGATTCGTGCTTCGCAGACTCGTTGCTCTCTCGGTGCTTCTCCTGGTCGCGCTCGCGCCCGGCCGCGCTCGCTGCCAACGTCAAGGTCCGCGTCGAAGGCAAGACGACGACGATCTTCGGCGCCTCCCAGCCTCGCCTCAGCGCCGCCAACGCGCTCCAGGCGCTCGACGTCGCCAGCACGGTGGGCGAGTTCTACTACGGGATGACGACGTCGAGCTTCGGCGACTACGTCAGCCAGATCGGCAAGTACCCGGCCTCGGAGAGCACCGGCTGGGTCTTCAAGGTGAACGGCGTCTCGGCGCCCGTCGGCGCCGACAAGGTGACGCTGAAGGACGGCGACGTCGTCCTCTGGTACCACGCCACCTTCGGTCCCGCCGGCGGCCCGCCCACCCTGGAGCTGCAGCGGCTGCCGGCCAACTGCTACGTCGTCCAGTCGGTCACCGACGCCGGCAAGCGGACGCGCTCGGCCAACGCCACGCTCGTCGCGGACGGCAAGCGCTTCAAGACGACGAACGGCCGTGCCTGCATCGGCAAGCACGCCGGGCTCGTGCGCGCGACCGCGCCCGGCGCGATTCGCTCGAACGCCCAGCAGTGATCCGGCGCGCGCTCGCCGCGCTCGCCGTCCTCGTCCTCCTCGCCGGCTGCGGCGGCGCCGGTGGGGAGGAGGGGACGGCGACGCTGTGGGTCACGCGCGATCGTGGGGCCGAGGTGCTGCTCGACGCCGAGGTCGACGCGGGGCAGACGCTGATGCGCGCGCTCGCGTCGAAGGTCGACGTGGAGACGCGCTACGGCGGACGCTTCGTGCAGTCGATCGACGGCGTCGCGGGCAGCCTCGAGGACCAGCACGATTGGTTCTGGTTCGTCAACGGCTACGAGGGCGACCGGAGCGCGTCGGCGTACCGGCTGCGCGACGGCGACGTCGCCTGGCTCGACTATCGAGCGTGGGAGCGTGAGGGGGAGGCGCGCGTCGTCGTCGGCGCCTTCCCGGAGCCGTTTCTGCACGGGTACGACGGCAAGACGCGTCCGGCCGTCGTTCGCTTCGAGGGCTCGCGCGCGCGCGCGGCTCGGCTCGGCCGCGCGATCGGGGCTGGCTCGATCGAGCCGCTCGGGACGCCGCTCCCCGACGGTGCCAACGTGCTCGAGCTCCGCGACGGGCCCGACCGCGCGTCCGCGGAGCTGCTCGGCCAGAACGCCGGCGACCCGGTCCGGCTCGTGCTCAGCGGCGATCCCGACCTGACGCGCAGGTTCGAGGTGAGATGAGCCCCGTCCCCGCAGCTGCGCTGCTCGCCGCCGCCGGAACCGCGGCGATGCTGGCCGACAGCATCTGGTCGGTGGCGCTGCTGACCGCCGTCCTGCTCGCCGTCTGCCTGCGCGCACCCGCCGACCGGCGCGGCGTCTACCTGTTCGGCGTCCTCGCGAGCAGCCTCGGCGTGCTCGTGCTCTCGCCGTTTCTCTGGTCGGCGCCCGACGGGACGGTGCTCTGGGAGGGGCCGACCCTGCCCGTGCTCGGGCCGCTCGACGTGACGACGACCGAGCTCGCCGAGGCGGCGCTGAACGCGCTCCGGCTGGCGGCGCTCGGCCTCGCCTTCGCCGCGTACGCGCTCCTGCTCGACCACGACCGGCTCGTCGCGTCGGCCGGACGCGCGCGGCGTTCGGCACTCGCAGTGGCGCTCGCGACCCGGCTCGTGCCCTCGCTCGAGCGCGATGCGCACGGCCTCGCCGAGTCGGTGCGGGGAAGAGGCGTGCAGCTGGAAGGGGCGCGCGGCTACGCGATGCTGCTCTCGCCGCTCGTCGCCGGGTCGCTCGAGCGGGCGACCGGGCTGGCCGAGGCGATGGAGGCTCGCGGCTTCGGCCGGCCGGGGAACACGCGCGCGCCGCGGCCCCCGTGGAGCACGCGCGACCGGCTCGCGCTGCCTGCGGCTGCTCTGCTCGTGGTGGTGGCGGCGCTGTGGCTCTAGCCTCCGTCGTCGACCTCTCCTTCGCCTACCCGGCGGCCCCGCCGGCACTGCGAGACGTCTCGCTCGAGCTCGAGCCCGGGGAGGTGGTGGCGCTGCTCGGCCCCTCCGGCTCCGGCAAGTCGACCCTGCTGCGCGCGCTGGCCGGGCTCGTGCCGCACTTCCACGGCGGCCGCTTCACCGGCCGTGTCGTCGTCGCCGGCCTCGACACGCGGACGTCGCGGCCGGCCGAGCTCGCCGGAACCGCTGCCACGGTCTTCCAGGATCCGGAGGATCAGGTCGTGATGACGATCGTCGCGAACGAGGTCGCATTCGGGCTCGAGAACCTCGGCACGCCGCCCGCGGAGATCTGGCCGCGCGTCGAGCGTGCGCTCGCAGACGTCGACGCACTCCACCTCTGGGGCCGGAAGACGATCGAGCTCTCGGGCGGCGAGCTGCAGCGGGTGTGCCTCGCCTCGGCGCTCGCGCTCGAGCCGCAGCTGCTGCTGCTCGACGAGCCGACGTCCCAGCTCGATCCCCACGCAGCCGCTCTCTTCCTCGAGGCCGTCGAGCGCCTCGGGGCGACGGTGGTCCTCTCGGAGCACCGGGTCGCGCGCGCGCTCGAGCTGGCGACGCGCGTCGTCTTCATGGACGGCGGCCGGATCGTCCTCGACGCGCCGCGCGCGGAGGCGCTCGGTTGGCTGAAGACGGAGCGCCCGGGCTGGGCGAATGCTTGTGTTTCTGAAACACAAGCTCTCTCGGGCGAGTTGGCGCTCTCGCTCCGCGGGATCTCGTTCGCCTTCCGGGAGGCGATGCCGGTGCTCGAGGGCGTCGATTTCGACCTCCGCCGCGGCGAGATCGTCGCGCTCGAGGGACCGAACGGCTCCGGCAAGACGACCTTGGCGCGGATCGCCGCCGGCCTGCTGGAGCCTCAGGCGGGCACGATCGAGGTGCGTGGACGGACGGGGTATCTCGCCCAGGATCCGGGCCGCTACCTCGTCAGGGAGACGGCGCTGGAGGAGGTCGCGCTGGCCGTGAACCGGGATGAACAAAGGGCTCGCGCCGCTCTCGACCGTGTCGGGCTCGGCTGGGCCGCCGACCGTCATCCGCGCGACCTCTCCAGCGGCGAGCGCGAGCGACTCGCGCTCGCGGCCGTCGCGGTCGCGGAGCCCGACGTGCTGATCCTCGACGAGCCGACGCGCGGCGTCGACCCGGAGCGGAAGGCCGCGCTCGGTGCGTGGCTCGAGGAGTACGCCGCGTCCGGGAAGGCGGTCGTCGTCGCGACGCACGACCGCGAGCTGCCGGCGCACCGTCGAGTCGGACTTTGTGTTTCAGAAACACAAGCGGCTCTTCGGGGGGTGCGCGTTGCCGTCTAGGGTCGCCGCCCTCGCGGCCGGCGCCGCGCTCGCGCTCGCGGCCTGGGCCGCGCTCGACCCCGCCCGCGGCGGGGTGGCGACGCTCCTGGCCGCGGTCGCCGTCCTCATCGCCGGGTTCGCGTGGCTCGAGGGCGGCACCGTCTCCGCGCGCGACCTGACTCTCGTCGCCACCCTCGGCGGCCTCGCCGCCGCGGGGCGCGTGCTCTTCGCACCGATCCCGAGCGTCCAGCCGGTGACCGTGATCGTCGTCGCCTCGGGCGTCGCGCTCGGGCCGCGCCGAGGCTTCGCGGTCGGCGCGCTCGCCGCGATCGCGTCGAACTTCTTCCTCGGCCAGGGCCCGCACACTCCCTGGCAGATGCTCGCGTGGGGCGGGTGCGGCCTGCTCGCGGGCCTGTTCCGCCCGCTGCTCCGGCGCAGGCTCGCCTTCGCGGTCTTCTGCGTCCTCCTCGGCTTCGCGTTCGGGACGCTGATGGACGTCTGGCTCTGGCTCGCCTTCTACCCGCACACGGAAGCTGCGTTGCTCGCGCGCCTCGCGGCGGGCGTTCCGTTCAACGTCGCGCATGCAGGCGGCAACCTCGTGCTCGCCCTGGTCGCCGGTCCTGAGCTGCGGCGCGTGCTCGAACGGTACGAACGGCGCTCACGGACCGAGGTGGTATGGGCGTGAAGCTGCTGGCGACGCTCACGGCCGTCGCGACGCTCGCGACCCCGGCCGGTTACGTCCAGGCGCAGCAGCGCGAGGACGGCGGCTTCGGCGACCCGCAGCTCACGGCCTGGGCCACGCTCGGGCTCGTCGCAGCCGGAGCGGAGACCGGCCGCGCTGCGGAGTACCTCGCACGCCAGCAGCCGACGACGGCGACCGACCGAGCGCTCGTGGCGATGGCCCGCGCCGCGGCGGGCGACCGCCCGGACGACCTGCTGCCGGGCCTGCGCGCGTACCGGCCCGCCAGGCTCGTCAATGCGACGATCTGGACGATCCTGGCGCTCCGTCAGGCCGGCGAGCCCGTCCCCGCCGGGCTGGTGACGTCGCTCCGCGTCGCGCAGCGCCCGAGCGGCGGCTGGTCGTGGCTCGCGGGCGGCGCCGCGGACACGAACGACACGGCCGCGGCGATCCAGGCGCTCCGCGCCGCCGGCGTCACGGGACGGGCGATCGACCGCGGCGTTGCCTTTCTCCGCCGCCACCAGAACGCCGACGGCGGCTTCGAGCTGACGCTCGACCGGGGCTCCGACACGCAGTCGACCGCGTGGGCGATCCAGGCGCTGCTCGCCGCGGGCCGGCAACCCGGCGCGGGCGCGTTCCGCTACCTCGCGCGTATGCGGCGGCCGGACGGGAGCTACCGCTACAACGCCCGCTACGTGACGACGCCGCTCTGGGTCACGGCTCAGGCGCTGCCGGCGCTCGCGCGCAAGCCGTTTCCGCTCACGCGCACGTAGCCATCCCTCCGCCGACCCAGGCGGGCGCTAGCATCGAACTGGTGTCCGTCGCCTCGCCCGAGCAGTACCTCGCGAACCTGAATCCCGCCCAGCGGGAGGCGGTCCTGCACACAGAGGGGCCGCTGCTCGTGATCGCCGGCGCCGGCTCCGGGAAGACGCGGGTGCTCACACACCGTGTCGCGCACCTGACCTCCGCGATCGGCGTGAAGCCGAACGAGATCCTCGCGATCACGTTCACGAACAAGGCCGCCGGAGAGATGCGCGACCGCCTGACGGCGATGCTCGGCCCGATGGCGCGGGCGATCTGGATCCTCACGTTCCACGCCGCCTGCGGGCGCATGCTCCGCAGAGAGGCCGAGCGGCTCGGCTACAAGTCGAACTTCACGATCTACGACAGTGCCGATCAGGTCCGGCTCGTCAAGCAGGTGCTGGAGGAGCTGGACAAGGATCCGAAGCGCTTCGTCCCGCGCGGTGTGCACGCGCAGATCTCGAACGCGAAGAACCAGCTGATCACCCCGGCCAAGTACGCCGAGCAGATCGCGTCCTTCTACGACCAGACGATCGCCGAGGCTTACGCGCTCTACCAGAAGAAGCTGGCCGCCTCGAACGCGGTCGACTTCGACGACATGCTGATGCTGACCGTGCAGATCCTGGAGAACTTCCCGGACGCGCGGAAGCACTGGCAGAACTCGTTCCGCTACGTGATGGTGGACGAGTACCAGGACACGAACCACGCGCAGTACCGGCTGCTACAGCTGCTCGCCGAGCATCACCACAACATCTGTGCGGTCGGCGACCCCGACCAGTCGATCTACGCCTTTCGCGGCGCCGACATCCGCAACATCCTCGAGTTCGAGCGCGACTTCCCGGAGACGCGCACGATCCCGCTCGAGCAGAACTACCGCTCCACGAACTCGATTCTCGAGGCCGCGAACGCGGTCATCTCGCACAACTCGGAGCGGAAGGAGAAGCGGCTCTGGTCCGAGCTCGGCGACGGCGACCCGGTCCGCGTGATCGAGGTCGAGGACGAGCAGGCGGAGTCGCGCTACGTCGCGGCGCAGATCGCGGGCCTCGTCGAGGAGGGCTACTCCGGCAGCGAGATCGCGGTCTTCTACCGGATGAACGCACAGTCGCGTGTGCTGGAGCAGACGCTGCGGCTGCACCAGATCGGCTACCAGGTGATCGGCGGCCCGCGCTTCTACGAGCGCGCGGAGGTGAAGGACGCGACCGCCTACCTGCAGGTGCTCGACAACCCGGCCGACGCCGTCAGCCTGATGCGGATCGCGAACCGGCCGAAGCGGGGGATCGGCGACACGACGATCTCGCGCCTCGTCTCGTATGCGGAGAACCACGGGCTGACGCTCTTCGACGCGCTCGACCGCCCGCTGGAGGCGGGCCTCGGCACGGCCGCCGTCAAGGCGGTGACGAGCCTGAAGAACCTGCTCGATTCGCTCCGGGCCGCATCGCGAGGAGCAGGAGGTGCCCGAGCTGCTCCAGACCGTGCTCGAGCGCTCGGGCACGCTCGAGGCGTACGAGGCGGAGCGGACGATCGAGGCGCGCGGGCGGATCGAGAACCTCGAGGCCTTCGTCGACGGCGCCCGCGAGTACGCGCAGCAGGCCGAGGAGCCGACGCTGTCCGGCTTCCTGCAGGAGATCTCGCTCTACTCCGACCAGGACGCGCTCGGCGAGGAGCAGTCGAACGTGACCCTGATGACGATCCACAACGCGAAGGGGCTCGAGTTCCGCGCGGTCTTCGTCGTCGGTGTCGAGGAGGAGATCTTCCCGAGCGCGCGCTCGATCGAGGAGCAGGGGGTGGAGGAGGAACGTCGGCTCTTCTACGTCGGCCTGACGCGGGCGGAGGAGAAGCTGACGCTGACCCACGCCTCGTCGCGGCTCCTCTGGGGGCGGACGACGAGCCATCTGCCGTCCCGCTTCCTCGACGAGCTGCCCGACCGGCACGTCGAGCGCGAGCGGCTGCGGCCGTCGTCGTGGCGCGGCTACGGCTCGGCGGCGCAGACGCGCGACATCGCCCCGCGCACGGAGCACCCGGCGCTTTCGACGGGCGACAGCGTCCGCCACGGCACCCTCGGCGAGGGCGTGATCACGCGGATCGAGCCGGGCGGTGTCGTCACCGTCCGCTTCGCCGGCGACGGCAGCGAGCGCAAGCTGATGCTCGACTACGCCCCGCTGGAGAGGATCGCCTGATCTAATCGGGGCATGACGATCGAGATCAGGCCGCCGGGCGCGGACGAGCTGCGCGCGGCGATGGAGGCCGCCGAGGGGGCGTTCGGCTCCGAGCTCGAGGACCACGACTGGGAGCGCGAGCAGAAGATCCTGCCCCCGTCGCGCGCGCTCGCGGCGTACGACGGCGGCAAGGCGGTCGGGCTCGCCGCCGCCTACGCGTTCGACCTCTCGATCCCGGGCGGTGAGCTGCCGTGCGCCGGCGTCACCTGGGTCGGTGTCCTGCCGACGCACCGGCGCCGCGGCATCCTGCGCGACTTCATGGGCAGGCAGCTCGCCGACGTGCAGAGCTGGGGCGAGCCGATCGCCGCGCTCTGGGCCTCGGAGGCTTCGATCTACGGGCGCTTCGGCTACGGCGCCGCCGTGCCCGGGCTCGTCGCGAAATCCGATCCGCGGCGCTTCGCGCTCAAGGGCGAGCAGCCCTCGAATGTGACCGTCAGGCTGACGGACGCGGACGAGGCTTATCGGCTGTTTCCGCCGATCTACGACCGTGTCCGCTCCGGCAGGGCGGGGATGCTCTCGCGCTCTGAGACGTGGTGGAAGGAGCTGCGGCTCGCCGATCCGAAGGAGTGGCGCCGCGGCGCGAGCCAGAAGTTCTACGCCGTCGTCGAGGTGGACGGGATCGCCGAGGGCTACTCGACCTACCGGATCAAGGACGAGTGGGAGGACGGCTTCTCGAAGAGTGAGGTTCGCGTCGTCGAGGCGATCGCGGCCACGACGGCCGCGGAGCGCGAGCTCTGGCGCTTCCTCCACTCGATCGACCTGACGGTGAAGGTCGACGCCTTCAGCCTCGATCCGGCCTCGCCGCTCTTCCTCGACGTGCGCGACCCGCGGGCGCTGGGGCTGAGGCTCGCCGATGCGCTCTGGCTTCGGCTCGTCGATCTCGACGCCGCGCTGAAGGCGCGCTCCTACAAGCCGGGCGAGTCGCTCGTGCTCGAGGTCACGGACGAGCTCTGTCCCTGGAACGCGGGCCGCTACCGCGTCGGCGACGACGCCGGCCGGACCGAGGACACGGCCGACCTCGCACTCGACGTCGCCGATCTCGCGAGCGTCTACCTCGGTGCGTTCGACTTCCACCGGCTCGTCCACGCGGGGCGTGCCCAGGAGCGCCGGGAGGGGGCCGCCGAAGCGGCGACGCTGCTCTTCCGCACCGACCTGCCGCCGTACTGCCCGGAGGTCTTCTAGGTGGGCCCTGGGAGGTTCGCCCGACCCGTGACCTGGAGGAGTTCAGGCGCGCTGTCGGCGCGATCGGGCACTACTTCGGCGGCTGGCCGGCGGACGACGAGGCGGCGGAGCGCTTCTCGCGCAACCTGCCGCTCGAGCGGATGCACGCGGCCTTCGACGACGACCGGATCGTCGGCGGCGCCGGCGCGTTCCCGTTCGAGCTGACCGTTCCCGGCGGCACGGTTGGCTGCGGCGGCGTCACGGTCGTCGGCGTGTTGCCGACCCACCGTCGCCGCGGGATCCTGACGGCGATGATGCGCGCGCAGCTGGAGGACATTCGCGAGCGCGGGGAGCCGGTCGCCGCGCTCTGGGCCTCCGAGGAGGTCATCTACCGGCGCTACGGCTATGGCCTCGCCTCGCTCTCGGGCGAGATGGCGCTGCCGAGCGGCTACGCCGGGCTGCGCGAGCCGCCCGACGGGCGCGCCAGCGTCCGCATCGCCCCGCTCGAGGAGTCGAAGGACGTGTTCGCCGCGATCTACGACCGCGCGCGGCTCCGCACCCCCGGGATGTTCGCCCGCACCGACGCGTGGTGGGAGACGCGCAACCTCCCGGATCCGCCGGAGCGCCGCCAGGGCGGGGGCGAGAAGAACGCGCTCGTGCTCGAGCTCGACGGTGAGCCTGCCGGGTACGCGCTCTACCGCATCCACACGAAGTTCGAGGGCGGTGCGGCGGCCGGCCACGTCGACGTGATCGAGGCGATCGCCGACGGGCCCGTGGCCACGCGCGAGCTCTGGCGCGTGCTCCTCGACATGGACTGGAAGGCGACGCTGAAGGCGTATCTGCTCCCGATCGACCACCCGCTCGTCCACCAGCTCACCTACCCCCGCCGGATGCAGCTGCGCATCGGCGACGGCCTCTGGGTGCGGCTCGTCGACGTGGGGGCGTCGTTGTCCGCGCGCACGTACGCCGACGCCGACCCGTCGTGGTCGAGCTCGACGACGCCTTCCTGCCCGAGAACGCCGGCCGCTGGCGGATCGCCGCGGACGGGACGGAGCGGACCGAGGACGAAGCGGATCTGGCACTCGGCGTCGGCGAGCTCGGCTCCGTGTATCTCGGCGGCTTCGACTTCGGCGAGCTCGTTCGCGCCGGTGTCGTCCGCGAGCTGAAGGAGGGGGGAGCCGCCCGCGCGGACGCCCTCTTCCGCACGGACGCGCCCAAGCCCTGGTGCCCCGAGATCTTCTGAGCTAGCTGCCGCGTTCGCCGGCGCTGACGCCCCAGGCAGCCTGCTACCCTCCCGCGCTTGGTCCTGCGGCCCTCACTCGGCGCGCTCGTCGCGCTGCTCGCCCTGCTTGTGCCCGTCGCCCCTGCGGCGGCCGTTCCCGACGGCCCGCTCGACGTCTACCTCGAGCACATCCAGCCGCTCTCGCTCGAGTGGCCGGCCGACGGGACGCTGACGGACGGCTACGGGCCACGCTGGGGTCGCATGCACCTCGGGCTCGACGTCGGGATCCTGCAGTCGCTCGACGTCCGTGCCGCCGCCAGCGGGACCGTTACGGCCTCCGGCTGGTTGACGGGCTACGAGGGCTACGGCAACGTCGTCATGGTCGACATCGGCAGCGGCTACTCGCTGCTCTATGCGCATCTGTCGGTCGCGCAGGCCGTTCCCGGACAGTGGCTCGACGCGGGTGACCCGATCGGCCAGGCCGGCTGCACGGGCAGCTGTACCGGTACCCACCTGCACTTCGAGTTGCGCAAGAACGGCGCGCCGGTCGATCCCGCTCCGTACCTCCGCTAGACGCCGATCTCCCCCATCGGAGTGATGGCACGCACGAGGGCCGAGGCTACGTTGCGCCCTGCCCATGACACGGACGCTCCCTTTGCGGAGCGCGCTCGTCGTCCTGCTCGTCTTCCTCGCCGTCGCACCAGCGGCTTCGGCACGCCCGGACACCGCTGCGCGTCTCCAGATGACCTGGCCCGCCAACGGCACCGTCACCGCCCACTTCGGCGAGTGGCGCGGCAGCCACCGGCACGCCGGAATCGACATCGGCATGTTGCGGACGCTGCGTCTGCGCTCGGTGCTCGCGGGCAGGGTCAAGCGGACCGGCTACGCCTCCGGCTACGAGGGCTACGGCCAGGTGGTCGTGCTC
Source organism: uncultured Gaiellaceae bacterium (assembly GCA_963737455.1). Lineage (GTDB taxonomy): Bacteria > Actinomycetota > Thermoleophilia > Gaiellales > Gaiellaceae > Gaiellasilicea. The sequence continues at coordinate 89,072 of CAVTSN010000009.1, read as the reverse complement.
GACCTCCCCGGCCCCTACACCGCCCTCTACGCGCACCTCTCGTCCGTGCGGGTCAGGCCGGGCCAGCGCGTGCGCAAGGGCCAGCGGCTGGGGCTCGCGGGCTGCACCGGCAGTTGCTCGGGCACGCACCTGCACTTCGAGATCGAGCGGCGCGGCGTGCCGGTCGATCCGCTCCGGTTCCTCGGCTAGAAGCTCCGAGAACTCGACTATCGTGGCCGCCGATGCGGTCGCGTTACCTCGTCGACGGCGCCTCCGTGGTCGCCGTCGCACTCTTTCTCGGCTGGGTTCTGTCGCTCGCGACGACGCGGGTGAAGAACTGGTTCGTGATGTCGGACGAGCTCTACTACGAGCGGCTCGCGGTCTCGGTCGCGCAGACGGGCTCGCTGCTGCCTCGTGTGCACGGCGAGGTGGTCTCGAACGTGAACCAGCTGTATCCGCTGCTGCTCTCGACGATGTACGGGAGCGGGAACGTTCCGGCAAGCCTCGAGGGCGCCCATCGCCTCAACGCCTTCGTGATCGCGACGGCGGCGATTCCCGTCTACCTGCTCGCGCGGCGCGTCGGGGTGGGGCGGATCCTGGCGGTGGTCTGCCGGCGGGCTGGCCGCCGCGGTTCCGTGGATGGTGCTCTCGTCATTCCTGCTCACCGAGGTCGTCGCGTATCCGGCCTTCTGCTGGGCGCTCCTCGCGATCGTGTACGCGGTCGAGCGGAAGACCTGGGTCTGGGATGCGGTCGCGTTGGCCGCGATCGCCGTCGCCGTGCTGGCGCGGACGCAGTTCGTCGTCCTCGTCGGCGCCCTGCCCATCGCGGTGGCCGCCGAGGCGGTGCTGACCGTGGGGGCGCGCAGGGCGGCCGCTGAGCTCTGGCGGCTGCGCCGGCCGCTCGTCCTGCTCTACGCGGTGCTACTCGCCGTGGCCCTCGTCGCGGTCGCGAGCGGGAACGGCTCGCGCCTGCTCGGCTCGTACTCGGTGACAGCGGAGAACGTCCGCATCGACTTCGATCTGGTCCAGCTCACCTTCGCGCATGTCGCCACGATCGCGCTCTCGTTCGCGATCCTGCCGTTCATCGTCGGGCTGGGGTGGCTCGTCGACCGGATCCGGCCCTCGGCGGCGCCGCCCGAGCGCGCGTTCGCACTCGTCGGCGCGTCGGCGTTCGTGCTGCTGGCCGTCCAGGTCGCGTCGTTCACACAGCGCTTCGGCGCCGGCCTCGTCAAGGATCGGTACCTCTTCTACGTCGCACCGATCGTGATCGTCGCGCTCGCGGCCGCGATCGGGTCGCGCACGTGGCCGCGCTGGTGGGCGCTCGCGGTTCCCGCAGCGGTCGCGGCGGTCGGCTTCGCGTGGATCCCGGTGGCGCGATACGAGAAGTTGAACGTCGACACGCCGATCGCGATGCTCAACGACGCACTGCTCGACCTTGCGACCTCTGAGACCTGGGCGCGGGCGCTACTCGTCCTCCTGACGGCGATCGTGCTCCAGGCCCTCCTGCTCGCGCGGGCGTTCCTGCCGTGGCGGCCAGTTGCGGCAGCGGTCGCCGCGATCGCATTGGTTGCCTTGCCGCTCGAGACGGCCTATGCATTCGAGCGCCTCTTCCGCGTCAACGGCACCAACGGCCTCCCGATCACGCTCGACCAGGGCGTCGTCTTCAGCTGGATCGACCGGAACGTCGGCCCGACAGGGCGCGTGACCGTCTTCAAGTATCCCGTCGCCGGCGCGGACTGGTGGGCGGGGCAGGGCTACTGGTGGGACGTCGAGTTCTGGAACGAGAGCGCCGTTCAGACAGCCGCCGACATGTCGCTCCCCGACACGAAGCACTGGTCGACGATGTTCGACGAACGGACCGGCGAAGCGCTGAATGCCGGCGCGACCGAGTTCGCGCTCATCCACGGCACCGACGTTCGCCTTCGCCTCGCCGGCACGGCGCGGCTCTTCGACCGCGACGCGTACCTCTTCCAGACGGAGCGCCCGTGGCGCGCGACCTGGCTCACGAACGACATCTGGCCGGATGGATTCACGCGGCCCGATACACCCGCCACGATCTCCGTCTTTCCGGAGCCCGGGCAGACGGAGCCGCTGCAGCGCTTCGTCACGATCGGCATCGCCTCGCCCGACCCGGAAGCGGCGCGGCCCGTCACGGTCCGCTCGAACATGGGCGAGTGGGCCGACGAGATCGCGCCCGAGCAATCGTTCGAACCGCAGGTGACCGTCTGCGTCCCGCCCGACCGCCCGGGCCGCGTGACGATCGAGACGCCGGCGACGTCGCTCGTCTACCCCGACCCGACGAAGACGGCGCCCAACGGGCGCGTCGACCGCCCTGTCGGCGTCCTCCTTCGCTTCGTCGCGCTCGCCGACGAGACGGCCCCGCTGAAGCGCTGCCCGGCGTGAGGTACCATGGCCGCCGCAAGGGCGGTTAGCTCAGTTGGGAGAGCACCAGCTCGACAAGCTGGGGGTCACTGGTTCGAGCCCAGTACCGCCCACTCACGAAAACCCCGCTCAGGCGGGGTTTTTGTTTACCGGGCGCGGTAGCGTCCAGTGCCTGCGTGGGCCGTTGCCGTGCAACCCAGGGCAGGCGTTGGCCGGCAGGGAAGCGGCTTGCGTTGGCGACTCGATGGCTCAGGAGGGCGTCAAGCGTCCGTGGTTGCGGTGCGGCGCGAACACGAGTTGATGGGACTTGACCCGGTTGGGCCCTATCAGTGCCCGCACTGCTGCGCAACCATTCCGTCGACATGCGGCCGAGACCCTCAGCCTTCGATGACCCGCCCGCGCTAGATCCGGAGACGTTGCTGTGCCTCGAGATCGACATCGATCTGCGCGACGCCTGGGAAGCGCTCGATCAGGCGCTCGACGTCTGGGATGACCAGCACCTCGCGGTCACCGCGAGCGCGATGCGAGTCGCCTACGAACGGGGTCGCCGCCAAGGTGTGACCGCAGGCATAGCCGCTGGCTACCAGGCCGGATATGAGGACGGGACACGAGGAGGGCCGCCAGGAGGGATGCGACAGCGATGCACCGGCGTGAGGATACGAGGCAACCGTCGCGGGACCCCGCCCCCAGGCGCTAGTAACCCGGGGAGTAAGGCGGCCGTTCCGGTGCAGACGATCGTGCTCTTGAACCCAAGCCGTTCGGCGGGATGTTCTGGTTGAGGCGGAAGAAGTTCGTGGGGTCGTAGGTCCGCTTGAGCTCGACCAGCCGGTCGTACTTCTCGGTGCCGTAGGCCTGTCGTACGCGGTCGCTTCCCTCGTCGCCGAGGAAGTTGACGTAGACCCGGTCCCTTGCGTGGGGCTGCAATGCGTCGTAGAAGTCGCGTGCCCAGGCGATGTGCCGGTCTGCGCCGGGGTCGTCCTCGGTCCAGACGGCGTTGATGACGACGTTGTGCGTGGCGTCGCGCTGGCTGAAGGCAGTTGCGTCCTCCGGCACGCGACCGAGCGCGCCGCCGAGCTGGAGGACGATGGTGTACGAGCGTGGCGACGTGATGCGCGAGGTGTGGTCGATGAGCGTGTCGATCGCCGCGTCGGTGAGCGTCGGTAGCTCGACGGACTTCCAGTAGCGGTGCCAGCCGTGCGGCACCAACGGGTCGAACATCGACTGCAGCGCCACGTACGGCTTGGGCTCGAGTCGATCGACGATCGGGCTACCGAACTCTTTCAGCGGCCGGACGACCTCGGCCCCGTCCTCAGGCGCCCCGGCGTAGCACGCGCCCACCATGACGATCGGCTTGCCGTGCACGTCCTCGGGCAGAAACGGCAGTGGCGGCGCGAGCTCGAGCTCGAAGATCGTCGTGAGCTCGTCGGGCGCGGCGGCCGCGACCTCGCGATAGGACCGCAGTACCTCCGACGCGTCTTCGAGCGAGTGAAAGATCGGCCCGGCGAGCACGATCGGCCCGACCGGATGCAGGCGGTACTCGAACGACGTGACGATGCCGAAGTTACCGCCGCCGCCGCGCACTCCCCAGAACAGATCGGGATTCTCATCCTCGCCGGCGGTGAGGAGCTCGCCGTCCGCCGTGACGAGTTCGACGGAGAGCAGGTTGTCGACCGTCGCGCCGTACTTGCGCATCAACCAGCCGATCCCGCCCCCGAGGGTCACCCCCGAAACGCCCGTGTGGCTCACGATTCCACCCACCGTCGCAAGCCCGAAGAGCTGGGTCTCGTGGTCGAGGTCGCCCCACAACACACCTGCTTCGGCGCGCGCCGTCCTGGCTTGCGGGTCGACGTGAATGCCTTTCATTGCCGACAGGTCGATCACGAGCCCGCCGTCGCAGAGTGCATGCCCGCCGACTCCGTGCCCACCGGCGCGCACCGCGACGAGCAGATCGCGCTCGCGTGCGTAGCGAACCGCTGCGACCACGTCGGCGACGCCGGTGCAGCGCGCGATGGCGGCCGGCCTGCGGTCGATCGCACCGTTCCAGATCCTGCGACCCGCGTCATAGCCGACGCTCGTCGGCAGCAGCAGCTCGCCGCGCAGCGCGCCCCCCAGCTCGTCGAGCCCCTCGGTGTCGCGCAGAGTTGTGGTCTCGGTCGTCATGGGGCCACCGTAGGCCCGCACCCCGGACGCAGATAGACCGACGTTCGAACCAACCGGTTCGGATTTCGAACTAACCGGTTCGAATTTCGAACCTGCTGCGAGCTGCGGTCTAGCATGGTGGAGCGATGCGCAGCTACGCGCAGTACTGCCCGATCGCCAAGGCAAGCGAGATCCTCGGCGACCGCTGGACGCTCCTGATCGTGCGCGAGATGCTCGGTGGCGCCAAAGGCTTCAACGAGCTGCAGCGCGGCCTGCCAGGAATCTCGCGCTCGGTCTTGACCGACCGCATGCGCTCGCTGGAGCGGACCGAGATCGTCGCGAGACGAACCGGCCCCAAGGGCAGGACGCTCGAATACCAGCTGACCCCTGCCGGCCGCGATCTCGAGCCAGTCGTCCAGGCGATGGGGGAGTGGGGGGTGACCTGGTCGTTCACCGATCCCCGCCCCGAGGAGCTGGACCCTGATCTCCTGATCGTGTGGATGGCACGCCACGTGCATCGCGAGCAGCTGCCGCCCGGCCGAACCGTGCTCCAATTCGACTTTCGCGATCCGGCCAAGCGCTACTGGATGGTGCTCGAGCCCTCGGAGGTCTCGGTGTGCTTGCAGCATCCCGGATTCGACATCGACCTCAAGCTGAGCGTCGACACCGCCACGCTCTATCGCGTCTACCTGGGGCGGGAGGGGCTCGGCGGCGCGATGCGGGCGCAGAAGCTGACGATGAGCGGCCCGCGTGCGCTCCAGCGCGGCCTTGTTCGCTGGTTCGCCTGGAGCGCGTTCGCCCCGGCCAGCCGCTCGGCCGAGCAGCGCCGCACGGCAGCGTCGCGGCTGGGGGCCCTCAACAGTGTGAGGATCGCCGACTGACAGCAGCTCACCTGCGTCCGCGGGCACGGCGTTAGACGCAAACGGGTCTTGCCGGATCGGCGCATGCAGCCTCATGATCCGCGCGTCGCGCGACCCCTTTTCGACCCGAATCGCCTGATCTTCCAAAACGGTTTCGGAAAAATCGTGGTTTGGCTATTGACTTTCCGGAGCGAACCTGCATAGAGTTCCGAAAACGTTTTCGGAACAGTTTCGGAATCTCCGGGAGGCAGGATTTCGACCATTCGGGAAGTCGCGGCACGGAGTGGAGTGTCGGTGGCGACGGTGTCACGCGTGTTCAACGGCTACTCCGACGTGAGCGCCGAGACGCGCCTGCGGGTGCTGGCCTGGGCGCGGAAGCTCGACTACACGCCGAACGCTGCCGCGCGGACGCTGGTCAAGCGGCGATCGCAGCTGATCGGGGTGATTCTCTTCACGGGCGAGTCACACCCCGACCTCCAGCACCCGTTCTTCCTCGAGGTGCTCGTCGGCCTGAAGCACTCACTCGGGGCCGACGGCTACGACGTCCTCCTCTTTGCGCACGAGCAACCGGGGTCCGGACGCGGCCCACACGCATACGCGCGCCGCGCACGCCACCACGGGGTCGACGGCGTGGTGGTGCTCGCGGTCGACGATGCCGAGGAGCCCGAGCTGCAGAAGCTGATCGCTTCGGGCGCGCCGGTCGTCGCGGTCGACCTCGCCCTCGCCGGCGAGCGGGCGAGCTACGTCGCTTCCGACAACCTCGGCGGCGCCCGGCTCGCGGTCAGGCACCTGCACGACCTCGGCCACACACGCATCGCGACGATCGCGGGTCTCGCGCACACGAAGCCCGCCGCCGACCGCCTCCTCGGCTACCGAGCCGAGCTGCAGGAGCTCGGGCTGACCCCCCAGCCCGGGTACGAGGCGGCGGGCGACTTCTACATGGAGAGCGGCGAGGCAGCGATGCGGGCGCTGCTCGCTCTCCCCGAGCCGCCGACCGCGGTCTTCGCGGCGTCGGACATGATGGCCGTCGGCGCGATCAGGGCGATCGAGGACGCCGGACTGCGCTGCCCCGACGACATCGGCGTCGTCGGCTTCGACGACATCCAGCTTGCGGAGCTCGTCAGCCCGGCGCTGACGACGATCCGCCAGGACAAGCAGGCGCTCGGCGCCGCTGCGGCGAGATCGCTCGTTCACTTGATCGACGACACGGAGACCGCGCCGCACGTCTCCGTGCTGCCGGTGGAGCTCGTCGTTCGAGAGTCCTGCGGCGCCGCGAAGGGGGTGGCCGCCAGCGTGAACTGAAGGAGTCGACGCACGTCCAAAGACGGCTTTTTCCGCTCGCGGAACAACCAGAGAGGAAGACGGATGATGGGCAGCAAGGTACGAGAGAGAAGGCAGCGCCGGCGCATCGTCGCCGTGGCGCTCGTCGTAGCGACGGTCGCGGGCATGGGAATCGCCGCGACGACCGCTGCAGGTAAGAGCAAGGCCGAGCCGGTGACGATCACGATCAGCCTCTTCGGCGACTTCGGCTACCACGACCTCTACAAGCAGTACGAGAAGGCGCATCCGGGTGTGACGATCAAGGAGTCGATTCAGGACTTCGCCGTCCACCACTCGAACCTCGCGAAGAGCGTCGCCACCGGAGCCGGCGCAGCCGACGTCGAGGCGATCGAGGTCGGCTTCATCGCACAGTTCAAGGCTCAGCCGACGCGGTTCGTGAACCTGCGTCAGTACGGTGCAGGAGCGCTCAAGGACCGGTGGCTGTCCTGGAAGTGGGCGCAGGGGCTCGGCAGCAAGGGTGAGATCGTCGGACTCGGCACGGACGTCGGCAGCCTGGCGATCTGCTACCGCCGCGATCTGTTCCAGAAGGCGGGCCTGCCGACGAACCGGACGGCTGTCTCGAACCTCTGGCCGACCTGGCGGGCGTTCATCGAGACCGGAAAACGCTTCCAGAAGAACGCGCCGAAGGGCGTCACGTTCTTCGACTCCGGCAGCAACGTCTACAACGCGATGATCGGCCAGGTCAATCCGGCCTACTACGACAAGAGCGGCAAGGTCATCGTCGCGTCGAACCCGAAGGTCAAGGCCGCCTGGGATCTCACCATGGCGGGGATCGCAGCCGGCGAGTCGGCCGGTTTCGCTGCCTTCAGCAACGACTGGAACACGGGCTACAAGAAGGGCAGCTTCGCGACGGTCACCTGCCCGGCCTGGATGATGGGCTACATCCAGGGGCAGGCGCCTGCCACCAAGGGCAAGTGGGACATCGCCCTGACGCCGGGCACCGGCGGTAACTGGGGCGGCTCCTACCTGGCCGTGCCGGCGCAGTCGAAGAATGCCGCCGTGGCCGCCGACCTGGTCAAGTTCCTGACCTCGCCGGCGTCCGAGGCATACGTCTTCAAGCAGACGGGCAATCTGCCCAGCCAGCCCGCCCTCTTGAAGAGCAAGGCGGTCGCCGGGTTCAAGAACCCGTTCTTCAACAACGCGCCGGTGGGGCAGCTCTTCGCCACCTCGGCCCTCCGGCTGAAGCCGCAGGTGATCGGCCCGCAGCAGGGCGCGATCCAGACGGCCTCGTCGAACGCGATCCAACGTGTCGAGCAGAAGAAGCAGACGCCCGCGAAGTCCTGGGCGCAGTTCCTCAAGGACGTCAAGGCGCTGTCGTAGAAGCGCGCAGGGCGTGCCGGGCCGAGACCTCTCCACGGCCCGGCACGCCTGCTCGCGCGCGGAGGATGATGGGAGCGAGATGAGCGACGGAGCTGCAGCCGCACCGGCCCAGGTGGCCCGGCGCCGGAGTGCGACGCGCCGGCGGCTGCGGCGCGTCGACGCGAAGGTCTCGCCGTACCTCTACATCGCGCCGTTCTTCATCCTCTTCGCGATCTTCGGGATCTTCCCGCTGCTGTACACGGGGTGGGTCTCGCTCACGGACCGAAACCTGCTCGCCCCGACCTCGAGCTTCATCGGGCTCCAGAACTACTCGGAGCTGATGCGGGACGAGTACTTCTGGAACGCGGTCGAGAACACGCTGGGAATCTGGGTGCTCTCGACGATCCCGCAGCTCGTGCTCGCGCTCGTGATCGCGCACGTGCTCAACCGCAGCCTGCGCGTCCGCACCTTCTTCCGGATGAGCATCCTGCTGCCCCAGGTGACGTCGCTCGTCGCGGTGGCGCTGATCTTCACGCAGCTGTTCGGCTACCGCTACGGGCTGATCAACTACCTGCTCAACCAGGTCGGGATCGAGAACATCAACTGGGAGGCGGGCAGGCTGTCGTCCTGGATCGCGCTCTCGACGATGGTGACGTGGCGCTGGGTGGGCTACAACGCGCTGCTCTACCTGGCTGCGATGCAGTCGATCCCGGACGAGCTGTACGAAGCGTCCGCGGTCGACGGCGCCCGCAGCTGGCGGCAATTCATCCACGTGACCGTCCCGATGATCCGTCCGACGATCATCTTCACGGTCATCATCTCGACGATCGGCGGGCTCCAGCTCTTCACGGAGCCGTTCCTCTTCCAGCCGGTCAAGAGCGGCAGTACCGGCGGCTCCGGCCGGCAGTACCAGACCGTCTCGATGTACCTCTACGAGAAGGCGTTCGGAGGCACGCAGTTCGACTTCGGCTACGCGGCTGCGATCGCCTGGTGCCTCTTCCTCCTGATCGCCGTCATCTCGTTCGTCAACTACCTGCTCGTGCGCCGGATCCGGTCGGGGGAAGCGTGAGCATCGTCCCCTACCGCCTCCGCACGCCGGCCCGCTCGAAGCGGAGCCGCAGCCACGATCGCGCCAAGCCGATGACGTACGTCTGGCTGCTGCTGCTCGTCGGCTTCTCGATCTTTCCGCTCTACTGGTCGTTCGTCGTCGCCTCGCACGACAACTCGGCGCTCGGCGCGTATCCGCCGGTGCTGACACCGGGAGGCAACTTCCGCGACAACGTCGATCGGCTCTTCAACGCCGGGATCGTCAACGTCGACTTCGCGAAGGCGCTGATCAACTCTGCGATCGTCGCGAGCGTCGTCACCCTCTCCGTCGTCTTCTTCAGCGCGCTCGCCGGCTTCGCCTTCGCGAAGCTCCAGTTCCGCGGCAACAAGGTGCTGCTCGTGGTCGTGATCGCGACGATCATCGTGCCGGTTCAGCTCGGCGTGATCCCGCTCTACATCGAGATGATCCACTTCGGCTGGATCAATCGCCTGCAGGCGGTGATCGCGCCGTTCCTCGTCACCGCTTTCGGCGTCTTCCTGATGCGCCAGTACATCTCCAGCGCCGTTCCGAACGAGCTGATCGACGCGGCCCGCGTGGACGGGTGCCACACGATGCGCGTCTTCTGGCACGTCGTCCTGCCGGCTGTGCGCCCGATCGCGGCCGTGCTCGGCCTGCTCACCTTCATGAACACCTGGAACGACTTCTTCTGGCCGCTGATCGTGCTCACTCCTCACAACCCGACCGTGCAGGTCGCCGTCTCGACACTCGCGGGCGCCGCCTACGTGCCGGACTACGCGCTCATCCTCACCGGCACGTTCGTCTCGATCCTGCCCCTGCTCGTCGTCTTTCTCGTTCTCGGCAAGCAGATCGTGGGCGGGATCATGAAAGGAGCTGTAAAGGGATGACCTTCCCGAAGGATTTCGCCTGGGGCGCGGCGACCGCGGCTTTCCAGATCGAGGGTGCGACCACGGATCGACGGCCGCGGCGAGTCGATCTGGGACCGCTTCGCGGGCACGCCGGGAAAGGTGCACAACGGCGATACCGGCGACCCGGCCTGCGAGCACTACTACCGCTGGCGCGAGGACCTCGATCTGATGGCCTCGCTCGGCCTGCGCGCATACCGATTCTCGATCTCCTGGCCCCGGATTCAGCCGGACGGCCGCGGTCCGGCCAACCAGCGCGGGCTCGACTTCTACCGCGGCCTGGTCGAGGGTCTGCGCGAGCGAGGGATCGCGCCGCTCGTGACGCTCTACCACTGGGACCTGCCGCAGGCACTCGAGGACGACGGCGGCTGGGCAGCGCGCGACACGGTCGACCGCTTCGCCGAGTACGCCGAGCTCGTCTTCGACGGCCTCGGAGACCTGGTCGAGGACTGGACGACGCACAACGAGCCGTGGGTGACCTCCTTCCTCGGCTACGCGCTCGGGACGAAGGCCCCCGGCGCGACCGACTGGCCGCGCGCCCTCCGAGCGGCCCACCACGTGCTTGCTGTCGCACGGGACGGTCGTGCGCGCGTTCCGGGACGCCGGCAGAGCCGGCCGGATCGGGCTCACGCTCGACCTGACCGTCGCCCGGCCGTTCACCGACGGCGACGAGGACCGCGCGGCGGCGCGGCGACTCGAGGGCTACCACAACGGCTGGTTCCTCGACCCGGTCTTCCGCGGCGCGTACCCCCCGGAGCTCCTCGAGCTCTACGAGGGGCGGTTCGGCCCGCTTGACGCAATCCAGCCCGGCGACCTGGAGACGATCGCGCAGCCGCTCGACTTCCTCGGCGTCAACTTCTACCGGCCCAACCTCGTCACCGCCTCAGACGACGGCTCCGTGCTCGGGCTCGCCGAGGTGCCGCAGGATGCGGCCAAGACTGCGATGGGATGGCCCGTCGTCCCCGAGGCGTTGACCGAGCTGCTCGTCGGCGTGAAGCGCGACTACGGCGACCTGCCGCTCCTGATCACCGAGAACGGCGCCGCCTTCGTCGATCGCAGGAACGGTGGCGACGTGGTCGAGGATCCCAGCCGCGTCGCCTACATCGAGCGGCACCTCGCAGCCGTCGAGCAGGCGATCGCCGCCGGCGTCGACGTCCGCGGCTACTTCGTCTGGTCGCTGCTCGACAACTTCGAGTGGGAGCACGGGTACTCGCAGCGCTTCGGGATCGTCTACGTCGACTTCGAGACACAGCGGCGGATCCCGAAGCGGAGCGCGCTCTGGTACCGCGACCGGATCGCCGCCGCCACCGGAGAGGTCGTCTGATGGCGACCATCGAGTTCAGCGGGCTGCAGAAGGTGTTCCCCGACGGCACCGTCGCCGTCGAGGACTTCGACCTCTCGATCGAGGACGGCGAGTTCGTCGTCCTCGTCGGTCCCTCCGGCTCGGGCAAGACGACGGTGCTGCGGATGGCCGCCGGCCTCGAGACGCCGACCGCCGGCGAGGTGCGGATCGACGGCGAGCGCGTCAACGACGTCGACCCGCAGGACCGGAACATCGCGATGGTGTTCCAGAACTACGCGCTGTACCCGCACATGTCGGTCTACGACAACATGGGCTTCGGGCTGCGCCTGCACAAGCTGAAGAAGCGCGAGATCCGCGAGCGGGTGCTGCCGGCGGCGGAGATGCTCGGGATCAGCGACCTGCTGAAGAAGAAGCCCGGCCAGCTCTCCGGCGGCCAGCGCCAGCGCGTCGCCATGGGCCGCGCGATCGTCCGCGAGCCGGACGCGCTGCTGATGGACGAGCCCCTCTCGAACCTCGACGCGAAGCTGCGCGTCGAGATGCGCGCCTACGTCTCGCTGCTGCATCAGCGCGTCCGCACAACGACGCTGTACGTCACGCACGACCAGACCGAGGCGATGACGATGGGCGACCGCGTCGTCGTCATGCGCGACGGACGCCTGGCGCAATGCGACGTGCCGCAGCGGCTCTACGACCGGCCCGAGAACCTGTTCGTCGCCAGCTTCATCGGCTCCCCGGCGATGAACCTCGTCCGCTGCCGGCTCGACTCCGGCGCAGGCGCGCCCTCGATCGACCTGTGCGGGACGACGATCTCGCTGACGCCGTCGGTGCTCTCCCGGCATCCGCGACTCCGTGAGTATGTCGGCCGCTCCGTGATCGTCGGAATCCGGCCGGAGGACCTGGCGGACGCGGCGCTTCTGGCGGACGCGAACGGCTCGTGCCTCGACGTGGACGTCGCCCTCGCCGAGCCGTTGGGCGCCGAGCTGATCGCCCACTTCCCGCTCCCGGACAACGCGCCCGAGGCCGAGCGGTCCGCCGACCTCCAGGAGGACGCCGCGAGGACCCTGACTGCGCGTCTGAGCCCACAGTCCACCGCCCGCGCAGGCCGGCCGCTGCGGCTCGCCATCAACGTCGACCGGCTGCACTTCTTCGACGAGGAGACCGAGCAGCAGCTCTAGCGGCAATGCGTGCCGCGCCCGGTGGTACCGTCGGCCGCGGCGAGTCCGTGATCCCGGGAATCGAAGGAGAGTCATGCCACTCAAGCATCCGCGCTCGGCGACCGGCCGGTCCGACGACCTCGCCATAGCGCCGTTGTTCAGCCTCGAGACCGGCACGATCCCCAGACACGAACTTCCTGACGGCGAGCTGCCGCCCGATGTCGCGTACCAGATCGTCCACGACGAGCTCATGCTCGACGGCAATGCGCGGCTGAACGTCGCGACGTTCGTCTCCACGTGGATGGAGCCACAGGCCGAGAAGCTGATGGCGGAGTGCTTCGACAAGAACATGATCGACAAGGACGAGTATCCGCAGACCGCCGAGCTCGAAGCCCGCTGCGTCAGCATCCTGAGCAACCTCTGGCATGCGCCGGAGTCAGAGGAGGCGACCGGTTGCTCCACTACCGGGTCGAGCGAGGCAGCGATGCTCGGCGGGCTCGCGCTCAAACGACGCTGGCAACACCAGCGCCAGGCCGAGGGCAAGCCGGCCGACAAGCCGAATCTCGTGATGGGGATCAACGTCCAGGTGTGCTGGGAGAAGTTCGCCAACTACTGGGATGTCGAGATGCGGCTCGTCCCGATGGAAGGCGATCGCTTCACGCTCTCGGCCGACGAGGCTGTCAAGCGCTGTGACGAGAACACCATCGGCGTCGTCGCCATTCTCGGCTCGACCTTCGACGGGGCGTACGAACCGGTCGCGGAGATCTGCAAGGCCCTGGACGCCCTGCAGGCAGAGTCCGGGCTCGACGTTCCGGTGCACGTCGACGGTGCGTCAGGCGCGATGATCGCGCCCTTCCTCGATCCGGACCTGGAATGGGACTTCCGCCTGCCCAGGGTCGCGTCCATCAACACCTCGGGGCACAAGTACGGACTCGTCTATCCGGGTGTGGGCTGGATCGTCTGGCGCGATGCCGACGCTCTCCCCGGCGACCTCGTGTTCTGGGTGAACTACCTCGGGGACAACATGCCGACCTTCGCGCTCAATTTCTCCCGACCGGGCGCCCAGGTCGTCGGGCAGTACTACAACTTCATCCGGCTCGGCTTCGACGGGTACCGGAAGGTGCAGGGGTACGCTCGTGACGTCGCGACACGGCTCTCCTCACGGATCGCAGAGCTGGGACCCTTCGAGCTGCTCACGCGCGGGGACGAGCTTCCCGTGTTCGCGTTCACCCTGAAGGACAGCATCGAGAACTTCACCGCGTTCGACCTCTCGAACGCCTTGCGCGAGCGTGGCTGGCAGGTCCCCGCGTACACGTTTCCCGAGAACCGCACCGACCTGGCGGCGCTTCGCGTGGTCGTGCGGCGCGGGTTCACTCATGACCTGGCCGACCTGCTGGTCTCGGACATCGAGCGGCAGCTGCCGCGGCTCGAGGCGCAGTCCACACCCGTCCACGACCAGACCACCGGAGCGGCGTTCGCCCACGTCCATTCGGCCCGCATCCGTTCACGCGTACGGCTTGTAGCGGTGGTGGAGGAGGATGGCGTTGCCGTCGGGGTCGCGGAACCCGGCCCCGTGGCAGACGCCCGAGTCCCACATCTCGTTGACCTGCACGCCGGCCGCCTCCAGCGCTGCTCGGGCTTGGGCAACGTCGGGGACGCGCAGGGCGATCGTTCCTGGCGGCAACGGCGTGAACTCGTAGTCGTGGGTGTGCGGGGTCATCACCGCGAGGGTGACGTTGCCGGCCTCGTACTCGACCCAGTCCTCGTGCGGCGAGTTCGGGTTCCGCTCGAGGCCCAGCACCTCACCGTAGAAGTGGGTCGCCTTCGCCATGTCCGTCACCGGGATGCGGACGTAGTCGACGCGCTGCACGTCGATCACGGGTCGCTCACCTCCTGTGTCTGTGGATGTCCTACGCGGAGCGGTTCAGTGCCGCTTCGATCCGCTCGAGCCGTTGCTCGATCTGCCGCAGCTGCTCGGCGGTCGCCGATCCCGCCTCCGACCGCGAGTGCTCGATGCGTGAGCGCTCGATGAAGGAGCTCGTGATCGCGGCGGTGACCACCGTCAGGAAGCCGATCCCGAAGAGCATCACGAGCACGGCCACGAGCTGTCCGATGAACGTCGTGGGGACGTTGTCGCCGTATCCGACCGTGGTGACCGTCTGGGCGGCCCACCAGAGCCCGGACCCGAGCGAGGGGAAGTTCTCGTGGTCGACCACCGTCATCAGGAGACCTGCGCCGAGTGTGATCACGGTTGTCGCAGCTGCGATCACGCCAGCGGCCCCGCGCGGTGTCGCGGCGCGCGCGATCTCCCGGTCGAGCCACCGTTCGAGCTTCGTCTGGCCGGGCATCGCCGACGGCCTTCGCGCTCACGGTGACCAGTCCTGCCGGCGAGCAGGTGCACTCATTCGGTCCGCGATGCGGTTCACGACCCAGACGGCGACGACCGTGTACGCCCAGCCGAGGAGGATGTCGAAGACGTAGTGCTCGGCGGTGTAGACGAGCGCGTACGCCATCGCCAGGGGATACGCAGCCAGGAGCGGCCGTGCCCAGCGAGGGGCCGACCGCCAGAGGAACAGCGTGATCAGGAGCGTGTACGCCGCATGGAGCGACGGCACGGCAGCGACGGGGTTCGCGTACTCGGAGCCGCGCTCGTACAGCCCCTCGAACGAGAACGAGAGGAAAGGGACGTCGCCCGAGATCGGGCCGATCAGACGCGTTGTCGGTTCGAGCACGCCTTCCCTGCTCGCGAGCCACGGGGGCGCCGCGGGGAAGAGCGCGAACGTGGTGAACGCCATCCCCGCGAGGAGCACGACGCACGCGACGTAGCGGCGAAAACGGGCGCGGGCGAAGAACCAGAGCAGGCCGGCGACGAGGTAGGTCGCCACGAAGTAGCTCACGTAGACGGCCCAGGCGACGAAGTCGTACCACCGCACGCTGTCCGATCCGTGCCAGAGCCGATCCTGGAGCCAGACGGTCGGGACGGTGCCGCCGAAGAGGAAGGCGTCGGCCTCGAGCTGGGGCCGGTACCAGGTGGAGAAGAGCAGGCCGTCGGCATGGCCGCGCAGCAGGTCGTAGACCGCGAGCACGAGTGCGAGCGGGAGCCACTCGAGCACGACGCCCCGTGCCCAGCCGCCGAGATTCGCCGTCGAGAGCGCGAGCAGGCCGAGCACGATCCAGATGAGCAGCCGCTCGCGCCCCACCGGGATCCCCTCGCGCCACATGTAGGCGCTCAGCGCGGCGAGATACAGCGTCGGCGCCACCCAGCGCAGCGGCCTGGCCGGAACGGGAAGCTGGACCTGCACGCCTCCGAGGCTAACGCTCGACGGGGCTAGGGATTCCAGCTGCCGCGCAGGAAGCGCGTCACGAGCGCCAGCATCGCGATCAGGAGGCCGGCGACGAGCGTGAGGACGGCGGCCGCGAGGAAGGGGTGCTCGTCCGCGGAGCTCGTCGCCGCGCCGAGCAGGCCCGAGCCGGGCAGCCCCGCGGCGCCGTCGTCGTTCTCGTCTCCGCTCGGGGCCGGCACCGCCACCCCGGCCACCTGAGCGCTCGGCTGTGCGGTCGCCTGCTTCGGCGTCGTGCCGCCGGTGAGGCTCGGCGAGGTCGCAGCCATTGCGACCGAGGTCACGTCCGTGCAGGTCGGCTTCTTCGCCCCGTCCGGGAGCGGGAGCGAGCGGCGGGCGGAGACGACGCGGACGTACTCGGTTGCGGCGCCGGGCGTGTGAAGCCGGTTCGGTGAGAGCGAGATCAGGTAGACGCCCGGCGCGAGCCTGCGGCCGTGGACGCGTCCGGCGAAGTAGACGGTGTTCTCACCCTTCCGACCCCGCACGGGGATGACTCCGGCGACGCGGCAGGAGGGGGCGGGGCCGCGGACGACGAGGAAGATGCGGCCGCGCTTCGGGAGCACGAACGCGAGGCGGACGCTGACGCGATTCGCCGTCCTGTGTGTCCTCGCCGCGAATGTCCGCGTTCGCGACGCCGAGCGCGCGGTGTCGGTCGCGGTCGAAGCGCTCGAGGTTTGCCCGGCCGACGGACCGGAGCTGCCGTACCCGCTCGACGGCGTCGCCGTCCCGCCGGCCGGGGCGGGCGAGCCGGCTGCGGGTGTCGTCGTGGTCGTCGGTTGTGCGGGTCGCGGAGCGGGAAGCGTTGGAAGTGGCGACGTCGTCACCGGCGGCAGGCGTACCGGCAGTGGCGCCGTTGTGACCGGCGGCGGAGGCACGGGCACAGCGGGCACCGACACCGTCGGCGTCGGCAGCGAGGGGACCGGGAGAGTGGGCGTCGTCGTCGTCGGCACCGGGAGCGTCGGCGCGGTGACCGTCGGCACCGGCAGGGTCGGCACCGGCAGCGACGGCGCAGTCACGGTCGGCACCGGTACCTCCATCGCGTTGCCCGCCTGCACGAACAGATGCGCGGCGGCGAATCCCGCCGCCGCGACGAACACGAAGACCAGTCTTCCCAACCGAGTCAAGGCCGCAGACCTCCGATCGACAGTACTGCTCCTACAACGCCGACCGCTCGATCCGAGATTCGGCCTCTCGTCAGTCGGGGGTGGTGTCGCCCTCCTCCGATGCCGGCATCTCGGTCAGGTCGGCCGCAGGCAGAGGCGGCGTGGCCGGCTCGTGCGAGTGGTCGTGCTCCGCGTGATCGTGCTCCGCGTGATCGTGGCCTGCGTGGGCGTCCGCCGTGTCCGGCGAGCCTCCCGAGAAGATCGACTTGAGCTTGTCCATCAGTGACATCGACGGCTCCCTTCGAGGGTGAGGGACGATCCTAGGGAGGAGGGGCCTCCGCCGCAACGGAAGCCCCGCACGGAGTTGTCGTCGCTCGATCGGACGCCGTCAAGCCTTCTTGACGAGGAGCGTCGCGTGCATCCCGCGCGCGCGATGGTCGGCGAGAGAGCACCAGAGCCGGAATCGGCCGGGGAGGAAGCGCGCCTCGAGCTCGCCGACGCGGCCGGGGGCGACGGTAGCGACGCGGTACGTCCTCGTCCCGCCGACCCTGCGCAGGCGGAGGTCGTGCTCGTCCTCGCCGTAGTTGGCGAGCTGCACGATCGCCGGCCCCGCCTTGATCGCGGCGCGGGAGAGGGTGTAGCCGAATTCGTCGGCGCCGACCTGGATCCGCGCCGGTGCGGGCGCAGCCAGCGTGAGCAGGACGAGCGCTGTCGCGATCACCTGATCACTTTCGGCCGAGCGAACTTGCGGGCGCCTGGGATGATCGCCTCGGCGTCGGCGCCGAGCCACTGCTCGAGCAGCGCGCTGTAGAGGCCGCGGAAGTCCGACGTGGCGCGCAGGTTCCCGTGCTCGTCGAGCTTCGCGAGGCCGGGAAACTCGCCGATCATCGTCCCGTTCACGCGCGAGCCGATCAGGAAGCCGGCGCCCGCCGCGCCGTGGTCGGTCCCGTTCGAGCCGTTCTCCTTCGCGCGCCGCCCGAACTCCGACCAGACGTGGACGACCACGCGGTCGGCGAGACCGCGCGCCTCGAGGTCGCGCTGGAACGCGAGCAGGCTGTCGGCGGTCAGCTTCAGGCCGTCCGCGAGCTCCTGCGGCTGGTCGTCGTGCGTGTCGTACATCCCCGGAGCGGAGAGCGCGACGACCCGGACCGGCAGGCCGGCCCCGAGCATCGCGGCGAGGCCGGCGAGGCGCCGCGGGAACTCGTCGTCGCCCTTCGGATACGCGACCGGGCTGGTGAAGCCGGGCTGGTCGTTCTTGGGCGTGAAGGGGAGGAGTTGCTGGCGCAGTCGGGCCGACTGGCGCGCCGCCGAGGTCGCCTCCCGGAGCGCAGCGTCGCCGTTCGTCGGCAGGCGGCCGAGAGCGCCGATCGCGTCGAGCATCCGCTTCTCGACGTCGCCCCAGACGTTGCGCGTCCAGAAGCCGTACTGGTCGGGCCCGTCGATCGAGGCGACGGGCATCTTGGCCGTCGCGAGCGCAGGCTGGAGGCGCCAGTCGAGCGACAGGCCCTGCAGCGGGTTGTCGGGCGAGCCGCTCCGGTCGAGGTAGCGCCCGAGCCAGCCCGTGCGAAGCTGCTCGCTGGTGGCTCCGACCTCCCAGAAGTGCCGCGACGTGAAGTGCGACTGGTCCGGCCCGGTGTAGCCGACCCCTGCCATCACGGCCACCTTCCCCTCGGCGTGCAGCTGTGCCAGACCGGCGAGCGACGGGTGCCAGCGCAGCCGCGCGTCCTCGGCGAACGGGAGGCCCGTGGAGGCCGGTAGGGCCAGGCGCGGGCGCAGCTTCCGGTAGAGCGGGTCGCCGTCCGGGAAGAGCATCGAGAGCGAGTCGGCGCCGCCGTCGAGGAAGACGGAGACGAGCACTTTCTGCGGGCCGGCCGCCGTCGCGGCCGCGATTCCGTCCTCGAGCGCTCGGGGCAGGAGCGAGGAGCCGCCGTAGACGGCGAGTGCGAGCCCGGCGGTGCGGGCGAGGAAGGTGCGCCGGTCGAGTCCCGTGCCCGCGGGGAGCGGCATCCCGCTCTCGATCGCGGGCAGGCCGCGGCCGGCTTCGGCGGCGGCGCGGCGGAGGAGGTCGGTGCGGGAGAAGTCGTTGCAGCAGCGGGCCATTAGTGCTCCGTCCGGTGGCATTGCCCCGCCGCTGGCGGCTGGAAAGCAAGCCAGGCTAGGACGCAGGGAGCGCTCATACCGGTTGGTATGGGCGCGACTGAGGACGACGCGTGGCGCCGCTTTGCAGCCGTCAGAGGTGGGGTGGATGTCGCTGGACGGAGCACTAAGTCCTTACGAGGTCTGGAGGTCGGGGCTGACGGCGATCAGCTGCCGCAGCGCGTTCACGGTCAGGAAGCGGTAGCTCGTCTGCTTCCACTTCGCGTTTGCGTCGCCCATCGCGCGGTTCGCGAACGTCAGCAGCGCCGCGCGGGTGGCCGGGCGCAGCGTCGGTGAGCCCCAGAACTCGATCGCGGCCTCGACGAGCGCCTTCGGCTCGGCGGGCAACCGGGCCGCCTGCTTGTCGGTCAGCGCGTACGGCTGCGACGCGTAGTTCGCGACCCACCAGCGGCCGCGGAAGGTTGCGGTGTCGAGCCAGCGCTCGTCGTCCCAGCCGGCGACGTTCGGCGGCATGAACAGGCGCTGGCCCGTCCCCGACGCTAGCCAGGCCCAGGATGTCGTGTCGATGCCGCGCCCGATTCCGCGCAGCAGGCCTGCGGTGTAGACGGCCGGCGGCTTCACCATCCGCGGACCCTTGTGCAGGGCGGGATGGCGGAGGATCGCCTCCACGACCGGGCGGATCTCGAAGTCCTTGCGGTAGAGCGCCTCGAGCGAGCGACGCGTGGCCGCGTCGGGCGCGACCGGGATGAAGTAGTGCCAGAGCTTGTCGACGAAGAAGGACGCGTGCTGCGGGTGGTCGAGGCAGAGGCGGACGGCGTCCTGCCAGTCGAACGCTCCGGTCTTGCCGAAGATGCGCTTGCTGCCGGCGTCGTGCCGCTCGCGGTCGAAGCGGAAGTTGACGTTGCCGGCGCCGCGCTTCCAGTCGTTGTCGAAGCCGGTGAGGGCGCGCGCCTGCTCGCGCACATCGCGCTCGCTGTAGCCGCGGCCGGCGCCGAGCGTGAACAGCTCCATCAGCTCGCGCGCGTAGTTCTCGTTCGGCGACGACTTCGTGTTCTCCGTGCCCGAGAGCCAGAGCAGCATCGCCGGGTCCTTCGTGATCTCGCGCAGCATCGTGTCGAACGACCCGAGTGAGAGGCGCCGTAGCAGCTTGTTCTGGTTCAGCATCAGCTTCTGCGAGCCGACGCCCGCGAGCGAGGTCGCGAACCAGTCGTGCCAGACGAGCGTCATCCGCTCGACGAGCGGGCGCGACGTGCGCACCATCCGGTCCATCCACCAGAGGTGGTCGTGGCCCCAGGCGTCGCCGGGCGCGAGCCCGCGGCCCTTGTCGTCGTGCGGTGCCGGGCCGACGAACTTCTCGCCCTTCGGGCGGGTCAGCGAGCGGACAGCGCCTTCGAGACCGAGCTTCGCGAGTGCCTGTGCCTCGCCGCGGCGGGGGCCGAAGCCGGCGCGCCAGAGCAGACGCTCGGCCTGCTCGCGCCTAAAGGGGCCGGTATAGGCGGCAACCCCCATCCCACTGTTTTATCGGCAGGACGGGGGTTTTCCTGCAGCCTCGTTCTAGTGCTTGCGGGCTGTTGCCTTGCCGCCCTTGCGGCCGGCCGCCTTCTTCTGCGCGGTCGTGCCGCCCTGCGATGAGTGCCGCTGCCCGAATGCGACTTCTCGCCGCCGTGCTTCGACGCGTCGGGGGAGTTCGCGATCCTCGCCGCGCGCTCCTTCGACATGCCCTTGTCCTTCAGGGCCTCGTACTGCTTCTCGTTCTTGACGTTCGCCGACTTGCTCGGCATGTGGACCCCCTTTCGTCTACCGCGAGATCTTCTGGACGACGTCGCCGGTGAGCGTGTCGTGGCCGGCCTGCGCGACGTCGGCCTGCGCGAGCATCCCGACGAGGCGGCCGTCCTCCTCGACGACCGGCAGCCGTCGAACCTGGTGCTCCGCCATCAACCGCGCGGCCTCCTCGAGGCTCTGCTGCGGATCGATCGTGACGAGATCCTTCGAGGCGAGCTCGGCGACGGCTGTGTCGAGCGCGCGGCCCTCGGCGATCACGCGAAGTGCGAGGTCGCGGTCGGTGACGACGCCGGCGAGCCGGCCGTCGTCGACGATCGGCAGCGCCCCGACGTCCTCGGTCTTCAGCAGCCGCGCCGCTTCCTGCGCGGTCGTGTCGGGCGTGACCGCCGTTGGATTCGACGTCATCGCCTCCTGCACCGTCTGGTGCCCCATGTCGTCCCCTTTCCTCGTTTCGGAAGGGATACCCTCGACAGCGGTCTGAAAACGGTCGCCCTCCTCCTGCTCGCCGTCACCCTGCAACCCGGGAGCGCCGCCGTGGGCGACGAGCTCACGATCACGGGCACGCCCACGCGCGCGGTCGTGCTCGAAGGACTGGAGACGCCGATCCGGCCGGTGCCGCTCGGCGTGGTCGGCGCCGACGGGACGCTCACCGCGGAGGTCCCCGACGTCCCCGCCGGGCGCTACCGCGTCGTCGTCGCCGGCGAGCCGGAGGCGCCCGTGCTCGAGGTGGTCGCACTCTCCCGCGACACCTCGCTGGTGCTGCTCGGGTTTGGCTTCCTGCTCGTGCTCGGATTCGTCGTCGCCGGCGTCGTCGTCCACCGCCGCTGGCGCGACGCGATCTCCTAGTCGGCGGTCGGGACGTCCTCGGCGTCGCCGGTCTCCTCCTCGGGATCCGGGACGGGCGTCCCCTCGAGCTCGTCGTTCCTGTCGTCCTCGCGCGGGTGCTCAGTATCCTGATCTGTCATGCGCGTGGTTCTCCCCGACTCCTCGGAACTCGAACTTCCGGACGGCGCCACCGGCCTCGACGCCGCGCGTGCGATCGGCCCCAAGCTGGCCGAGCAGGCGGTGCTGATCCGCCAGAACGGGAACGTCCAGGACCTGCGGCTGCCGCTCGCGGACGGGCAGCCGATCCAGATCCTGACCACGCGCGACACGAGCGACCCGGACGCCCTCTACGTGCTGCGCCACTCGGCGGCGCACCTGCTCGCCGAGGCCGTCCGCCGGCTCTATCCCGGCGTCAAGATCGCGATCGGGCCGCCGATCGACAACGGCTTCTACTACGACTTCGAGTTCCCCGAGCCGATCCGCGAGGAGGATCTCGAGAAGATCGAGGCCGAGATCCAGCGCGAGCTGAAGGAGGGCCGCACCTGGGCGCGCGAGGAGATCTCGGCCGACGAGGCGAAGCGGCGCTTCGAGGCGGAGGGCGAGCCGTACAAGGTCGAGCTCGTCGACACGGCCGAGGGCGAGATCTCGCTGTACACCCAGGGAGAGTTCACCGATCTCTGCCGCGGCCCGCACCTGCAGGACTCGAAGCCGATCAAGGCGATCAAGCTGACCTCGCTCGCAGGCGCCTACTGGCGCGGCGACGAGAAGAACACCCAGCTGACGCGGATCTACGGCACCGCCTTCTACTCGCAGGCCGACCTCGACGCCCATCTCGAGCGGCTCGAGCAGGCGAAGGCGCGCGACCATCGCCGGCTCGGACGGGACCTCGACCTCTTCCACCTCTCCGAGGAATCGCCCGGCTCGCCGTTCTGGCATCCGAAGGGGATGGTGCTCTGGAACGAGCTCGAGGACCTGCGCCGGCGCGAGAACAGGAAGCGCGGCTACAACGAGGTCAAGACGCCGCTGATCTACGAGAAGACCGTCTGGCAGACGAGCGGCCACTGGGACAAGTTCCGCGAGAACATGTTCCTGGTCGTCTCCGACGACGATCCGGAGCCGCATGCGGGCCTGAAGCCGATGAACTGCCCCGGGCACATGCTCCTCTTCGGCTCGCGGCTCCGCAGCTACCGCGACCTGCCGATCCGCTACGCGGAGAGCTCGACCCTGCACCGGAACGAGCTCGCCGGTGCGCTGCACGGGCTGCTCCGCGTCCGCCACGTCACCCAGGACGACGCCCACATCTTCTGCACCGAGGAGCAGGCAGCAGCCGAGATCGACGCCTGCATCGAGTTCGCGAAGGACCTCTACGCGCTCTTCGACGTCACCCCGCATGCCGAGCTGTCGACGAGGCCGGAGAACCGGCTCGGGACGGAGGCGGAGTGGGACCACGCGGAGGGGATCCTCCAGGCCGCGCTCGAGCGGCACGGGATCGAGTACGTGGTCAGCCCCGGCGAGGGCACCTTCTACGGGCCGAAGATCGACCTGCACATGAGCGACGCGATCGGCCGCACCTGGCAGATGGGCACGATCCAGGCGGATTACCAGATGCCGCGCCAGTTCGGGCTCACGTACATGGGCGCCGACAACACCGAGCACACGCCGATGGTCGTCCACCGCGCGCTGCTCGGCTCGCTCGAGCGGTTCATCGGCATCCTCACGGAGCACTACGCCGGCGCGTTCCCGTTCTGGCTCGCGCCCGTGCAGGTGCGGCTGATCCCGGTCGCCGAGAACCACCGGGAGGCCGTCCACGAGCTGCGGCGCCGGCTCGAGGCGGAGGGCTTCCGCGTCGACCTCGACCAGCGCGACGAGACGCTTGGGAAGCGGATCCGCGAGGCGGAGCTCGAGAAGATCCCGTTCACGATCGTCTACGGCGACCGCGAGTCCGACGAGTCGCTCGCGGTGCGCGAGCGCGGCGGCGGGCAGCTGACGATGTCACTTTCCGACCTGCTCGAACGGTTCCGGGCAGAGATTGCTACGATCAGCTCCTGAAAGAAGGAGCGGACCACTGCCCCTCACCTTCCCGGGCCGCGAGCCCGCGAGGGTTCAACCGAGTCGGTTGGACGAGGAAAACGTGGCCGCTGCTTGCAGCGGTTTTTGTCGTCGATGAGGAGGATTCAACGAGCTTGGTGAAGAGCCTTTGAGGCCGAGACGCCGTCCGGAAGACCGGCGCATTCCACAGCCGCAGGACCGGATCAACGAGAACATCCGCGTTCCCCAGGTCCGCCTGGTGGGCGAGGACGGCGAGCAGATCGGGATCAAGTCGACCGACGAAGCACGCGAGTACGCCTATTCGAAGGGCCTCGACCTGGTCGAGGTGGCTGCGGGGGCGGACCCGCCCGTCGCTCGGGTGATGGATTACGGCAAGTACCGCTACGAGCAAGAGCAGAAGGCCAAGCTGGCCCGGAAGCACCAGACGCAGATCAACGTCAAGGAGATCAAGTTCAGGCCGAAGATCGGCATTCACGACTACGAGACGAAGAAAGGCCACGTCGTGCGCTTTCTCAACCAGCGCGCGAAGGTCAAGGTGACGATCATGTTCCGGGGGCGCGAGAACCTGCACCCGGAGCGGGGCCGTGACCTGCTTCTCCGCCTCGCCGACGAGATCAAGGAGCTCGGGGTGGTCGAATCACCGCCGCTGCTCGACGGGCGCAACATGGTCATGCTGCTCGGCCCCACGAAAAACGCAGGAGTGAAACCAGATGCCAAAGATGAAGAGCGGGAGCGGAGCGAAGAAGCGCTTCAAGGTGACCGGGACGGGAAAGATCCTGCGCCGTCACGCGATGCAGAGCCACAACCTGGAGCACAAGTCGGCCAAGCGTAAGCGCGCCTTCGGCAAGGACTTTCAGGTCGCCGAAGTGGATACGCCGCGCCTGAAGAAGCTGCTGGGGCTGAAGTAGATGCCAAGGGTCAAGCGATCAGTTCACGCGCGCAAGAAGCGCCGCAAGGTCCTCGGCGAGGCGAAGGGCTACTGGGGCCTCAAGAGCCGCAGCTACCGCTACGCGAAGGAGCAGGTCGAGCACTCGCTCGTCTACGCCTACCGCGACCGCAAGAACAAGAAGCGGACCTTCCGCCAGCTCTGGATCGTTCGCATCAACGCCGCCGCCCGCGCCAACGGGATGTCCTACAACCAGTTCATCTCGGGGCTGCACAAGGCCGGCATCGAGCTCGACCGCAAGGTCCTGGCCGATCTGGCCGTGGCGGATCCGGCCGCGTTCACCGCGGTCGTCGAGCAGGCGAAGGCCGCGCTCGCCGCCGACAAGGCCGCCTAGCACTCCCGTGATCACCTCGGCGTCGAACCCGACGCTGAAGCTCGTCCGCAAGCTCCTCGCGCAGAAGCGCAAGCGCGAGGAGCTCGGGCTCTTCGCCGTCGAGGGCGAGGACCTCGTCGCCGCGGCGAGCGCCGCCGGGATCGAGCCGATCGAGCTCCTCGTCGCCGGCGAGACCGTCGAGCCGGCGCTGCTGGCCGCGGTCTCGACGCTTGCGCACCCGGCCCGGGTCGTCGGCGTCTATCGCACCGCCGCGCTCCCGCGCGACGCGCGCGAGACGACGCTCGCACTCTGGCGCGTCGCCGACCCCGGCAACGTCGGCACGCTGCTCCGCGCAGCGGACGCGTTCGGCGCGGCGGTGGCGCTCTCGGACGGCTGCGCCGACCCCCTCGGCTCGAAGGCGCTGCGCGCCTCCGCCGGCGCGATCTTCCGCGTCCCGCTGCTTCCGTTCGGCGAGGCCGAAGGCGAGCGCGTCGCCCTGGTCGCGCACGGCGCGCCGCCCCTGCACGAGCTCGCCCTCGCCGGACCCGTCACCTTCGTCCTCGGAGCCGAGCGGGACCGGGCTTCCGCCCGAGCTCGTGGACCAGGCGGACCACGTCGCGACGATCGCGACGAGCGGTAGCGGCCGAGTCGCTCAACGTCGCCGTGGCCGGGGCGATCGCGCTGTACGAGCGATCGCGGCGCAGCTAGGCGCGCCGGCAAGGAACCAGCGCACGGCGGCCGCAGATGTCGCCGGCGCGACCTCGTGGTCGCCGCGGAAGCGTCGGTAGGTGACCGGATAGCCCGCCTCGCGGAGCTTGCGCACGACGGCGTCGCCGGCGCTCGCGATCGGGAGGACGCTGTCGCGCGTGCCGTGCGAGACGAAGAAGCGCGGGACACCTCGTTGCTCGCCCGCCACGATCCCGCCCGGCGAGAACGCGATCACCGTTCGGGAAGAGGTCGCCGTTCGAGACGCCGAGCGTGAGCGCGTAGGTGGCGCCGTCCGAGAAGCCGCCGACTGCGAGCCGGCGACGGTCGATCGTGCAGCGCTCGTACGCCTCGGCGAGCGCCAAGTTGACCGACTCGAGGTCGAGATCCTGCTCCGAGCGGAGGATGCTCCAGGTCTGGCCCTTGGACGCGGGCGCGATCAGCACGAGCCCAGGCTCGTCCCAGCCACCGCGGAAGGCGTCGAGTGCGCTCTCGGGCGTGCCGCCGGCGCCGTGCAGGGCGACGACGAGCGCGCGTTCGCCGCTGCCGGGCGTCACGCGCATCCGCGCCTCCTGGCCGTTGGGCAGTGTCAGCGAGTGCTCGCCGGACGCGCACGACTTCGCGTCCGCCGCGGTCGTCGCCGCGGCGGTGGTGGCTACGGCCTGCTCGTCACCGCCGCCGCCGCACCCCGCCGCGCCGGCGAGCACGCCTGCGAGCGCAACGGCAACTGCTCTCACCAGGCGCCGCCGCCTCCACCGCCGCCGCCTCCGCCGCCACCGCCCGAGAAGCCGCCGCCGAACCCGCCCGAGCCGGACGAGGGGGGAGCGAGCGCCGAGCCGAAGCCGGAGGCGAGGTCGCCGATGCTCATCGACGTCGGGCCCGAGGCAAGGTCGCCGTGCGGCCCGATCCAGTAGAGCGTGCTCGCCTGTGGCGAGCGCCTCCGGCATGTGCAGCTGCGCCCCCTGCAGCACGCGCTCCGCGATCCCGAAGGTGATGCCGTAGACGAGATAGCGCTCCCAGAGCTCGAGCGACGCGGCCGGCGCGATGTCCAGGCGCGGAAAGTCGGTCAGGTAGCGGCGGAACGCCTCCCAGCGCTCGGCCTCGGCCTGGGCCTCGGGTGAGCGCCGCCGCCAGAGCCGGCGGTTGAAGGCGGAGGCGGCGAGGACGGCAGCGCCGACGAGCCCACAGACGCCGAGCGCGATCTCGACGACGCTCTTCCAGGTCGGGGCGACCGAGTTGTAGGACCCGATCCCGAGCAGCAGCATGATCCCGCCGGCCGCGCCGAGCACGGCCGCGCCGCCGAGCAGCGCAGCGAGGCCGACGTTCTGGAACCAGCGGCGGCTCTTCACCTCGCTGTCCACGGCCGACTTGAACGAGGTGAAGCGCTCGGAGTTCCCCGTCCGGTCGTCCTCGATCCGGTCGCGGAAGTGCGAGAGCCGCTCGGGGCCGTCGACGAGGATCGAGTCGACCACCTGCGCGACGGGCGCCTCGAACGCCTCGACCGGTGCCTCGACGTCGCCGAGGGAGAGCTCGAGGTCCGAGATCTCCTGCGTCTTCAGGCCGCCCCAGATCTTCCGCTCGGTCGTCACCTGCTCGGCGTGGTAGCGGTCACGCCGGATCAGGTCGAAGAGTGTCGCCGTGAACTCGAGCGAACCGGGCGCGCCTCCCTGCGCGAGCAGGCCCGGCACGAGCGCCGGCTGTGTCTCGGTCGGCGGCTCCTGTTCGTATTCGCGGTCGTAGCTGGTGCCCCGCTCACGCCCCCACCGCCACCAGACGAAGCCGATCACGGCGAGCGCCGGGAGGAGTGCGATCGCGAGGAGCTTCGCGATCGTCGCGCCGAGGTTGTCGAGCGCGTCGTCGATCTTGCGCTGGTCCTCCTCGAACGCGGCGGCGTCCTCGGCCTCCTCGGCCACGATCTTGTCGAGGCCAGGCCCGCTCTCGACCTTCATCCCGGCCGTCGAGGTGAAGAACCGCCGCGGAATCAGCGTTCGCAGCTCGACGAACTGGCCGGCGGGCACGTCGAGCGCCCGCAGCGTCACCCGGCTGCCGTCGATCGTGACGTCGCCCCTGACGCCGACCGGGTGGCCCCAGGCGCGCGAGACCTCGCCGGGGGCGAGGAGCTGCGCAGTCAGCTGGCCGAGCGGGACCTCCCACTCGTCGCCCCACACCTGCAGATTGACGTCGACGACGTCGTCGTACGCGACCGCGACGCCGCGCAGCCGGTAGGCGATCCGGAACGTGCGCACCTCGTTCGCGGCCGCGTAGTGCCAGACGATCCTGACCCCGTCGTCGCGCCGCTCGACCCCGTACGTGCCGGGCGGCGAGCTGCAGCCGAGCTCGGTGCAGCCGCCGGGCCGATAGCCCATGTCCCCCTCCGAGACGGATACCTGATCGACGCTCTCGCCGTCGCGGAGCGGAATGTCCCGGTAACCGCCGCTGAAGTCGCCGTCGAAGGCGAAGGTGATGTTCTCGGCGATGACGAGGCCGCCG
Source organism: uncultured Gaiellaceae bacterium (assembly GCA_963737455.1). GTDB lineage: Bacteria > Actinomycetota > Thermoleophilia > Gaiellales > Gaiellaceae > Gaiellasilicea. The sequence goes on along the minus strand of CAVTSN010000009.1, from coordinate 60,993 downwards.
TCGCGCGCGACCTGGACGACGACGTCGGCCCGTGGGAGGGCGAAGGACTTGGCGTCGGCGTTCCCGGCGAGCGCGAGCGCCGCCAGAAACCCGACCGCAGCTATGACCCCGCGAAACATCGGCTGGACTGCGGGGAGCGACGTTCCGCCGGCCCCTCCTAAACGCGACGCGTGGCGCCTCCCGGGCCTCGTCCTCCACCTCGAAGAACTCCTTGCGCGAGAAGCCGAACGGCCCGGCGACGAGGTTGCCCGGGACCTGCTGGATCGCGGTGTTGTAGGTGAGGACGGTGTCGTTGTAGACCTGGCGCGAGACCGCGATTCGATTCTCGGTCTGCGCGAGCTCCTCCTGGAGCTGGCGGAAGTTCTCGTCCGCCTGCAGCTCGGGGTACGCCTCGGCGACGGCGAAGAGCCGCCCGAGCGCCTGACCGAGGATGCCTTCGGCGGCGCCCTGCTCCGCCGGCCCCTGTGCCTGCTGCGCGCGCGTGCGCGCCGCGGTGACGGCCTCGAACGTCTCACGCTCGTGGGCCGCATAGCCCTTGACCGTCTCGACGAGGTTCGGGATCAGGTCGTAGCGCCGCTTCAGCTGCACGTCCACCTGCGCCCATGCGTTCTCGACGCGGTTGCGGAGGCTGACGAGCCGGTTGTAGAGGAAAACGGCCGCGACGAGCAGCAGCACGACGATGCCGATCACGATCCAGAGCATTGCGCGGACTCTACGCGTCCGGACGGACCGCCGCGAAGACCACGTCCTCGCCGCCGGCGTACGGCCTGCGGTCGAACCAGCCCCACTGCGCCTCGACGTCGAAGCCGGCGCGGTCGAGGAGCAGCCGCCACTCCGGCGGCGAGAGCCACGCGAGCCGCATCGTCGATGCCTCCTCGCCGCGCCGGACCGACAGCGTCAGCGTGCGCGCGTTCTCGTCCCAGTCGGCGCGCTCGAAGATTCCGGGCTCGCGCTCGAGCCAGCGGCCGTGCGTGTCCTCGACGTCCTCCGCGCTCGGGGCGAAGACGTCGAAGACGAGCCGCCCGCCCGGCACGAGCAGCTCGCGGGCTGCACGGAGCGCGCGCAGCCGCTCGCTCTCCGTCGTCATGTGCAGCAGCGAGCGGAACGGGATCAGGACGAGCGGGACGCGCTCGGCGACCGGCGGCTCACGCATGTCGCCGTGGCGGAGGTCGAGCTCGACCCCCTCCGCCGCCGCGTACTCCTGTGCCACCTCGAGCATCGCCGTCGAACCGTCGACGCCGATCACGCGGACGCCCGCCTTCGCGATCGGTACCGAGATCCGTCCGGTGCCGCACGCGAGCTCGACGACGGGCCCGCCGGACGCGCGCGCCTCCTCGACGTAGAACTCGACGTCCTCGGTGACGCTCGCGCTCCACGGGTCGTAGAGGCGCGCGATCGAGTCGTAGGGACTACGGCCTGCGGACAACCCAGACGAATTCGTTCGCGTTCTCGTCGAACGGCCTGCGGTCGAAGCCGCCGTAGAGCGCCTCGACCTCGAAGCCGGCCGTCTCGATCAGGCCTTCCCACTCGGAGCGGTTCAGCCACCAGAGCGAGATCGCGTCGCCGCTCTCGAGCGTGATGTCGACGCGGTTGTCGTGCTTCGCGTGGTCGATCCGATGGCGGATGCCGTTCTGCTCGAGCCACTCGCCGTCGTTCGCCGCCGCGATCCTCGGGTCGAAGACGAAGAAGTTCCAGGCGAAGCGGCCGCCGGGGCGGAGCGAGGCGTAGGCGCGCTCGAAGACGCGGCGCCGGTCGGCCCAGGTCGGCAGATGCCCGAGCGAGCGGGCCGGGACGTAGATCAGCCCGGCAGGCTCCTCCAGCTGAAAGTCGCGCATGTCGCCCTCGCGCAGCTCGAGGTCGACCCCGGCCGCGGCCGCCCGCTCGCGCGCCTGTGCGAGCATCGCCGGCGAGGAGTCGATCCCGAGCACGTGCCGGCCGGTCTCGCGCGCGACCGGGATCGCGACGCGGCCGCTGCCGACGGCGAGCTCGACCAGGGGACCGTCCGTCTCGCGGGCGAGCTCGACGTAGAACGCGACGTCCTCGATCATGTGCGCCGACCACTCGTCGTAGATGGGAGCGAAGGCGTCGTAGAGGCTCACGAAGCCGATGCTATCGTCGCTCGATGGACGCCACGGCGCTCGAAAACGAGGCGCGGACCGCGATCGCCGCGGCCGGGGACGCCGACGCGCTCGAGGAGCTGCGCGTCCGCTACCTCGGCCGGAAGAGCGACCTGAAGCTGGCGCTCCGGGAGGTGCGCGACCGCGAGACCGGGATGGCGCTGAATGCGGCCCGGACCGCGATCGAGGAGGCCTTCTCCACGCGCGAGGAGGAGCTGGCGGCCGCCGACGTCGATCTGGAGCCGTTCGATCCGACCCTGCCCGGCGAGCCGGTGCCGCGCGGGAGCCTGCACCTGATCACGCAGCTCCGCCGGCGGATCGAGGACGTGTTCCTCGGGATGGGCTACATGGTCTACGACGGGCGCGAGGTCGAGACCGTCTGGCACAACTTCGACGCGCTCAACCAGCCGGAGGCGCACCCGTCCCGCGACCCCCGCGACACGTTCTACTTCGACGCGAACACGCTCCTGCGTACGCACACGTCGCCCTCGCAGATCCGGGCGATGCAGGCGCAGCAGCCGCCGATCTACCTCGTCTCGCTCGGGCGCACCTACCGGCGCGACCCGCTCGACGCGACGCACACGCCGGTCTTCCACCAGGTCGAGGGCCTCGCCGTCGACCGCGGGATCACGCTCGCCGACCTGCGCGGGACGATCGAGCTCTTCACGAGCGCCATCTTCGGCCGGCGCGAGGTGCGGATGCGGACGAGCTTCTTCCCGTTCACCGAGCCGTCGGTCGAGTTCGACATCACCTGCTATCTCTGCGACGGGCAGGGCTGCCCCGTCTGCAAGCACTCCGGCTGGATCGAGATGGGCGGCGCCGGCGTCGTCGACCCGAACGTCTTCGAGGCCGTCGGCTACGACCCGGAGGAGTGGCAGGGCTTCGCGTTCGGACTCGGGATCGACCGGATCGCGTTCCTCCGTCACGGTCTTCCCGATCTCCGCCTGTTCTGGGAAAACGACCTCCGAATGACTCGTCAATTCTGAGATGAAAGTCCCCGTCTCCTGGCTGCGCGAGTACGTCGACTTCGACTGGCCGGTCGAGCAGCTGGCGGCCAAGCTCGTCTTCACGAGCTGCGAGGTCGACCGGATCGTCCACCGCGGGGTCGTCGACACCGACGGCAATCTCGCCAACTTCCTCGTCGGGCACGTCGTCGAGGCCGGCAAGCATCCGAACGCGGACCGGCTCCAGCTCTGCCTCGTCGACGTGGGCGAGGGCGAGCCGCGGCAGATCGTCTGCGGCGCCTGGAACTTCGGTGCCGGGGCGACCGTCGCCGTGGCCCTGCCCGGCGCGCTGCTCCCCGGTGCGGAGCAGCCGCTCGGGGAGGCGAAGCTTCGTGGCGAGACGTCGCGCGGGATGATCCTCTCCGAGCGCGAGCTCGAGCTCGGCGACGACCACAGCGGGATCATGGTGCTCGAGAACGGGATCGAGCCGGGCACGCCGCTCGTGGACGTGCTGCCGCTCACCGAGTCCGTGCTCGAGATCGAGACGGGCTTCAACCGGCCCGACCTGACGGCGATCTACGGCATCGCGCGCGAGGTCTCGGCGCTGACGGGCGCCGCCCTTGCGCCGCCGCCGGGCCGCGAGCCCGAGCGTGCGGCCGACGAACCGGTCGACGTGCGTGTCGAGGACCTCGGGGCGTGCCCGCGCTACATCGGCAGGATCTTCCACGGCGCCCGCATCGGACCGGCACCGGCGTGGATGAGGGCTCGGCTCCTCGCGGCAGGCATGCGCTCGATCTCGAACGTCGTCGACATCACCAACTACGTCATGCTCGCGCTCGGCTCGCCGCTGCACGCGTTCGACCGCTCGCTCCTCGCGGAGGGGCGGATCGTCGTCCGTCGCGCGCAGCCGGGCGAGAAGATCCGCACGCTCGACGGCCACGAGCGCGAGCTCGCTCCGACCGACCTCGTGATCGCCGACGCAAAGCGGCCGGTGGCGATCGCCGGGATCATGGGCGGCGAGGACAGTGAGGTGCGCGACGAGACGACGGATCTGCTGCTGGAGGCCGCGAACTTCGACGCTCTGACGGTGCTCCGCACCTCGCGGCGGCTGCGGCTGCGAACGGACGCGTCGACGCGCTGGGAGAAAGGCGTCGACCCCTACGCCGCCGAGCAGGCGGCGATCTACGCGAGCGAGCTGCTCGTCGCCCACGCGGGCGCCAGCTGGACCGGGCACACCGACGTCCACGGAGACCTCCCCGTGCCGCCCGTCGTTCGGCACCGGCCGGAGCTCGTCGAACGGCTGAGCGGAATGTCGATCCCGGTCGAGGAGCAGGTCGAGCGGTTGCAGCGGCTCGGCTTCGAGGTCGACGGCGACCAGGTGACGGTGCCGAACTGGAGGGCGAACGACGTCACGCGCCCGGTCGATCTCGTGGAGGAGGTCGTCCGGTTCCGGATCGAGGAGGTGCCGTCGACGCTCCCCGAGCGCGCCGCCCCGTCAGTGCAGCTGACGAGGGAGCAGCGCCTCCGGCGGCGCATCGAGGACGTCCTCGTCGGCGCCGGCTTCGCGGAGGCGTACACGTGGACGCTCGTCCCGGGCGAGGAAGGGCGGCTGGCGCTCGAGGAGCCCTACACGACGGAGCTGGCCGCGCTGCGGACCGACCTCCGCCTCGGGCTGCTCGAGTCGGCCGAGCGGAACCGGAACGCGGCCGTCGAGCGGATCGCGCTCTTCGAGCTCGCCCGCGTCTTCCGGCCGACGGGCGAAGAGCTCCCGGAGGAGCGCTGGCACGTCGCCGGGATCACGGACGGCGGCTTCTTCCGCGCGAAAGGCGCCGCCGAGGCGCTCCACGACGCGCTCGCCGTGCCGCTCGTCGTGCTCGAGCGCGGACCCGGCCGCTCGGCGCGCACCACCTACGGCGAGCTCCTGGAGCTTCCCGGCGGGTGGGGGTACTTCGAGCTCGACGTCGACGCGCTCCTCGCGGACGTCCCCGATGTCGTCGCCTATCAGGACGTGATCACCTACCCGGCCGTCAAGCAGGATCTCGCCTTCGTCGTCGACGAGGCCGTCGCGGCGGGCGACCTGATCGCGGCTGCGCGCGAGGCGGCCGGCCCCGAGCTGCGCGAGCTGCGCGTCTTCGACGTCTATCGCGGCGAGCAGGTGGGCGAGGGCAAGAAGTCGATCGCGCTCGCGGCGGCCTTCCAGTCGCCGGAGCGCACGCTCTCGGACGAGGACGCCGCGAAGCTGCGCGAGCGGATCGTCGCCGAGCTCGCCGAGCGCTTCGGCGCCGAGCTGCGCGCGTAGGCCGCAATCCGGTCCGGCGCGACCTGCGTAGACAGGGACGATGCGCCTCAGGGGTTTCCTCGTCGCCGCCTGTGCGGCACTCGCGCTCGTCCCGGGTGCGGCGACGGCCCCGGCGCAGGCCGTGCCGCTCGTCGGCACGGTCGGCCCCGGCTTCACGATCACGCTCGCGGATGCCGGCGGCCGCCTGGTCACGCAGCTCGATCCGGGCACGTACGAGATCACGGTGCGCGATCTCTCCGACGAGCACAACTTCCGCCTCTTCGGCCCCGGTGTCGAGCAGTTCACCCCGGTCGAGACGACCGGCACGGTGACCTGGACGGTCACCTTCCGCGAGGGCCGCTACACGGTCGTGTGCGACCCGCACTCGACGCAGATGTTCCAGCGGTTCACGGTCGGCAACCCGCCGCCGGTGACGACGCCGAAGCCGCCGCCCGCGCCGCCGAAGCTCCTCGCCACGGTCGGCCCGAAGAGCACGATCTCGCTCCGGAGCGCGAGCGGAGCGGCGCTGCACCACGGCGTCAAGGCCGGCACGTACTCGATCGTCGTCCGCGACCGCTCCAAGCTGCACAACTTCCATCTCGTCGGCAAGGGCGTCAACAGGCGCTCGTCCGTGGCGGCCGTCGGCACGACCACCTGGAAGCTGAAGCTCGCGAAGGGGCTGCTCCGGTTCTACTCGGACAAGGCGCCGAAGACCGTCAAGGGCTCCGTCCGCGTCACCTAGCCCGTCCGCCGGCTCGGCTTGATCAGGCCGGCCCGGTCGCCGCCGGAGGCGCGGATCTCGGCCTGGCGGTCGAGCTCCGAGTTGAGCTCGGCACCGAAGAGGAGCGCGAAGGCCGAGTAGTGAAGCCAGAGCAGGAGGACGATCCCGCTGGCGAGAGCGCCGTACGTCCTCGAGTAGGAGTCGGAGAAGCTGGTGTAGAGGGCGAAGAGGCCCGAGAGCGCGAGCCACATGAGGCTGCCGACGAGCGCGCCCGGCGTCAGCCACTTCCAGCTGCGAACGGCGAGGTTCGGCGCCAGGACGTAGACGAGCGCGAAGAAGGTCAGGATTGCGAGGAAGGCGAGCGGCCAGCGGAGGACCGACCAGAGCAGCTCGAACGCGCCGCCGAGCCCGGCCTCGTCGGCGATCGCCGTGCCGAGCGGGCCGCCGAAGACGATCAGCAGCAGCAGGCCCGCGAGCACGAGCCCCATCAGGCCGACCAGGAAGATCCCGAGCAGACGCGTCTGCCAGAAGGCGCGCGTCTCGACGCGGTCGTAAGCACGGTTGACGGCCTTGATCACGGCGTTCATCGCGCCGCTCGCCGCCCAGATCGCCCCGGCCGCTCCGACCACGAATGCGACCACCGACGTCCCTCGCGACGTGTCCGACTGGAGTGTCTGGATCGTGTCGAGGACCTCGCCCGGCGCCACCGGCGCGAGGAAGTCCTCGAGCGCGCCGTAGGCGCCGATCAGGTCGAGCAGGCCGACGAGGAAGACGACGGCGGGGAAGAACGCGAGCAGCGAGCTGAACGCGACCTGCGCGGAGAGCCCCATCGCGTCGTCGGCGAGAAAGGCCTTGAAGGTGCGCTTGAAGACGGCGACCCACTCCCGCGGCGACAGCCGCCACGGGCTCGAGGGAACGCGGCTGATCTCAACGGCGGGTGAGGACAACAGGCAGAGCGTTGCCGAGCCGCCCCTGCGGCAAACCCTCGCTGCCTAAGCCAGATGCAGGTCGCCCTCGTGGATCTCGGCGATCCGGTCGGCCACGACCTCCTCCTCGGCGCCGAGCAGTCCGCGCTCGACGAGCACGCCGTGGAAGATGTCCGCCTGCTCGTCGGCGAGAACCTCTTTCACCTTGCCGAACTTCTCGCCGGCCGCGTCGTAGACCGTCCAGCCCGGCTCGATCAGGAGCCAGGAGACGGGATCGCCCGCCACGCTAGACGGCCTTTCCGGCAACGCGCCAGACGGGGCCTTGCGTGGCGACGTTGTGGGTGTCGGAGAGGACGTGCAGGAGCGTCAGCCGGGCGGTGATCTCCTCGGCGTCGAGGCGCTCGAGGCAGCGCCGGGTCATCTCCGGCGACGCGCCGTAGCCGAACCGCCGCGCGACGCGGAAGCGGAAGGCGGCCAGACCCGGCACGCGGGTGGGGTTGACCGGCGCCGTCAGCAGGGCGCCCCGCGCGAGGTGGTCGGTCGAGGTCAGCTGGAGCTCGCAGAGGAGGTCGCTCCAGTCTGCGGGCAGGCTCGCCAGCGCCGCATCCCACTGCTCCGCCGCGGCTTCCCGCGGAGCCTCCTCGCGCACCTCCCGCTCGCCGACCGTGACGAGCGACAGCGTCGCGCGGATCCGCTCGTCGTCGAGCTTGCGAAAGAGCTTGTCGGCCTGGTCGGGCCCGATCCCGCCGCCGGCCCGGTGCACCGAGAGGCGAAGGTCGTCCCCGAGCCGTCCCGGCCCGGCGGGGCCTAGCAGCGCCGCCGCTCGGGCTCGCTGCTCGTCCCGGGCGACCGAGAGGTTCAGCTTCGTCTCGCCCCATTCCTCGGGTAGCTCCGACCTGATCGAACGCCACTGGTCGACGACTCTCATGCGGGGGTCAGCATAATGAGGGCCGATGGCGAAGGTCGAGGACAAGGCCGAGGGGGCCGGCGCGGAGACGGGCGCGCTCTCGGACGAGCGTCTGCACGAGCTCTTCCGCGAGATGCTGCTGATCCGGCGCTTCGAGGAGAAGGTCGAGGAGCGCTTCCGCGCGGGCGAGCTGCCCGGCTTCCTGCATGTCGCGATCGGCCAGGAGGCCGTCGCCTCGGGCGTGATGGCGGCGCTCGAGCCGGACGATGTGATCGCGTCGACGCATCGCGCGCACGGGCACACGATCGCCAAGGGCACCCACGTCAACGCGGTGATGGCGGAGCTCTACGGCAAGCAGGAGGGCTGCTCGGGCGGCTACGGCGGCTCGATGCACCTCTACGACCTCGCGAAGGGCAACCTCGGCGCGAACGCCGTCGTCGGCGGCGGCCTGCCGGCGATCACGGGCGCCGCGCTCGCGTTCCAGTTCCGCAAGCAGCCGCGCGTCGCAGTCGCCTTCTTCGGCGACGGCGCCACCAACACGGGCACGTTCCACGAGTCGCTCAACCTCGCCCAGCTCTGGAAGGTCCCGGCCCTCTTCGTGCTCGAGATGAACGCGTGGGCGGAGTCGACGCCGATGAGCCAGCACGCCCCGATCGAGGACTTCTCCCAGCGCGCCGTCGCCTTCGGCATGCGCTCGGTCGAGGTCGACGGGCAGGACGTCGAGGCCGTCTACGCGGCGACGCGCGAGGCGCGCGAGCACGCAGCCTCCGGCCGCGGCCCCGTCTTCCTCAACGTCCGCACCTACCGCCTCGTCGGCCACTACATCGGCGACCCGCAGGTCTACCGCGAGAAGTCGGAGATCGAGGAGCTGCGCGAGACCAAGGATCCGATCGAGCTCCTGCGCGCCCGGCTCGGGATCGGCGACGAGGAGTTCGAGTCGCTCGACACCGAGATCGAGGCGATCGTCGAGGGCTCGGTCGAGTTCGCGAAGGCGGGGACGGATCCGCCGCCCGAGGCCGCCCTCAAGTACGTCTATGCCTGAGCTGACCTACCGCGAGGCGGTCCGCGACGCGCTCTCGAGCGCGATGCGCGCCGACGACGACGTCTTCGTCATGGGCGAGGACATCGCCGAGATGGGCGGCTCGATGGGCGTCACCCAGGGAATGCTCGCCGAGTTCGGGCCGGAGCGCGTCCGCAACACGCCGATCTCCGAGATCGCGATCGTCGGCACCGGCATCGGCGCCGCGATGCAGGGCATGCGCCCGGTCGTCGAGATCATGTACCAGGACTTCCTGACGCTCTCGATGGAGCAGCTCGTCAACCAGGCGGCGAAGCACCGGACGATGAGCGGCGGCCAGCTGAAGGTGCCGCTGACGATCCGGACCCAGGGCGGCGCCGGCTGGAGCCCGGGCGCGCAACACGCGCAGCAGCTCGAGTCGTGGTTCGTGCACGTGCCGGGCCTGAAGGTCGTCTTCCCCTCGACGCCGGAGGACGTGCGCGGGCTGCTCTGGAGCTCGATCTACGACGACAACACGGTCATCTTCTTCGAGCACCGGCTGCTCTACCCGCTGAAGGGGCCGGTGCCGGACGAGATCGAGCCGATCCCGCTCGGCAAGGCGCGGGTGATGCGACGAGGGCTCCGACGTGACCGTGATCGCGATCGGGCGGATGGTGCCCGAGGCGCTGAAGGCGGCCGAGGACGCGGAGAAGGACGGGATCTCGGTCGAGGTGATCGACCCGCGCACGCTGCTGCCCCTCGACGAGGAGACGATCGTCGCGTCGGTGAAGAAGACGACGCGCGCGGTCACTGCGCACGAGGCGGTGACGCGCGGCGGCTTCGGCGCCGAGCTCACGGCCGTGATCCAGCAGGGCGCCTTCGACTACCTGGACGCGCCGATCGAGCGCGTCGGCGCGAAGTTCGCGCCGCTCGCGTTCGCGCCGGCGATGGAGCAGTGGGTCGTCCCGCACGCCGCGGACGTGCTCGAGGCCGTGAAGCGGACGGTGGCGAGAAGCTAGATGGCGACCGAGGTCAAGCTCCCGCGGCTGGGCCAGGGCATGGAGTCCGGCACGATCGTCAAGTGGCTGAAGGGCGAGGGCGAGCCGGTCAAGAAGCGCGAGCCGCTCTACGAGCTCGATACCGACAAGGTGACGCAGGAGGTCGAGGCCGAGGCCGACGGCGTCCTGCTCAAGATCGTCGTCGACTCGGGCGAGGTCGAGGTCGGCCGGACGATCGCCTTCATCGGCAGCGAGGGCGAGGACGTCCCCTCCGGCAACGGCGGCGCGCCGGCGGCAGCCGAGCCGGACGAAGCCGAGTCGGACGAAGCCGAGTCGGACGAGGCTGCGGTGGAGGAGGAGGACGAAGGCCAGACCGAGGGCTCCTCCGCCCCGGGGATGGACGACCAGCGCGCCCGCGGCCAGGAGGCGGCCGCCGCGACGGCGGAGGCCGCGACCGCCGCCGTCGCGGATGCTCCGGCGCGGCCGGACGGCCGGGTCAAGGCCTCGCCGCTCGCGCGCCGGCTCGCGCGCGAGAAGGGAGTCGACATCGCGACGCTGACCGGCAGCGGCCCCGAGGGACGGATCGTCGCCGAGGACGTCGAGCGCGGCGCGGTCGCGGCGCCGAAGGCGGCTCCGGCGTCGGCTGTCGCGGCGCCGGCCGGCGAGGTCGAGGAGATCGAGCTGACGTCGACCCGCAAGACGATCGCGCGCCGCCTCACCGAGGCGTGGCAGGCGCCCGTCTTCCAGCTGACCGTCTCGGTCGACATGACCCGCTCGCTCGAGCTGCGCGAGCGGCTCGTCGCGCGACTGCGCGACGGCGAGACGAAGCCGACCGTCAGCGACCTGCTGACGAAGGTCGCTGCGGCCGCCCTCCTCCGCCATCCGGCCGTGAACGCCCACTTCGCGGGCGACAAGATCCTCCGTTTCCCGACCGCACACGTCGGCATCGCCGTCGCGGCGCCGAACGGGCTCGTCGTGCCCGTGATCCGCGACGCCGACAGGAAGACGATCCAGGCGATCGCCGCCGACCGCGCCGCGCTCGTTGGCCGCGCCCGCGAGGGCAAGCTCCAGCGCGACGATCTCGCCGACGGCACGTTCACGATCTCGAACCTCGGCATGTTCGGGATCGAGCAGTTCGTCGCCGTGCTGAACCCGCCGCAGGCCGCGATCCTCGCGGTCGGGGCGACCGAGCCAAAGCCCGTCGTGCTCGACGGCGAGGTCGTCGTGCGGCCGCTGATGAGCATGACGATCACCTGCGACCACCGCGCCATCGACGGTGCCGACGGCGCCGAGTTCCTGCGCACGGTCAAGGAGTTGCTCGAAGAGCCGGCGCTCGCGTTGTAGGTTCACCGCAATGGCAACGGTGTGGTATCGCGTGCGCGACCTCGACGCCGGGCGGACCTTCTACCGCGACGTGCTGGGCTTCGAGGAGGTGTTCGTCGACTTCGAGGACGGCTGGTCGCGGCTCAAGCACGGCGGGATGGAGATTGCGATCGCCGAGGGCGAGCCGGCCGAGTCGAGCGGCGTCGCCCACGTCGACGTCGAGGACGTCAAGGCCGACGCGGAGCGCCTCCGCGAAGCCGGCGTCGAGGTCGGTGTCGTCTTCGAGCTGCACGGGCAGATCCGGCTCGTGGACGTCTTCGACCCCGACGGCAACCGCGTCCAGCTGGCGCAATCCCTCGACGCATGACCGTCGTGCTGCGCAGGGGCGGCGCCCAGGACCTCCGCTTCCTGCGGGACATGCTCCACCACGCCTACTACTGGCGCGAGCGCGTGCCGGGCTCGCTCGTCTCGCGCTACGTGCGCGGGTGGGGGAGGCCCGGCGACACCGCCGTGATCGCGCTCGAGAACGGCTTCCCCGTCGGCGCCGCCTGGTTCCGCGTCTTCGGGCTCGACGAGCCCGGCTACGGCTTCGTCGACGAACGGACACCCGAGCTCGCGATCGCCGTCGTCCCCTCCAAGCGCGGGCACGGGATCGGCGACGAGCTGCTGCAGGAGCTGATCGCGAAGGCGCGCGCCGCCGGCTACGAGCAGATGAGCCTGAGCGTCGAGCCGGGGAACCCGGCCCGCAAGCTCTACGAGCGGCACGGGTTCTCGGTCGTCGACGAGGGCGCCGAGGCGTGGACGATGGTCGCGTCGCTCTAGCCCGACTTCGGCGCGTAGGCGTTGACGACGATGCCGCTTTCGAACCGCGTCGTCTCGACGAGCTGGAGGTGCGTGACGTCGATCCCGTCGATCAGGCGCTGGCCCCCGCCGACGAGCACGGGGAAGATCCACACGTGCAGCTCGTCGAGCAGCCCGTTCTCGATCAGCGCCCGCGAGAACTGGCCGGTGCCGTACTTGAGCAGATTCTGGCCGTCCCGCTGCTTCAGCCCCGCGACCGCCTCGACCGCGTCCCCCTGGAGCGGCTGCGCGTTCCAGGTCAGGTCGGTCAGCGTCTGCGTGGCGACGTGCTTCGGCATCGCGTTGATCTTGTCGGTGTACGGGTCGCCCGAGCGCTGCGGCCACGCCTCCGCGAAGCCTTCGTAGGTCTTCCGGCCGAGCAGGAGCTCGTCCGCGTCGGCCATCAGCTTCTGCGAGTAGGCGGCGTGCTCGTCGTCCCAGTAGGGCGGGCTCCAGTTCTGCGGGCTGTCGATGACGCCGTCCAGTGACATGAAGGTGGACTCGACGACCTTTCTCATGACTCCTCCATTCGTCCGGGTTGCTCTTACGACGGCGCGGGTGCTCGGAACTCATCGTTAGCATCGAGAGGAGACTTCCGACGGAAAGGTTGAGCAATGGAATGTGACGTCGCCGTCCTGGGCGGAGGCCCCGGCGGGTACACGGCAGCGATCCGCGCAGCCCAGCTGGGCGCGAGGACCGTCTGCGTCGAGCAGGAGCCCGAGCTCGGCGGCACCTGCCTGCGGGTGGGCTGCATCCCGACCAAGGCCTGGGTGCAGACCGCGCACGCGATGCACCAGGCGGGCGAGACCTTCGCCAAGTTCGGCGTCGAGGTGAGCCAGCCGCAGCTGAACTTCGGCCAGGCGGTCGAGTGGAAGAACGGCGTCGTCAAGCAGATGACGGGCGGCATTGCCAGCCTCTTCAAGGCGAACGGCGTCGAGTGGGTGAAGGGCCGTGGCCGCTTCACCGGCGCGAACACGATCGCGGTCGAGGGTGGCGAGGACGTCAGCTTCAAGAGCGCGATCGTCGCGACCGGCTCGTACCCGCTCCGCCCGCCGATCGACGGCATCGACTCGCCGCGCTGCGTCGACTCGACCGGACTGCTCGCGCAGACCGAGGTGCCGCGCCGGCTCGTCGTCCTCGGTGGCGGCATCATCGGCTGCGAGTTCGCGTCGATCTTTCAGCGGTTCGGGACCGAGGTGACGATCGTCGAGATGCTCGACACCCTGATCCCGCAGGAGGACGCCGACGCGGCGAAGGAGCTCGCGAAGCAGTTCGGGAAGCGCGGGATTGCGCTCCAGCTGGGCAAGCAGTGCAACGGCGTCGAGGACCAGGGTCACCAGCTGCGCGTGCATTTCGGCGACGGTGAGAGTGTCGAGACCGACCTGATGCTCGTCTCGATCGGCCGCGGCCCGCTCGTCGAGGGGCTCGGGCTCGAGGAGATCGGCGTCCAGCTCGACCGCCGCGCCGGGATCGCGACCGACGAGCACCGGCGGACGACGGTGCCCCACATCTACGCCGTCGGCGACTGCGCCGGCTACTGGCAGCTCGCGCATACCGCCTTCCGCGAGGGCGAGGTCGCGGCCGAGAACGCCTGCGGCCACGAGGCGACGATCGGCGACCCGGCGGTGCCGCGGCCGATCTACACCGACCCCGAGATCGCAGGAGTCGGCCTGACCGAGGAGCAGGCGCGCGAGCGCCACGGCGACGACATCGCCGTCGGCATGTTCCCGTGGGTCGCGAACGCCCGCGCAGTGATGCAGGCGGAGACGGTCGGCTGGGTCAAGTCGATCCACGAGACGAAGTACGGCGAGCTGCTCGGCATCGTCATGGTCGGCCCACACGTGACCGACCTGATCGAGGCCGGGACGGTCGCGCTCGACGCCGAGGCGACGGTCGAGACCGTTGCCGACGGGATGGCCGCGCACCCGACTCTGTCGGAGGCGATCAAGGAGGCGGGTCTCGTCGCGCTTGGGCGTGCGATCCATCTGCCCAACCGAAAACGGGCTCCGGCGCAGACCTAGCGACAATAGTTTTCGATTCGCGCAAGGTTTCCGCGAGGGCGGCATCTCAATAGCCAAGGACGTGCCCTCGTCCCCGCACAGGGGCCGTGCCGCCCGCCGGCCCCCGCTTTTCTCCCAGAGCCGCCCCCTTGCCGCAGAGGGGGCGGCTTGTTTTTGCCGTCGCATGACCTGGGATCCGCAGAGCGGATCCCGAGTCGCGCAAACCCCTGAAGGGTCGCTTCGCTCCCGGACGCGATGGGGACTGTCCGTTCCCGCCATGTCCCAGGGACAGACCCTGGGACATGGCCGGATCGGGCACGGGCGGGTGCTGTTAGCCTCCCGCCGATGAGCATCTTCAACAGGCGCTACGCGGTTCTCGGCTGGCTCGCCTGGATCGGCGCCAAGACCGTGGTGAAGCACAAGGCACGCCAGGCAATGCCGGGCACGGTCGAGGGCTCGAAGCGGCCGAACAAGGGTGCGATCGCAGCAGGCGTCGCCGCCGTCGTCGGCGTCCTCTGGTTCTGGCGCAAGAGCTCGGCCGACGAACTGCCGCCACCCGCGGCCGAGTAACCCAGCGATGAGCCTCTTCAGGGCCGCCCTCGACGGGCTCGTTCCGTATGAGCCGGGGAAGCCGGAGGAGGAGGTGCAGCGCGAGCTCGGGCTGGCGCGCGTCGTCAAGCTCGCCTCGAACGAAGGCCCATGGGGCCCGTTCCCGGCCGCGCTCGAGGCACTCGATCGCAGCGCCGGCTCGCTCAACCGCTACCCCGACGGAGGCGCCTACCACCTGCGCAACGCGATCGCGGAGCGTCACGGAGTCGACTCGGCAAGCGTGATCACCGGCGCGGGAGCCGATGCGATCATCGGTCATCTCTCGGTCGCGGCGCTCGATCCGGGCGACGAGGTGGTCACGGCGTGGCCGTCGTTCATCAGCTACGCGCTCGACGCGCTCAAGGTCGGCGCCGTGCCGCGGAAGGTCCCGCTCGTCGACGACCACTACGATCTCGACGCGCTGCTCGCCGCGATCGGGCCGAAGACGAAGCTCGTCTACATCGCGACGCCGAACAACCCGACGGGGACGATGACGACGCGGGAGCAGCTCGACTCGTACTTCGAGCGCGTCCCCGAGCACGTTCTCACCGTGCTCGACCAGGCCTACTTCGAGTACATCGACCGGCCGGACTATCCCGACGGCGTCGCCGAGTACCTCGCGGCCGGGCACCGCGTGCTCGTGTTGCGGACGTTCTCGAAGATCTACGGTCTGGCCGGCCTCAGGGTCGGGTACGGCGTCGGCCCCGAGGACGTGATCCAGGCGATCGGCAAGACCCGACGCGCCTTCGACGTCGGCACGCAGGCCCAGGTCGCGGCGCTCGCGAGCATCGACGGCGCGGCCGAGATCGCGGAGCGGCGCCGGCACACCGCCGAAGGGCGAGCGGCGCTCGAGCGGACGCTGCGGGAGCACGGCCTCGAGCCCGCCGGCCCGGCGGTTGCGAACTTCCTCTTCGTCGAGGTCGGCGAGGACGCGCCCGTGCTCTTCGACGCGTTGCTGCACCAGGGCGCGATCGTCCGGCCGGCAGGCGCGTTCGGCGCGCCGGGGGCGCTGCGGATCACCGTGGGGACGACGGACGAGAACGAGTTCTTCGCCGAGGCGCTCGCCTCGGTCAGGGCGGCGACGACCTAGGCAGCGGCTATCCTGGGGCCGTCGCGGGCTCAGAGGCCCGCATTTCCCTATGCGGACCACCCTGAAGAGAGGAATCGGCCGCGGTGCGGCCGTCAATGGCAACGGTCGGGCCGTCCTGCCACCCGGCGCACTCTCGCCGATCACGATCTACCGCCAGCCGGAGCCGCCGCCGCGTTCGCGCTGGGCGTTCGTCCGCACGGCACTCGCCTGGGCCGGCATCGCCGTTCTCGTCGCGGTCGGCTCCGCCGCCGGCGGCGCCTACCTCTGGTTCCACCAGAGCGTGGCCGAGGTGGTCGCCACGACGCCGGACGTCAAGGTCGCGGCGAAGCGGCTCGACATCGCGCTGCCCGGTCAGCCGGCGACCGCGCTCGTGATCGGCTACGACAAGCGGGCAGGCGAGGGCAAGGGCACCCAGTCGCGCTCCGACACCGTCATGCTCGTGCGCGCGGATCCCGACACGAAGTCGATCTCGATGATGTCGTTCCCGCGCGACCTCTTCGTGCAGATCCACTGCCCGGGCAGGGCGCCGTTCGGCGCGCGGATCAACAACGCCTACGCCACGTGTGGGACGAAGGGGACGCTCGAGACGGTCCGCAAGCTGACGGGCCTGCCGGTCAACTACCTGATCACGGTCAACTTCCGCGGCTTCCGCCAGCTCGTCGACGCGATCGGCGGCATCTGGATGGACGTCGACCGGCGCTACTTCAACGACCGCGGCGGCGACTTCGGCTACGCCACGATCAACCTCTTCCCCGGCTACCAGAAGCTCGGCGGCTACCAGGCACTCGACTTCGTCCGCTACCGGCACACCGACTCCGACCTCTACCGCGTCGCGCGCCAGCAGCTCTTCGTGCGCGCCTTCAAGGACCAGATCAAGGCGAGTACCGGCCCCTTCGAGCTGCCGAAGGTGATCAAGACGATCACCAAGAATGTCGAGGTCGGTGTCGGCGGCAACTCCGAGCTCGACGGCAAGACGGTGCTCGAGTACGCCCTCTTCGCCTACTCGCTGCCGCCGGGCCACTTCTTCCAGTCGAAGATCGAGGGCCTCGAGGAGACGTCCGGCTTCGACATCCTCGCGCCCGAGGCGAACATCCAGAAGGCGGTGCAGGAGTTCTCGCACCCGGACGTCGAGTCGCCGAAGAACGCGACCCAGGTGGCGCTGAACGAGAAGCCGAAGCCCTCGGCGACGAAGGCGCCGCCGCCGCGCGAGACGACGATCACCGTCCTCAACGGGAACGGCGTCACCGGCTCCGCCGGCACCGCCAGCTACCTGCTCTCTCAGCGCGCGTACCAGATGATCTACCCGCCGGACGGCAAGAACGCCAACGCGCCGAACTGGGACTACTTCAAGACGCGGATCCACTACGACAAGGCTCAGGCGGGCGCGGCGGCGGCGGCGAAGAAGGTTGCGACGCTGTTCGGCACCGACGACATCGTCCCGCTGAACCCGAAGGTGGGACTGCTCTCGAACGGCGCGATGCTGACGGCGATCGTCGGCCAGACCTTCCATGGCACCCTCGCCGAGGCTCCGGTCGACAGGACGCCGCAGAGGCAGCCCGCCAACGTGACGCCCGGCACCGACGCGTCGGTCGCCTACCTGCGCGAGCGGGCCAAGAAGGTCCCCTTCAAGCTGATGGTGCCGACGGTGATCGAGCGCACGTCGTGGATCGACCGCGAGAAGCCGGTGCGCATGTACCGGATCGATCCCGACCGGAAGCACAAGACCGTGCGGCTGACGTACAAGCTCGGCACCGGCACCAACGAGTACTGGGGCGTGCAGATGACCGACTGGGAGGACGCGCCCGCGCTCACCGAGCGCAACTTCGTCCGCTCGATCGGCGGCCGCACGTACGAGCTGCACTACACCGGTCCGAAGCTGCACATGGTCGTGCTGCGCCAGGGCGGCGCGAGCTACTGGGTCGTGAACACGCTGCTCGACTCGCTCTCGAACGAGACCATGCTCGCGATCGCCAAGGGTCTCAGGCCGCTCGACAAGATTAAGTAGGTAGGTTCACCGGCCGTGAGCAGAGTCGCTGTCTTCGGCGCCGGCTACGTCGGCCTCGTCACCGGTGCGTGCTTCGCGGAGCTTGGCCACGACGTGGTCGTCCGCGACGTCGTCCCACGGCGGATCGAGCAGCTGCGTGCCGGCGAGGTTCCGATCTACGAGCCGGGCCTCGAGGAACTGCTGCGCCAGAACGCCGACCGGCTGACGTACACGCTCGACGTCGCCGAGGCCGTCGCGGACGCAGACTTCCTCTACGTCGCGGTGGGCACGCCGCCCACCTATTCGGGCGACGCCGATCTCTCCGCCGTCTGGACCGTCGTCGACGAGCTGAGCGGCCTCGACCGACGCGCGGTCATGGTGATGAAGAGCACCGTCCCCGTCGGCACCGGCACGAAGGTGCGCCACAGGCTCGACGGGCGCGGCCTCGAGCACATCGGGTACGCCGCCAACCCGGAGTTCACTGCCGAGGGTACGGCCGTCCGTGACTTCCAGCGGCCCGACCGGATCGTCGTCGGCTCGTTCGAGGACGCCGATGGCGACGCGGTGCAGCAGCTGCATCAAGGTATCGAGGGACCCGTCGTTCGCTGCGACGTCGCCTCGGCCGAGATGATCAAGCTGGCGGCGAATGCCGCGCTGATGACGCGGATCAGCTTCATCAACGAGATCGCCAACGTCTGCGAGGCGACGGGCGCCGACGTCGTCCGTGTCGCCGAGGGCGTCGGGCTCGACCGTCGCATCGGCTCCAGCTTCCTCCGTGCCGGGATCGGCTACGGCGGCAGCTGCTTCCCGAAGGACTCGCTCGCGCTGAAGCAGCTCGCGGCGAACTCGGGCTACCACTTCCAGCTCCTCAACGCCGTCATCGAGGTGAACGAGCTGCAGAAGCGGCGCGTGATCGGAAAGCTGCAGCGTCACCTGGGCAGCCTGCGGGGGAAGACGGTCGCGCTGCTCGGGCTCGCGTTCAAGCCGAACACCGACGACACCCGCGAGGCGCCCAGCCTTGTGCTCGCAGGGAGGCTCGTCGCCGAGGGCGGGCACGTTCGCGCCTGGGATCCGATCGCGACGATCGACGAGCTGCCGGGCGTCGAGCAGGTCGAGACGGCGGCCGCCGCGATCGCCGGCGCCGACGCGGTCGTGCTCGTGACCGAATGGCCGGAGCTCGCCGACATCGACTGGGCGCAGGCCCGCACCGCCACCGGCTCGGCGCAGCCGGTCTTCGTCGACGGCCGCAACATGCTCGACCCCGACCGGATGCGCGACGCCGGCTGGGTCTACGAGAGCATCGGCCGCCCCTCCGCGTGAGCCTGCCCGCGGTCATCCTGGTCGGCGGCCTCGGCACGCGGCTGCGACCGCTGACCGACAAGACGCGGAAGGACATGCTGCCGCTCGTCGACCGGCCGCAGCTCGCCTACACGTTCGAGCACCTGCGGCGGTTCGGCGTCACCAGGGCGATCGTCTCCTGCGGCTACCTGCCGACCCAGATCCAGGACTACTTCGGCGATCGCTACGGCGACCTCGCGCTCGAGTACCGGATCGAAGAGGAGCCGCTCGGCACCGGTGGCGCGATCCGCTTCGCCGCCGAGGGGATCGACGAGCCCTTCTTCGCCCTCAACGGCGACTCCCTCCGCGAGACCGACCTCGACGCCCTCGTCGGCTTCCACCGGGAGCGAGAGTGCCGCGCGACGATCCTGCTGACGCCCGTCGAGGATCCCAGCCGCTACGGGCTCGTGCGCATCCACCGCGACGACGGGCGTGTACTCAGCTTCCTCGAGAAGCCGCGCCCGGAGGAGATCGACACGGACCTGATCAACGCCGGCCTCTACGTGCTCGAGCCGGACGTGCTCGACCTGATCCCGCCGGGACGCCCGGTGTCGATCGAGCGCGAGGTCTTCCCGCAGCTCGTCGAGGAGCAGGCGGTCTACGGCGTCGCGCTGGCGGGTTACTGGCTCGACATCGGCACGCCCGACGCCTACCTGCAGGCGCATCGGGACGTGCTGGAGCGGAACTTCGTCACCGAGCTCGGCGACCGGCTCGGCCCCGACTACACGCTCGTCGCCGACGGCGCCGACACGTCGGGCGCCCGTCTCGTGCCGCCCGTGTTCGTCGGCCGCGGCGCCAGGATCGGCGCCGGCGCGCGCATCGGCAGCCTCGCCGTGATCGGCGCGGGCGCGGTGATCGGCGAAGGCGCGGTCGATCGAGTCGTCCGTGATCGGCGCCGGTGCGGTTGTCGGCCCGCGGACGCACGTCACCGGCTCGATCGTCGGCGAACGAGCCGAGCTGGGCGCGGAGTGCGAGGTGCGCGGGCTCTCCGTGATCGGCCCTGGCGCCAGGGTCGGAGACAGGAATATGCTCGACCACGGGATGCGGGTGGCGGCGGACGAGACGATTGCGGCGGGTGCGGTGACGTTCTCGTGAGCATCGACTCCCCGAACCTCGGCTCGCTCGACCGGTGGGCATTCGAGGTGCGCAAGGTCGAGAAGCCGTGGGGGCACGAGTTGATCTGGGCGCTGACGGACGTCTACTGCGGCAAGGTGCTGTTCGTGAAGGCGGGCGCTGCGCTCAGCCTCCAGTTCCACAAGGAGAAGGACGAGTCGTGGCTCGTCCAGTCCGGGCGGGCGAAGCTCGAGCTCGGCGACGTCGGGCAGGCCGTCCTGCACGAGGAAGTGATCGCCGCCGGCGCCGCATTCCACTACACGCCCGGCACCGTGCACCGCATCACGGCGATCGAGGACACGACCATCCTCGAGGTCTCGACGCCACACTTAGAGGACGTCGTCCGGCTCGAGGACCTGTACGGCCGCGAGGGCACGTCGGCCCCGTAGCAACCTTCACAAGATCATGGTAAGGTTGCGCCGATGGAGGTCTTGACGATCGCCGACGCCGCCGCCCGCACGGGCTGGTCGGCGCGGATGCTCCGCTATCTCGAGACCGTCGGTCTGGTCGTACCGGCGCGCACGGCGGCCGGGTACCGGATCTACGGCGACGGAGAGGTCCTCCAGCTCCGGCAGCTCAAGCTGCTGCGGGAGCGCTTCGGGATCGAGCTGGACGAGGTCGCCTTTGCGGCACGTCTCCGGCGCGAGCCCGACCTCCGCATCGCCCTCGACGGTTGGATGCGCTCGGCCGGGCCGGGCGCGGACTGGGTCGAGTGGGAACAGCGAAAGCACGAGCGGCTGATCTCGGCCGCCTAGCGAAGGGAACAGATGGCTACGACGAAGCGATACGACGTGAAGGATCTGGCGCTCGCCTCCGACGGCGTGCGCAGGATCGACTGGGCCGACCGGCAGATGCCGGTGCTGGCCGCGATCCGCGAGCGGTTCGAGACCGAGCAGCCCCTCTCGGGCTACCGGATCTCGGCCTGTCTGCACGTGACGACCGAGACGGCGAATCTGATGCGCACACTCCAGGCGGGCGGCGCCGACGTCGTCATCTGCGCGTCCAACCCGCTCTCGACGCAGGACGACGTCGCGGCGGCGCTCGTCGACGAGTACGGGATCTCGACCTTCGCGATCAAGGGCGAGGACAACGACTCGTACTACCAGCACATCGAGGCGGCGGTCGACCACAAGCCGCACATCACGATGGACGACGGCGCCGACGTGATCGGCGTCCTCCACACCGCTCGCCGCGAGCAGCTCGGCGACGTGATCGCGGGGACGGAGGAGACGACCACGGGCGTGATCCGGCTGAAGGCGCTCGAGCGCGACGGCAAGCTTGCGTTCCCGGTCGTCGCGGTCAACGAGGCGAAGACGAAGCATCTCTTCGACAACCGCTACGGCACGGGCCAGTCGACGCTCGACGGCGTCATTCGCGCCACGAACGTCCTCCTTGCCGGGCGCACGCTCGTCGTCGCCGGCTACGGCTGGTGCGGCCGGGGCGTCGCGATGCGGGCCAAGGGCATGGGCTCGAACGTGATCGTCACCGAGGTCGACCCGATGAAGGCGATCGAGGCGGTCATGGACGGCTTCCTCGTGATGACGATGGCGGAGGCCGCCAAGGTCGGCGACATCTTCATCACCGCCACCGGCGACAAGTCGGTGGTCGCGAAGAGCCACATGGAGCAGATGAAGGACGGCGCGATCCTCGCCAACACGGGCCACTTCAACGTCGAGATCGAGCTGCCGGCGCTGCGCGCGCTCGCCAGCGAGACGCGGCAGGCACGTGAGTACGTCGAGGAGTTCACGCTGCCCGACGGCCGGCGGATCTACCTGATCGCAGACGGCCGGCTGGTCAACCTCGCCGCCGCCGAGGGCCACCCGGCGCAGGTGATGGACATGTCCTTCGCCAACCAGGCCCTCTCGGCCGAGTACGTCGTCCAGAACGCGACCTCGCTCGAGAAGAAGGTCTACGTCGTGCCGGAGGAGATCGACAACGAGATCGCGCGCCTCAAGCTCGCGACGATGGGCGTCGAGATCGACCAGCTCACCGAGGAGCAGGCGAAGTACCTGGCCTCGTGGGACGAGGGAACCTAAGCCCCGACGAGATCGTTCGTCTGGAAGCCGGCGCGGTCGTTCTGCTCGACCAGCGCCGGCTTCCGGACGAGGAAGTCGAGCTGCGGTGCGAGTCCGCCGCCGAGGTGGCGGACGCGATCCGGACGCTCGCCGTGCGCGGTGCTCCGGCGATCGGCGTCGCTGCCGCGTACGGGTACGCGCTCGCGGCCGCGCACGGCGAGGACCTAGGCGCCGCCTATCGTGTCCTCGCCGACTCGCGTCCGACGGCCGTCAACCTCGTCTGGGCGCTCGAACAGATGCGCGACGACCCGTCTCCCGAACGGGCGCGCGCACTGCACGTGGCGGAGGTCGACCGGTGCAAGCGTATGGGCGCCCACGCAGCAGCTCTCTTCGGGCCCGGCACGAAGGCGCTGACGCACTGCAACGCCGGCGGGCTCGCCACGGGCGGGTACGGCTCGGCGGTCGGGGCCTTGCGCGCCGCCTGGGAGGACGGATTGCTCGCACATGTGTGGGTCGACGAGACGCGGCCGCTGCTCCAGGGCTCGCGGCTGACCGCCTGGGAGCTCGAGGCGCTCGGCATCCCGCACGCGGTGATCGCCGACTCGGCCGCGGCGCACCTGATGAGCCTCGGCGAGATCGACTGCATCGTCACCGGCGCCGACCGCATCGCCGCGAATGGGGACTCCGCCAACAAGATCGGGACGTATGGTCTTGCCGTGGCGGCCGCCCATCACCGGATCCCCCTGTACGTCGTCGCGCCGACCTCGACGGTCGACCACGCGACGGCGACCGGAGCGGGCATCCCGATCGAGGAGCGCGACGGCGCCGAGATCACCGCGCGCTTCCCGGCGCGCAATCCGGCGTTCGACGTCACTCCCGCCGCGCTGATCGCCGCGATCGTCACCGAGGAGGGGGTGCACCGGGCGCCGTACGAGGCGTCGCTGCCGCGATGAGCGTGCTCGACGAGATCGTCCAGGAAGTGGTCGCCGACCCCGATTCGATCGGGCTGATCCTCCACGGCTCGAGAGCCGCAGGCATGGACGGGCCGGATTCGGACTTCGACCTCATCCGCGTCGTCACGGGCGAGAGCTACGCGGCTCGCCGTGACCGGGAGGAGCTCCGCGAGCGGCGTCCGGGACCCCCAAAAGCCGATATCAGTTACGCCTCGCCCGAACGCCTGCGACTCCACGCCGACGCGACGGACGGCTATACGCCGATGTTCGTGAACGCCAGGGTCGTGGCCGATCGGGACGGCGAGGTCGCAGCGCTCGTCGAGGCGATCGCGGCGAACGCCGGTGCGCGCGCATGGGATCAGCTCGATGACCTCTACGACGACTACCTGAACTGCTTTTTCCGTTCGCTGAAGGCGTGGCGGCGCGGCGACGAGCTCGGCGGACGGATGCAGGCAGCCCATTCGTGTCTCTGCCTGGTCCGGCTGCTCTTCGCCGCCGAGCACCAGCTGCCGCCTTACTACGATCAGCTGCGAGGCTCGTTCGAGACCCTGGAGCAGGCACAGGGGTGGGAGGAAGGGTTCCTGCCAGAGACGCTGACGCGCGTGCTGGCGACCGGCGATCCGACGCTGCAGCAGGAGCTCGAGCTGCGCGTGGAGGCGCTCTTCGACTCCCGCGGCATCGCCCACCAGTGGGGTCCGGAGGACGGTCTCGACATCGTGAAGGAGCACCGGTTCGAGTGAAGGCGATCATCCTCGCAGGCGGGTACGCCACCCGCCTGCAACCGCTCACCGACGATCTCTCGAAGTGCCTGCTGCCGGTCGGCGGCAAGCCGATGGTCGACTGGATCCTGGAGCGGGTCCGCGAGGTCGAGGAGATCGACGAGGTGCACGTCGTCACGAACAGCCGCTTCGCCCAGGACTTCGAGCACTGGGCGATGTTCAAGGACGGCGTCATCGTCCACGACGACGGGACGAGCTCGAACGAGGACCGGCTCGGCGCGATCGGCGACGTCGCCTTCACGCTCGACCGAGCCGGGATCGTCGACGACGACGTGATCGTGATCGCCGGCGACAACCTGTTCGACTACGACCTCCAGGACTACGTCGACTTCTGGCGCGGCAAGGGCGTCTCCAGCGCCGTCGCGGTGCGCGACGTCGGCGATCTCCGGCTGGCGACCCAGTACGGGATCGTCGGGCTCGACGGCGACGACCGCGTGATCGAGTTCGTCGAGAAGCCGCCCGAGCCGACGAGCACGCTCGCGGCGACGGCGACCTACATCTACCACCGTGAGCACCTGCCGCTCGTCGCACGCTATCTCGCCGAGGGCAACGCGCCCGACCAGTCCGGCAGCTTCATCGAGTGGCTCCGCTCGCGCGAGCCGGTCTACGGCTACTCGGTCACGGGCGTCTGGCTCGACATCGGCGACAAGGAGCAGCTGCACGCGGCCGACAACCTGCTCCGCCGCGCGCAGGGGCTGCCCGAGCGCGACGAATACGTGCTCGAGCTCTAGGCAATCGTCACGATTCCGTGACACACCCGTGACAGGTGTGCCCGTACGGTCGAGGCAGTGCTCCTCGACGTCCTGCTGCCAAACCGCTGCGCCGGCTGCGGAGTGCCCGGGTGCGAGCTCTGCTGCGGCTGCCGCGACGCGCTGATCCGGCTGGCGCCGCCGCTCTGCGAGCGGTGCGGCTCCCCCGGCGCCTGGCCGGTGCGGCGCTGCGCCGAGTGCAGCGGCCGCAGGATCGCGTTCGCGACCGCACGCGCAGCGATCGTCTACGACGAGCGGGCACGTCGGCTCCTGCAGGCGTGGAAAGAGCGTGGCCAGCGCAGGCTCGCCCGCGAGGCGGCGGCGATCGTCGCCGAGACGCTCTCGCGGCCGGCCGTCCCCGTGCTCGCGTTCGTCCCCGCCGACGCGGAGCGGGCCCTGGTACGCGGCCACCGTCCTGCCGAGGCACTCGCTCGCGAGCTCGGCCGGGTCTGGGAGTTACCCGTCGCACCGCTCGTCCGCCGGACGCGATCGGTCGAGCGGCAGCGAGGGCTGGGCCTCAAGGAGCGCCGGCGCAACGTCCGTGGAGCGTTCGCGTCGGCGCGCGCTTCGCCGCCGCGGGTCTGCCTCGTCGACGACGTCTACACGAGCGGCGCCACCGCGGGTGCCGCGGCAGCGGCGCTCCGCCGGGGCGGTGCGCGCAGAGTGGAGGTGGTGACGCTGGCCCGCACGGTGCGCTGAGTCGAGGGCAGCGGCCCTCCTGACCCAAGTGGGTTACCCTGAAGGGAACCACCGGACGGAGGAACGCGATGCGACTCGAGGTCAAGGGCCGAAATGTCGAGGTCAACGATTCGATCCGGAGGTACGCGGAGGACAAGCTCGACAAGATCGAGCGGCAGCTCCCCGAGCCGACGCAGATCGAGGTCGAGCTGACGCTCGAGACGAACCCGTCGATCGCGGACGACCACATCGCCGAGGCGACGGTGTGGACGAAGGGCTCGACGTTGCGTGTCCGCGAGCGGTCCGCCGGCTTCGAGGCCTCGATCGACCAGCTCGCCGACAAGCTCGAGCGGCAGGTGAAGCGCTACCGCGAGAAGCGCAGCCGCCGCGAGACCGGTCGTCGCGCAAACGGCAGCGGCCCCGAGGAGCCGACCTTCTCCGGCGCGCAGCTCGACCGGATGATCGTCAAGTCGAAGCAGTTCGACCTGCAGCCGTTGACGCCCGACGAGGCGACGGTCGAGCTGGAGCTGATCGGCCACGACTTCTTCGTCTTCGTCAACATCGAGACCGGCCTGCAGAACGTCGTCTACCGCCGCCGCGACGGCGGGTACGGACTGATCGAGCCGCAGCAGTAACGCGCGTGGGCCTCTTCCGCCGCGCCAAGCCTCTGCACGAGCAGCTTGCAGAACAGGCCGACCTGGACATCGGCGCCGAGGACGGTGACGGCGAGCCGGGTCAGCGAACGCCGTCGCGGCTCGCCGGGCTGATGCACGGGCTCGCCGACGGCTTCCTGTCGTCACCTCCCGACGAGTTCGGCCGGCCGTCGCCGTTCGGCGAGGTGGCGCTGCACGGAGTCCCGCGCCCGCGCGAGTGGGACACGATCGCGACGGTGGCCGCCGAGCTCCCCGGCGCCGAGGTGCACTTCACGTCGCTTCCCGACGGCACGCTCCTGGTCGAGGAGGATGTCCCCGACGGCGCCCTCAGTCCGCTCGCCGACGCGATCGAGGCCTCGATCGACCCGCCGTACTACGCCGAGGGAGTCCGCCGGGACGACGCCGTCTGGGCCGTGGGTGCGAGGCGGATCCAGGTGCGCTCGTTCCCGGGCCACGAGGAGGACGAGCTCGAACTCGTCGAGGACGGCCAGTTCGTCGTCGGTCGGCGCCTCGACGGCGACCTGTTCGAGGTTCGGGTCTCTCCGGTCTAGACGGCGCTGCTGACGATCGCCCAGACGTCGAAGCCGAGCTTGCGTCCGGACGCGTAGGCGACGCCGCGCCGTCCGAGCTGCGCGTGGAACCGTGGCTCGAGCTGCCGGAAGAGGCGGTCGCGCCCGTTGGCGAGCCGACGCAGCCGCAGTTCGCGGCCCGTCCCGTATGCGGCGATCCCCTCGGAGTAGCCGAGCAACCGTGCACCGGGCGGCA
Organism: uncultured Gaiellaceae bacterium; assembly: GCA_963737455.1. Taxonomy (GTDB): domain Bacteria; phylum Actinomycetota; class Thermoleophilia; order Gaiellales; family Gaiellaceae; genus Gaiellasilicea. The sequence continues at coordinate 34,237 of CAVTSN010000009.1, read as the reverse complement.
GCGCGACCGAGCGCACGGAGGTGGCTCCATGGATCTGCAGCCCCGCCGGCGTCTCGACGATCAGCCCGGGCGCGGCGAGCAGCGCGGTCTGGGCGGCGCCGGGTGCGAACGTGCGCTCCCGGATCAGCTTTCCGACTGGAGAGATCGACAACACGCGTCCGTTCGCGAGCACCGCGGCGTACCCGCGGGAGTGGGCGCTCACGTAGACGACACGATCTGCCGCTGTCAGCGAGAAGCGGCGTGACCCGTTCGGGGCGAGCACGATGATCGTCCGCCCGATCGCGTACGGGAGCGAGCCCTCCCAGACGCTGCCGAGGATCACCGGCGGCGGCCCGTCGACGTCGGCGGCCAGGAACGCGATCCGTCTTGCAGTCGTCAGCCTGCCTTTCGTCCAGAGCGACCACTCGCGGATGTTCCCGCCGGTGTAGGTCAGCCACAGCGCCCTGCCCTGCGTCGCGATCGCGCCGGCGACGCCGCTGCCGGTGCTCGCGCTGACGAAGCAGTGACTCGCGAGCCGCCGGTCGCCGCGCGTGGCGACGTTCCAGAGCCGCACCTCGTGGCAGCCGCGCCGGTACTCGTCGGCATACGTCACGTCGATGCCGGCGGCGGCGACGCTGGAGATCGGGCCTGCGACCTGCCGTTCGCGCGCGGTCGCTGCCCCGGCGGCGGGCGCGAGCGCGAGGACGAAGGCGAAGGCGATGATGCGGAGCATCGACGCGGACGCTAGCGCGCCGCTGTAAGTCCGCCGTGAAGGCCGGGTGAAGAAATAGCCGAACGGCTACCCTGTTCGGCGATGGCGACTGCAGGCCTGGGCAAGCTCGAGAAGGTCCTCCGCGTCGGCGAAGGGCGCCGGCTGAAGCGGCTCGCGCAGCAGGCGGAATACATCGCCACGCTCGAGCCCGAGCTACAGGCGCTCTCGGACGAGGAGCTGCGCGGCACGACGGCCCGCCTCCGCGAGCGACTCGCGAACGGCGAGCCGCTCGACGAGCTCCTGTTCGACGCCTACGCCGCCGTGCGCGAGGCGCGCTGGCGCGAGTCGCAGCAGCGGATGTTCGACGTGCAGATGATGGGCGCGATCGTCCTCCACGAGGGCGACATCGCCGAGATGAAGACCGGTGAGGGCAAGACGTTCGTCGCCTCCGCTGCGCTCTACCTGAACGCGCTCCCCGGCGAGGGCGTCCACCTCGTGACGACGAACGACTACCTCGCCAAGCGCGACGCCGAGTGGAACCGCCCCGTCTTCGAGCGGCTCGGCATGACGGTCGGCGCGATCCAGAACATGATGCCGTTCGCGCAGCGCCACGAGGCCTACGCAGCCGACATCACCTACGGCACGAACTCCGAGTTCGGCTTCGACTACCTGCGGGACAACATGGCCGTCACCAAGGAAGGGCTCGTCCAACGCAGCCACTCCTTCGCGATCGTCGACGAGGTCGACTCGATCCTGATCGACGAGGCGCGGACGCCGCTGATCATCTCCGGCGAGCCCGAGACCGCGGCGACGACGTACTACGACTTCGCCCGGATCGTCAAAGACCTGCAGGGCGCACCCGCGACGCGGAAGAGCGAGAAGGGCGAGGACGAGACGGAGCTCTCGGGCGCCGACTACCTCTACGACGAGAAGCACAAGACCGTTTCGCCGGCGCAGACGACGATCGACGCCGTCGAGCGCGCGCTCGGGCTCGAGAACCTCTACGACCCGCGCCACGTCCAGCTCGTCAACCACCTGATCCAGGCGCTGAAGGCGCAGTCGCTCTACCAGCGCGACGTCGACTACGTCGTCCAGGACGGCGAGGTGAAGATCGTCGACGAGTTCACCGGCCGCCTGATGGAGGGCCGCCGCTGGAGCGAGGGTCTGCATCAGGCCGTCGAGGCGAAGGAGGGCGTCCGGATCCAGGAGGAGAACCAGACCCTCGCCACGATCACGCTTCAGAACTACTTCCGGCTCTACGAGAAGCTCGCCGGCATGACCGGTACGGCGAAGACGGAGGAGAAGGAGTTCGTCGAGATCTACAACCTGCACGTCGTCGAGATCCCGACCAACGTGGCAGTCGCCCGGCTCGACGAGAACGACTACATCTTCAAGACGAAGGAAGCCAAGTTCAAGGCGGTCCTGGACGACATCGTGGACCGCTACGAGGACGGCCAGCCCGTCCTCGTCGGGACGATCGCGGTCGAGACCTCCGAGTATCTCGCCGAGCTCCTGAAGCGGCGCGGGATCCCACACAACGTCCTCAACGCGAAGGAGCACGAGCGCGAGGCCCAGATCATCATGGACGCGGGCCAGCCCGGCGCGGTCACGATCGCGACCAACATGGCCGGCCGCGGCGTCGACATCAAGCTGGGTGAGGGCGTCGTCGACGCCGGCGGGCTGTACGTGCTCGCGACCGAGCGGCACGAGTCGCGCCGGATCGACAATCAGCTCCGCGGCCGCTCCGGCCGTCAGGGCGACCCGGGCCTGACCCGCTTCTACCTCTCGGGCGAGGACGACCTCGTCCGCCTCTTCGCCGGCGACCGGATCAAGAACATCATGGAGCGCTTCAAGCTCCCGGACGACCAGCCGATGGAGGCGAAGATCCTCTCGAACCAGATCGAGAACGCCCAGAAGAAGGTCGAGGAGCAGAACTTCGTCGCGCGTAAGAACGTGCTCAAGTACGACGACGTCATGAACACGCAGCGCATGGTCATCTACGAGCAGCGGCGCCGCGTGCTCGAGGGCGACGACCTCTCCGAGGACGTGCGCGACTGGATCCGCGAGGTCGTCGAGGCGAACGTCCAGAACGCGACCGAGGCCGAGTTCAGCGAGGAGTGGGACCTCGGCGCCCTCGTGCAGCAGATGCAGGCCCTCTACGGCACCGACATCACCGTCGAGGAGCTCAAGGAGGAGGTCGAGCTCGAGCGGGAGGCGCTGATCGAGGAGTTCGTCGAGGACGCGCTCGAGACGTACGACGAGAAAGAGGAGCAGTACGGCGCGGAGCTGATGCGCGAGATCGAGCGCTACGTGATCCTCCAGGTCGTCGACTCGCGCTGGCGCAGCCACCTCGACTCGATGGACTACCTGCGCGACGGGATCCACCTGCGCGCGATGGCCCAGAAGGATCCGCTCGCCGAGTACCGGGCCGAGGGCCACGCGATGTTCAACGACCTGCGCAACACGATCCGCGAAGAGGTCGTGCTGACGCTCTTCCACGCCCAGGTCGAGCTGAACGAGCCCCAGCTCGAGCCTGAGCAGGGCAACGGGAACCTCCAGTACGCGCACGAGACCGCCGCGGGCTCGGACGCGATCGCCGCCGCGGGCGCCGGCTCCGGCGGCTCGGTTGCGACGGCCTTCTCGTCGCAGGGCGGCGGCAGCACCGCGACGGCGGCCGTGAACGAGCACAAGGACGTCGGCCGCAACGACCCGTGCTGGTGCGGCTCCGGCAAGAAGTTCAAGAAGTGCCACGGCGCCTGATCTAGCTTCCTCCGGAATCGGTCGCCGCTCCCGTCCAGCGGTACGATCCGAGCGTGTCCGAGACAGCGATCCCGCTCGAAGCACAGCTCGAGGAGATCAGAGCCCAGCTCGCCTGGGTTCGTGATTACCTTTGACCCCGATTCGCTGACGGCGCGAGTCGCCGAGCTAGAGCAGGAGCTGGGCGCGCCCGGCTTCTGGGACGACCAGGCCCGTGCGACCGCGGTCTCGACCGAGCACTCCCGTCTCTCGAAGCGGCTCGAGCGCTACGAGCGCCTGCAGGGCGAGCACGACGATGCCGCCGAGCTGCTCCAGCTCGAGCCCGAGCTCTCGGCCGACATCGAGACCCAGCTGCAGCCGCTGCGCCGCGAGCTCGAGCGCCTGCAGGAGGACGCGCTCTTCAACGGCGAGTACGACGCCGGCGATGCGGTCGTCTCGATCCACGCGGGCGCGGGCGGGACGGACGCCCAGGACTGGGCGGAGATGCTGCTGCGCATGTACCTGCGCTGGGCGGCCGACCGCGGTTTCCAGGCCGAGCTCGTCGAAGCGAGCCCGGGCGAGGAGGCGGGGCTGAAGTCGGCGACCTTGACTGCGAAGGGCGAGAACGCCTACGGCCTCTTCAAGGCGGAGCGCGGCGTCCACCGGCTCGTCCGCCTGAGCCCGTTCGACAGTGCGCACCGCCGCCACACCGCGTTCGCGCAGGTCGTCGTCGCGCCGCTGCTGCCGGACGAGAGTGCGGTCGAGATCGACGAGGGCGACCTGCGGATCGACACGTACCGCGCTTCCGGGGCCGGCGGCCAGCACGTGAACAAGACCGACTCGGCCGTCCGGATCACGCACATCCCGAGCGGGATCGTCGTCCAGTGCCAGAACGAGCGCTCGCAGACCTCGAACAAGCAGACTGCGCTGCGCATCCTCAAGTCCCGGCTCGTCGAGCTCCAGGAGGAGGATCGGGAGGCCGAGCTCGCCCGCGAGCGGGGCGCCGCGCAGGACACCGGGTTCGGGAGTCAAATCCGAAGCTATGTCCTCCATCCGTACCAGCTCGTGAAGGACCTGCGTACGAATTACGAAGTCGGGAACGCCCAGGGCGTGCTCGATGGCAACCTCGACGGCTTCGTCCGGGAGTACCTGCTCGCAAAGGCGTCCGGCAGGGCCGTCTAACCGACCTGTCGGCTAGACTGGGGCTCCCCCCAGATGCCGGAGCGGCACGTGCGGCCGACTTCCTCTCTCATTCCGGTGACTGAACTCGACATGCACACAGAACTGAACGAAACCGTGACTGAACCCCTGGCTGTGCCCGAAAACGGCGTTCCAGTCGACCCCGCGATCGCGGGGACGATGATCGTGTTCGAGAGCGTGACCAAGGTCTACGACCCGAACGTCGTTGCGCTCAACGACGTCTCGTTCGTGATCGACAAGGGCGAGTTCGTCTTCGTCGTCGGGGCGTCCGGCTCCGGCAAGTCGACCATGATCCGCCTGCTCCTGAAGGAGCTCGAGCCCAGCTCGGGCCGGATTCTCGTCGGCGGCCGCGACCTGACGCGGCTGAAGCACTCGAAGGTGCCGCTGCTCCGCCGCAACGTCGGCTGCGTCTTCCAGGACTTCAAGCTCCTCCGCGACCGCTCGGCGGCCGAGAACGTCGCCTACGCGCTCAAGGTGCAGGGCGAGAGCGCGACCAACATCCGCCGCAAGGTGCCCGAGGTGCTCTCGCTCGTCGGGCTCTCCGACAAGATGAGCTCGCTTCCGGACGAGCTCTCGGGCGGCGAGCAGCAGCGCGTCTCGATCGCGCGCGCCGTCGTCAACCACCCGCCGCTCCTGATCTGCGACGAGCCGACCGGGAACCTCGACCCCGATACCTCGGTCGGGATCATGCAGCTGCTTTACCGAATCAACCGCGCGGGGACGACGATCCTGATGGTCACCCACGACCGCGAGATGGTCGACAAGATGCGCCGCCGCGTGATCGCGCTCGAGGACGGCCGGCTGGCGCGCGACGAGCGCCGCGGAGGCTACGAGAGCGAATGAGGCGCCTCACGTTCCTGGGTCGTCGCTCGCGGTGCGTAGGCCGGGGGCACAGTACGGAGGTACGGGCCGCCGGCTGGAGCGCCGCGAGCCTTTCGCGGAGTCCGGCTCCGCCGGACGGGAGCGAAAGGCGGCCAGGGGCGTGAGGCTGAAGCTGCTCTTCTCCGAGTCGATCCGCTCGCTCGGCGCGAACCTCTCGACCACGATCGCGGCGACGATGACCGTGCTGATCGGCATGTTCCTGCTCGGGCTCTTCATCGCCCTCGGCTCGTGGGCGCAGGCGTTCGGCGACCACCAGAAGGAGAAGCTGCTCGTCAAGGTCTACTTCTGCACCGACTCGACCTGCAAGCAGGAGGCGACGAGCCAGCAGATCAACGCCGTCCGGGCGAAGCTGACCTCGGATCCGCTCGTCAAGGAGGTCACCTGGGTCCCCAAGGCCGAGGCGCTCGAGCGGATGCGCAAGCTCCAGCCCGAGATCGTCGAGAACCTGCCCGGGAACCCGCTCCCGGACGCCTTCGAGGTGACGCCGGTCGACGGCGAGAACGCGAAGGAGATCGGCCGCAATCTGCGAGCGCCGACGATGCCGCCTGGGATCGAGAAGATCAACGACGGCGGCGCCGTCTCCGACCGCGTCGTCACGGTCGCGCGCGTGCTCTCGAGCGCGTTCCTCGTCGCGACGATCGTGCTGCTGATCTCGTCCGCGCTCCTGATCGCGAACACGATCCGGCTCTCGATCTTCTCGCGCAAGCGGGAGATCGAGGTGATGAAGCTCGTCGGTGCGACGAACTGGTTCGTCCGCGGCCCGTTCATGCTCGAAGGCCTGATCTGCGGCGTCCTCGGCTCGGTCGCCGCCGTCCTGCTCTTGTTGATCGGCAAGGCCGTCGTGCTCGAGCGGATCACGGACCGTTTCGACGCCGGTGCCGGCGTCCAGTCCTGGTCGTTCACGACGATCTCCCTGATCGTCGTTCTCGTCGGCCTCACCGTCGGCGCGATCGGCTCGGGCATCACACTGCGCCGCTTCCTCCAGGTCTAGGCTCGCGCCCCTGGCCGGCGGCGCCTCCCGGCCGGCGGAGCCGGCCTCCGGCGCCACCTCGCGCGGCTGGCGGCACGCGGCTCTCCGGGTCTGGCCATCCGGCCTATCCCCTTCGGCCGCGCACCGCCAGCCGCGCGCCAGGAACCGAGCCGCTAGCGTGGGTCGATGGCATCGCGCCGAGAGCACCGAGGTCGCCAGAAGCGGCCGAGCCGAGGCCAGCGTCGGGCCAGGCGCGAGGCACATCTGCGCGTCCCCGAGCCCGAGATCGTCCTCCCTTCCAGGCGGACGGAGCCGGAGACCGTCGTCGCCCACGTCGGCCCGACGAACTCCGGCAAGACGCACGCCGCGCTCGAGTTCCTCGCCGAGACGGGCCGCGGCGTCTTCGCCGCGCCGCTGCGGATGCTCGCCCAGGAGGCGCACCGCCGCCTCACCGCCGAGCTCGGCGCCGAGCGCGTCGGCCTCGTCACCGGCGAGGAGCGCGTCAACGAGCGCGCACCGATCATCTGCTGCACCGCCGAGATGGCTCCGCTCTCGGGCGAGGTGCTCGTCCTCGACGAGGTGCAGTGGGCCGACGACGCCGAGCGCGGCTCTGCCTGGACGCGGCTGCTCCTCGCAGGCGAGTACCGGCACATCCTCCTGCTCGGCGCGGTCGAGGCGCTGCCGCTCGTCCAGAACGCCTTCCCGGAGGCCGAGATCCGCTTCTTCGAGCGGAAGGCACCGCTCGACTGGACGGGGCCGGTCTCGTTCCAGAGCCTCCGGCCCGGCACCGTCGTCGTCGCATTCAGCCGCCGGGCCGTGCTCGCACTCGCGGGCGAGCTGAACCGGCGGCAGCCCGGGAAGGTCGCCGTTCTCTACGGGGCGATGCCGCTGGCGTCGCGGCGGCTCGAGATCGAGCGCTTCATGAACGGCCAGGCGACCGTCTGCTGCGCCACCGACGTGCTCGGTCACGGCGTCAACCTCCCCTGCGAGACGCTCCTGTTCGCGGAGTCCCAGAAGTTCGACGGCGAGGAGCGGCGCGACCTGCACGCGTGGGAGATCGCGCAGATCGCCGGCCGCGCGGGTCGCTTCGGCCTGGTCGAGCGCGGCCACGTCGGCGTGCTCACCGGGATCGTCTGGGCGAACGCCGACCCGGAGCTGATCGAGGCCGCGCTCCACCCGGACGTGCCGCTTCCCGGCGGCCACCTCGGCTACCGGATCGTCGATACGGCGCGGATCCGGCCACGGCTCGAGGACCTGCCGATCGAGAGCCCGGAGCAGCTGCCGGCGTCGCTCCGCGCCTGGCACACCGCTGCGCTGCGCCAGTGGGCGACCGACGGCTGGCTCTCGGTCGAGTCGATCGGCCCGCTGCTCGTCCGGCTCGACGCCGTCCAGCGGCGTCTGCGCGAGCGCGGCCGCCGGCTCTCGCTCGAGCAGGTCTGGAAGCTCGTCAACGCGCCGGTCGACGAGGACAACGTCGAGCTGCTCGGCACACTCGCGCTGGCCGTCTCCGGCGATCGCGCGCCGAGGCCGGTGCTGCAGTGGCTGCTCGACGTCAACCGGCTCCGCGACGCCTCGCTCGAGGACGCCGAGCAGGCAGCCCGCACCGCCAGCATCCTCCGCTGGTTCGCGCTCCAGTATCCGGACGTGGGCGGCGTCACGCTCGAGAAGGCGGCCGAGCTCGAGGAAGCCGCGTCGCGCCGCGTCAGCGAGAAGCTCGCCGCCGAGGTGAGCGCGCCGTCGGTGGGGCGCTGCAAGAAGTGCGGGCAGAGCTGCGCGCCCTGGTTCGCGCTCTGCGAGCGCTGCTACGGCCGCCGGTAGTTCCCCGCGCACGTCTGCGGCTTCCTCGCGATGACGTGACCCACCAGGGTCGGGAAGCTCCGATCGTGTCGACCCAGGGCGTCTTCCTCTACTGGCTGCCGCTCGGTGCGGGCGGACACTCGGTTCGGCTGAATGGGCGCGTGTTCGAGGCGGTCGCGGCCGGGCTGGAGGGGCGGCGCCGCTGTGACCTCTATCACTCGGCGCTCGAGGTCCGTCTCGCGGACGCTGGCTTCGTGGTCGAGATGGCGCCGATTCCCCGCCGCGCCGCGGGTCGCGGCGTCGTCGCGGAGGGACCGGTCGGCTCCCGGTTGCTCCGGCCGCTCCGACTGTTCCGCTACGAGATCCGCTGCTGGCGCGAGGGGCTGATCCCCGACGTTGCCGAGGCGGTCGAGAGCCCGCGCCAACTGACCGCCGACCCGGCGGTGGCCCGACGCGTCCTCCAGCTCGTGCCGGCCGTGCCGACGCCGACATGGGGGCGCGACGAGCTTGCGACGGGCTCGATGTGGAACTCGAACTCCCTGACGTCGTGGCTCCTCGCCCTCGCCGGCCTCGAGCCGGAACTGATCAGGCCGCCGGCCGGAGGCCGCGCGCCGGGCTGGGACGCAGGCGTCGCCGTCGCTGGGAGGCTAGGCCCGGCGGTAGTGGCGCGCGACGGCGATCGTCGCCACGATCACGATCGCCGCGACCGTGTTCGGGAGGATCAGCGCCCAGTTGCCGAGCGCGATCCCGTAGGAGAGCCAGAGCAGGAAGCCGACGAAGAGCACGCCCATGTAGCCGATCGACACCCCGTGCGAGGAGCGGTGCTGGACGATCTTGCGGATCTGGAGGACGGGGGAGACGGCCATCGCGATCCCCCACGTCGCCGCTGCAAACGCGAGGGCGGTGACCACGCGAGCACGGTACCTACAATCGTCCGATGGCCAGACCGACCGGAACCAAGCTGATCGCCGAGAACCGCCGCGCGCGGTACGACTACGAGCTGCTCGAGCGGTTCGAGGCGGGGATCGCGCTCGTCGGCACCGAGGTGAAGTCGCTCCGCGACGGCCGCGTCACCCTCGCGCACGCCTACGCCGACGTGCGCGACAACGAGGTCTGGCTCGTCGGCGCCGAGATCTCCGAGTACGCCCAGGGCAACATCGCGAACCACGAGCCCACGCGCGACCGCAAGCTGCTGCTGAAGCGCGCCGAGATCGCCGACCTGGTCGGGAAGGTGCGCGAGAAGGGGCAGACGATCGTTCCCACACGCCTCTACTTCAAGGATGGCAGGGTCAAGATCGAGGTCGCGCTCGCCCGCGGTAAGGAGAAGGGCGACAAGCGGCGCACGATCGTCGATCGCGACGCCAAGCGTCAGATCGACCGGGCGCTCAAGAGCCGCCGCTAGTGGCAGACGCCACGCGCGATTAGTAATCTGCCGCGACTCGCACCGCTGACGAGGAGAGCTGACATGAGGCATGTCTCGCTTGCTGTCAACGGCGTTCGGCACGAGCTCGACCTGGAGCCTCGAGAGCTCCTGGTCTACGTCCTGCGCGACCGTCTCGGGCTGACCGGGACGAACGTCGGCTGCGACACGTCCTCGTGCGGCGCCTGCACCGTGCTCCTGAACGGGGAGTCGGTCAAAGCCTGCACCCTGCTCGGCGTCCAGGCGGACGGGATGGAGCTGACCACGATCGAGGGGCTCTCCTCGAACGGCGACCTCCACCCGCTGCAGCAGGCGTTCCACGAGCAGCACGGGCTCCAGTGCGGCTACTGCACGCCCGGGATGGTGATGGCCGCGGCGAGCCTGCTCGCCGAGAACCCGGAGCCGAGCGAGGCCGAGATCCGGCACGCGCTCGAGGGCAACCTCTGCCGCTGCACCGGCTACCAGAACATCGTCGCCGCCGTACGCGCGGCGGCCGTGGGAGTGGAGGCGTGATGGCGACCACCGAGACTCTCACTACCGGCCGTGTCGTCGGCACGTCGGTCCCGCGCAAGGAGGACCGGAAGCTCGTCACCGGCAACGGCCAGTTCATCGACAACATCAACCTCCCCGGCCAGGTCTGGCTCGCCGTCGTCCGCAGCCCCTACGCACACGCGCGGATCGGCAAGGTCGACCTGACCGCTGCGCGCAAGGTCAAGGGCGTCACCGCCGCCTTCAGCGGCGCCGAGCTCGCGGCCGACTGGGCGGGCTCGCTGCCGTGCGCGTGGCCGGTGACCGAGGAGATCAGGATGCCGTCGCACTTCCCGCTCGCCTTCGACAAGGCGCGGCACGTCGGCGACGGCGTCGCGGTGGTCGTGGCCGAGACGCGCGCGATCGCGAAGGACGCGGCCGAGCTCGTCGAGGTGGAGTACGAGCCGCTCGCGGCGGTCGCCGACGTCGCGAAGGCGCTCGACGCCGATGCACCGCTCGTCCACGACGATTTCGGCACGAACGAGTGCTACGTCTGGAAGCTCGACGCCGGCGAGGTCGACCGGGCGTTCGCCGAGGCGGATGTCACGGTCAAGGGGCAGTACCGCCAGCAGCGGCTGATCCCGGTGGCGATGGAACCGCGTGGCGCACTCGCCCAGGAGCTGCCCGGCACCGGCGAGCTGACGCTGTGGACCTCGACCCAGATCCCCCACATCGCGCGGCTGACGCTCGCGGGCGTGGTCGGGATCCCGGAGGCGCGGCTGCGCGTGATCGCCCCCGACGTGGGCGGCGGCTTCGGCTCGAAGCTCGACGTCTACGCCGAAGAGGCGCTCTGCCTCGCGATCGCGCGACGGCTGCACCGGCCAGTGAAGTGGATCGAGGAGCGCTCGGAGGCATTCACGGCGACGATCCACGGGCGCGACGTCCTCCAGGAGATCGAGCTGGCGGCGACGTCGGAGGGCTCGGTCACCGCCGTCCGCGTCCGGCTCGTGTCGGCGATGGGTGCGTACCTGCAGCTCGTGACGCCGGGGATTCCACTGCTCGGAGCCTGGATCTACGGCGGCTGCTACGACATCCCGGCGTACAGCTTCGAGTGCACCGGCGTCTTCACCCACACGACGCCGACCGACGCGTACCGAGGCGCCGGCCGGCCGGAGGCGACATACGCGATCGAGCGGGCGATGGACGCCCTTGCGACCGAGCTGGGGATGGATCCGCTCGAGCTGCGCCGCCGGAACTTCATCACCGAGTTCCCGGCCACGATCGCGTCCGGCCTGACAGTCGACTCGGGCGACTACCACGCCACACTCGACAAGGCGCTCGAGCTGCTCGACCTCGAGGCGGTTCGCGCCGAGCAGGCCGAGCGTCGCGAACGCGGCGACGCGAAGCAGCTCGGAATCGGCTTCTCGACCTACGTCGAGATGTGCGGCCTTGCTCCGTCGGGGATCCTCGGCGCGATCCGCTACGTCGCCGGCGGCTGGGACGCGGCGACGATCCGCTGTTTGCCGAGCGGGACGGTGCAGGTGCTCACCGGCACGTCGCCGCACGGGCAGGGGCACGAGACGGCCTGGTCCCAGATCACGGCCGACGAGCTCGGCTACGCCGTCGACGAGATCGAGGTGCTGCACGGCGATACGTCGGTCAGTCCGCTCGGGATGGACACGTACGGCAGCCGCAGCCTCACCGTCGGCGGAATCGCGCTCCACAACGCAGCCCAGAAGATCGTCGCCAAGGCGCGGACGCTCGCCGCGCACGAGCTCGGCGTCGACGAGTGCGAGCTCACCTACGAGGGTGGCACCTTCAGCGCCGCCGACGCCGCGGTGACGATGAAGGAGCTGGCGTTCACGGCGTGGTCGGCGCACAACCTCCCGCCCGGCTTCGAGCCCGGCCTCGAGGCGACCGCCGTCTACGACCCGCCCAACTTCAGCTGGCCGGGAGGGGCACACGCGGCCGTCGTCGAGATCGACACCGAGACGGGCGACGTGCAGTTGCTCCGATACGTCGCGGTCGACGACGTCGGCAAAGTGATCAACCCGATGATCGTCGACGGCCAGATCCACGGCGGGATCACGCAGGGCGTCGCACAGGCTCTCTTCGAGGAGGCTGTCTACGACGAGGACGGCGCCCTGCTGACCTCGTCGCTGACGAACTACCTCGTCCCGTCCGCGGTGGAGGTGCCGAATTACGAGCTCGACCGGACCGAGACGCCCAGCCCGACGAATCCGCTCGGCGTGAAGGGCGTCGGCGAGACGGGTGCGATCGCGTCGCCGGCCGCCGTCATGAACGCGGTCATCGACGGGCTGACGCCGTTCGGCGTCACCGACATCGACATGCCCGCCACGCCCGAGCGCGTCTGGCGGGCGATCCAGGAGGCACGGTCATGATCCCCTCGCCGTTCGACTACGAGGTCGCCGAGTCGGCCGAGCACGCGGTCACGCTGCTCGGCTCGCGGGAGGACGCGAAGCTGCTCGCCGGCGGGCACTCGCTGATCCCGCTGCTCCGGCTGCGCTTCGCCCGGCCGTCGCTGCTCGTCGACATCGGCCGGATCGCCGAGCTCTCGTACGTGCGCGACACGGGCGAGTGGCTCGCGATCGGGGCGCTGACGCGGTACAAGGCGCTCCAGGACGACCCGCTGATCCAGGAGCACTGCCCGATCGTGTCGCACACCGCCGGCCTCGTCGGCGACCCGCAGGTGCGCCACCGCGGCACGATCGGCGGCTCGCTCGCCCACTGCGACCCCGCGTCCGACTTCCCGGCCGTGATCCTCGCCCTCGGGGCCGAGCTCACGATCACCGGCCCGGACGGCGAGCGGACGGTTCCCGCCGCGGAGTTCTTCCAGGGCGTCTTCGACTCGGCCGTCGGGCCGGGGGAGATGCTGACGGAGATCCGGGTGCCGAAGCTGGGCGCGCTGGACGGGCTGGTCGTATCTCAAGTTCACCCGGCGCGCCCAGGACTGGGCGACGGTCGGCGTGGCCGCGCTCGTGCGGCGCGACAACGGTGACGTCGAGGACGCCAGGATCGCACTGACGAACATGGGCGCGACGCCGCTGCGGGCGGAGGCGGCGGAGCAGGCGCTCCGCGCCGGCGACGAGGATCCGGCAGCGCAGCTGGCGGATGGCACCGATCCGCCGACCGATACGGCCGCCAGCGCCGAGTTCCGGGCGCACCTCGCCCGCGTCATCGGCGGCCGGGCGATCGAGGAGGCGATGCTCAGGTAGCGGCGAACGCGCGGCGGACGATCACGACGCCCGGCTCGAGCACGTAGCCGTGCTTGGCGTTCAGGTGCCGGATCGGCGCGTTGCGGACCTCGTTCGAGGTCTGCAGGCTCCGGTAGCCGTTCTCCTTCGCCCAGGCGATCTGCGCCGCCTTGAGCACGGTCGCGATCCCGCGGCCGCGGTGGGCTCGCCTGACACCCGTGAGGTCGTGGAAGGCGCGCTCCGTCGTCTCCTCCGAGAAGGAGAGCTTGGCGTAGCCGAGCACTTCGCCGCCCTCGACCGCGACGAAGACCGCTTCGGGCCGGTCGCCGCTGCCGCGCATGTCGCGCTCGAGCCACTCGTCGACCTCGCCGACGTCGGTCTCCTCCTCACCGGGGATGTCGCGACCGGCCTCGCGGGCGACCTCCCACAGCCCGTTGTCCAAGTCGGGACGCTCGGCCCACGTGACGATCTCGATCCCGGGCGCGGGCTCGACGGCGGGAGCCTCGATCGCGGTCAGATCGAGCACCATCCGCGAGTTGCGCCCGGCCTCCTCGTAGCCGCGCTCGGCCGACCAGCCGAGGCTCACGGCGTCGTCCTCGGCGACCGGGCCCTCGAGCTCGGTCGCTCCGTGCTCGGCGGCCCAGCGCTCGATCACCGCGCGGAGCTCGTCGCCGATGCCCTGGCCGCGGTGCGCCGGCACGACGAGCGCCGCGCCGATGCTGCGGTGCGGTGGGGTGTGCCAGCCGGTGAGCGCGTAGGCCGCGCCCGCGACCTCGCCGTCGGCCTCGGCCAGCAGCCAGATCATCGCCTCTGCTTGCCGCCGCCAGTCGATCAGGCCGCCGATCCCGCCCGTGTCCTCGCGCGGCATCGCCAGCTCGGCGACGCCCACGAACGCGTCGAGCTCGTCCTCGCCGATCTCGCGGATCCTCGCCACCCGGCTACACTATGTCCAACAAACATACGGGGGCGACCTGGTTTCGACGTGGTCGGTTCTCCGGTCGAGCTGCAAGCCGAGGTCCCCGGTCGGCCTCGTAAAACCACCGGGAAACGAACAAATGCGAAGAACGAACTCGCAATCGCTGCCTAAGTAACCCTTAGGACTGGCGACGTCGCACCCGGCTCGGCCCGAGGCCGGGAATGCGGCGCCAACGTCGGGCTCGGCGCCAAGGGAGAGCCAATCGCCCGCGGCGCGACACTCTAGGATGGCTAGCCCGTCGGGTGTGTCGTCTCGGAACCGACCGGCGGGCGAAATTGAATCCGGGACTACGCTTGTAGATGCTCGTTCCGGTGCGTCCGCGGACGCGGGTTCGATTCCCGCCGCCTCCACTTCATGAAAACACCTGCAAATCGGCCTATTTTTCGCGCTCGCGCTCGATGAGCAGTAACAATCGACACATCCCGCGGGTAATCGAACTCGGGAAATCGCGAGATCGTGATCCGATTACGTCGCAGAGGCGCCGGCGCATCATGCTGTCGCCGCGCATGGCGCATCGTCGTGGAAGAGCTGACCGCTAGCAGGCGTGCTCGCATCGCCGCGGCGGACGCAGCTGAGCGCACGCAGTGACGGCGTCAGGCAGCGCGATGTCGCTGCAAGCGTCGCACTTCTTCGATTTTGAAAGCGGTCGCAAGGGACCCGTTGAAAACGCGCCCCGCTATGGATGGGTTGCTGCGACTGGCCGGTTCGGCCGGTCGCTGACTTTTGAGAATTGCGGCCACACGCGGTGGGGCGACCTAGCTAGGCCGCACGGCGGACCACCTTCTCGCCCTGCTTGCCAGGCGGGATCCGCACGACGTTCCATGCGAGGTTGAACTTTTCAAGCGTC
Source organism: uncultured Gaiellaceae bacterium (assembly GCA_963737455.1). GTDB lineage: Bacteria > Actinomycetota > Thermoleophilia > Gaiellales > Gaiellaceae > Gaiellasilicea. The sequence continues at coordinate 19,035 of CAVTSN010000009.1, read as the reverse complement.
CAGATCACCCAGCCGCCCGGATCGATCTCGAACCTGCGCAGGCCGTGGAACGCGGAGGTGGGGAATGCGTGGTGGTTGTTGTGCCAGGACTCGCCGAACGAGATCCAGGAAAGCCACCAGACGTTGCGCGACTCGTCGCGCGACACGAAGCGCCGCCGCCCCCAGAAGTGGCAGATCGAGTTGATAGAGAACGTGACGTGGTGGAGTAGGAAAATGCGAACGGCGCCGCCCCAGAAAAGGCCGGCGAGGAAGCCGTACCAGCCGCCGATCAGCAGCCACCCTGCGATCGCGGGTAGGAGCAGCGAGACAATCACTAGCGGCAGAAAGAGCCTTGCGATTACGCGGATGCCCTTGTCTTTCAGCAGGTCCCTGGCATAGCGCGCCTGGTCTGCGCGGCCCGCTTCGCTGAACAACCAGCCGGTGTGGGCGTGCCAGAGCCCGCGGAGTGCGTCGAGCGCACTTTCCCCGTAGTTCGCGTGCGGGCTGTGCGGGTCGCCGTCTCGGTCGGAGAACTGGTGGTGCTTGCGGTGATCCGCGACCCACGCAAGCACGTCGCCCTCGACGGCCATCTGTCCGAGCACCGCGAACGCGTACCGCACCGAGCGACGAGTCTCGAATGCGCGGTGCGTGAAGAGCCGGTGGTAGCCCACGGTGATGCCGACGCCGGTGAGCAGGTACCCGACCATGAGGATCGCGAGCTCGGTGACGCCGACCATCCGGCCCCAGAGCAGCACGACCGCGGCGACGACACCGAGGGCGGGTAGCACGATGCCGGCGAGGTTGATCGCCTTGTGAGTGCGAGTCATTTGCGGTCCCCCGGAAGAGTTTCGGCGCGGATGGCGGTGAGCACGCGCACGCCGAGGCTGCGCGGGTCGGAGCGGTCCAGTCGCCGCCCGAGCTTGAGGAACGCGGCGTTGACAGCGGCATCGGCTGCGACCTCATCGTGCGCCCCGTTAAGGCCCGCCTGCCAAGCAACGTGCGCGTGCGGGTCGTATAGCTCCGCGAGGGCGCGGATGTCGACGGCGGCTAGCCCGCAGAGCAACGTGTTCTTGTCGTGAATCGCCACTCATCACCCCAAAGCGTTGGCAGAGCCCCACTAGAAGAGTCGATTACGCCCGGGATCTGGGGGCGGTGGACAGGCTCGTCTGAGCCCGATGTGGTTCGAGCCTCGCTTGCCTCCCTAGAACGTTCATCCGGTCCACCGAGTTACGGAGGACTAGGTAACTCAAGCTCGCGGCACGAGCAGGAGGATTGGTGAGACGCGCATGCGTGGTGGAGAAGCGCGTGCAGGGCCTGGGGTCGCTACAAGACGACGTTTCTGCCGCAGCCTCTGATGCGGCGCAGCCGAGGGTCGCCTGCGCGAGATCACGCTCTAGGCGACGGCGCTACCCCGGCTAGCCCGTGCTGTGCGAGCCTTGACCTGCAGCCGAGTGAGGCCCAGGATTGGGGCGCGTCTTGTCTTCAGTAATCGAGGCTCGGATCGGCAGCCGAGACGGTGGCGGGTGAGCGTGGTGTTAGTCGGCGGTGAGGGCCACGCGCCACCCTCTGACCGATGTCGATCCGCAGTGGAGTGCAAGTTGGAGGGTCGCTAGCCGCAGAAAAAAGGGGGTCGAGCATGAAGCTACACCTGCTTGGTGTCACGGTGGCGCTCGCGCTGGTTGTCACGGTCGGGGCCGGCGCGCCCGCGGCGACGGCGGACGTGGATTGTCCGCAGACGAGTGCCGTCTTCTACACGACTGACACGATGAACCTGGCCAGGGCGCTGGGGGCGAACAAGTCCGACTGCGCCGACTACTACATCTCGATCTCACCGATGACGGCGCCGCCGAACGCGGGCCTGCCCAGAGGTGGAGCGGCTCTAACCGTTGTGCAGGCTCAAGGCGACCAGTTTCACGCGCTCGCCGAGCTGCAGCCGAAGCAGTGGACTTCCTACGCTGCGGCGAACGGCTGGTATGCGACGGGTGTGATGCTCCACGACGCGATGCTCGCGGTCGGATACAAGCCGGAGCGCGGTGACACTTGGATCGTGAACGAGGTCGGTAGCCCGTCCGACTCGACGGTGAACACGGACGTCTTCAACGGTGTCGCCGGCGCGCGGGAGGGCTTCCGCAACTTCATCCGCGGCCTCTACACCGGCTCGGGTGGCCCGGTGCTGCCGGGGATGGTTTTCGCCGCCGACGCCGCGCAGCTCGCGCCCAACGTGGCCGACTACGCGCAGAAGCTGGCGAGCTGGTACGCCGACACGCCCTTCTGGGAGGACATGCAGCGCTACGTGAGTGTGTGGGCGCAGGAGACGTACGCCGACGCGCGTGCCTGGGGTGTGGCCGGTTCTCCGCTGGCGGAGCGGACGGCGTATCTGAACGACTATTTCCTGCACGGGCTGCGCGTCGCCGCCGATGGAGACGACGCGAGCGCAGCCGCCCGCGCCTTCCTCGCCGGGGCATACATCCCGCTCGCGAACGCCGCCTACCGGTTCGGGCCACCGAACCCCGCCACCGGCATCGGGTTCGGTTTCACCGACATCGGGCCGACCGGGATGCAGCGGTTCATCTCGGCGCAGACGTACGCGATGCGCTCGTCGTTGGGCACCCGGCTCGGGTTCGCAGCCGTGCCCAGTCAAGGCGCCCCAGACGGGGCGGCGATCCGGGCCCGGATAGCGGCTGCGATCCGCGACTCGCAGTCCGACTCGATCGGCGCCTGCACCGCCCCGGGCGAATCGTGTGACTTCGACGTCACCGGCTCCGCGTTTACTGAGACCTGGAGAGCCTTGGCGAACACGCAGGAGGGTGAGAACGTCCAGGTGCAGCTAGCGTCCGACGTGGAACCAGGAATAGGTGTCGCGGTCCGCTTCGACGAGGTCGAAGCGCGCGGAGCGACCTGGTTCTCGAGCTCGACGACGACCGACAGCCCCGCCGCGTGGGCTGCCGACGGACGGACGTACGAGATCGCCACGACCGCCATCACGACGGGGCAGGTACGCGTCTGCCTCGGGCCAACGGGGCATGTGTTCCAGCGCTCAGCTGCCGGCTGGCGCGACATCACTTCGTCGCCCGGCTGCGGCACGACCGACGCACTTGGCGTGTTCGCGCTCTTCTTCGACTCGACGCCGCCCGTCCTCGTGCCGCACGTTCAAGGCCAGCTGGGCGACGGAGGCTGGTACACCGGCGACGTCATAGTGAGCTGGGACGTGAGCGACCCGCAGACGCCCATCTCGGCGCAGAGCGGCTGCGAGACGGTCGCGGTCACAACCGACACGGCCGGGACGACGTTCACGTGCGTCGCGACGAGCGAGGGCGGAACCAGCACCGAATCGGCCACGGTGAAGCGAGACGCAACGCCACCGAGCCTGACCTGCCGGCCGAAGCCGTCGGAGCTCTGGCCCCCGAACGGCAAGCTGATACCGGTCAGCGTCAACGTCGAACTCACAGACACAACGTCCGGTGCGTCCGGGTTCCTGCTCGCGGACGCGCCCACGTCGGACGCCGTCGACTTCAACGTCGGTACACCCGACGTCGCCGGTCTGCTTCGCGCCGAACGGGCCGGGAACGGCACCGACCGCACCTACCGGCTCACCTACACGGGGCGTGACATCGCCGGCAACGCAAACCAATGCGCGGCCGTGATCGTCGTCCCGCACGACCAGAGCAACTAAGAACGCTGTGGGAGGCGGCGAACTCCGCCGCCTCCCACAGCCGGGACTCTCGACCGCGCAGAGGAAGCCCCCGACCCCGCCGCACGTGCGGCGGGGTCGGTCTCTCGACGGGCTTTTGCGGGCAGTGCCTAGTGCTGCGGCTCGTCGGCGGTGTGAGTGAGGTCGAGGAGTGCCCTGATTTCGATGTCCTCTTGCGCGGGGTGGCGCATGTGCAGGTCCTGGTTGATGCGGTAGCTGTTGCGGCGGCCGTGGCGTTTGCGTTCGACGTATCCGGCCTCGACCAGGTCGGCGAGGATGCGTTGTGCGGCTCGCTCGGTGATCCCGACTTGCTCGGCGACGTCGCGGAGCCTGACGTCTGGCGCGCGGGCGATGCAGATCAGCACCTGTGTGTGGTTGGTGAGGAAGCGCCAGGGGCGCTCGTCAGAACTTGACATAGACGCTATAGATGTCGTATTTTCCCTGTCGTGATTTTTTTGATGTGCTTTGGGTGTCACGGAATGGTCGTCGTACGTTAGCAGGGGAGGGGAAGGATGGCGACGCCGTTGCTGATCAGATTTAGCGAGGAACGCCATGCGGTGGCTCTTGCGGACGAGCTCGCGGGGCTGGCGCCCGAGGTCAGCCGGAACGGTCATTCGTGGGAAATCTCGATCGACGACCTTCAGACCAAAGACTTCCTCGTCAGCACACTCGAAGCCGTCCGCCATACCCTGAGCGGTCAGCCGTCGGCCACGGCCGAGGTCGACGTCAACGGGGACACGTACCAGATGCTCGCGGAATAGGCCCGACCCCGAAGAGCGCTGGCGAAGACACTCAGCCGACTCGGAGCCCGCGGAGCCTGCCCACCCGACCTCATGCCCACATGCGGCGGGCGTACGGGCGTACCGGATGAGCCCCGCGCGGCGTTCCATGTGTTCAGTCGTTGCACGAGAAGGGGGTCTAGCTTGAGCGCTTTCAACGATGAGCGGTACCAGGACGGGGAGCACACCGCTGTGCGGGAACCCGTGGCTGGGCAGCATCAGCCGCCGGCACCGATGCCGTCGTATGCACAACACCAGCAGCATCCGCAGCAGCAGTATCCGCCTCAGCAGCAGTTCGGCTATGGCCCGCCGCAAGGCTACGGCTATGGCGGTCCGAGCTCGTGGGGCACTCGGCCGCGTCGGGAGTATCCGATTGAGACGAAGCCGTTTTTCCTGACGAGCGAGTTCGTCGGATCAGTTCTCGCCATCGGCGGGATCGCGATCACCGCGGCCTCCTCGGACGCGTTCGGCGCGTGGCGGGCATGGATCTTGATCACGGCGATCTTGGTCGGCTACATGATCAGCCGAGGGATCGCCAAATCCGGCACTCGCTCGCACTCGTCTGACCCGCGGGAGCACCTTGACCTGAACTGGGGTCGCGGCGACTCCGGGAGCGAGTCGTAGGAGAGAAAGGGCAGCCGCGGGGCCTCGCAAGTCCTCGGCTGCCCTCCCCACTTTTGCGATGCGATCAGCCACGCCCGACCGACTACTCGAGATTTACCTCGCCGACCACCTTGCGGCGTCGCCGTGCGCATGCTCAGGAGCCGACGTAGTTCTCGGCGAGTGACGTCGCTGCAGCCTTGCTCGCGGCGACGTATGCGAGCTGGGAGAGCTGTAGCTTCGCGTCGAACGCGTCGCCGCCCGGCGGGCGGTGGAGCATCGTCGTCATCCACCAGGAGAAGTGCTCGGCGCGCCAGACGCGGCGCAGTGCGGTCTCGGAATACGCGGCGAGCGGTGTGTTGTCGCCCTCGCGATACCACGCGCCGAGTGCGGCGGCGAGCACGCGCACGTCTGCCACGGCGAGGTTGAGGCCCTTCGCGCCGGTCGGCGGGACGATGTGCGCCGCGTCGCCTGCCAGGAAGAGCCGGCCGTGCTGCATCGGCTCGACGACGAAGCTCCGCATTCCGGTCACGCCCTTCTCGATGATCGGGCCCTCACCGAGCGTCCAGCCGTCGAGGTCGAGCCGGGCGTGAAGCTCCTTCCAGATCCGCTCGTCCGGCCACGCCGTGATCTCCTCGTCGTGGGCGCATTGGAGGTAGAGACGCGTCAGCTGCGGTGTGCGCATGCTGTGCAAGGCGAAGCCGCGCTCGCTCCAGCAGTAGATCAGCTCCTCGCTCGAGGGCGGGACCTGCGCCAGGATCCCGAGCCAGCCGAAGGGGTAGTCGCGCGCGAACAGGCTCAGCACTCCGTCCGGGATGCTGTCCCGGCAGGTGCCGTGGTGACCGTCGCACCCGGCGACGACGTCGCAGACGAGCTCGACCTCCGTGCCGCCGTGCCGGTAGCGCACACGCGGGCTCTCGGACTCGAGCTCGTGCAGGCTCACGTCCTCGGCCTCGAACACGAGCGGCCGACCCGTCTCGAGCCGCGCCGCGATCAGGTCCTTCACCACCTCCTGCTGCCCGTAGACCGTGATGTGCTTGCCGGTCAAGCCGCTGAGGTCAATGCGGTGCCGTGCGCCGCCGAACTGGAGCTCGAACCCGTGGTGGGGGAGGCCCTGCTCGTGGAGTCGTCCAGCGACGCCCATCTCCTCGAGCAGCTCGACCGTCCCGTGCTCGAGGACGCCGGCGCGGATCCGCCCCTCGACGTACTCGCGGCTGCGCGCCTCGAGTACCACCGAGTCGATCCCCTGCACGTGGAGGAGGTGCGCCAGGACGAGCCCCGCAGGGCCGGCGCCGACGATCCCGACCTGCGTGCGCTCGGTGCTGCTCATGCGCGGTCTTCCTCTGCCAGCACCTCCTGTGCGATCGCGAACGCCGAGTTGGCCGCCGGGACGCCGCAGTAGACGGCGCTTTGCAGCAGAACCTCCTTGATCTCGTCGCGCGTCAGTCCGTTCCGGAGTGCGGCCCGCACGTGCATGGCCAGCTCGTGCTGATGTCCACCGGCGACCAGAGCGGTCAGCGTGATGCAGCTGCGCGTCCGCCGGTCGAGGCCCGGGCGAGTCCAGATCTCGCCCCACGCATAACGCGTGATTAGGTCCTGGAAGTCGGCGGTGATCTCGGTTCTACGGGCGAGCGCGCGGTCGACGTGCTCGTCGCCGAGCACCTCGCGCCGCACTTCCATGCCGCGGTCGTAGGTGTCGGTCATAGGGCCTCCTCGGTCAGGTGGTCGAGCACGAGCTGGGTGAACGCGCGAGGCTGCTCGGCGCTCGCAATGTGAGCGGCGCCGGCGATCGACTCGTGGCGTGCGTGCGGGATTGCGGCCGCAAGCGCCGCTCCGTCGGCGGCGGAGACGACTGGGTCGTCAGAGCCGGTCAGTACGAGAGTCGGGGCGGCGACTGCCTCGAGACGGCCGGCGAGGTCGGCGTCGGCGAGCGCTTCGCAGCAACCCGCGTACCCCTCGGCCGGGGTGCCGGCGAGCTGCTCGCGGAAGCGGTCGACGAGCTCCACCGCCGCGCCGCTCGTGAACCAGCGCGCCACGACGGCGTCCGCGATCGCGGCAACGCCCTCGGCGCGGACTCGCTCGGCGCGCTCGAGCCACTGCTCGCGGGGAAGGAATGCCGCCGTCGTGCAGGCGAGCACGAGCCGGTCGATCCGCTCCGGCGCTTCGGCGGCGAGCCACATTCCGACGAGCCCGCCGAGCGAGAGGCCGCACCAGGAGGCGCGCTCGAGCCCCAGCTCGTCCAGGAGCTCGAGCGCATCGCGGCCGAGATCGTCGAGTGAGTACGGCCCGGGCGGAACCTCCGAGGCGCCGTGCCCGCGTCGGTCGTAGCGGACGACGCGGAAGGGTCCGGCGAGCGAGGCCGCCTGCGGTTCCCAGGCCTCGAGCGTTGTGCCGAGCGAGGCCGAAAGCACGAGGGCGGGCGCGGCCGGCTGCCCGTCGACGCGGTGGTGCAGTCTCACGCACCGGCCTCGGCGTGGAGCTCGAGCGCGCGGTCAACGAGCGCCTCCGCGGCGCCGAGCGCCGTCGCCGGGTCGAGCAACTCGTCCAGCTCGGCGGCGTCGAAGCCGGCGCGCTCGTCGGCTAGGAGCACTTCGCGGAAGCTCTCGCCGTCACCGGACTTCGCCGCTGCCTCGCGGACGATCGCCTGCGCCTCGGCGCGGCCGGTCCGGTCGAGCAGCCGGAACACGACCCGTTCGGAGTGCACGAGCCCGTCGAGGAGGTCGAGGTTCGTGCGCATGCGTTCGGGATGCACCTCGAGCGCCTCGAGCGTCTCCGCGATCGCGGCGAGCGCCCCGCCCGTATGGGCGAGGGCTCCGGAAAGCGCATCCCACTCGGCGTGCCAGGCGCCGGCCGCCCGCTCGTGTTCCTGGTCGAGTGCATCCGTCAGCACGGAGGCGTGCGCGGCGGCGAGACGGGCCGAGGCGCGCGCGAGCGCCGCGCCGACGGGATTCCGCTTTTGGGGCATCGTCGATGACGCACCCGCGCCAGCGGCGACTTCGCCGACCTCAGTCTGGGCGAGGAGCAGGACGTCGAGCGCGATCTTCGCGGCCGCGCCGGCAGATACGGCGAGCGCGCCGCCGAGCTCCGCCATTCGTACGCGGTTCGTGTGCCAGGGGAGGGCCGGCACGGCCAGGTCGAGCTCGTCGGCGTACAGCTCGAGCACCCGGATGCCCTCGTCACCGAAGCCGGAGAGCGTGCCCGCGGCGCCGCCGAGCTGGGCGGCGAGCCGATCCTCGGCGATCTCGGCCAACAGCGCTCGCGCCTCGGCGACCCCGACCAGCCAGCCGGCTGCCTTGAGCCCGAACGTCGTCGGCACAGCCTGCTGCAGCAGGGTGCGCGCGGCCATCGGCGTCGACCGGTGCTCCCGGGCCAGGGCGGCGCACGCCGATACGACCCGGTCGGCCTCGTCCAGCACGAGCAGGACCGCGCCGCGGGCGACCAGCATCGCCGCGGTGTCGAGGACGTCCTGGCTCGTGGCGCCGCGGTGCACGTGGCGTGACGCGTCGTTTCCGACCGACGCGGCGAGCGCGCGGACCAGCGGCTCGACCGGGTTGCCGGCGGCGCGACCGTCCTCGAGCAGCTGCTCGAAGTCGAAGCGGGCGGGGTCACACGCTGCCTCGATCTCAGACGCGGCCGCGGCAGGGACGAGCCCGGCGGTGGCTGCTGCGCGCACGAGCGCGCGCTCGGACGCGAGCATTCCCTCGAGCCACGCGCTGCCGGAGACGGCAGCGCGCAGGCCGGCAGGGACGAACAGTGCCTCGAACGCCGCCATGCCGCGATCGTAGTGGGTCACGGCGGCGGAAATCTTTTCCTCGACCTTGTTCCGGTTATCGGAACGGTGTCGTGGATATTCGACTGGGTGTTGTATACATCTCGCCATGGTCGTCCGAGGGGAGGTCGCGCGCGGCACGACGGTCCCCGAACGGGCCCCGGTGGCCCGCACGATTCGCCCCTCCCGAGTGGCCGACATCCTGGTGCCCGTCGTCTCGATTCTCGGCGCCCTCGCGCTCTGGGAAGTCATCTCGCGCGCCGGCTTGATCTCGACCAACGACCTGCCCTCGATGACGACGACCATGCAGGAGCTGTGGTCGATGATGCAGACAGCGACGTTCTGGAAGGACTTCGCCTACACGGTGCGCGGTTGGGGACTCGGGCTCCTGATCGCGACCGTCCTCGCGGTCCCGATTGGAATCGTGCTCGGCTCGAGCGAGCTCGCCGGCCGGGCGTTCCGGGTTCCGATCGAGTTCTTGAGGCCGATCCCCTCGGCCGTTCTGATCCCGCTCCTCTTCCTCACGCTGGGCACCACCCTGAAGAGCGAGGTCTTTCTGGCGGCGTTCGGAGCCTTCTGGCCGCTGCTCGTGCAGACGATCTACGGCGTCCGCGACATCGATCCGATTGCTGTCGACACCGCCCGCTCCTTCGGACTCGGCCGGCTCGAGCGGCTCCGGCGCATCACGTTCCCGAGCGCGCTTCCGTACATCATGACCGGGATCCGCATCTCATCCACGGTCTCGTTGATCCTTGCCTTCACCGCCGAGCTCTTCATGGGCACGCCCGGTCTCGGCCAGGCGATGAACTACGCGCAGGCGTACGGGCTCAACGACCAGCTCTACGCGCTCGCGATCGCGGCGGGCCTGCTCGGGCTGGCCGTCCACTTCGTGATGACGGCCCTCGAGCGCCGAGTGCTGCGCTGGCACCCGTCGCAGCGGCTGGAGCCGGTGTGAGCCGCCGCGCCTACAACAGGATCGCAGTCGGCGCCGAAATCCTCGTCCCGCTCTTGATCCTCGCGCTCTGGCAGCTCTGGACGGTGCAGGCCGACAGCGACCACTTCCCGCGGTTGTCGACGATTCTCGTCGAGTTCAAGGACATGTGGCTCTTCTCCCAGTTCTCGACGCACGTGGTGCCGAGCCTCGTCCGGATCGGTCTCGGCTTCGGGATCGCCGTCGTCGCCGGGATCGCGCTCGGGATCCCGATCGGGCTCTCAGAGTGGACGCGGAAGATCGCGATGCCGCACATCGAGTACTGGCGGGCGATGCCGCCGCCGGCGCTATTGCCGATCTCGATCGTCCTCCTGCACGACATCGGCGACCGGCAGAAGGTCGCCTTCATCGCCTTCTTCTGCCTCTTCCCGGTCCTGCTGAACACGATCGACGGTGTGCGCAGCATCGACCGAACGCTCGTGGACACGGCGCGCTCCTTCCGGATCCCGCGGCGCGAGCGGATCAGGCGGATCGTGCTTCCGGCCGCACTGCCGCAGATCATGGCCGGGATGCGGACGAGCCTCGCGCTCGCGGTGATCATGATGGTGCTCGCGGAGTACTTCTCCAGCACGAGCGGCGTCGGCTACGTGCTCCTGATCTCAAAGAACACCTTCGAGATGGGGCCGATGTGGGCGGCGATCCTCCTGATCGGCCTGCTCGGCTACCTGCTCAACCTCGCCTTCCTGCTCGCCGAGCGGAGGGCGCTCGCGTGGCATCGCGGCTGGAGGGCCTCGACCCCCCTCTGATGCTCGAGATCAAGTCCCTCCGAAAGACCTATGGCACCGGCCAGAAGGAGACCCGCGCGATCCAGGACGTCTCGTTCTCGGTCGAGGATCGCGAGTTCGTCTGCGTCGTGGGCCCGTCCGGCTGCGGCAAGACGACGCTGCTCAAGTGCATGGCCGGGCTGCTCCGTCCTACGGACGGTGAGGTGCTCCTGCACGGCCGCCGGGTGACGGGCCCGCCGGAGGAGATGGCGCTCGTCTTTCAGGAGTACGGCCGCTCGCTGATGCCCTGGACGTCGGTGCGCAACAACGTGCTGCTGCCGCTCCGTCACAAGAAACTGGCCCGCGCAGAGCGGGGCCGCCTGGTCGAGGAGGCGCTCGCCGCGGTGGGTCTCGCCGCCTTCGCCGACTACTACCCGTGGCAGCTTTCGGGCGGGATGCAGCAACGGGTCGCGATCGCGCGGGCGCTCGCATACCAGCCCTCGATTCTGCTCATGGACGAGCCGTTCGCGTCCGTCGACGCCCAGACGCGAGGCGACCTCGAGGACCTCGTTCTGCGGGTCCGAGACGAGTTCGGGGTCACGATCGTCTTCGTCACCCACGACATCGACGAGTCGGTGTACCTCTCCGACCGGATCGTCGTCCTCACCCACGCACCGACGGAGGTCAAGGAGATCCTCCCGGTCGCGCTCCCGCACCCGCGCGACCAGCTCGAGACGAAGGAGCTGCCGGACTTTGCGCACCTGCGCGCGCACGTGTACCGGCTGATCAAGCGAGAGCAGGACCCGACGCCGCGGCTCGCTGCGGCGGAGGGCTAGCGAGTGCAATCCACACACGAGACAGACGCAACGAGGAGGAAGGGATGACAGGAATCGCAAGCGGCGAGCACCGGGCGAGGCTGGTCGGGTTCGCGATCGCCGGGCTGCTGGCGGCCGTCGTAGTTTTCGGCGCGACCGCGGCGAGCGCGCCCGCCGGCCGGCAGGCGGCGGTCACGATCACGGTCAACACGCTGCCGATCGCGAATGCGCTGCCGATGGATCTCGGGATCAAGAAGGGGTTCTTCGCCGAGCAGGGGATCGAGATCACGAAGCGGACGCTTCAGAGCGGGAACGACGTCGTCCTCGCCCTGCAGAACAACAATGGCGAGATCGGCTACCTCGGCTGGGTGCCGATGATGATCGCGCGCACGCAGGGGATCAAGCTCACGGCCGTCGCCGCGAGCGAGGTCGAGGGCACGAACGAGACGGATAACTGGCAGAACATCCTCGTTCGGGGTTCGAGCTCGATCCGCACGCCGGCCGACCTCGCGGGGAAGACGATCGCGGTCAATGCGCTCAAGGGCGTCGGCGAGGTCATGATCAAGGCCGCGCTGAAGAAGGTCGGTGTCGACCCGAACTCCGTGCGCCTGCTCGCGCTGCCCTTCCCGGCGATGCGCTCGGCGCTCAACAACGGGCAGGTCGACGCGATCTGGACGCCGGAGCCGTTCCTCTCCCAGGTGCTCTCCGACGGCGGCCGGACCGTGATGGCGCCCGGCCCCGTGCTCGGCCGCTTCTTCCCGATCGGGGGCTACGCCTCCCGGGACGAGTGGGCCGCCCGCAACCCCGGTCTAGCCGCGAGATTCCGCGCGGCGATCAACAAGTCGCTCACGTACTCCCAGGCGCATCCGGAGGAAATTCGCGACCTGCTCCCGGCGGCGTCGCGGAACGTGCGCCTGCCGATCTGGAGCGCTGTCGTCGACCGCGCCCAGGTGACGCAGCTCGCGCGGTACGCGAAGGAGTACGGCGTCATCTCGACGCTCCCGAACCTGGCCGTGCTGCTGCCGACCACGATCACGAGCGGGAAGACGCTGCAGGGCGCCGTGGGTGAGCGATTCATCCTGCTGCGGCTCGACGGCAAGGCGGTCACGAAGCTTCCGGCCGGGAAGTACACGTTCGTCGTCAACGACTCGTCGAAGACGCAGAACTTCGTGCTCTCCGGACCGGGCGTCAGCAAGTCCACGAGCCGCGCCGGCACCGGCCGGGCGAACTGGACGCTGACGCTGAAGAAGGGCACGTACACGTTCAGCTCGAGCGCGCGCCCGGCGCTCAAGAAGACGTTCCGCGTGACCTAGGAGTGCCTGCCCTGACAGCTGGAGGGCGCCCGCGCGGCGCCCTCCATCCGTCAGGGCGCGAACGTCAGCGTGGGTGCGATCGCGACGTCGAGCAGGAGCGGCTCGGTGCGGGCTGCAAGCGTCGGAATCGCCTCGTCGAGCGCAGCCGTGAGCTCGTGGTGCGTCGAGATCCGGCTGGCGGGGCAGCCGAAGCCGAGCGCGAGGGCTGCGATGTCGACCTCCGCGAACCCCGGCCAGGGACCGTCCTGGCCGCTGCGCTCGGCAAGCCGGTCCATGATCGCGTAGCCGCCGTTCGAGAGGATCACGTAGAGGACTCCGGCTCGATAGTGGGCGGCGCTCCAGAGCCCCTGGATCCCGTACAGCGAGGAGCCGTCGCCGATCACAGCGACGACGGGGCGGTCTGGCAAGGCGAGCTTGAGCCCGGCCGCGCCCGGCACGCCGAAGCCCAGTCCGCCCATCGCGGCGCTGACGAACCCGAGCGGCGTCCGCGCCGGCAGCCGGTCGTGGATCTCGGGGCGGTCGACGGGCGCCTCCTCGACCAGGATCGCCTGCGCCGGCAGGCGCCCGGCGAGCGCTGCGAGCACGTGGCTCGCGGTGAGCGGCTCGCCGGGCGCAGGCGGCGTGGGGGGTGGGGGAGAAACGAAGGTGGCGGGCGGCGCCGTATCCCGGGCGGCGACGCGGTCCGCGAGCGCTCGCGCCGTCGGCCCGGGCGGGGCGAGGATGGCGAGCCCGACGGGGCTGCGGTGCACCTCGACCGCGTCATCGCTTACGAGCGCGAGCCGCGTTCCGGGCTCCGTGAAGCGTCCAGGTGTCCAAGGCGACTGTCGGAAGGCACCGGCGCCGACGAGGAGCACGGCGTCGTGTGGCGCGAGCGCCTCGCGCAGGCGAGGGCGGTCGGCGGGCAGGAAGCCCGCAAAGTGGGAGTGATCCTGCGGGAAGCCGGCGCGCGCGCCGAACGACTCCTGGAAAACGGGAGCGGCCAGCCGTTCGGCAAGGGCGGTGAGCGCCGTCCACGTTTCCTCGTCCGCGGCGCCGGCGCCTGCGACGACGGCGGGCGTCCGCGCTCCGTCGAGGAAGGCTGCGAGCTCGGAAACTGATGCCTCGTCGGCGGCCCGCACGCGCAGGACGCGGTCGGCGGCGGCGTCCTCGCGCTCGTCATCGGCATCCTGGAGCCAGTCGTCCATCGGGACGACGACGAGCGCCGGGCCACGCGCGGTCGCGGCCTCGTGCCAGGCGCGGTCGATCGCGCCCGGCACGTCCTGCGCCCGAACCGGTTGGTCGGCCCAGACCGGGTACTCGCCCGCGAGCCCCTGCAGCCGACCGGCGAGGAAGGGCTCGAAGACGAGGTGACGGCGGTCCTGCTGCCCGACGACGATCACGACCGGAGCACGGTTGACCCGCGCTGTCGCGATGCCGCCGACGGCGTTCCCGAGGCCGGCCGTCGTGTGCAGGAGAGCCAGCGCAGGCTCGCCGCGCCCCAGCGCCCAGCCGGTTGCGAGCCCGAGCACGGAGCCTTCGTGGAGCGCAAGCACGAAGCGCAGGTCATCCGGCAGGCCGGCGAGAAATGGCACCTCGGTCGAGCCTGGATTCGCGAAGATCGTCGTCAGCCCGCGGCGGCGGAAGACTTCGAAGGTGGCGTCGCGGACAGTGCGGCTCACGAGCCCCAGACCTCGTCGGCCACCTCGACGATGAGCGCCAGCTTTGCCCACTGCTCGTCCTCGCTGAGCGCGTTGCCCTCGACGGTCGACGAGAAGCCGCACTGCGGCGAGAGGCAAAGCTGCTCGATCGGGGCGAAGGCGGCTGCCTCTTCGATCCGCCGCTTGAGCAAGTCCTTCGACTCGAGCTCGCCGCGTTTGGTCGTGACGAGCCCCAGCACGACCTGCTTCTCGCCCTTCGGCAGGAAGCGCAGCGGCTCGAACCCGCCCGACCGCTCGTCGTCCCACTCCATGAAGAAGCCGTCGACCTCGAGCTCGTTCAGGAGCGCCTCGGCGACGAAGTCGTAGCTGCCCTCCGCCGCCCACGACGAGCGGAAGTTGCCGCGGCACATGTGCGTCGTCACCGACATCCCGTCGGGGCGCTCCGCGAGCGCCTCGTTGATGTGGCGGATGTACTCGACGTGCTGACGCTCGGGGTCGCCGCCGATCGAGGCGATGTACTCCCGCTGGTGCGGGTCGTTCATGTACGCCAGGCTCGTGTCGTCGACCTGGAGATACGTGCAGCCGAGCTCGCCGAGCCGCCCGACCTCGTCCCGGTAGGCGGCCGTCAGGTCTGACCAGAACCCGTCCAGGTCGGGGTAGACGGCCGGGTCGATCGCCGCCTTGCCGGCGCGGTAGTGGACCATGCTCGGCGACGGGATCGTCAGCTTCGGCTGGTTGCGCGTCACTGCCTGCTGGAGGAAGCGGAAGTCGTCGCCGAAGATGGTCTTCGAGACGCCGAGCTTGCCGTCGACGTGCAGCGCCGCGGGCGTGAACTCGATGTCGCCCTGCTCGTTGTGGAAGGTGACGGCGATGTGGCCGGCCTCCTTCGTGATCCCGTCGAGCTGGTAGATGAAGTCCATGTGCCAGGAGGCACGGCGGAACTCGCCGTCCGTCGCCGAGCGGAGCCCGATCTCCTCCTGCCGGTGGACGGCCTCGCGGATCGCGTCGTCCTCGATCGACCGCAGCTCGGCGGCGTCGATCCGGCCGGCGGCCGCGTCGTCGCGGGCGGTCAGGACGCGCTGCGGGCGGAGCAGGCTGCCGACGTGGTCGGCGCGGAAGGGCGGCTTTGTGCGGATCATCGGGCGGGTCTCCTCGGTCGTGGTCACAGCTGGAAGAACGCAGTCGCGTCGTCGCCCTGGAGGCGGACGTCGAAGCGGAGAACGCCGTCCTCGCGACGCGCGACGAGCGTCGGGTCCTCGGCGCCCTCGTCGTCGAGATAGAGGCGCGTGACGCCCGGCTTCAGCAGCCCACGCGCGAAGACCAGCAGCTCGAAGCGCCGCGCGCCGTCGGGGACGAGGAAGGCGAACCGGCCCTCGGCATCCGTGCTGGCGCGGCCGAACCCGTGCTCGGGGCTCCAGAGCTCGAGCAGGGCGTCGTTGACTGGCGCTCCCTCGCCGTCGAAGACGCGGCCCTCGACGCGGACGCTTCCGTTCGGCAGCTCGTGCTGCGGCGCGCCGCAGAGGCCGAGCGAGAAGAACGGTCCTACGGTCTGTGACGGTGTCCTCATGTCTCGAAGGGGGTCGAGCGGAGGACGATGTCCCAGCGGTACCCGAGTGCCCATTCGGGCTCGGTGGTCGGCAGGTCGAAGCGGGCAACGAGGAGGTCGCGGGCACGCGGGTCGCGGACCGAGTTGAAGATCGGATCGTGCTCGAAGAGCGGGTCGCCCGGGAAGTACATCTGCGTCACGAGTCGCTGCGTCAGCGCCTGCCCGAAGACGGAAAAGTGGATGTGGGCGGGGCGCCATGCGTTCTCGTGGTTCCGCCACGGGTAGGCGCCGGGCTTGACCGTGACGAACCGGTAGCTGCCGTCCGCCCCGGTCAGCGTCCGGCCGGCGCCGGTGAAGTTCGGGTCGAGCGGCGCGGGATGCCGGTCGCCGTCGTGTGCGTAGCGGCCGGCCGCATTCGCCTGCCAGATCTCGAGCAGCGCGTTCGGGACTGGGCGCCCGTCGTCGTCGAGCACGCGGCCGGTGACGATGATCCGCTCGCCGAGCGGCTCGCCCCCGTTGCCCTGGGTCAGGTCGGCGTCGGCCGCCGCCACCGCGTCCCCGCCGAACACAGGCCCCGCCAGCGCGTGCAGTTCCTCGGGCATCGTCAGCAGCACGCGCGACGGCGCTCTCGTCACCGTCGAGCGGTACTCCGGATGGAGGTACGCCGGATCGACGTCCGTCACCGGTCGTCCCGGGTGGTGAGCGCCCGCAGCGCGGTCAGCTCCGCGCCCGTCGGCGGGGCGGTGCGCTCGAGGTCGTCCGTCACGCGCAGGTCCCAGCCGGTCGCCTCGCGCGCGGCGTCCGGCTCGACGCCTGGGTGGACCGCGGTCAGCGTCAGCTCGCGGTCGGCGCCGCGAGGCTCGAGCACGCCGAGATCCGTGACGACCGTCGAGACCGCGTGGCCGAGCGTGGTGCGGAAGTCCAGCTCCTGGACGAACGTGCGCGGCGTCTGCCGGAGCATCACGAACACCTCGCGGGCCGAGGTCGCGATCTCGGGGGCACCGCCGGCGCCCGGGAGCCGGACCTTCGGCTCCTCGTAGTCGCCGATCACGGTGCTGTTCAGGTTCCCGTGCCGGTCGATCTGGGCGGCGCCGAGGAAGCCGACGTCGATGCGGCCGGCCTGCAGCCAGTAGGCGAAGATCTCCGGCACCGAGACGACGGCCGTCGCCGTCTCGGCGAGGTCGCCGTCGCCGATCGAGAGCGGCAGCTGCGACGGCTTCGCCCCGATCGTGCCGCTCTCGTAGATCAACACCAGCTCCGGGGCGTTCGTGCGCAGGGCGAGGTTGGCGGCCTGGGAGGGGAGGCCGATCCCGACGAAGCACACGTTCCCGTCGCGCAGAAGCCGCGCGGCCGCGACGGCCATCATCTCGTCGGCCGTGAACGTGATCGTGGTTGCGCTCACGCGGCGACTCCGAGCGAGGCGTGGTACTCGCCCACGTCGGCGGTTCCGAGCACGTGCCGTTCCATCCATGCGGCGAACGTCTCGCGCTCGCGGCCGATCGCGTCCCACTCGACGTAGAAGGCGTTGTCCCGGTCGTAGTAGCCGTGGGCGTAGGAGGGGTGTGCGCCGCCCGGAGCGAGGCAGATCGCGGCGACCACCCAGCCGGGCAGGATGAGGCCGCCGGGCCGCTGCTCGATCTCCGGCACGATCTCCTCCACGGTCACGATCGCCTGCCGGGAGGCCAGGACCGCCTCTTTCTGGACGCCGGTGATCCCCCACAGCTGGACGTTCCCGGCCTCGTCCGCCTGCTGCGCGTGGACGATCCCGACGTCCGGGCGCAGCGCCTCGACGGCGGCCAGCTCCTCGCCCGTGAACGGACAGGTGATCGTCGCGGTCGAGCCGCTTTGCGCGGCGAGCTCGGTTCCTGCATAGCCGCGGAGGACGCCGAACGGCAGGTTGGCCGCCCCGGCGGCGTAGCGCGCGGCCATCCCGGCGTGGGAGTGTTCCTCCAGCTCGAGGGGGACAGGCCAGCCCGTTTCGACGGCGTCGCGAAAGCGGTGCAGTGAGCCGACGCCGGGGTTGCCGCCCCAGGAGAAGACGAGCTTGCGCGCGCAGCCCATCCCGATCAGCTGGTCGTAGACCACGTCCGGCGTCATCCGGACGAGCGTCAGCTCCCGGCGACGCTGCCGGATCAGCTCGTGGCCGGCGGCGTGCGGGATCAGGTGGGTGAAGCCCTCGAGCGCGACGACGTCCCCGTCGTGGACGAGCTCGTCGACCGCCTCGGCGAGCGTGACGAGCTCGGCCATCAGAAGGGGAAGGGATGCGGGCCACTCTGCACCGTCACCCAGCGGATCTCGGTGAACTCGTCCACGACGGCGGAACCGCCGAAACGGCCAAAGCCGCTGTCCTTGACGCCGCCGAACGGCATCTGCGGCTCGTCGCCGACCGGCTGGTCGTTGACGTGGACGATGCCCGCCTCGATCTGTCGGGCGAGCGCAAGGCCGCGGTCGGTGTCGCTCGTGAGGATCCCGGAGGCGAGGCCGTACCTGGTCGCGTTCGCGGACGCGACGGCCTCGTCGGCCGAGTCGACGATCTCGATCGCCGCTACGGGCCCGAACGTCTCCTGCTGCGCGAACTCCGAGTCCGCAGGGACGTCGGCGAGGAGCGTCGCCTGGAAGCACGGCCCCTCGGCCTCGCCGCCGGCGAGCACCCTTGCGCCCTTCGCGACCGCGTCCGCGACCCGGTCTGAGACCAATTGCAGGGCGCCCTCGGTGATCAGCGGCCCGATGATCGTGTCGTGCTCCTTCGGGTCGCCGGCCTTGAGTGTCTTCGTCTTCGCGGTCAGCCGTTCGACGAATGCGTCCGCGATCGGCCGCTCGACGATGATCTTCCGCGCAGACATGCAGATCTGGCCCTGGTGCAGGAACGCGCCGAAGGTTGTCGCGTCGACCGCGTACTCGAGATCGGCGTCGGCGAGCACGATCAGCGGGTTGTAGCCGCCCAGCTCGAGCACGATCCGCTTCAATTCCGGCCGGCCGCCTCGGCGAGCTTGCGACCGGTCTCGGTCGAGCCGGTGAAGTTGAGCCGGCGGACGTGCGGGTTCTCGACGAGCTCGTCGCCGATCGGCCCGGCCTCGCCCGGTGCATGCGTGACGATGTTTAGCACCCCCGGCGGCAGGCCGGCCTCGGTGAAGATCTCGCCCCAGAGCAGGCCGCCGACGACGGGGGAGAGCTCGGACGGCTTCAGGACGACGGTGTTCCCGAGGGCGAG
>CAVTSN010000008.1:0-83393 GCA_963737455.1 uncultured Gaiellaceae bacterium | reverse complement strand
GCACGGCGCGCCACTCCGCGTTCACGCGCACGAGCCGGTCGCGCAGCCCCTCGTCGTTCCAGGCCATCGCCTGCAACTCGAGCCAGACCTTCTCGTACGTGCGGTCCTCGGCCACCAGATAGCGCATCGCAGTTCGCCACTTCTCCACGAAGGGCATGTCGGCGGCATAGAGCTCCCGCTGCCGGTCGATCAGCCCCTCGGTGAAGCGCTCCAGGGCGCGCACGAGCAGGTTCTCGTTCGAGCCGAAGTAGTAATGGACGAGCCCGTGGTTGACGCCCGCCTCCTCGGCCAGGCGGCGCGTGGTGATCCTGGCGTAGCCGATGTCGACCAGCAGCCGCTCGGCCGCGTCGAGGAGCGCGTCCTCGGCCGCCGAGCGGGCGGTGGTCTTCGCAGCGGGTTCGCTCACGTCCGGCTCATTCTCGCGCGGCGGCGCGCGCGAATCGAGCGCCGGCGTCCGCCCGTCCCGCCGAGGCGCGCACGCACCGCCACGAGCAGGAGCGGGCCGCTCGTCGCGGCCGCCACGATTGCCGGCGCCAGTCCCTCGACCAGGTGGTGCGCGACGATCACTGGAAGATCTCCGTCGTGCAGTCGCCGCCCTGGAGGCGCACCTCGTGCGCGCGCGCAGGCCCGCCGGGGCGATCGGAGAAGTCGACGAAGAAGTCGGGGTCGATCTGCATGCCGCCGTTCGGGTCGCAGTCGATCCGCAGCAGCCAGGACTGCAGCTCCGGATAGAACTGGTTGTCCCAGGTCGAGTAGAGCGAGTTGGACACGTACAGGCGGCGGCCGTCGAACGAGAGCTGGAGCATGTTCGGGCCGCCGCTCAGCTGCCGCGACCCGTCGCTCGGCTTCCCAGCACCCCGCCGAGCCAGAGCTGCCCGTCAGCTTCGGCCGCGCGGGGTCGGAGACGTCGTACTGGCGGATGTCGCCGTGCAACCAGTTCGCGAAGTAGAGGAACCGGTCGTCCATCGAGAGTACGAGGTCGGTGATCAGCCCCGGAACGGGGAATGGCCATCCCGCCAGCTCGACGCTCTCGACCTCGATCACCGGATCGGCCGCCCACGAGCCGTTCTCGCGGTGGAAGCGGAACATGACGCTGGAGAGCGCCGCGCCGACGAAGCCCTGCTCGGAGTCGGGGTCGTGCTGCCAGCGGATCTCGAGCGGCACGAGCCCCTTCTCGCCGAGGTCGACCGTCTGCTCCAGCGTCCGCCGTTCGAGATCCCAGAAGTGGATCCGCTGCCCGTATCTGCCGGCCCCGACGTCGGCGAGGTCGAAGCCCGGCTCGTACGCGTTCGGCTCGCCGAACTCCGACGAGACGAGGATGTTCTTGCGCGGCTGGTACCAGAAGTCGTAGTTGAGCGGCGGCCGCGCGCCGCCGTTCTCCCAGCGGCCCTTCACCTCGAACGTCTTCGCGTCGAGGACGGCGAAGCCGCCTGAACCGTTGCCGTCGGCGTCACCGAGCATGGCGACGACGATGTTGTCGCCGGGCATGCAGTGCACGGTGTGGGGCCGCGTGTAGCCGGTCGCAGCGATCACCTCGTCCGGCTCGATCACCTTCTCGATCCACGGCCGGCGCGGATCGTCCGCGACGTTGACGATGTGAAACCGCGATGAGCGGAAGCCGGGCACGACCAGGTGCGAGCGGTCGGGGCCGTGGCAGGCGGACGAGCAACGGTTCCAGCCGAAGTGGTGCAGCTCGTCGCCGACGTTCGGCATCGGCAGCTCGTGGACGATCCGGCCCGCCTCCGCGTCGACGACGGCGAGGAAGTCCGGCCGGTCGACGCCCGTGCCCTCGTGCAGGCAGGCCAGGTAGAGGAACTCCTCCTTCGGCGCCGTCATCGCGTCCTGCGGGGAACGATGGAACGACGCAGGTCTGTCGTGTTCGTGCTGCATGGCGTCTCGCCTCCTAAAGGTCGTGGACAGTCGCTTCTGTCAGTGCTCGCCCGGCTCGAGCCGGATGCTGGGGTCGAAGAGCATCATGTGCGCCCCGGCGGGACCGGTCGTCGACTTCTTCCGGATGTTCTCGAAGCTGACCCACGCGCTGCCGTCGGGCGTGAACGAGGTCAGCTTTCCGGTCGCCGCGTCGACGTCAAAGCGCCAGAGCCCGTACTCGCCGTTGCGGGCCGGGCCGAAGCGCGTGTCGTCGTCCCACGTCGTCAGCAGGGAGTTGGTCACGTACAGGCGCGAGTTGTCGCGGGAGAGCCGCAGCATGTTCGGGTGCGGCAGCGACACCGTCGAGATGAGCACCGGCTCGAACGGGTCGCTGACGTCGAACTGCTGCACCGTGTCGCCGAACCAATTGGTCACGTACAGGTAGCGGCTGTCGTAGGAGAGCAGGATGTCCGCTGGGATCAGCAGGCCGTCGTCGGGCCCGAGCACCTGCTGAAAGTCGAAGACGCCGTCGTGATCGTCGTCGTCAGCGAGCCAGACCGCGCTCGTTCCGGGCGTGTTGATGAAGGCGCGGCGGACGCCGTCCGCGTTGTCGAAACGAACCATGAGCGCCCCGTTGTTCTTCCCGAGGTCGGCGGTCTGGATCACCTTCTCCTGCTCGACGTCCCAGACGGCGACCTCGTCGCCGAGGCACGTCGGGTCGATCCCGCCACCGCAGAGCGCGGGGGCCCGAACGCGGTGCTGATGGCGCGGTGCGCGTCGGGCGGCATCGCGAAGTCGTACATGTACTTCGGCCCGAGATCGCCCGGCTTGCGCGTGGGGCCTGGGCCGAAGTAGCGCTTGAACTCGCCGGTCTTGTCGTCGAGCTCGACGACGCCGCCCGGGCGGGTCGTATCGGTCGCGGCCCCGATCATCGGGGCGAGCACCATTCCGTGCATCGCCATCACGCCGTGTGGCACGACATAGCCACTGTCGGCGACGAGGTCCTCGTTGACCGCCCGCAGCTTCAGTTTCTTCCCGCCGCCCTTCACGTCGAAGACGTGGACGCGGTTCGAGAAGAGGCCGGGGACGATCAGGCGCCTCTGGTCGGGCGAGTAGCCGAAGTGATGGAGCTCGTCGCCGACATTCGGCATGTCGACGCGGTCGACGATCTTTCCGTAGTCGCGCTTGCGGGGATCGGCGCCGATCACCGCGATGAAGTCGGGGTCGGTCGCGCTCTGGGCGATCGTGGTGACGTACAGGTAGCGCTCCTGCGCGTTCTTGCGGCTGCCGTCGTGCTGATGATGGGCGGCGAGCGGGGTCGTGCCGCCAGCTGCCGGCTGTGACACCAGCGCGACCGCGACCGAAACGGCGGTGGCGGCGAGAATCCCGAGCGCGAGCAGGAGGCGCTTCATGGCCGTGCCTCGAAGACGAGGTTGAACGGCGTCTCGGCGACGCGGCGGAAGCGCGTGAAGCCGCCGGCCTCGACGACCTCGCGGATTCGTGCCTCGCCGGCCTGGGCGCCGAGCGCGAGCCCGACCTCCTGCGAAAGCGACGCGGGCGTGCAGAGCAGCGTCGAGAAGCCGTAGTAGGCGCGGCCGACCGGGTTGAGGTTGTCTTCGACGCGGTCGCCGGCAGCGGCTCCACGATCATCCACGTGCCGTCCGGCGCGAGCGTTCGCGCACGTGGCGGGCCGCACCCACCGGGTCGCCCATGTCGTGCAGGCAGTCGAACATCGTCACGAGGTCGTAGCCGCGCCGGGGTAGCCCGCCGCAGGCGCGGCCTCGAAGTGCACGCGGTCCGCGACGCCCGCCTCCTCGGCGCGGCCGCGCGCGGTCTCGATCGAGCCCTCGTGGTAGTCGGAGCCGACGAAGGTCGAGGCGCGGGAACGCCTTCGCCATCAGGATCGTCGAGGCGCCGTGGCCGCAGCCGACGTCGGCGACGCGTCGCGCCGCGCTCGAGCTTCTCGACGACGCCGTCGAGCGCCGGCAGCCACTGCACCGATCAGTTGGCGTTGTAGCCGGGCCGGAAGAAGCGCTCGCAGCCCTCGTGGACGTCGTGCACGTGCTCGTGCCAGCCGAAGCCGTCGCCGCTGCGGCCGCCTCGGTGATCCGCGGCGAGTCGATGCACCGAGCCCGAGCGCGATCTGGAAGAAGCCGGGCAGGTACGCCGGGCTCTCGGCGTCGGTCAGCGCGACGGCCTGCTCGGGCGGCAGCGTGTAGCGGCCGCTCGTCCGGGTCGTAGGCGACGTAGCCGCCCGCCGCCTGCGCGTTCAGCCACTCGCGGACGTAGCGCTCCGCCGTCCGGTGCGCTCGGCCAGCTCGGCGGACGTCAGCGGCCGCTGCGCCGGCGAGCGCGCGGTAGAGGCCGAGCTTGTCGCCCATCACGACGAGCGCCGCGTTCAGCGTCGCGCCCACCTCGTCCACGGCGCGGAAGACGAACTGCATCAGCTTCTCCTCGTTCACCGCACGTGGTTCCTCGATCGTGGCCATGCCGGTCACCTCCCGTCTGAGTCATTTGACTTAGACAGTTGACCAAATCAGAGGACACCTGTCAAGCGGAGCCCTTCCGGCGGCGGGAGCGGAGCTCCGCGAGCCACGCGGCGGCGCGCAGGCCGAGCCAGATCGGCGTCAGCAGGACGTAGAAGACGAAGACCGCGGCGCCGAGGATCGTCCACCACAGTCCCCAGCGCCAGAGCGGGACGCCGGGCTTCTCAGGCATGCGCCTCCTGCCGGCGCCGGTCGACGAGGCGGACGACGCGGTGGGCCGTCTCCTCGATCGAGAGGCCGGTGACGTCGATCACCGGGCAGCCGAGCCGCCGATGCAGCGCCGCCGCCTCCTCGAGCTCGTCGTAGATCTCGACCATCTCGGCGTAGCGACGGTTCTCGCCTCCCATCCCACGCACGCGGGCGGCGCGGATCTCGGCGAGCCGCTCGGCGTCGATCGTCAGGCCGACGATCGTGATCGGATCGATCTCGAAGAGCTCGGGCGGCGGCTTGATCCCCTTCACGATCGGCACGTTGGCCGCCTTCTGGCCGAGGTAACCGAGGTAGATCGAGAGCGGCGTCTTCGACGTGCGCGAGACGCCGACGAGGACGACGTCGGCCTCGCGCAGGCCGCTGCCGACGCCGTCGTCGAACTTGACCGCGAACTCGATCGCCTCCATCCGCTTGAAGTACGCCGAGTTGAGCGGCGGCCGCGCGCCCGGGGTCATCCGCGCCGCCATCCCGGACACCTTGGCGATCGACTCGATCGGGTGGCCGAGCAGGTCGCAGTAGTGCAGGCGCGCGCTGCGGCAGAGCGTGCGCATCGCCTCGCGCATGCCCCGGTCGACGAGGGTGTAGACCATCACCGCCGGCCTACCCTTGGCACGGTTCACCGCGAGCTGCAGGTCGTCGATCGTCTGGATCTGCGGGTGCCGAACCTCTTCGAAGGGCTGCTCCGGGAACTGCGCCTCGAGCGCCGCGACGAGGCGCGCCGCGGTCTCGCCGGTCGAGTCCGAGACGATGTGGAGCTCGACGACCTCGCGCGCTGGATTCACCCGCCGGAGGCTACAGCCGCCACCCGGGCGTCGGTGAGGCGGACGAGGTCGTCGGGGGCGAGCTCGAGCTCGAGGCCACGACGGCCCGCGCTGACGAAGATCGTCTCGAACGCGAGCGCCGACTCGTCGAGGAGCGTCGGCAGCCGCTTGCGCTGGCCGAGCGGGCTGATCCCGCCCAGTACGTAGCCGGTCGCCCGCTCGGCGGCGGCGCGCTCGGCGAGCGCTGCCCGCTTGCCAAGGGCGCGGAGGTCGAGCTGGGCGGCGACGGGGACGACCGCGACCGAGAGCGCGCCGTCCTGGCTGACGACGAGCGTCTTGAAGACGCGCGCCGGGTCGACACCGGTCTTCGCCGCCGCCTCGAGCCCGTACGCGGCGCCGGCCTCGTGCTCGTACTCGTGCAGCGTGAACGCGATCCCGGCCTGCTCGGCCGCCACGACCGCGGGCGTCATCTCGATAGCCTCTGCGGACTCATGAGCGTCGATGCCGTCACGATGGACAAGATCGTCAGTTTGTCGAAGCGGCGAGGGTTCGTCTTCCCCTCGTCGGAGATCTACGGCGGCCTCGGCAGCTCGTACGACTACGGCCACTACGGCGTCCTGCTGAAAGACAACGTCAAGGCGCGCTGGCTCGAGGCGATGGTGCGCGAGCGGGACGACATCGTCGCGCTCGACTCCTCGATCATCCTCCATCCGAAGGTCTGGGAGGCCTCGGGGCACGTGAGCGGGTTCAGCGACCCGCTCGTCGACTGCCGGACGTGCAAGCAGCGCTTCCGCGCCGACCACCTCGACGATCCCGAGCACGAGGAGATCCGCTGCGGCAAGCGCCCCTCGAAGCGGCCGGGCGAGACGCCGGACTGCGACCTGACCGAGCCGCGTCAGTTCAACCTGATGTTCCAGACCCGCGTGGGCGCGGTCGAGGAGACCGGCGTCGACGTCTACCTGCGTCCCGAGACGGCGCAGGGGATCTTCCTCAACTTCAAGAACGTCGCCCAGATCGCGCGCCGGAAGCCGCCCTTCGGGATCGCGCAGATCGGCAAGGCGTTCCGGAACGAGATCACGCCCGGCAACTTCATCTTCCGCACGCTCGAGTTCGAGCAGATGGAGATGGAGTTCTTCGTGCCGCCGGACGAGGCGGACGAGTGGTACCGCTACTGGGTCGACGCGCGGCTACCGCTGGCACCTCCGCTACGGCGTCCGCGAGAGCCACCTCCGCGTCCGCCCGCACGACGCCGATGAGCTCTCGCACTACTCGAGCGGCACGAGCGACATCGAGTACCTGTTCCCGATCGGCTGGTCCGAGCTCGAGGGGATCGCCAACCGCGGCGCCTTCGACCTGACCCAGCACACCGAGGCGTCGGGGACGAAGCTCGAGTGGGTCGACGCCGGCAGTGGCGAGCGGTTCGTGCCGTACGTGATCGAGCCCGCGCTCGGCGTCAACCGCTCGATGCTGACGTTCATGATCGACGCCTACGACGAGGAGGTCGTCGGCGAGCGCGACCGGACCGTGCTCCGCCTGCACCCGCAGCTGGCGCCGGTGAAGGCGGCGATCCTGCCGCTGATCGGCAAGGACACGGCGATGGTCGAGAAGGCACGGTCGCTCTACGAGGAGCTCCGCCGGCACTACAGCGTCGAGTACGACGACAACGGCGCGATCGGCCGGCGCTACCGCCGCCAGGACGAGATCGGGACGCCGTACGGCCTGACGATCGACGAGCAGACGCTCGAGGACGACACGGTCACCGTCCGCGACCGGGACTCGCTCGCGCAGGAGCGGCTGCCGCTCGAGGGCGTGCGCAGCCGGATCGGCGAGCTGCTCGCCGCCGACTGGAAGACGCCGAAGTCAGGCTGAGGCCGAGAGCGTGCGGAGGCGGAAGCCGCCGTGGTGCTCGTAGGAGGCGGTCACGAGCGCCAGCGCCTCGCGGGCGCCGCGGTCGGTGAGGCCCGCGTCGTGCGCGTCGGACATCGGCGTCGCGACCAGCGTCGTGATCCCGCGCAGCCCGTCCGGTGAGAGCGCGATCGAGCTGCCGCCGCAGTCGCTGCAGACGGCGCCGCCGGCTGCCGGCGCGTACCCCGTCAGCCCCTCCGCCGCCCCACACTCGACGCACGCGTCGAGATGAGGCATGTAGCCGGAGAGCCAGAGCAGCTTCAGCTGGAACGAGAGCACGAGCGGATCGAGCGCCGGCCTCGCGGGCGCGCGCGGGGGGATCGCGTCGAGCCGGTCGAGGAACCGCGTCAGCGCCGTGAACGCCCGCTCGTTCGCCTCCTGCTCGGGGAACAGCCGCAGCATCGCCTCGGCGCCGATCAGCCCGACCGCGAGCCGGTAGGGGTCCTCGCGCGCCTCGTGGTGGGAAGAGCGCAGGTCGGCCCCGGTCACCGTCTGCAGCTCGCCGGAGCCCTGGTGCAGCATCAGCTCGACGTGAGAGAGGGGCTCGAGCCGGCCGCCGAAGCGGGACTTCGTCCGCCGCACGCCTTTCGCGACGGCGCCGACACGGCCGCGGTCGGCCGTGTAGACGTGGAGGACGCGGTCGGCCTCGCCGAGCCTGAACGAACGGAGCACGACCGCTTCGGTTCGATACGTCCTGGCCACTCTCCGAGTCTAGAGAGGGCGGCCGACGGGAACGATTCCGCGCTCTCGGCCGTTGTAGGGGCGATGAGCAGGATCGAGATCTACACCACGCGCTGGTGCGGCTACTGCGTTCGCGCCAAGGCGCTCCTCGACGACAAGGGCATCCCCTACGACGAGATCTCGCTCGACGACGATCCCGCGTTCCGCCGCCGCCTCCAGGACCTGACCGGCGGCTGGACGGTGCCGCAGATCCTGATCGACGGAACCCCGATCGGCGGCTACACCGAGCTCTGGCGGCTCGACAAGTCGGGCCAGCTCGACGCCCGACTCGCCGCCTAGCGCCGACCCGCCGGACGCCTTCCTAGACTGTCCGCGTGTCCCGGTCGGCAGCACCGGCCGCCTTCCTCACCGCCTTCGCCGCCGTCGTGGGTCTCGGCGTCATGGACGGCGGCTACTTCCCGAGTCAATGGGGGCTCGCCACGCTCGGGTTCGCGCTCGTCGGCGTGACAGTGCTCGTCGTCGCTGATCCTCCCTCGCCCGGCCGACGCGAGCTCGTATTCGTCGGCGGCCTCGCGCTCGTCGCGGGCTGGGCCGCCGTCTCGGCGTTGTGGTCGGCCGGGGCGGGTGCGCCGGTACTCGAGGCTGAGCGCGGCATCCTCTACGTAACGGCTGCCGCCGCCGCGCTTCTGCTGCTCGGCCTGCCGGGAGCCGTCGCGGGACTGCTGGGCGGCGTGGTCGCAGGCGCTGTCGCA
Organism: uncultured Gaiellaceae bacterium; assembly: GCA_963737455.1. Taxonomy (GTDB): domain Bacteria; phylum Actinomycetota; class Thermoleophilia; order Gaiellales; family Gaiellaceae; genus Gaiellasilicea. Next base: position 74,669 of record CAVTSN010000008.1, on the reverse strand, counting down.
CTCTCACTCTACGGACTTGCGACTCGATTGTTTCCGGGGCATGTGGGCGGCGCCTACGAGCCGGCGGGCTACCAGCTGGACGAACCGATCGGATACGCGAACGCGCTCGCCATCGTCGTCGTGGTCGGGATCCTGCTCTCCGTCGGATTCGCCGCCCACGGCAGCGTCCCCGTGCGCAGCGCCAGCGCGATCAGCCTCGTGGTGCTCCTGCCGACGCTCTACTTCACGGTCAGCCGCGGCGCGATCGGTGCGCTTGTCGCCGGTCTCATCGTGCAGACGCTGATCGACCCCGGTCGCCGACGCCTGCTGACCGTCTCGGTGCCACTGGCGGCGCCCGCCGCCCTTGCGGTGCTCGTTCTGGCGCGATTTCCCGCGCTGACGACCGACGGGGCCGAACTCGAAGCCGCGCAGCACGATGGCTCGCGCTTCGCGCTGTGCCTCGTCGTTCTCGGCATCGTCGCAGCCGGCGCGGCGATCCTGGTCGAGCGGGGCGACAGCCGTTCCCGCGCCTGGACTCGCACGTCAGGCCGTGTCCTGGCGGCAGTCGCGCTCGTCACCGCCGTCGTCGCACTCCCGCTCGGCGCAATCGCGGCAAGCCGGAGTGACGGCCTCGTCAGCCTCGCCGGAAACGGACGGGGCGAGTGGTGGCGCGTCGCGACGACCATGGTGGCCGACGAGCCGCTGCTCGGCACGGGGGCCGGCAGCTTCGAGGCTCGCTTCGTCCGCGAAGGCTCGGTAGGGCTGCCTGCCCGCGACGCGCACAACCTCTACCTGGAAACCCTCGCCGAGCTCGGGCCCGTGGGTCTCGCGCTCCTGCTCGCCACACTCGCAGTGCCGCTGACCGCGATCCCGCAGTCCCGTTCCAGCCCGATCGGTCCAGCGGCCGCAGCGGCGTTCGTGGCCTTCCTGCTCCAAGCCGCTCTCGACTGGAACTGGGAGATCCCCGTCGCAACGGTGCCGGCGCTGTTCTGCGCGGCCGCTCTCCTCGCTCAGGCTCGTGAGCCGGGCGGCCAGCTCGTGGGACGCCGCCGCGCGCGTCGCCCTCGCTCTCGCAGTACCCGTCCTGGCGCTGGCGCTCGTCACGCACGTCGGCAACGGCGCTGCGGCCGCGAGCGCAGAGGCGGCGAACCGCGACGAGCCGGAGCAAGCGCTTCGTGAGGCAAAGCGTGCGATCGCTTGGGCCCCTTGGTCCGAGGAGCCCTGGCAGCTACGCGGCGAGGCGGAGCTCCTCCTCGACGACGACGCAGCCGCACAGCGAAGCTTCGAGCGCTCGCTCGAGCTGAATCCGGAGAACTGGGTCGCCTGGCTCGACCTCGCCGCCGTCACCGACGGTGCGGTGCGCGCGCGCGCACTCGATCGGGCCGAATCCCTCAACCCGCTGGGCATCGACGCCGACGAGCTTCGTACAAAACCTTAACGATTGAGCGCGCATGAGTTTGCATGCCGAAGCATCAGTTGGGTTAGGACGAGTACACACGCACGCTGTCGAAGGGAGCTCAGTTGACCAATCCACGTATGCGCCGGGCCGCAGTCGCCGCAGCGCTCACCACGAGCCTCCTGGTGGCGTTTGCAGCTCTCGGAGGCGTAGGCGCCGCGCAGAGCGCGATCAGCGCCGCCCAGTATCAGTACGGCAAAAAGGTGACGATCTGCCACAAGGGCAAGACCATCAGCGTCGGAAAGGCCGCCGAGCCCGCTCACGTCCGTCACGGCGACAGCATCGGCACGTGTGCGGCTGCCAAGGCCAAGAAGGCCAAGGCTGCCAAGGCGAAGGCAGCGGCCGCCAAGGCAAAGGCCGAGCAGGCGAAGGCCGCGGCTGAGAACAAGAGCTCAGGCGAGAACCCCGGCAAGGGCAACGGCAAGGGGAAAGGCGGAAAAGGCTAGGAGCCCCCACTCCTACGACCAGCCGAGAGGCCCGGGCAACCGGGCCTCTCGCTGTTTTTGGGCCCAGCCGCAGCCGGGCGCGTAGCCTCCGACCCGTGGAGTATCCGGCGCAGACGTGGTTCGACCCCCGGCTCGCGTCCGGCCCGTCGCCCATCCACGGCACGGGTCTCTTCGCGACGTCCCCGATCAGGGCCGGCGAGGTCGTCCTGATCTGGGGCGGCACCGCCTGGACGCGGGCGCAACTCGCCGCGGGCGAGGTGCCGCCGTGCTCGTTCTCGTTCGTCGACGACGACATCCTCCTCGCGGCGCCTGAGGACGGCCTCGACTATTTCGTCAACCACTCGTGCGACCCGAGCGTCTGGATGGCGGACGCGATCACCGTGGTCGCACGGCGCGACATCGGGGCGGGTGGAGAGATCACGGGCGACTACGCCCTCTGGGAAGCGGAGGGCGCGTACCTCGTCGAGGACTGCACGTGCGGCAACGACACGTGCCGCGGAGTCGTTCGCGGCAGCGACTGGCAGCTGCCGGAGCTCCAGCGGCGCTATGCGGGCCACTTCCTGCCCTACATCGAGCGCCGGTTCGCTCAGAGCGTCTGACAGCGCGGGCAGAACCACGTCCCGCGGCCGCCGACGCGCGTCTTCCGAAGCGGCGTCCCGCAGCGGTCGCACGGCTCGTCGGTGCGGCCGTAGGCGCGGAACTCCCGCTGCATCGTCCCGGCCGAGCCGTCCGGGAGGCGGTAGTCGGAGAGCGTCGAGCCCTGGCGGGCGATGCCGAGCTCGAGCGCCTTCCGGATCGCGCGGTGCAGCCGCCTCAGCTCGGCTGCGTCGAGCGAACCGGCCGGACGAAGCGGATGCAGCTTCGCGTACCAGAGCGCCTCGTCGACGTAGATGTTCCCGAGCCCGGCGAGCGTGCGCTGATCGAGCAGCGCGGCCTTGAGCGGTGCCCGCCGCCCGTGCAGGCGCTCGCCGAGGCCCTTCGCGGTGAACGCGGCGACGAGCGGCTCCTCGCCGAGGCGCGCGCCGAGATAGGGCTCGAGCTCGCCCGGCTCGAGCAGGAGCCAGGTGCCGAAGCGCCGCACGTCGCGGTAGCCGACCGTGCTGCCGTCGTCCAGCCGCAGCAGGGCGCGCACGTGCGACGCCTCGCCCGGCTCCCGCAGCAGGCTGCCGGTCATCCGCAGGTGGATCAGGAGCGCCCGGCCGGATGCGAAGCGGACGATCAGGTACTTGCCGCGCCGGTCGACGCGCTCGACGCGCTCGCCGGTGAGCTCGGCGGCCACCTCGAGCGGGTCCTCCGGCCGCGTCAGCCGAACGTCGTCGATCTCGACGTGCTCGAGGCGCCGGCCCTCGAGCGCCGGCGCGATCGCGCGCCGGACGCTCTCGACCTCGGGAAGCTCAGGCATCCGCGGGCGGCGGTGGGAAGAAGTCCGGGTAGACGACGGGGCCGGCGACCGAGGGGTCGTAGGCGCCGAGCGGCAGCGCCATCCACGCGCGCTCCGGGATGCGCGGATCCGGCCGCTCGAAGCCGAGCTCGCTCGCGGAACGGAAGCCGAACTGCGGGTAGTAGGACGGCACGCCCTCGACCAGGAGGACGGGCTCGCCGCGCTCGTCGGCGGCCACGATCGCCGCGCGCACGACCCGCTTTCCCACCCCGGCCCGCTGCCGGTCGGGTCGCACCGCCATCGGGGTCAGGATCAGGACGTCGCGCGCGCCGGCCGTCACGTAGCTCAGCATCGTGAAGCCGACGAGCTCACCGCCGTCCTCGGCGACGAAGGTCAGCTCGGGGACGTACCCGGGCGACGCGCGGATCGCGGCGGTGAAGGCCGACGTCTCGGTGTCACCGAAGGCGGCGTCGATCAGCCCGGCGAGCTCGCGCTCGTCCTCGGGGCGCTCGGCCCGGACGATCACGAGACGACGTCGAGGAGGATCGGGTGCTCGCGCGGAGGCTCGTCGCCGAGCTCGTACGCGGCCAGGACGGCCGCGACGGCCTCCTCCCCGCTCGCCTCGTCGCGCGCGTGCACCTCGGCGAGCACATCGCCGTCGGCAACGCTCTCGCCGCGCTTGACGTGGCAGAGGACGCCGACGGAGTGGTCGATCGCGTCCTCCTTCGTCCGCCGCCCGGCCCCCAGGTGCAGGGCTGCCATGCCGACGGCGATTGCCCCCAGGCGGACGACCGAGCCTGCCCGCGGCGCGCGCACCGGCAGGACGACCGGCGCCTGCGGCAGCGCCTCGGGATCGGGATCGCCGCCCTGCGCCCGGATCCAGCGCTCGTAGACCCCGAGCGCCGAACCGTCCTCGACGGCCGCCTCGGCACGCCGTCTCCCTTCGTCCTCGTCGATCCCGAGGTCGGAGAGCGCGAGCAGCCGCGCGCAGGCATCGAGCACGAGCTCCGTGAAGTCCGGCGGCCCCTCGCCGCGGACGGTGTCGCGTGCCTCGGCGATCTCGAGCGAGTTGCCGACGGCGGCTCCGAGCGGCTGATCCATGTCGGTGAGCAGGCAGACGACCTCGCGGCCGGCCTGCTCGCCGAGCTCGAGCATCGTCTCGGCGAGCGCGCGCGCGTCGTCGAGCGTCTTCATGAAGGCGCCGTCGCCGACCTTGACGTCGAGCACGATCGCGTCCGCGCCGCCGGCGATCTTCTTCGACATGATCGACGAGGCGATCAGCGGCAGGATGTCGACCGTGCCGGTGACGTCGCGGAGGCCGTAGAGCTTCTTGTCGGCCGGCACGAGGTCGTCGGTCTGGCCGACGATCGCGAGCCCGACGTCCTTCACCTGGCCGACGAAATCGTCGACCGAGAGGTCGACGCTGAAGCCTGGGATCGACTCGAGCTTGTCGAGCGTCCCGCCCGTGTGCCCGAGGCCGCGGCCGCTCATCTTCCCGACCGGGACGCCGCACGCCGCGACGATCGGGCCGACCGCGATCGTCGTCTTGTCGCCGACACCGCCGGTGGAGTGCTTGTCCACGACCTTGCGGCCCAGTGCGGCGCCGAGGTCGAGCGTGCGGCCGCTGCGGATCATCGCGTCCGTGAGCGCGTACGTCTCCGCGGGTGTCATCCCGCGGAAGTAGACGGCCATGCAGAACGCGGCCAGCTGGTAGTCCGGGATCTCGTCGCGGGCGTAGCCGAGGATCAGCTCCGAGATCTCGTCGGCCGGGAGCTCCTCCCCATTTCGCTTCCGCTCGATCAGCTCGGCTGGGTGGATCACGGCTCCAGGATCGGCGTGCCCGGGATCCCGCGGCCCGGCGCCTTGCCGCCGAGCCAGGCGTTCACGGTCGCGCCGACGTCGCCGAACTCGCCTTCGTGCACGGCCCCCTTCGCATTCCGCCCCGCCGCGTACGCGAGCAGGAGCGCGTGCTCGCGTGAGTGATCGGTCGACGGCGTCGTCGGGTCGCAGCCGTGGTCGGAGGTGATCATCAGCAGGTCGCCGGGGCGCAGCGCCTCGAGGATGTCCTCGAGCCGGCGGTCGAAGTCCTGCAGGCAGCGGTGGAAGTTGACGGGGTCGTTGCGGTGACCCCAGAGCATGTCCGTCTCGACGAGGTTCGTGAAGACGAGCCCGCTCTCGATCGTCTGCAGCAGCTCGACCGTCTTGTTGATCCCGTCCACGTTCGACTTCGTCGGGAACGACTCGTCGATGTCGCAGCCGGCATAGATGTCGCTGATCTTTCCGACCGCGTGCACCGTGTTGCCGGCGTCGCGGATCAGGGAGAGGTAGTTCGGGCGACGAGGCTCGAGCGAGAAGTCGTGGCGGTTCGGCGTCCGCTCGTAGCTGCCGGGCGACCCGGCGAACGGCCTCGCGATCACGCGGCCGACGGCGTGCTTGCCGGTCAGGATCTCCCGAGCGATCCGGCACGCCTCGTACAGCTCCTCGAGCGGGATCGTCTCCTCGTGTGCGGCGATCTGGAAGACGGAGTCCGCGGAGGTGTAGACGATCCACTTTCCCGTCTTCTGGTGCTCCTCGCCCAGCTCCTGGATGATCTCCGTCCCCGACGCGGCCTTGTTCCCGAGCACGCCGCGCCCCGTCTTGTGCATGAACGGGTCGATCACGTCGTGCGGGAAGCCGTGCGGGTAGGTCGGCATCGCGGTCGGCGTGACGACGCCCACCAGCTCCCAGTGACCGGTGGTCGTGTCCTTGCCCTTCGACCGCTCCAGCAGCCGGCCGGCGACGGCGGGAGCGCCCGGCTGCGGCGGGCAGCCCTCGAGCTCCATCACGTTGCCGAGGCCGAGTGCCTCCAACGCGGGCAGGTCGAGACCTCCGACGGCGCGGGCCACGTTGCCGAGCGTGTTCGATCCCTCATCTCCGAAATCGGCCGCATCGGGCAACTCTCCCGCGCCGACGGCGTCGAGCACGATTACGCACGCCCGCGGCACGTGGCTATTGTACGGCGCGCATGGACACTGTCCTCGGTCTCATCGGCCTCGTCGTCTACATCGTCGCCATCGTCAGCCTGGCGGCAGGCGTGACGTGGGTCGTCGTCAAGCTCAGCCCCTCGAAGGCGCAGAAGCAGCTCGAGGCGCGGCAGCAGAAGCAGGCCGCGGGCTAGGCGCATGGACTGGCGGCTCGAGCTGGTGCAGGTGCCCGTCTCGGACGTCGATCGCGCCAAGCGCTTCTACACGGAGCAGGTCGGCTTCGAGGCCGACCACGACTACCAGGTCACCGACGAGCTCCGGTTCGTGCAGCTGACGCCTCCTGGATCGGCGTGCTCGATCGCGATGGGAACGGGGCTCGGGCAGATGAAGCCCGGCTCTCAGGAGGGCCTGCAGCTGGTCGTTGCGGACATCCACGCCGCCCGGGCCGAGCTCGTGGAGCGCGGCGTCGAGGTCAGCGAGGTGCAGATCTTCGACTGGGGCTCGTTCGTCTTCTTCAGCGACCCCGACGGCAACAGCTGGGCCGTGCAGCAGCTTCCCGACCGCGGCTAGCTCTCGACGGGTGAGGCGCCGAGCACGTCCTCGAGCGGCGTGTACTCGAGGCCGTGCGCCTCGGCGACGGCCTCGTACGTGATCTTGCCGTCGACGACGTTGACGCCGCCGGCGAGCGCCCGGTCGCGCGCGACGGCGGCGGCGAGGCCGTGGTCGGCGATCGCCTCGACGTACGGCAGGGTCACGTTCGTGAGCGCCTTCGTCGACGTGATCGGCACGGCGCCGGGCATGTTCGCGACGCAGTAGTGCGTGACGCCGTCGACGTCGTAGACCGGGTCGTCGTGCGTGGTCGCATGTGAGGTCTCGGCGCAGCCGCCCTGGTCGATCGCGACGTCGCAGAAGACGCTCCCCTGCTTCATCCCCTTCACCATCTCGCGGGTCAAGAGCTTCGGTGCCAGCGCGCCGGGGATCAGGACGGCGCCGATGACGACGTCCGCGTCCTGCACCGACTCCTCGATCTGCAGGGTCGAGGACATGACGAGGCTGACCCGGCCGTGGAGCGTCTCCTCGAGATGGCGCATCCGGTCGACCGAGCGTTCGAGGATCGTCACCTGGGCGCCGAGGCCGAGCGCGATCACGGCGGCGTTGTAGCCGACGATGCCGCCGCCGATGACGACGACCTTGCCCGGCGCGACGCCCGCGACTCCGCCGAGCAGGAGCCCGCGGCCCCCCTTCGGCCGCTCGAGGTAGTGCGCGCCCGCCTGGGCGGCGAGCCGGCCGGCGACCTCGCTCATCGGCGCCAGCAGCGGCAGCCGGCGATCCTCGGTCTCGACCGTCTCGTAGGCGACGGCGGTGATCCCGCTCTCGACGAGCGCCCGCGTCAGCGGCTCGTCGGCGGCGATGTGCAGGTACGTGAAGAGCACCAGCCCCTCGCGCAGCCGTGGATACTCGGGCGCGATCGGCTCCTTCACCTTGAGCAGGAGCTCGGCGCTCTCCCAGACTTCGCCGACGGACGCGATCCGGGCGCCGTTCGCCTCGTACTGCTCGTCGGCGAACTGGCTCCCCGCCCCTGCACCCGCCTCGACGACCACTTCGTGCCCGCCCTGGACGAGCTCGCGCGCGCCGGCCGGCGTCAGCGCGACGCGGTACTCCTGCGGCTTGATCTCCTTGGCGACGCCGATGCGCATGGGCGGCCGAACGATACCGCTAGGCGCCCGCGAGCCGTTCCACGAGCGCGCGCTCGTCGGGGCCGAGCCATGGCGGCTCGCCGGCGGCGGCGTTCTCGGCGGTGCGCTCCGGCTTCGACGTCGCCGGGATGACGAGGTCGACGCGCGGGTCGGAGAGCGCTCCACTTCAGCAGCGCCTGCGGCCATGTCTCGACCCCGAACGGGCGCAGCGGCGCGAGCTGCTCCGGCCGCGGCGGCCGCCGCAGCAGCGCGCCCGAGTCGAACGGCTCCATCACGATCACGGCGACGCCGAGCTCGGCCGCCAGCGGCAGCAGCTCCCGTTCGGCGGTCCGCTCGCGCGGGTTCAGCGGGATCTGGAGCGTCTGGAAGCGGCCGGTGCGCAGCGCACGCGCGAGCTCGCCGAAGGACGACGGCGAGTAGTGCGTGACACCGAGCCTGCCGACCCGCCCTGCCGCCCGCTCCTCCTCGAGCCACGGCAGGTGCTGCTCCCAGGCGACGAGGTTGTGCACCTGCTCGACCTCGATGCGCCCGAACCAGGCGAGCTGGTCGGCGAGCTGGCGCCGCGCCTCCTCCGGCGACGGCGACCAGATCTTCGTCAGCACGGTCGCCGTCGTCGCGGCGGCGCGCCAGCGCCGACCCCAGCGCCTCCTCGGAGCCGTACATCGGCGAGGTGTCGAAGCAGCGCACGCCGGCGGTCAGCGCCGCATCGACGATCGCTCCGGCGAGGCGAGCATCGCCGCGGAACGTGTTCCAGGTGCCGAGGCCGACGACGGGGCCGAGACGGCGCTCCTCCATCAGGAGCGCAGCACCCGGGCGGCGACGCCGGCCGCATAGGCCGCGCGGAAGAATGCAGGCTCCTCGTCGGGGCCGCGGCCCATGTGCGACAGCGGCAGCCCCGCGCACGCCTCCCGCCAGCCCTCGCCGTCGGCTTCGTCCGGGACGGTGACGTCCCCGAGCGCCAGCGCGAGCACCGCCTCGGCGTGGTGCGAGACGCCGCGGTGCCGCTCCCGGTCGTCGGCATCCGAGCGGCGGACCGCCAGGACCGGACGGCCGCCGAGCGCGCTCGCTGCGTTGGCCGCGTCCGCGAGCGCGAGCGCTCCGTGGCCGAGCGCCGTTCCCGTCCCGACGATCCCCGGGCCGACCGAGCAGACGATCGCGTCGCAGTCCTCCCGGACGGCGAGCGCGAACGCCGCCGCAGACGTGACGCAGTCGACGTCGCCGTCGACGCACGGAGCAACGGCGATCGCGAGCGCGATCAGACCGCGTTCCTTGAGCGAGCGCACGGCGTCGGACAGCGGCACCGGCAGGGCGCCGCCCTGGACCTGCACGTAGGCGACGCCCGTCCCGGCGAGCCCCGCGCACACCGGCGCGACCTGGCTGTGCACCGTGCAGAGGACGACCGGCGTCCCGTCGAGGTCGACAGGCAGCTCGTTCTCCTCCTCCTCGCCGCGCCGGATCGCCAGCTGGCCGGGCGTGTACGGCAGCGCCATCACGTGCGCGCCCTCCTCGGCGGCGAGCCCGAGCCCGCGGGTCAGGTTCGCATAGAGGACGTCGAACCCGCCGGAGCCGAGCTCGAGCAGCCGCGCCTGCTCGTTCACGAGCACGTCGTCCCCCACCTCGACCTCGCCCGTCAGCCGCGGATAGGCGACGCAGGGGATCCCATCCACTTCGAGCCGGACGATGCCCGGCAGCTCCTCGACGATCGCCGAGACGCTCCCGCGTCTAAGCCCGAGCGGCATCGACCAGCGCCAGCGTCACCTCGACCATCGCGTCGAGGTCGTCCGCCGCGATGTGCTCGTCGGCGGTGTGGATCTCCATCATCCCGTTCGCCAGGTTCAGGCACGGCAGCCCCTTCGTGTTGAAGACGTTCGCGTCGGCGCCGCCGCCCGTGAGGGTCGGGACGAGCTCGTAGCCGCAGCGCCCGAGCGCGGTCGCCGCGAGCTGGACGATCGGGTCGGAGTCCTTGAAGCGGTAGCCCTGGTAGGTCTCGCTCACCTCCGTCTCGAGCGTGCACTCCGCGGTGCTCGCTGCGAACGCGAACGTGTCGAGCATCTCCTGGACGAGGTCGGCGAGCTTGCGCGCGTCGTGGGAGCGCGCCTCCGCCTCGAGCTCGCACCACTCGGGGACGATGTTGCGTGCGCTGCCGCCGCGGATCAGGCCGACGTTCGCGGTCGTCTCCTCGTCGATCCGGCCGAGGCGCAGGTCGGCGATCGCCCGCGACGCCGCAGCGATCGCCGAGCGGCCCTCCTCCGGAACCATCCCGGAGTGCGCCGGCCGCCCGTGGAAGCGCACGAGCATCGAGCGCTGGTACGGCGCCCCCATGATCACGTCACCGATCGGAGCGGCCTGGTCGTAGACGAACCCGAGCTCTGCCTCGAGCTTCGTGATGTCGAAGGCGCCGGCCCCGATCAGGCCGACCTCCTCCTTCGGCGTGAAGAGAAGCTCGACGCCGGCGTGCGGCCGGCCCTCCTCGACGATGCGGCGCGCCGCCTCGATCATCGCCACGACGGCCGACTTGTTGTCGGCCCCGAGGATCGTCCCGCCGGCGTTCCGGACGACACCGTCCTCGCCGAGGACGGGCTCGAGCGGCCCCTGGGGCGGCACCGTGTCGAGGTGGGCGCAGAAGAAGATCGGCGTGCCGCCGTCGCTCCGGCCGGGGAGGCGGCAGAGCAGGTTGCCGATCGTCGAGCCGATCTCCGGGCCGCACTCGTCCTCGTGGACGTCGAGCCCGAGCGCGCGCAGCTCGTCGACGACGCGGTCGGCGACCGCCCGCTCCTCGCCGGGCGGGCTCGCGATCGCGGCGAGCTCGAGGAAGAGCGGCAGCAGTCGGGGATGGAGATTTCGGCAGAAAGATGTACCTTTCGTAGTATGGGAGTCGCCGAGCCGCTGATTCAAGCAACTCTGCTCGCGGAGGCGCTCGACAACGGTCCCGTCGCAGTCTTCGTCGTCGGCGACGACTTTCGTCACATCGCCGTCAACCAGTACGCCTGCACCCTCCTCGGCTACAGCCGCGAGGAGCTGCTCGCGCTGAGCGCACGCGAGCTGGCGCCCGAGCTCGACCTGGACGAGCAGCTCGTCGGCGCCCTGACCGCGCGGCGGCTGCGCGGCAGGACCGTCCTGCAGCGGAAGGACGGGAGCCGCGTCGAGATCGAGTTCCGCGCCCACGAGGCGCAGGTCGCCGGGATGCCGTTCTTCGTCTCGGTCGGCTGGCCCGTCGCCGACGACTAGGAGGGTTTGGCGAAATAGCGGCTGAGCCGCCGGGTCGCGCTGCTCGCCCCGACCCTGCGTCCTCAGTCGTGTCGATAGCTTCGGCTATCGACACTCCCTGCGTCCTTGCTTCGGAACGAGCATCGCACTCCGGCGACGAGCGCCATTCCGCCAAACCCTCCTAGCCGGCGGCGCGCAGCGCCACGCCGGCGCGGGAGCGCCGCCGCACGGCTGCGGCCCCGACGAACTCGCGGAAGAGCGGCGTCGGCCTCGTCGGCCGCGACTTGAACTCCGGGTGGAACTGGCTCGCGACGAACCACGGATGGTCGGGCAGCTCGATGATCTCGACGAGACGGCCCTCCTGGAACGTCCCTGAGACGACGAGCCCGGCGGCGATCAGCTGGTCGCGGTACTGGTTGTTCACCTCGTAGCGGTGCCGGTGGCGCTCGTGGACGACGGCCTCGCCGTAGACGTCGCGGGTGCGCGTGCCCTCGGCGAGCTCGACCGCCTGCGCGCCGAGCCGCATCGTGCCGCCGAGATCCTCGATCTCCTTCTGCTCCGGGAGCAGGTCGATCACCGGGTACGGCGTCTCGGGATCCATCTCGGTCGAGTTGGCGCCGTCGAGCCCGGCGACGTGGCGGGCGAACTCGGAGACGGCCACGTGCATGCCGAGGCAGATGCCGAGGTACGGGATCCCGCGCTCGCGCGCGACCTGGCAGGCGAGGATCTTGCCCTCCCAGCCGCGCGAGCCGAACCCGCCCGGCACGAGCACGCCGTCGACCTGCTCGAGCAGCTCGGCCGCCTCCTCGTAGGACATGTCCTCGGCGTCGACCCACTGGACGCGAACCCGTGCGCCCTGGTGGACGCCGGCGTGCTTGAGCGCCTCGTGCACGGAGAGGTAGGCGTCGTGCAGCTTCACGTACTTGCCGACGAGCGCGATCGTGACCTCCTCGCGCGGCTCCCCGATCCGGTCGATCAGATCCTGCCACTCGCCGAGCACGGCGGGCGGCGCGTCGATCCCGAGCCGCTGGACGACGAGCTCGTCGAGCCCCTGTGCCTGCAGCACGGCCGGGACGAGATAGACGTCGGAGACGTCCGGAGACGCGACCACCGAGCGGATGTCGACGTCGGCGAAGAGCGCGATCTTGTCCTTGATGTCCTGCGAGAGCTCCTCGTGCGAGCGGCAGACGATCACGTCGGGGTGGATACCGATCCGCCGCAGCTCGTTGACCGAGTGCTGCGTCGGCTTCGTCTTCAGCTCGCCCGCGGCCTCGATGAACGGGACCAGCGTGCAGTGCAGGTAGAGGACGTTCTCCTGGCCGACCTCGCGCCGGAACTGGCGGATCGCCTCGAGAAACGGGAGCGACTCGATGTCGCCGACGGTGCCGCCGATCTCGGAGATGACGATGTCGACGGGCGACGCCTTCGCGGCCCGCTTGATCCGCGCCTTGATCTCGTTCGTGATGTGCGGGATCACCTGGACGGTGGCGCCCAGGAACTCGCCCTTGCGCTCCTTGCGCAGGACGGCGTCCCAGATCGCGCCGGCGCTGTGGCTGGCGTTGCGCGACATGTTCTCGTCGACGAACCGCTCGTAGTGGCCGATGTCGAGGTCGGTCTCGGCGCCGTCCTCGGTGACGAAGACCTCGCCGTGCTGGAACGGGCTCATCGTGCCGGGGTCGACGTTCAGGTACGGGTCGAACTTCTGCGCCTGGACGCGGAGGCCGCGGGCCTTCAGCAGCCGGCCGAGCGAGGCGGCGACGATGCCCTTGCCGAGCGCCGAGACCACGCCCCCGGTGACGAAGATGTACTTCGTCTGCCCGGTCTCGTTGGCGCTCACGAGAGTTGCCTGCCCCAGGCGTCGAGCTCGCGAACGACCGGCGTCCGCTCGATCAGCTCGCCGAGCGATCGCCGCTCGCCGAGGAGGGTGAGGCCCGCGAGCGCCGCGATCGCGCTCCAGCGTTGCCTCTCCGTGAACCTCCCCACGGACTCGAAACCTAGCACGGCCCCGAGCGTGTTCGATCCGGAGTCCCCCAGCATCGCCATCTCTCGAAGATCGTAGGGCGCGAGCAGGACGGCCATCGCCTTCGGCGCCCCGAGCGGAATCGAGGCCGCCAGATATGCCTTGAGCGCCCGCCCGGGCTTGGTGTCGAGCTGGTTCAGGACGTTGGCGGAGAGGGCGACGAGGATCGCGCCGGAGAGCGAGCGCGTCCGCCACAGCGGCGTAGGCGGGGATCGCGACGAGCTTCAGAACCCCCGTCGTGGCACCGGTGCTGAGGTGGGCGCGGAAGCCCCGCTCCTCGCCGCTCCAGAGGTCGTCGGCGACGCCGATCGCCGCCACCGGCAGCACGCTCGGGTACGCGACGCCGACGACCCAGCCGACGAGCGGCAGCCGCAGGCCGCGGTGGTTGCGCGCCTGTGGGCCGAACGCGAGCAGGATGTCGCGGAGCTGACGGCCGCGGTGGAGGAAGCCACGGAGGTCGCGGCCGGTGGCGCGGTGCTCGAGGTCGACCGGAACCTCCGTGATCGTCAGGCCCGCGCGCGCCGCGTCGGCCGTCATCGCCGTCTCGCAGCCGAACCCGGCCGCCAGCGGGAACACCGCCGCCCGGGCGCGCTGCGTCAGCCGCCGCTGGCCGGAGAGCGGCTCCCGGGCCTCGAACCCGGACACGAGCGCGATCAGCCGCCGCGCCGCCTGCTTCGCGACCCCGAAGCCGCCGCCCTGCCTGCGCGCGAACGCGGCGACCGTCAGGTCGCCGTCGCCGTCGAGGAGCGGCCGCAGGTCGCCGCGGAGGTCGGCGTCGCAGAGCAGGAGGTCGCCCTCGGCCGCATGCTGCTCCCCGATCGTCAGCGCCTGGCCCTTGCCGCGGTGCGGGAGACGGAGGACGAGCGCGCCCGCGGCCTCGGCCGCCGACGCGGTCGAGTCGCGGGAGCCGTCGTCGGCGACGATCACCTCCGCGTCCGGGAACTGGCGTCTCAGCTCCTCGATCGTCGTCCCGATCCGCTCCGCCTCGTCGCGCGCGGCGATCAGGACCGTCAACGGCTCAGCCACTCGGCGGCGTGAGCGGCTCGATCGGCGGCAGGATCCGGTCGGCGGTGTCGCGGACGCCGTAGTCGCCGGCGGCGTCGAGATCGGCGAGCACGAGCAGCACGGCCAGCTCGCCGGCGGGCGTGTCGATGCCGTCCACGGTCGAGAGCCGGTGGCGCTGGAAGGCAGGGATCGCGCTCTGCTCGACGCGGGTCGGCTCGACGCCCACCACGGGCACGCCGGCGCTGCCGAGGCCCTGGTAGACGCCGGCGAGGAAGCGCGAGCTCTCGCCCGCCTGCGGCTCGGCCGTCCGCATCACGATCACCCCGTCGACCGGATCGGCGAGCCCGCCCTCGCGCACCTCGACGAGCTCGCTCTCGAGCGCGTCCCAGAGCGGCGTCTCACCGCCGGCGGCGAGCTCGCGGCCGAGGTCGCGGCCGAGGTTGCCGAGCTGATCGTCGCCGACGTAGCCGCCCAGCTCCGGCTTCTCGCTCAGCGCCGCCTCGACGGACTCGAGCCGCAGCGGCAGCTCGAGCGCGCGCATGCGGGACACCCGCCCGTCCGCGTCCTCCTCGACGGCGCGCTCGATCGCGCTCACCGACGGGTCGACCGGGCCGAGCACGAGGATCGCCACGTTCTTGCCGTCCAGCCGCTTCGCAGCGAGCGCGGGGTACGCGCTCTCGACGAACTCCTCGGCAGCCTGCTGCCGCCGCTCGAAGTCGTCGGCGCTCTCGTTGGCCGCGTCGACGTCCTCCTTCAGCCCGGCGATCTCCCGCTCGAAGCTGTTGCGCTCCGCGTCGTCGACGAAGCCGCGGCCGGAGATCCCGACGCCGATCAGGATCCCGACGACGAGCATCAGGAAGACTGCCGCGAGCGACGCGACGTGGTAGCGGAGGTCGAACACTCGTGAAGCCTAGATGGCTAGAGGCCGAACACGTTGCGCAGCGCCGGTGAGGCCAGGATCGCGACGAGCAGCGCGGCGAGCGCGGCGAGCCCGAAGAGGGCGAGCGGCCAGACGCCGATCCGCCGGCTGACGAGCCGCGAGACCCCCTTCGCGTCGACCAGGATCTCCCCCACCTTCAGCCGCGTCACGAACGTGGAGGACATCCCGGCGCGGCTGCGCTCGAGGAACTCGACGAGGTTGAAGTGCGTGCCGACCGCGACGATCAGCTCGGCGCCCTTGTCGTGGGCGAGCAGCAGCGCGATGTCCTCGGAGATCCCGGGCGCAGCGACGGTGTGGAACGGCACGCCGAGCCGCTGCAGCCGCGCCTCGCCGGGTGCGTGCCCCTCGCGGTAGGCGTGGACGAGGATCTCGGCACCGGAGCGGAGCGTCGCGTCGGTGACGGAGTCCATGTCGCCGACGATCACGTCCGGCTTCCAGCCCTCCTCGACGAGTGCCTCGGCGCCGCCGTCGACCGCGACGAGCACCGGCCGGAAGTCGCGGACGTAGCCGCGCACGATCTTCAGGTCGCGCTTGAACCCAGGCCCTCGCGCGACGACGAGCGCATGCCGGTCGCGGAAGCTCGTCTCGAGCGCGGGGAAGTCGATCCCCTCGGCGAGCAGCTTGCCCTCGTCGCGCAGGTAGCGGAGCGTGTTGTCGGCGAACTCCTGCAGCGCCTCGGTGACGCGGCCCTGCTGCTCGCGCAGCGCGCCGGCGAGCTCGTGCTCCTCGAGCGCCCGTCCCGTCGCCAGACAGGTGCCGTTCCGGAAGAGGCTGGCGCCGCGGACGGTCAGCCGCTCGCCGTCGGAGAGCTCCTCGAAGAGATCCGGGTCGTCGACGTCGATCAGGCGCACGCCGCCGCGGACGAGCTGCAGCGGCCCGGGATTCGGGTAGTTCCCCGACTGCGACGGCGCAACGTTGACGACCACGCGAACGCCGGACTCGACCAGTTCCTCGGCCGAGACGCGGTCGAGGTCGGTGTGGTCGATCACGGCGATGTCGTCCGGGTGCAGCCGCCGGACGAGCTCCTTCGTCCGCTTGCCGAGGCGTGCCGGGCCGGTGTGCTCGATCAGGCTCATCGGCTCATCGCAGAGTCGAGATGAATTCCTTGCCGCCGAGCATCCGCTCGAGCTCGTCGCGGCGCTGTGCGTCGTCGAGCGGCTCGATCCGCGTGTGCGTCGGGTCGCCGGGCACCTTCTCGACGCGATAGTGGGTGTCGGCGACGCTCGCGATCTGCGGCAGGTGCGTGATCGTCAGCACCTGCGCGCGCTCGGCGAGCCGTTTCAGCGTCGCGGCGACCGCATGCGCCGTCTCGCCCCCGACGCCCGCGTCGATCTCGTCGAAGACCATCGTCTCGCCGCCCGCGACGGCCGCGATCGCGAGCGCGACGCGCGAGAGCTCGCCGCCCGAGGCCGTCTCGGCGACAGGCCCGAACGGCAGTCCCGCGTTCGGCCGGATCAGGAAGACGGCCTCGTCGACGCCCGTCGGGCCGGGGTCGCGCTCGCGCAGCTCGACGCGGAACTCGCCCTCGCCCATGCCGACGCCGCGCAGCTCCTCGGCGACGGCGTCGGCGAACGCCGGCGGCAGACGCCTGCCGCGACGCGCGCAGGCCGGCCGCGAGCTCGCTCGTCCTCGCCTCCGCCGCCGCGAGCGCCTCCGCGGCGGCCGCGACCGGGTCGAGACCGCCTTCGAGCGCCTCCAGCTCCTCGCGGGCGGCAGCGGCCCGTGCGAGCAGGTCGTCGTAGTCGACGGCGGCGAAGCGGCGGCGCGCATCCGAGATCCGCTCCAGCTCGCCCTCGACCTGCTCGAGCCGGTCTGGCTCCGCCTCGAGCGAGGCGAGGAACGCGCGCAGGTCGGAGCCGACCTCGCGGAGCCGGAGCTCGACGTCGCGCAGCTCCTCACCGGCGCGCGCGAGCTCCGGCGCGAGCCGCTCGAGCGGGGCCAGCGAACGCTCAGCGGCTGCCGTGAGCCCTGTCGCCCCCTCGCCCTCCTCGGGCGAGAGCGCCTCGGCGGCGCGGGCAGCACCCTCGGCGAGCTCGGTGACGTGGCGCAGTCGCTCGCGCTCGTCGCGCAGCGACTGCTCGCCGTCGGGCTCGAACCCCTCGGTGGCCTCGACGAGCGCGGCCAGCTCGCGCAGGCGCGCCTCCTCGGCGGCGGCGCCGCGGGTCAGCTCGTCGTGCCGCTTGCGGGCGGCGGTGAGCTCCCGCCAGGCGAGCCGGGCCTCACGGCGGCGACGCAGCTGCTCCTCGCCGATGTAGGCGTCGAGGACGTCGAGCTGGTAGGACGGGCGGCCGAGCCGGCGCTGCTCGAACTGGCCGGACATCGCGATCAGGCGCTCGGCCGCCGCGGCGAGATCCTCGCGCGCCACGGCGCGGCCCCACGCGTAGGCGCGTGTGCGACCGTCGCGCGAAGACGCGGCGTGCGAGCACGAGTCCGGGCTCGTCCTCCGGGCGCCAGCTCGGCGAGGCCGCTCAGCTCGTCGTCGTCGAAGAACCCCTCCGGCACGTCGAGCTCCGCCTCGACATACGCCTCCGTCCCGGTCGCGCCGACGATGCCCGCGTCGCCCTTCGCGCCGAGCAGCAGGCCGACCGCCTGCGTCAGGATCGTCTTGCCCGCGCCGGTCTCGCCGGTGATCGCCGTCAGCCCCGGCCCCGGGACGAGCTCGCCTTCGCGGACGAGGACGAGGTTCTCGATCCGGAGGCTACGAAGCAAAGGTCTGGCTGTAGCGGCTGAAGAACGTCACCTCGGGCAGGGTCGCGAGGAGCGAGCGCTGCTCGCCGAGGCGTGCGACCGCACGACCGCCAGGAGCGAGGTCGCCGACACGGTGGCCGTCGACGAGCGCCGTCGCAGGGACGTCCGGCGTCCGGTTCCAGACGATCAACTCGTCGTCGCGTGGGACGACCAGCGGGCGCGCGTTCAGCGAGTGCGGCGCCACGAAGGTGATCGCAATCGCGTCGAGCCCCCAGACGAGGACCGGCCCGCCGTTCGAGAAGTTGTAGCCCGTCGAGCCCGAGGGTGTCGCGCAGACGAGGCCGTCGCACGCCAGCCGCCCGAGGCCCTCGCCGCCGACCGCCCACTCGAGCTGGATCATGCGGCCGACGACGGCGCTCGCGATCACGAGATCGTTGACGGCGACGCGGCGCTCGTCGCCCACCTCGACGTCGAGCGTCGGCACGTCCTCGACGCGGTACTCGCCGGCGAAGACGCGCGCGAGCCCGCTCTCGAGGTGATTCCGCTCGATCGAGGCGAGAAAGCCGACGCGCCCGAAGTTGACGCCGATCACGGGGATGCCGGTGCCGAGGTAGCGCGCGAGGGCCCGGAGCATCGTCCCGTCGCCGCCGAGCACGACCACGATGTCGACGTCCGCCGGCTCGACCGCATCCGGCTCCAGCCCGTGCTTCTCGGACTCGTCGGCGGCGAGATGCAGCTCGACACCCGACTCCCGCGCGACGTTCGCGAGCCGCGCCAGGGCCGAGCCGATCGCCTGCGGCTTGCCGTGCGTGATCACGGCCGCCTGCTTGATGGCCCTAGGCTGCCGTGACGGCACGGTCGATGCGCTGGTCGATGTCATCGAGGAGCACGGGGTCGGGACGATTGATCAGGTGGACGAAGAACTCGCGGTTGCCCTTCGGTCCGGGCAGCCCGGAGTCTACGACGCCGACCGCCGTCCCACCCCACGCGAGAGCGGCATCGACGACGTCGCGGAGCACGCGCCGGTGGAGCGCGGCGTCGCGGACGACGCCGCCGCGGCCGACCTCGTCCTTCCCCACCTCGAACTGGGGCTTGACGAGCACGACTGCGTCCCAGCCCGGCCCGAGCAGCTGCACGACGGGCGGCAGCGCGATCCGGACGCTGATGAACGAGACGTCGGCGACGAGCAGGTCCGGCCGGAACGGGAGCTCGGTCAGCTCACGGGCGTTCGTGCGCTCCAGCACCGTCACCCGCGGGTCGTCGCGCAGCTTCGGATGCAGCTGCCCGTAGCCGACGTCGACGGCGAGGACGCGCGCGACACCGTGCTGGAGCAGGTAGTCGGTGAAGCCTCCGGTCGAGGCGCCGACGTCGATCGCGTCGCGGCCGTCGAGCTCGACGTCGAGCCCCTCGAGCGCATTCGCGAGCTTCTCGCCGCCTCGCGAGACGAAGCGCGGCCGCTCCTTCACGGCCAGCTCGGCGTCCTCCGGCACCTGGTGGCCGGGCTTGTCGTAGCCCGGCACGAGGCCGGCGAGCACGAGTGCCTGCGCCTGCGCGCGGCTCTCCGCCAGACCCCGTTCGACGAGCAGGACGTCGAGGCGCTTCTTCATCGGCGCAAGGGTAGTCGCCTGGGGTGTTACAAGATCGTCATGGAGTTGCGCGGAGATCGTGTCCGCCTGCGGCCGCTCGCGGAGGCGGACGTGCCGCGGATCGTCGAGCTCGGCGCCGACCCGGAGGTGGCGCGCTGGTGGCGCGGGCTCACCCACGCGCACGTGCTCGACAAGGCGCGGGGCGAGGACGACGGCGCAGTGGTCTTCGCGATCGTCGTCGACGACGGGGTCGCGGGGATGATCCAGTACTTCGAGGAGGACGACGAGGAGTTCCGCCACGCCTCGATCGACCTCTTCCTCGGTGCGCCGTACCACGGCCGCGGGCTCGGCACCGACGCCGTGCGGACGATGGCGGGCCACCTGATCCGGGATCGCGGCCACCACCGGCTCACGATCGACCCGGCCGCGCACAACGAGCGCGCGATCCGCTGCTACGAGAAGGTCGGGTTCAAGCGCGTCGGGATCATGCGCGAGTACTGGCTGGACGCCGACGGCGTCTGGCGCGACGGCCTGCTGCTCGACCTCCTCGCCGGCGAGCTCACATGACGGTCACCGCCTCCGCCCTGGACTGGCTGCTCGACTCGGACGAGCCCGGGATCGTCTTCCAGGCGAAGCGCGACCTGCTCGGCGAGGCGGACCCACCCGAGGCCGCCCGCGTCCTCGAAGGCCCGAAGGTACGGGCGCTCCTGGCGGGGCAGCAGACCGACGGCGGGTTCGGCATCAACGTCTACGCCAAATGGGGCGGTGCGCACTGGCGGCTCGTCTCGCTCGTCGAGCTCGGCGTCCCCGCCGGCGAGCCCCGCTGCGTCGCCGCGGCCGACACTGTGCTGGCATGGCTCACCGGCAAGGGCCACCGCTCAGGCATTCGCACGATCGACGGCCTCATCCGGCGATGCGGCTCGCAGGAGGGGAACGCGCTCGCGGTCTGCTGCCGGCTCGGGCTTGCCGACGACCCGCGCGTCCGGTTGTTGGCGGAGTCGCTCGTCGAGTGGCAGTGGCCGGACGGCGGCTGGAACTGCGACAAGAACGCAACCGGCTACCGCTCCTCGTTCAACGAGTCGCTACCGCCGATGTGGGGCCTGCACGAGTACTGGGTCGCCACCGGGGAGACGGCGGCGAAGGACGCAGCCGAGCGCACGGCGGAGCTCCTGCTCGAGCATCGGCTGTTTCGCACGCTCGCGACCGGCGAGCCGATCCGGCCGTCGTTCGTCGTGATGCACCAGCCGCCGTTCTGGCACTACGACTTCTTCCGCTCTCTCGTCGTGCTGGCGAGGATGGGCCGGGCCAACGACCCACGGGCGGCCGACGGGCTCCAGCTGTTGGAGGAGCGCCGGCTCGCCGACGGACGCTGGCGCCCCGGCGCGCGCTGGTGGAAGCCGCCCGGGTCGAAGGGAAGCAACGTCGAGGTCGTCGACTGGGGCTCTGGCCCGAGCGACCTGCTGACCCTGGACGCCCTCCGCGTCCTCCGGGCCGCGGCCAAGTAACACTTTGTTACTTGGCGAGCGGGGTCGAGCCGTCGCCTGCGATCGTCCAGCCCGGGTTGTGCGCGACCTCCCACGGATGGCCGTCGGGGTCGACGAAGACGCCGGAGTAGCCGCCCCAGAACGTCTCGGCGCCGTGGCGCGGAATCGTCGCGCCCGCGGCCTCCGCTTCGGCGATGACCGCATCGACCTCCGCCGGCGAGCGCACGTTGTGGGCGAGCGTGATCCCGCCCCAGCCGCCGCCGTCCTCGACGCCGCTGTCCGCCGCCAGCTCCTCGCGGCCCCAGAGTGCGACGATCATCCCGGGGGCCTGGAAGAAGACGACATCGTCGTCGGGCGCAGCGCCCGTCGTCCAGCCGAGCGCCTCGTAGAAGGCCCGCGAGCGGGCGAGATCGCGGACGCCGAGGGTGACGAGGCTGAGGCGCTGCTCCACGACGCGATGCTAATCGACCAGCGAGCACGCGAGCTCGACCGGAGCGAGGAAGCAGTCGTCCTCGTCGGATCGCCAGGGCTCACCCGCGCGGAAGAGCGCGTCGACGACCGCGCGAAAGATCAGCGCCCGCAGCAGCAGCTGCGGGAAGTCGTCCACGTGTCCGACAGCGGCCAGCAGTGTCTCGTCGGCGCCTTCCCACAACAGCGCGTCGCCGACGACGATCGCCGATGCGAAGCCCGTCGGCCGCCAGTAGGGGGAGAAGTCGATCACGGCCGGGGCGAGGTCGTCCGCGAAGAGGACGTTCCCGGTCAGGTCGCCGTGCACGAGCTGGCTCGCGTGCGCGTCGACCGGGCGCAGCGCTTCCACGAGCCGTTGCAGATGCTTGACGTCCGCGAAGTCGCCGGGAGGAAGCTGACCCCACGCCACGCGCTCCCCGATCGCCCAGTGGTTCGTGCGCCGGTCGAGAAACGAGGGTCGCGGCACATCGCCGATGGCAGCGTGGAAACGCTCGCCGACGGCGATCACCTCAGCCCAGGCGCGCTCGCGGTGCTCACCGGGGAGGTACTCCCAGGCACACCAGCCGTCGCCGACGCCGTGCAGCCGCGGGACGCGAAAGCCGTCGCTCGTAAGCCCCTCGAACAGGCTTCCCTGCCACTGGACCTCCTCGACGGACAGATCCAGCGGCTTCACGACGAGGTCGCCGCACAGCCAGGACGTCTCCATGCCGCCGGGGAGCCGCTCGGGCTCGGCCGAGACGCCGAACGCCGCCAGGACCGCCGCGGGCGGGCGCACTACGCCGTGCGTGCGGCGAGCGAGGAGACGATCTCCGCGAGGACACTCGTGTCCGCCGGGATCGCGTCGAGCCGGGCCTGCGCGCGCTCGGCGGCTTCGTCGGCATGGCGGCGCGCCGCCTCCACGCCGTACACGGCTGCGTAGCCGTCCCCGTCGAGCAGGTCGTCGACGATCTGGAAGAGGAGCCCGAGCTCGGCGCCGAACGCGCGCCACGCGGGCTGCCGGGGCTCCGGCACCTCCGCCACCCAGAGCGCGACGCCGACCGAGGCCGAGAAGAGCGCGCCGGTCTTCAACCGGTGCAGCGCGGCCAGATCGGCCGTGTCGCCGCTGACGTCGAGGTACTGGCCGCCGATCATCCCGAGCGTGGCCTGGGCGAGCTCGCGGCCGACCATCGGCGTCGCGTAGGAGAGCGCGAGCCGGAACGCCTCGGCGAGGAGGGCGTCGCCCGCCAGCAGCGCCGTCGCCTCCCCGAAGGCGATGTGTGCGGACGGGCGGCCGCGGCGCTCGTCGTCGTCGTCGAGCGCCGGCAGGTCGTCGTGGACGAGCGAGAACGTGTGCACGAGCTCGACCGCGGCCGCGGCCGGCAGGACGTCCTCCGCAACTGCTCCGGCGGCCTCGCCGACCGCGAGCGCGATCACTGGCCGGTAGAGCTTGCCGCCGGACTCGAGCGGGTAGCGCAGCGCCTCCTCGAGGCCGCCCAGCTCGGGCGTGAACGCCAGCTCGCCGAGGTAGCCCTCGGCGAGCGCGCGGAGCTCGTCAGGGCTGTGGGGCATCCGCGCGGGCTCGGGCCTTGGCGAGCTCGGCCTCGACCTCTTTGGCGAGCTCGGCGAGCTCGGTCAGCACCTCGACTGCGGCCTCCGCGTCCTCCTGCGCCGCCAGCCGCTCCAGCTCCTCACGGGTCGCCTTCAGCCGTTCGAGCAGCTCCTCGGCGCGGCCGAGAGCCTCATCTGCCGATCCAGCCTCGCTCATCCTGCGACCTCCTCTCGGGCCACGCGGGCCAGAATCCCGTTCACGAGCCGGGCGGCGTCCTCGGACGCGTACCGCTTCGCCAGCACGACGGCCTCGTTCATCGCCACTTCGGGCGGCACGCTCTCCTCCTCCAGCTCGTGGATCCCGATCCTCAGGATGTTCCGCTCGAGCGTACCCAGCCGGTCGGCGGTCCAGCCCTCGGCGGAGGCCGTGATCCGCCGGTCGAGCTCCTCCGCACGTCCGGAGACGGTCTCGGCGAGGTCGAGCGCGAACGCGTCCGGCTCGCCCTCGTAGAGCGCAGTCAGCGGCTGGCCGGTGAGGTCCCACTGGTAGAGGAGGAAGAGCGCCGTCCGGCGCGCCTGGCGCCGCCCGGTGCTCACGCGTCGAGCTCCTCGATCGAGACGTCGACGCGGTCGACGGTGAGACCGGCCGCGGTCCGCAGGGCGTCGGTAACGCTCTCCTGCACCGCGCGCGCCAGCCCGGGCAGGGCGGTGCCGTACCGTGCCGCCAGCTCCAGCTCCACCGCGACCTTCCCGTCCGCGACGCTGACGTCGAGACCGCGCCGGGGCCGCCGTGCGCGGGCGCCGTCGACCAGCTCGACCGCCGAGAGCACGAGCGCGGCGAGCGCGTCCCCCTCGATCCGGATCTCGCCGTGAGCGGCTCTTGAGCACGTGCCCGTCGCGGCTCATCCGGCGGTGAGCGCCGGCAGGCGCCCCTCCATCTCCGCCAGGAAGCTCGTCGAGTACTCGCCGCTCGCAAACTCGGCCGAACGGAGGATGTCGAGCGCGAGCCCACGCGTGGTCGGAACGCCCTCGAGGCCCGATCTCCTCCAGCGCGCGGACGCACCGCGCGATTGCGGCCGGGCGATCCTCGGCCCAGACGACGAGCTTGGCGATCAGCGAGTCGTAGTACGGCGAGATCGCCGAGCCCTCCTCGAGATGCGTGTCGATGCGGACACCCGGGCCGAGCGGGGGCCTGAAGCGCGTGATCGTCCCGGGTGCGGGTGCGAAGTCGCGGGACGGGTCCTCCGCATTGAGCCGGATCTCGAGCGCATGCCCGCGCCGCGGCGCCCGGCCGGTCAGGGACAGCGGCTGCCCGGCGGCGACGCGCAGCTGCTCGCGGACGATGTCGATTCCGGTGACGAGCTCGCTGACCGGATGCTCGACCTGAAGCCGCGCGTTCAGCTCGATGAAGTGAAAGGTGCCGTCGGCGCCGAGCAGGAACTCGAACGTGCCCGCATTCTCGTAGCCGATCGTCCGGCACGCCCGCTCGGCCGCTGCCTCCATCTCCTCGCGCGTCTCCGCATCGAGCGCGGCCGAGGGCGACTCCTCGATCAGCTTCTGGTGGCGCCGCTGGATCGAGCACTCGCGCTCGCCGAGCGTGAGCACGCCGCCGTCCTTGTCGCAGAGCACCTGGATCTCGACGTGCCGTGCCGGGACGAGCGCCTTCTCCAGGTAGAGCGAGCCGTCCGAGAACGCCGCCTCGGCCTCGACCCGGGCGGTCGAGTAGGCAGCCTCCAGCTCGTTCGGGCCGTGGACGAGCCGCATCCCCTTGCCGCCGCCACCCGCGGTCGCCTTCAGCAGCACCGGGAAGCCGAGCTCCTCGGCCGCGATGCGAACCTCGGCGAGGGTCGCGCCACCCTCCGTTCCCGGGACGAGCGGCACGCCCGCGGCCTTCATCTCCGACTTCGCCCGCGCCTTGTCGCCCATCCGCTCCATCACGTCCGCGCCCGGGCCGACGAAGACCAGGTCGTTGTCCTCGCACGCGCGCACGAAAGCCGGGTTCTCGGAGAGGAAGCCGTAGCCGGGATGGACCGCCTCGCACCCGGTCGTCCCGGCGGCGGCGATCACGTTCGCGACCCGCAGGTAGCTCTCCGACGCCGAGGGCGGGCCGATGCAGACGGCCTGGTCGGCCAGACGGACGTGCAGCGCGTCGCGGTCGGCCGTCGAGTAGACGGCGACGGCCTCGGCGCCGAGCTCGTGGACCGCGCGGATCACCCGAACGGCGATCTCGCCGCGGTTCGCTACGAGGACGCGGCTGAACATCAGTGGCTCGCGCGGTGTCGGTTTCGCGCCAGAGGTGCCCTAGCTGACGCTGCGCGGGCCACTAGAGTGCGGGGGGTGCCACGATCGGCTCGAGCTCGAAGAGGAGCTGCCCGAACTCGACCGGCTTGCCGTTCTCGGCGTGGATCGCGGTCACGCGCCCGGCGGCGTCCGCCTTCAGCTCGTTGAAGAGCTTCATCGCCTCGAGCAGGCAGAGCGTCTGGCCGGGCGTGACGACGTCACCGACGTCCACGAACGGCGGCGTGCCCGGCTCGGGTTGGCGGTAGAAGACCCCGACCATCGGCGACTCGACGCGGATCAAGCCGCTCGCCGCCGCTGGGAGGACCGGCAGCTCGCCTGGCTCGTCCTCGGCGAGCGGGGCGGCCAGCTGGAGCGGCGGACGCTCGTCCGCCCGCCGGACGGAGACGCGCATTCCCTCGTCCTCGATCTCGACCTCGGCGACACCGCTCTCCTGGACGATCCGGACGAGCTCGCGGATCCGCTGCTCGCGCGTCTCCTCGAGCGTCGTCTCGCCGCGGTCGTCGCGGTTGTGGCGCGCCCTGATCGTGCGCAGCAGCGCCTCGGCCTCCTCGCCGAAGAGCGCGATCAGGACGAGCTCCTCCTCGCTCGCCGCGAGCCCCTCGGCCTCGAGCCGAACGTCCTCGGCGGTCGGCGGGTCGTCCGCGAGCGGGTCGAGCCCGTCGGAGAGAAGCTCGACAGCCCGGGCGACGGTGGGGTCGATGGTGCCGGGCGGCGTGCCGAACCCTCCCTGGACGAGCGAGCGGAACTCGTCGACAACCGTGCCGTAGCGGCGTGCGGAGAGGACGTGGATCAGCGCCTGCGAGGCGAGGATCTGGCCGATCGGCGCGGCCAGGGGCGGCCAGCCGGTCTCGCGCCTGATCTGCTGGAGCTCGTCGAGCGTCTCGAGGAGGCGGTCGTCGGCGGCGTGGGCGCGGAGATGGGTGTCGAGCGCCGCGACGAGACCGGTCGGCAGGTCGTACTCCGCCGCGCGCACGGCGATCCGGGGTGCGTGCGGCGTCACGATCTCGTCGCCGATGTGCTCGTCGACGAGGTCGGAAGCCTCCCAGAGCCGCGCTACGTCGACGCCGGTGCCGAGTCCCATTCCGGCGAGAGCGGAGGCCAGCGACTCGCCCGCGACGCGATGCAGCGAGAGGGCGAGCGGGTAGACGGCGCAGGCGATCATGTCGGCGCCGGCCCTGGCGGCCTCGAGCGAGTCCGCGAGCGCGGTCCCGCCGGCGCCCTGGCAGTAGAAGCCGACGGGCAGGCCGGAGGCTTCGCTCACTCGGGCGACGAGCTCGCCCGCCTGGTGCGGCTCGAGCCCGCCGCTCGGATCGTGCACGAGCGCCCGCGTTGCCTTGATCTCCGGCAGCTCCTTCGCCTGCTCGACGAGCTTGTCCATCGCACCCTCGTCGCCCGGGCTGTAGACGAGGCCGGCATGAAACTCCTTGCCGGCGGCGACGATCGCCTCGCCCGGCTCGCGGAGGTTGGAGACGTCGTTGAGCGGATCGTGCAGGCGGAAGACGTCGATCCCGTTCTCGGCCGCCGAAGCGACGAAGCGGCGCACGAAGTCGGCACCGACCGGACGTGCGCCGATGAGGAAGCGGCCGCGCAGCGCCAGGCCGAGCGGCGTCGACGTCCGCGACTTCAGCGCGCGGATCCGCTCCCACGGGCTCTCGACGCCGCGGCGGACGGCCGTGTCGAAGACACCGCCGCCGGAGACCTCGAGGAGCGCGAAGCCGGCGCCGTCGAGCAGCTCGGCGATCCGCAGCAGTTCTCCGGTCGGGACGCGCCCGGCAAGCGGCTCCTGCGAGAGCAGCCGAATCGTGGTGTCGACGAGCCGCGGCACGTGCGGAGCCTACCGAGTGCGGGACAACGAACCTTGTGTCAGAAACCGGGGCTGTCGAACGGCGAAGCGGCTCGCCTGGCGCTCCGGCTCGTCGCTCGCAGCGCGTAGCCGACGGAACAGTGCTCCAGCACGGGCCGGCGGCTGGAGCGCGGCGAGCGGCGAGAGGGCGGCGGAGCCGGGCTCCGCCCGGCGGGAGCCGCCCGGCCGGAGCGTCAGGCGCGGGAGATGTAGCGGCCTTCGCGCGGGTCGACCTTGACGCGGTCGCCCGGGTTCACGAAGAGCGGCACGGCGACGACCGCACCCGTCTCGAGCGTCGCCGGCTTGGTCACGTTCGAGACCGTGTCGCCCTTCACGCCGGGCTCGGTGTTGGTGACCGTGAGCTCGATCGACGCTGGCAGCTGCACGCCCGACGGCTTGCCGCCGACGAACAGGAGCTGAACCGAGCTCGACGGCTGCATGTAGGGAAGCTCGGCCTCGAGCGAGTTGTGCGGCAGCGAGAGCTGCTCGTAGGTGCCCTCGTCCATGAAGACGACCTCGTCGCCCGAGTCGTAGAGGTACTGCATGTTCTTGACCTCGGTGAAGACGCGCGGGAACTTCTCGCCGGCGCGGAACGTCTTGTCGACCACGGAGCCGGAGTCGACGCTCTTCACCTTGGTGCGCACGAACGCGCCGCCCTTGCCCGGCTTCACATGCTGGAACTCGACGATGCGCCAGACCGAGCCTTCCAGCTCGATATGCATCCCGTTCTTGAACTCGTTGGTGCTGACGACGTCGGCCACGGCGGGGCAGGTTACCTGACCGTCGTCAGCTCTTTGCCGGCGTTCGTGAGGCGCTCACTGCCGTCGTCGGTGACGAGGACCATGTCCTCGATCCGGACGCCGCCGAGGCCGGGGATGTAGATGCCCGGCTCGCAGCTGATCACGTTCCCCGACTCGAAGGTGTCCGTCGACTCGGCCCGAGCTGCGGGCAGCTCGTGGACGTCGAGCCCGATCCCGTGGCCGAGGCCGTGGCCGAACTGCTCGCCCCAGCCGGCCTCCGCGATCACGTCCCGTGCGGCGGCGTCCGCGTCGCGCCCGCTCACGCCCGGCCCGTAGGCGTCGAGCCCCGCCAGCTGCGCCTCGAGGCAGACCTCGTACGCACGCGCGAGCTCGTCCGAGAGGTCGCCGGTGGCGAACGTGCGCGTGCAGTCGGACGCGTAGCCGTCGATCCGGCACCCGGCGTCGATCGTGACGAGCGTGTTCGCCGGAATCTCGGCATCACGGACGTCAGCGTGCGGGCTGGCGCCGTTCTCGGCCGCGGCGACGATCGTGTCGAACGCGAGCTCGGAGGCGCCGAACTCGTGGAAGAGCTCGCGCACCCGCCACGCCAGCTCGCGCTCGGTGCGGCCCGTGAACTGCTCCTCCGCGAGCGCCTCGTAGACCCGGTCGGAGATCGCCGCCGCCTCGCGCATCGCGTCCAACTCCTCGGGCTCCTTGATCGCCCGCAGCCGTTCGACGAGCCCGGATTGGGCGACCGTGTCGACGCCGCCGCCGCGCAGCTGCTCGTTCGCGGCCACCGTGACGACGTCCGCCTCGATCCAGATCGTCCTCCCCGCGAGCCTGGTCGAGAGGTCGCCGATGACCGCGCGTGCCGTCTGCTCGAAGCGGACGCCCTCGAGCGCCCGGGCCTTCTGCGCGTAGCGGAAGTCGGTGTAGAGCGTCGCCTCGCCGTCCGGTTCGACGAGCACGGCCGCGTTCGAGCTCTGGAGGCCGATCAGATAGCGGACGTTGACCCCGTTCGTGACGAGCAGCGGCTCGTCCAGGAGCGCCGCGAGACGCTCGACCCTGCTCATTGCTGCGCCAGCCATTCGAGTGCCTCCTTGTAGCCCTCCGGGCCCTTGCCGAGGATCCGCTTCGAGGCGAGGTCGCCGATCACGGAATGCCGCCGCCACTCCTCCCGCTCCTCGATGTTGGACAGGTGCACCTCGACGACGGGAACCGAGAAGAGCTCGATCGCGTCGCGGATCGCGTAGCTGTAGTGCGACCACGCGCCGGGATTGACGATGACGCCGTCGGCCCAGTCGAGCGCGTCGTGGCACCAATCGACGAATTGCCCTTCGTGGTTCGTCTGGCGGCAGCGGGTCGTGCACTCGTGCTCCTTCGACCACGCGTAGATCCGGCTCTCGAGCTCGGCGAGACCGAGCCCGCCGTAGATGGCCGGGTCGCGCTTGTCGAGCGCGTCGAGGTTGACCCCGTTGAGGACGGCGACGCGCATTCGCGCGACTCTACCCGGCGATCAGGGCATCGAGTGCGGCGCGAACGTCCGCGGGCGGGACCTCGACGCCGACGCGCGGCCTGCCGGGTGCGTCGAGGAGCACGAGCCGCGGCGTGCCGCCGACGATCTTCTTGTCGCGCGCGAGCGCCGCCCACGCCGCCTCGCGGTCGACCCGCACCGGCTCCGGCCGAAGCGTCTCCTCGACGACGTCCGTGTCCAGGCCCGAGAGCCGCAGCGCCGCGAGAAGGCCGAGCGCCACGGCACGCCCGTGCGGGAGCGAGTAGTCCGCCGCCGCCTCGAGCGCGTGCGCGAACGTGTGGCCGAGGTTCAGCTGCGCCCGCTCGCCGCGGTCGTGCGGGTCGCGAAGACAGAGGGCGGTCTTGAACGCCGCAGTGCGCCGCACCTGCTCGACGAGAGCCAGCTCCCAGATCGGCTCGCCGGCGAGCAGGCCCGTCTTGACGACCTCGGACCGTCCGTTCGCGGCCTCCGCCTCGGGAAGCGTCTCCAGGGTGGCGGGATCGATCACCGTCCGCACCGGCCAATGGAAGGAGCCGACGAGGTTCTTCCCGTCCGGCAGGTCGATCGCGGTCTTGCCTCCGATCGCAGCGTCGACCTGGCCGACCAGAGTCGTCGGTACGGCGACCCAGTCGACGCCTCGGAAGTACGTCGCCGCGGCGAAGCCGGCAACGTCGGTCGTGCACCCGCCGCCGAGCGCGACGAGCGTTCCCGAGCGCTCGAGCCGGAGCGCGTGCCAGAGCGCCTCCAGCGACTCGACGGTCTTCGCCTGCTCCCCCGGCGCGAGCTCGTGCACGGCACGGGCGCGCGCACCGAACGCGAGCTGGACGTCCATCCCGTAGATCCCGGCCACCCGCGCATCGCTGACGATCTCGACCTGCCCGTCGCCGGGGACGAGCTCACCCAGCTGCTCGAGCGCGCCCGTTTCGACGTGGACGCCGCCTGCGGCCAGCACGGCGCCCTCGAGGTCGCGCGTGCGCGCATCCGCGGCGCGGTCGTAGAGCGGCCGCCGCTGCTCGTAGAGCGCATGGAACGACGCCTCGTCCTGCGCAAGCGGCCGGTCGCCGCCGCCGACACGGCGCCACGCCACCGCCGCGTCGACCTCGACCAGAATCGTCACCGCCCGCTCGCGCAGCGCTTTCCGGATCTGATCGGTGCCGACCGCGCCGCCGCCGAGCGCGATCACGGCGAGGCGGGTCGAGTCGAGCGCATCGAGCGCGTGCTTCGACTCGCGTAGCCGGAACGCCGCCTCGCCGCCGGTCTCGAAGATGCGCGCGATCGGCTGCTCCCGCTCGATCTCGCGGTCGACGTCGACGAACGGCCGCCCCAGCTTCTCCGCCAGCGCCTCGCCGAGCGTCGACTTGCCGGCGCCCATGAAGCCGATCAGCGCGACGTGACGGCCTAACGCGTGCGTATGCGCTCCAGGTAGGCCGCGTGCGCGGCCCGCATGTCGACGAGCGCATCGCCGCCGAACTTCTCGCGGGCGGCACGGGCGAGCTCCCACGCGACCGCCGCCTCTGCAACGACCGCAAGCGCCTCGACGGCGGCGACGTCGCTGCGCTCCACGAGCGCCTGTGCCGGCTCGCCCGTGGCGAGGTCGACGGAGTCGAGCGGACGCATCAGCGTCGGCAGCGGCTTCATCGCGGCGCGGACGACGATCTCCTCGCCGTTCGAGATCCCGGCCTCGATGCCGCCGGCGCGGTTCGAACGCCTCCTCAACCCTGGCTCGATCTCGTCGTGGGCCGCCGAGCCGCGCTCACGGGCGAGCGCGAAGCCGTCGCCGACCTCGACCCCCTTCACCGCCTGGATCCCCATCAGCGCGGCACCCAGCCGCGCGTCGAGGCGGTCCTCGCGGGCCGCGTAGGAGCCAAGCCCCGGGAAGACGCCGGTCGCGCGGACCTCGACGACGCCGCCGAGGGTGTCCCGGTCGGCGCGAGCTGCGTCGATCGCCGCCTCCCAGCCCTCGCGCTCGCCGCCGATCTCGAGCACCGAGCCGGCGACGTCGATCCCGAGCTCGCGCAGCAGCGCCTTCGCCACCGATCCGGCGGCCACGTAGACCGCCGTATGGCGGGCGCTGGCGCGTTCGAGCGCGTCGCGGACGTCCTCGTGCCCGTACTTGAGCACGCCGGCGAGGTCGGCGTGGCCGGGCCGCGGCAGCGTCACGGGCTTCGTCCCCTTCCCGGACGGCTCGCCCTCGGGCGGCCACGGGTTCATCCCCCACTCCCAGTTCTTGTGATCGCGGTTGCGGACGACGAGCGCGAGCGGCGTTCCGAGCGTGCGCCCGTGCCGCAACCCGGCGAGCACCTCGACCTGGTCCTGCTCGAGCTGCTGGCGTGGGCTGCGGCCGTAGCCCTGCTGACGGCGCTGCAGGTCGGCGTCGATCGCGGCGCGGTCGAGCAAGAGCCCGGCAGGAAGCCCCGTCAGGATCGCCACGAGCGCCGGTCCGTGGGATTCGCCCGCGGTGAGAGGTGAAGCGTCACTCGGGAGAGCGTACTGCGGCGCGCATGACGTCAACCGGTGCGGGGAGCCCGGTCCAGAGCGCGAAGGACGCCGCACCCTGGGCGACGAGCACGTCGAGGCCGTCGACGAGCTCGCAGCCGGCGGCGTGAGCCGTCGCCGCGTGCGCCGTCTCGCCGCCCTCGGTTCGGTAGGCGAGGTCGATCAGCGTCTGACCCGACCGGGGCTCGTAGAGCAGCTCGTCCTTCACCGGCGTCGCGTGGACGACGAGGTCGGCGTCCTTGGTGCTGGGTGGCCACTCGCCGTCGAGCGCGCGAAGACGTCGACGGCCGTGCCCCGCGCCTCCAGCTCGGCGATCCACGCCTTCGCCGCACCGCCGCGCCCGATCACCGCGCGCCCGCCGGCCGTCGGTCGCCGAGCGCAGCCGTGTCCGTGCTGGAGCCGAGCACGCGTCCGTCACGAATCACGAGCGTGTTGACGGACTCGACGCGCTCCCTCCACCTCGTCGCAGAGCGCGACGACGGCGAGCTTGTGCGGCGTCGTCACGTTCGCGCCGGCGAAGCCGAGCGCGACGAGGCCGCGCACCCCTGCCTCGAGCCGCTCCGGCGCGACGCCGAGCGGGACGTACGCGAAGTCGAGCGCGAGCGCCGCGAACGCGGCGTTCTGCATCCGCGGCGAGAGAGAGCCGACCTTGGGGTCGCGCAGGAGCCCGACGAGAGCTGTGGTGCCGCCGATCACGACTCAGCCGCAGGAGTAGCCGTACTCGCAGGCCTTTTGGAAGAACTCGGACTCGCTCGCCGTGAAGAAGTGGTGGATCTTGTCCGGCTTGCGGACGAAGTAGAGGTAGTCGACCTTCGCCGGGTGCGCCGCTGCCTGGATGGAGGCGAGTCCGGGGTTTGCGATCGGCGTCGGCGGCAGCCCGGTGCGGTTGCGCGTGTTGTACGGGTTGTCGCTCTCGAGCTGCGAGACGCGCAGCGACTCGGTGCCGGGGACGTCGAGGCCGTAGCGGATCGTGGCATCGATCCCGAGCGGCATCCCCGCCTTGAGCCGGTTGTAGATCACCGCCGCGACCTTCGGCCGCTCGTCGGGCGCGATCGTCTCCTTCTCCACCATCGAGGCGATGATCAGCACGTCGTACGGCGTCAGATTCTTCTTCTTCGCGGCGGCGAGGTCGACCTTGCCCCAGTTCGTCTCGAAGTGCTCGAGCTGGTCGTCGACCAGCTGCGTGCTCGTCGTCTTCGGGGTGAACTCGTAGGTCGCCGGGAAGAGAAAGCCCTCGATTCCTTTCGCGTCCTTTCGGAACGTGGGCGGCACCCTGGCGGCCTTCGAGGCCTTCGCGTAGGTGTTGCCGGAGAGCTTCGGTGTCACCTTGCGCTTCGTCTTCGCGATCTGGCGCACCTCGGCCACGCGAGTGACCATCTCCTTGCGCGTGAAGCCTTCGGGGAAGACGACGCGGAGGATCGTCGGCTTCGGCGCCGCCACGGTGGTCGCAGGCGGCGGCTCCTCGGTCGCGCTGTCGCCGAAGGCGCTGACGCCGAGCCACAGCGCAAGCCCGAGGAAGCCGACCAGCAGCAGCGCGGCGAGGGCACGGCGGCGCGCGATCTGCCCCTTCGGCGGCCGCTGCGCGGGGCGGCCGGGCTTCGGCGGCATTACGCCTCTCGGCTCGTCCATGCCAACCAGCTCTCGAGCAGGTGCGCGGCGGCGCGCGCGTCCTCCGGGGCCTTCGAGGAGGGGCCGGAAGCGGCGAGCGCGGTCGTGAAGCGCTCGTCGAACGACTCGATCGGAACGTCGAGGACGGCCTCGAGCGAGGCGACGAACGCCTCCGTCTCCTGTGCCTGCGCGCCTGCCGCGCCACGTAGCGTCAGCGGCAGCCCGACGACGACGCGCTCGGCGCCCTCGGCCGCCACCAGCTCGGCGAGCTCTTTCAGGCCCGCCGGCGATGCGGCGCGCTCGACGACGCCGAGCGGCCGTGCCAGCGTCCCCGTCGCGTCGCAAACGGCGACGCCGGTGCGCGCCGAGCCGTAGTCGAGGGCGATCACCTTCAGGCGAGCGCCTCGAGGATCGCCTGCTCGGCCAGTGCGACGGCGTTGTCGAGGCCGGCGGCGTCCTTGCCGCCTGCGCGCGCCATCGTCGGCCGGCCGCCGCCCTTGCCGCCGATCAGCGCCGCCGCCTCGCGGATCACGTCGCCGGCGTTGACGCCGCGGCCTTCGAGCGACTTGTCGAGATTGATCAGGAGCTGCGCGGCGCCGTTGTCGCGGAGGCCGACGATCACGGCCGCCGGGGCGTGCGTTGCTTTCAGCTTGTCGGAGACGTCGAGCGGGTCGCCGGCGGTCAGCTCGACGACGAGCACGTTGACCCCGCCCGCTGCCGTCTCGCGGGTGACCGTGAAGTCCGCGGCAGCGGCCTTGCCGCCACTGCCGCCTTGCTTCGCCTCCTTGCGGGCCTTCGCCAGCTCCCCCCGCAGCGCGTCCCCTTCCTTCGCTCGCTCGTGCAGGAGCGCGAACGCCGCGCCCGAGGTGATCGCCTCGATTCTGCGCGCGCCCGAGCCGACCGAGCCTTCCGAGAGGATCACGAATGGGCCGATCTCGGCCGTCGAGCGCACGTGCGTGCCGCCGCAGAGCTCGCGTGAGAAGCCGTCGATCTCGACGACACGGACGATCTCGCCGTACTTCTCGCCGAAGAGCATCTGGGCGCCGAGCCGGCGCGCCTCGTCGATCGGCGTCTCGAAGGTGCGTACGGGCCGCGCCGCGAAGATCTGCTCGTTGACGAGCTCTTCGACCTCGGCGCGCTCGTCCGAGGACAGCGCCTGCTCGTGCGTGAAGTCGAAGCGAAGCTTGTCGGGGCGCACGGCGGAGCCCGCCTGCTGGACGTGCTCGCCGAGCACGCGGCGGAGCGCTTCGTGCAGCAGGTGCGTGGCCGTGTGGTTGGCCATCGTCGGGAAGCGCACGGCCCAGGGGACGACGGCCTTGACGCGGTCGCCGACCGCGAAGCCCTCGCCCTCGAGGACGAGCGTCTGGTCGTCGCCGAGCCGGACGGCGTCGCGCAGCTCCGCGCGTGCACCCGTCTCGTCGTGCTCGATCCAGCCCTGGTCAGAGACCTGGCCGCCGCCGGACGGATAGAACGGCGAGCGCTCGAGCTTCGCCTCGAACGTGCCGTCGCCGAGGTCCGAGAGCGCGACGATCGCCGTCAGCACCTCGGTCTGCTCGTAGCCGACGAAATCGGACGGAGGCCCGGCCAGCGCGCCGGCCGTGCGCGAGCCGCCGCCGCGGGAGACCTCGCGATGCTCTGCCATCCGCTCGCGGAAGCCGTCCTCGTCGACCGCAATCCCCCGCTCGAGCGCCAGCTCGGTGGTCAGCTCGAACGGGAAGCCGTACGTCGCCGTCAGGTCGAAGGCGTCCTTGCCCGAGATCGCGCCGCGGGCGGCGACCTCGTCGAACAGCTTCATGCCACGCGCGAGCGTCTCGGTGAAGCGCTCCTCCTCGGCGCGGAGCACGTCGCGAATTCGCTCCTGATGCTCGGGCAGCTCCGGAAACCACGGGCCCATCTGCTCGACGACGACGTCGCTGATCCCCCAGAGCTCGTCGAGGCCGATCGTGCGCGCCTGGTGGACGGCGCGGCGGATGATCCGGCGCAGCACGTAGCCGCGGCCCTCGTTCGAAGGCGTGACGCCGTCGCCGACGAGCAACGTCATCCCGCGGCCGTGGTCGGCGAGGATCCGGTGCGCCTTCGTCGCCGCGTCCGAGTCGCCGTAGGCGACGCCGCTCTCTGCCGCAACCCAACTCATGATCGCCTGGTAGCCGTCGGTCTCGTAGACCGAGCGGTTGGGGACGTCCTGGACGATCGCGGCCAGCCGCTCCAGGCCCATGCCGGTGTCGATGTTCTGCTTCGGCAGCGGCGTCAGCGTCCCGTCCGGATGCTGCTCGTACTCCATGAAGACGAGGTTCCAGAACTCGAGGAAGCGGTCGCAGCGCGGGCAGGCCGGTGCGCACGTCGGGTCGCCGCAGCCGTGCTCGGCGCCCCAGTCCCAGTAGATCTCCGAGTCGGGGCCGCACGGGCCGGGACCGCCGACCGACCAGAAGTTCTCCGCGCTCGGCAGCGCCACGATCCGCTCCGCCGGCATTCCGACGGCCTCCCACTCCCTGATCGCGACCTCGTCCGGCCCGAGCTCGAAGGCGGGATCGCCGGCGTGGATCGTCACCCAGATCCGGTCCCAGTCGAGCCGGAGCCGTTCCTGGATGAACTCGCGCGCCAGCTCGATCGCACCCGGCTTGAAGTACTGCCCGAACGAGAAGTTGCCGAGCATCTCGAAGAAGGTGAGGTGGTGTCCGTCGTTGCCGACCTCGTCGATGTCGGGTGTGCGGAAGCACTTCTGCGACGTCGCCGTCAGCAGCGCCGGCGGCTCCTCGCGGCCGAGGAAGTACGGCATCTGCGGCTGCATCCCGGCGGTCGTCAGCAGCGTCGAGTGGTCGTCGGCGCGCGGCACGAGCGGCCACGACGGCAGCCGTGTGTGGCCCTTCTCCTCCATGAAGGCGAGGAAGCCCTCGCGCAACTCGGCGCTCGTACGCACGCTGGGATTGTAGGTGGGGATCCGCGTCTGCCCGTGGCGGCGCGGCGTCAGCCGGCGGCGCGCTTCCGAACCGGGATCGCGTCGAGCTCGTCCTCCGAGGCGATCTCGTCGCGGATCTTCTCGAGCGCGCGCCGGATCAGGCGCGAGACGTGCATCTGCGAGATGCCGACGTGCTGGGCGATCTGGCTCTGGGTCAGCCCGTCGAAGAAGCGGAGGTGGAGGATCCGGCGCTCGCGCTCGTCGAGAACGCGGAAGCCGGGCGCGAGCACGGCGCGATCCTCGGAGACCGAGTACTGATGCTCCTCCGTCCCGAGTGACTCGAGCGGGTCGAGCTCGCCGTCCTCGTCGGAGCCGCCGGCAGAGAGCGAGAGCGACGTGTACGCGCGGCCCGACTCCAGCGCCTCGAGCACGAGCTCCTCCTCCACACCCGCGGCCTTCGCGAGCTCGGGAATGGTCGGCGAGCGGCCGAGCTGAACGGTCTGGTCCTCGACGATCTTGGAGAGCTGGACGTTCAGCTCCTGGAGCCCGCGCGGGACGCGCACGGCCCAGCCCTTGTCGCGGAAGTGCCGCTTGATCTCGCCGATGATGTTCGGCGTCGCGTAGGTCGTGAGCTCGACGCCGCGGTCGATGTCGAAGCGGTCGATCGCCTTGATCAGCCCGATGCAGCCGATCTGGACGAGGTCGTCGAGCTGCTCGCCGCGGTAGGCGTAGCGCCGGGCGAGCGAGCGCACGAGCGAGAGGTACTGCTCGATCAGCTGCTCGCGTGCGGCGAGATCGCCCTGCTCGTGGTAGCGGCGCAGGAGCGCCTTGTCGGAGGCGCGCGTCATGCCTGCGGCTCCGCGCGTGCGAATCCTTTGCGCAGCTCGACCCAGGCGCCGCCGTTGCGCGTCGCTCACGGTCGCGTCATCGACGGTGGTGTCGAGCAGTCGGCGGAGGCCGAGCGTCTCGCCGGCGTCGCCTTCGAGCTCGGCGACGGTTCGCTCGCCGACCGGCCCGACCGAGACGTCGATCGCACCCTCGCCGACGCGGAGCACGACGCTGACCTCGCCCTCGTCGGCCTCGTCGTGCTCGAGCAGCGAGCCGAGCGCGAGCTGGAGGTCGTCGAGCGCCTCGAGCGTGACGTCGTGCCGCGCCGCGATCCCGCCGATGACCAGCTCGGCGACGATCGAGAAGTCGCGCTCGCGCGGAATCGTGATCTCGACGGTGTCCAGCACCTGCGTCTCCATCAAGTCGCGTTGCTGTCGGCGGCGCGAAGTTCCTCTTCGAGGTCTCGCTCACGCCGTGCGGCTGCTTCCTTCGCGCTCTGGACGGCGTCGCCGAAGCTGCGGCGGGCCTTGAGCGTGGCGGCTCCGTGCGTCAATCCCGCGGCGAGGCCGGAGATCTTCTGCACTGGACGCGTGATCGCCATGCTCACGGCACGTACCGCCGTGTCCGCGCTGTCCGCCATGTCCACTGCGCTGTCCGTCACCTGATCCACCTTGTCCAGTTGCCCGTTCACCTTGTCGACGCTCTCGCCGACCTTGTGGATGACGGGCATCAGTTCGAGTTCCGTCCCTCTGATCAACGAAGAAAGACGGGCAAAGGTTCCGCCCAGGCGCACGAACGCGTACGCAAGGGCGAGACCGGTGGCGAGCAGGAAGACGGCGAGGGCGTAGTTGGCGATGTCGCCCGCGCTGGCGGCTAGAAGCTGCACGCGAGCATCCTAATTGCGCATCGCAGACGACACGACGCCGGAACCGACGACGGCGCCGTCGTCGTAGAGCACCGCGATCTGTCCGGGTGCGACGCCGTAGGCCGGCTGGGCGAGCTCGAGCGTGAACCCCGTCGCCGTCTCCGTCGCGCGCGCGGGCAGCGCCGGCGAGCGGTAGCGCAGCTTCGCCTCGACATCGGCCACCGGTGCGTAGAGCGTTCCCCGCACGTCGACGGCCGAGCAGGCGAGCGACCCGCGCGGCCCGACGACGAGCGTGTTCGTGACCGCGTCCGAGCGCAGCGCGTAGAGCGGCTCGGCTGCGGCGACGCCGATCCCGCGGCGCTGGCCCGGCGTGTAGCGCCAGACGCCCTCGTGCCGCCCCAGCTCCGTGCCGTCCTCGTCGACGATCGCGCCGTCGGACGGCTCGAGGCCCTGACGCTCGAGAAACGCCCGGTAGTCGTCGCCGGCGAGAAAGCAGGCCTCCTGGCTCTCGCGGCGCTCAGCGACGTCGAGGCCGGCCGCGCCTGCCTCGCCGCGGGTCTCCGCCTTCGTCTGCCCGCCGAGCGGGAACGCGATCCGGTCGAGCAGGGCCGGGTCGAGCGGCGCGAGCATGTACGACTGGTCCTTGTCCGGGTCGGCGGCGCGGGCGATCAGCCTGCGGCCGTCCCGCTCGACGATGCGTGCGTAGTGGCCCGTCCAGAGCGCGGCCGCCCCGGCTCGGTCGGTGAAGTCGAGCAGCTCGCCGAAGCGGAACTCGCCGTTGCAGCGACCGCACGGGTTCGGCGTCTCGCCGCGCGCGTAAGAGGCGACGAACGGATCGACGACCGCACGCCGGAACTCCTCGCGCAGGTCGAGCGTCACGTGCGGGAGCCCGAGAGCGTGGCAGGTCTCGCGCGCGGCGATCACTGCCTCCGGCGAGCAGCAGGCCCGCTCCGAGTCCGGGCCTGCGGGATCGAGCCAGAGCCGGAGCGTGACCCCGATCGCCTTCGGGCCGGCCCGGAGCAGCGCGACGGCGCTGTCGACACCGCCGCTCATCGCGACCGCGATCCGGTCCGGATCGGGCTCGGCCCGGAACACCTGCGCAAGCGCGTTCGCGAGCGCGTCGGCGGCGAGCGTCTCCCCCGGCACCGCCGCCGCCTCGAGCAGCGTCAGGCCGGCGAGCGGCTCGGCCAGCCCGGGCGCGTCCGCGTCGACGATCCGGTCGCCGTCGACCCGGAGCCGCACGAACGCGAGCTCGTCACCGCGGGCGGAATCTCCGAAGACCTCGATCATCGATCCAGCCTAGCCGCTTGCGAGTCGACACCTCGGCCGCCGAAGGCGGCCCTTCAGGGGTCTTCGCGCGATCGGGACTGCTCTCGCAGATCCCGATCCTGCGCAATGAAAAGCGCTCCACCCTGCCGATGCTTCCTTGCGCCGATGCGAACCTGCCTTAGCAGGTGGGTGCCGTGCCGGACGTCGACGGGTGAGGTCTAGACCGGACCCAGGCTCCCTTCACGTGAGCGTTGGTTCACGTTTACGCGCAAGGCCACGTACAGGGTCGAGCTGGACCATTGTAGTGCCGTCGGGTGGACACCGGCCGCGAAGCGGCCCTTCAGGGGTTTGCGCGCCCGGAATCCGCTCCTGCGGATTTCGGGCATGCGACGGCTAAGACCTCGCGAACCGCCAGCGGATCTGCTGGGTGCCGTCGATGCCGAGGCGCTGTGCCAGCGCCTCGGTGAGCTCGAACTGGCGGCCCTGGCGCTTCAGCCGCGAGTCGATCACCTCGGTCAGCACTTCGGTGCCGCCGTAGGCGATGTAGACCTTGACCCCGCAGGGGAGAACCGGGTGGGTGACCCCGAGCGAGCGGTTCGTCAGCACTCGTTGGCACGTCGTCCGCTCGGCGTCGCTGGGCGCCCCGCGAGAGCCGGCGAGCGCGGTGTACCAGCCCGTCTCCGCGACCGTCACCGGGCTCGCCTCGCCGGAAGCCGAGTCGTCGCCGCTCGTCTCGCGGCTGAGCGCCAGGGCGGCGACCGCGGCGAGAAGGGCGACGGCGGCGAGTGCCACCGCCCGCTGGAGGACGCTGAGGGTCACAGGGCGCGGCCGGCGATCAGCTCGCCGAACGACTCGCGCACGAGACCGTCGAACTCGGTCGGAAGCGTGCCGTCGGGGCGGGCGAAGTCGCGCAGGTAGACGACGAGGTAGCCCCATTCGACGTCGCGGGCCGGATCCTCGCCGCCCCGCTCACGCGTCAGGCGCTCGAGCTCCCAGAGGTTCCACTCCTGCGCCTGGACGGGGAGCGGCAGCGTCGCGACCGCGGTCACGGGCTCGGGCTCGCGCGCCGGCTCCGGCTCGGGCTCCTGCTCCGGCTCGGGCTCCGGCACTGCGACGAGCTGCGGTGCGGCCGCCACCGGTTCGGGCTCCGGCTCCGGCTCGGGCTCGGGCTCCGCCTCGGACTCCTCCACCTCGGGCTGCGGCTCGGCGGGCTGGGGCTCGGCCGTGGGAGTCGGCTCCGGCTCCTGTTCCGGCTCCGGCTCTGCTCGGCTCCGGCTCGGGCTCGAGCTCGACCACCTCCGGCGCGGTCTCGATCGCCGCCGGCCCCGGCGCCGCCGGGGCGAGCTGGTCGAGCCAGGCCTCGTCCTCCTCCGGCCGCGGCGGCCGGTCGCCGGCGCGGACAGCGACGATGGCGCTCGTCGGCTCGTCCACGGCCACGCCCTCTTCCACCTGCGCCTCGGCGACGTCGCTGCCGCCCGCGCGCCGTGCCCGCCACGTGACGAGCTCGAAGACGACGGTGAGTAGGTACGCGATCGCCATCACGACGACCACCTCGGTGACGGAGAGGTTCAGCAGCCCTGCGACGAGGGCGACTGCGACCAGGAAGAACGCTTCGAGCGCGAAGCGCGGCCAGAGGCGACCGAGCACGGGCGCCGCCTACTGCTCGGGCTCGGGCTCCCCGCCCTCGGCCGGATCCTCCAGCGCCTCCTCGGCGTCGGCGGTCGGCGTCACAGGGGGAGCGGCCGGCTCGTCGTCCACGTCGGGCTCGGCGGTAACCGCCTCCGCGGGCCGCGTCGACGCCGGCGCGGAGACACCGCTGCGTGCGATCTCGCTCTCGTTCGCGTCCATGATCGACTGGACGACCTGGGCGATCGCGGGCTCGCCGAGGCCCGCCGCCGCCAGCAGCTGCTCGGCGCCCTTCTGGGCGCGTGCCATGACTGCGGTCGCCTGGGCGCGAGCCCACTCGAGCGTCTGCTCGACCTCGGCCCGGGCCGAGTTCGTCAGCTCGGTCGCCTGGTGCCGCGACTGCTCGAGCAGCCGGTTGCCGCGGGTCTCCGCTTCGCGCAGCTCGCGGGTGGCCTCGGCTTTCGACTTGGTCAGGAGGTCGCGCGCCTCCGCCTTCGCGGCGGTCACGACCTCGGCGCGCTGGCGTTCCGACTCGGTGCGGTAGCGCTCGATCTCGGCCTCGCGCTCCTGCAGCTCGCGCTGCTTCGCCCGGACCTCCTCCTCGGTGCGCTGCAGCTGCGAGGCCGACGCCGCCTGGGCGTCGCGCTCGAGCGTGTCGGCGAACTCGGCGGCGGCGCGGATCAGGTGGAGCGAGTCCATCCGCACGGCGTGGCCCGTCGCCCCGACGTCCACGGTCTTGCGCGCGGCCTGGAGCACCCGCAACTGGGCCTGCAGCTGGGCGGTGTGGCGCCGGAAGGCGTCGAACGCCTCGCGGACGCTGTGCTCCTCGTAGCCGTCGCCGGCGCGCTGGAGCTGATCAAGACTTGGGAGCGCGGTCAGCCCCGCGGACGAACGCTCTGACTCACCTGACGACATGGTCCTTCGCTTTCTCGGTTCGTTAGGCAGGCCGCGGCGCGGCTCGCCAGAAGTATGCCGTCTTCATCGGCTGTCGAACGAAAATCTTCAATTCGGTTGCTCGACGAGCTGTATTCCCAGCTCGTCCAGCTGTTCCTGCGTCACCTCGGACGGCGCGCCGCTCATCGGGTCGACCCCGGCCTGGTTCTTCGGGAACGCGATCACGTCGCGGAGATTCGGCTCGCCTGCGAGCACCATCGTCATCCGGTCGATCCCGAGCGCGATCCCGCCCATCGGCGGTGCGCCCATCGCGAGAGCGTCGAGCAGGAAGCCGAACTTCGACCGCTGCTCGTCCTCGCTCATCCCGAGCAGCTCGAACACCTGCGCCTGGAGCTCGGGCTCGTGGATCCTGAAGCTGCCGCCGCCGAGCTCGTTGCCGTTGACGATCAGGTCGTACGCGTGCGCGAGCGCATGCTCGGGGTCGTCGGCGAACGAGTCCTTCCAGTCGTCCGTCGGCCTGGTGAACGGGTGGTGCACCGCCGTCCAGCGGCCCTCCTCTTCGTCGCGCTCGAACATCGGGAAGTCGTAGACCCAGAGAAACGTGAAGGCCGCCTCGTCGATCAGGCCGAGCTCCTGGCCGAGATGGCTGCGCAGCGCGCCGAGGACGCGCGACGTCGCCGGACGGCTGTCCGCCGCGAACAGGACGGTCGAGCCGGGGTCGCTGCGGAACACCGCCAGCTCCGGCTCGGAGAGGAACTTCGCGATCGGCGAGCGCACCTCGCCCTCCTCGTCGAAGACGAGATACGCGAGCCCCATCGCCCCCCACTCCTTCGCGAGCTCCTCGAGCTTGGCGAGATCGCCGCGGGAGAAGGCCTGCGGGACGCGCAGGAAGCGCACGGCCTCGGCGTTCTTGAACACGCCGAACTCGGACTCGCGGGTGACCTCGGTCGCGTCCTCGATCTCGAGCGCGAAGCGCGT
Organism: uncultured Gaiellaceae bacterium; assembly: GCA_963737455.1. Taxonomy (GTDB): domain Bacteria; phylum Actinomycetota; class Thermoleophilia; order Gaiellales; family Gaiellaceae; genus Gaiellasilicea. Next base: position 31,965 of record CAVTSN010000008.1, on the reverse strand, counting down.
ATCCGGCTTGTCGGTGCCGAAGCGGCGATCGGCCTCGGCGAACGTCATCCGCGGGAACGGCGTCTCGATCTCGATCCCCAGGCACTCGCGCCAGATCCGCGCGTACATCTGCTCCATCGTCGCGAACAGGAGCTCCTGGTCCGGGAAGCTCATCTCGACGTCGAGCTGCGTGATCTCCTGGACACGGTCGGCGCGGAGATCCTCGTCCCGGAAGCAGATCGCAATCTGGTAGTAGCGGTCGAAGCCGGCCACCATCGTCAGCTGCTTCAGGATCTGCGGGCTCTGCGGCAATGCGTAGAAGCGCCCCTTCTGCAGCCGGGCGGGGACGACGAAGTCGCGCGCGCCCTCGGGCGTCGGCTTGAACAGGATCGGCGTCTGGATGTCGAGGAAGCCGGCCGCCTCCATCTCACGGCGGATGATCCCGACCATCTGCGCGCGCAGGGTGATGTTCCGCTGCAGCTTCTCGCGGCGCAGGTCGAGCCAGCGGTGGCGCAGCCGCAGCGTCTCGTCGACGTTCTCCTCGTCGAGCTGGAACGGCAGCGGCGTCGAGCGGCTGACGATCTCGAGCGTCTCGACCTGGAGCTCCACCTCGCCGGTCGGCATGTTCGGGTTGACGGTCTCGGCGCTGCGCGCGACGAGCGTGCCCTCGGCGCGGAGGACGAACTCGTTCCGGATCTGATGCGCCAGCTCGGCCGCCTCGGCCGCGAGCTCCGGGTTGATCACGAGCTGCGTGATCCCGCTGCGGTCGCGCAGGTCGACGAAGATCAGGCCGCCGTGGTCGCGGCGGCGCGCGGCCCAGCCGGCGAGCGTCAGCTTCTCGCCGACGAGCTCCTTCGTGGGCTCGCCGGCCATGTGGGTGCGCCACGTCGTCATCGCGACAGTCTGCCGAGAACATCGTCGTGTGCGACCGGTTCGTCCTGGGCGCCTGCCCGGCGGATCAGCGCGTCGGCCGCACGGAGGATCACCGTCGTGTGCGCACCCGAGCGGCCCGCCTGCGTCAGCTGTCCCTTCAGCGAGCGGCCGGCGTAGTCGGAGTCGGCCGCGATGTCGCTGTCGCGCAGGCCCTTCAGCAGCGGCGGCACGAGCTCGACGCGGCGCATCGGGCTCGACCGCGATGAAGACGTCGGCGGTCGGCGCAGCCGCGTCGCGCCACACGTTCGTCCTCCATCGCGATCAGGAGCCGCTCGATCCCGGCACCGAAGCCCACACCGGGTGTCGGCGGCCCGCCGATCTCCTCGACGAGGTAGTCGTACCGCCCGCCGCCGGAGATGGTCGAGTTCTCGTTGGCCATCGGCCCGATGAACTCCCACGTGGTGCGCGAGTAGTAGTCGAGGCCGCGGACGAGCGTCGGAACGACGTCGTAGCCGACGCCGGTCGCGTCGAGGTCGGCGCGAACCGCGGCGAAGTGCGCCTTGCAGGCGTCGCAGAGCGAGTCGCCGATCTTCGGAGCGTCGGCGAGCAGTGCGCGCGTCCGCTCGTTCTTGACGTCGAAGACGCGCAGCGGGCTGGTCGCGAGCTTCTGCTTCGCCTCCTCGTCGAGCTCCTCCCGGTGCTCGTCGAGCCAGGCCGTCAGCCGCTCGACGTAGGCCGGGCGGCACTCGCGGCAGCCGATCGAGTTCAGCTCGAGCCGGTAGCTCGTGATCCCGAGGCGGCGCAGGAGCGTGTCGTAGAGCTGGATGATCTCGGCGTCGATCGCGGGATCGTCGGTGCCGATCGCCTCGACCGACAGCTGCCAGTGCTCGCGGTAGCGGCCGCGGCCGGGGGCGCCGTAGCGGTACATCGGCCCGATCGTGTAGAGCTTCTGCGGCTGCGGCTCACGGTGCAGCCCGTTCTCGACGTAGGCGCGCGCGATCGGCGCCGTGCCCTCCGGGCGCAGCGTCAGCGACCGGTCCGAGCGGTCGGCGAACGTGTACATCTCCTTCTGGACGACGTCCGATCCCTGCCCGGAGGTGCGCAGGAAGAGCTCGGTGTCCTCGAACACCGGCGTCTGGATCGGCCGGTAGCCGTAGAGCGCCGTCAGCCGCTCCATCTCGCCGGTGACCCTCCGCCAGATCGGCTGCTCCCTGGGAAGGATGTCGTGGGTCCCGCGGGGTCGCTCGATCACTGCGCCAGCTAACCCTGTGCGCGCAGCTCGGCGAGGAACGGGTTGCGCGCCAGCTCGTCGCCGAGGGTCGTCGCGGGGCCGTGGCCGGGGAGGACGATCGTCTCGGGCGGGTAGGCGTCCGCGAGCGTGCGGATCGAGGCGAGCAGCGTCTCCCAGTCGCCGAAGGGCAGGTCGACCCGGCCGACGGAGCCGGAGAAGAGAACGTCGCCGGAGAAGAGCGCACCCTCGGCGTAGTAGGAGAGGTGTCCGGGCGAGTGCCCCGGGACGTGCTGCACCTGGAACGTGACGCCGGCGACGTCGACGGTCTCGCCGCCCGCGAGGAGTGTCGCCTCGGCCGTGAACCCCCTCGTCGGATAGCCGGGGAAATAGCGGTCGGGGTTCCGGAAGACGTCCAGCTCGCCTTCGCGGCAGCCACACCGGCGCGCCGGTCGACTCGGCCAGCTCGGCGAGCGCGCCGAAGTGGTCGAAGTGGCTGTGCGTGAGCAGGATCGCGGCGCAGGCGGCACCGCGCGACGCGAGTGCGCTCTCGATCTCCGCCGGCTCGTCGCCGGGGTCGATCACGACCGCTTCCGTCGCGTCCGGATCGGCTCGGACGACGTAGCAATTGGTCCCGATCTGGCCGAGCGAAAGCTGGTCGATGGCGAGGCTCATGGGCGGATGAGTCTATCCTTGGCCTCTGTGCAGAGCTGGAACCTGATGGAGATCCAGGCGCCCTCGGGCACGCGGGATCCGATGGTGGTCCACTCCGGGAACGAGGCGCGTGCGGTCGTGATCGTGCTGACGCCGGGACAGAAGCTCGGCGACCACCAGGTGAAGGAGAACGCCTGGATCACTGTGTTGGAGGGGCGCGCCAGCGTCTCCGCCGGCGGCGACACCGTCGAGGCGACGCCCGGGATGCTCTTCCGTTTCGATCCGGACGAGCGCCACTCGCTCGCGAGCGACGAGGGCGCGCGGATCCTGCTCCTGCTCGCGCCGTGGCCCGGTGACGGCCACTACCGCGGCAGCCCCTAGCCGGCGTCGTAGGAAGCTACCGCGCCGGCTCTCGAGTGACGGCGGCGGCTACTTTTTCTCGCCCGAGCGGGCGAGCCGCTTCTGGTACGAGCGCCACATCATCGTGTCCATGAAGTAACTGAAGGGCAGGAAGAAGCCCATCAGCACGATCGTCTGGAAGACCTGCTGCGCCAGGGTCAGGTCCTTGCCGAGGAGCATCACGGTGATCAGCATCAGCGGGAAGAAGAGGAGCCCGCGCTTGAGCGTCTTGCGCCAGGACGGCGGCTCGAGCACGCGGCCGCCACGAGTCGTCGGGCGGTCCTTGGGCGTCCGCTCCGCCTTGCGCGACGTCGAGGCGACGGCCAGCTCCTCCGCCTCCTCGGGCGGTAGAACGTTCCCCTCCTCGTCGACGTAGACCTCTTCGTAGTCGTGCCGCTTCAGCTTCTGCCGGCGGCGTTGCTGCTTCTTGGTCGCCATCGGATCAGTATGCCGCTCGTCGGGCGACGACGGTGCCGTCCTTGATCACCGTCGCGACGACGTCGCCGGCGAGGTGGTAGGCGACGTAGCGCCAGTCGGGTGCGTCGAGCAGCACGAGGTCGGCCGCGTAGCCGGCGGCGAGCCGGCCGATGCGGTCGGCGCGGCCGAGCACGTGCGCGGCGTTGACGGTGCAGGCCGAGAGCGCCTCCGCAGGGCTGAGCCTGAGCTGGGTCGCGGCGAGCGACATCACGAGCGGGAGGCTCTCGCAGAAGGCGCTGCCGGGGTTGAAGTCGGTCGCCAGCGCGACCGCGGCGCCGGCGTCGACGAGCGCGCGGCCCGGCGGCATCGGCCGGCCGAGGAAAAGGGCGCTCGCCGGCAGCAGCACTCCCGTGACACGGCTCGCGGCGAGCGCCGCGACGCCGTCCGGCCCGGTCGCCTCGAGGTGGTCGACCGAGCGGGCGCCGAGCTCGATCGCGAGCGGGATCGCTCCGGCCTCGGTGAACTGGTCGCCGTGCAGGCGGAGCGCCAGGCCGTGTTCGCGACACGCTTCGAGGTAGCGGCGAGCCTGGTCGGCCTCGAAGGCGCCGCGCTCGAGGAAGACGTCTGCCGCCTCGGCGAGGTTCGCCGCGTCCGGGAGGACCTCCGCGAGCAGGAAGTCGAGGTAGGTGTCCGCGTCCGCGAACTCCGGCGGCGTCGAATGGGCGCCGAGGAAGGTCGGGACGCCGCCGCCGTCGCGGATCGCCCGGAGCGAGGCGAGCTCCGTCTCGCGGTCGAGGCCGTAGCCCGATTTTCCCTCGAACGTGGTCGTGCCGGCGCTCAGCATCCAGCCACGGTGGCGCTCCACGGCTCGCCGCAGCCCCTCCTCCCCCGCCTCGCGCGTCGCTCGGACGGTCGAGAGGATCCCGCCGCCGGCGGCGTGCAGCTCCTCGTAGCCCGCACCGCCTGCACGAAGCGAGAACTCCTCGACGCGGTCGCCGCCGAAGGCCGGATGCGTGTGGCAGTCGACGAGGCCGGGGATCGCGCAGTGCCCGCCGCCGTCGACGTCCTCGATGTCGCTGTCCACCAGACCGAGCTCGCTCATCCGTCCGACCGCCTCGATCGTGGCGCCGTTGCAGAGCACGTAGCCGTCCTCGATCACATCGAGCTCGGCGAGCGCGCCGCCGCGCAACGGTGCGCCGCCGCCCGCGGGGCTCACGACCTGGTGCAGGTCGCGGATCAACAGCTTCGGCACGTCAGGCGCCCGGCGGATCGAGGCTCGGGAAGTCGAGCGCATGCTCGCGCGCGGCCTCCAGCGCCTCGTCGTAGCCCGCGTCGGCGTGCCGCAGCACGCCGGTGCCGGGGTCGGTCGTGAGCACTCGCTCGAGCCGGTCGGCCGCGTCGGTGCTGCCGTCGGCGAGGACGACCATCCCGGCGTGGATCGAGTTGCCGATCCCGACGCCGCCGCCGTGGTGGACGCTGACCCACGTCGCGCCTGCCGCCGTGTTCAGGAGCGCGTTCAGGATCGGCCAGTCCGCGATCGCGTCGGAGCCGTCTCGCATCGCCTCCGTCTCGCGGTACGGGGATGCGACCGAGCCGGCGTCGAGGTGGTCGCGCCCGATCACGACCGGCGCCGAGACTGCCCCCGTCCGCACGAGCTCGTTGATCGCAAGGCCCGCCTTGGCCCGGTCGCCGTAGCCGAGCCAGCAGATCCGGGCCGGCAGCCCCTGGAAGGCGACCCGCTCGGGCGCCAGCTCCAGCCAGCGCTGGAGCAGCACGTCGTCGGGGAAGAGCCGCCGGAACTCCTCGTCGATCGCCGCGATGTCGGCCGGGTCGCCGGAGAGGACGGCCCATCGGAACGGGCCGATGCCGAGGCAGAAGAGCGGCCGGATATAGGCCGGGACGAAGCCCGGGTATGAGAAGGCCTCCGCTACGCCCGCCTCATCGGCCTCCCCTCGCAGGTTGTTGCCATAGTCGAAGACGTAGCTGCCGGCTCGGACGAACTCGAGCATGCCCTCGACGTGCGCGGCGATGGACGCGCGGGCGCGCCGGAGGTACTCCTCCGGGTCGGAAGCGCGCAACGAAGCCGCTTCCTCGACCGAGAGCCCGGCGGGCACGTAACCGGTCAGAGGATCGTGGGCTGCGGTCTGGTCGGTGACGAGATCGAAAGATTCACGCTTTCGTGCCAGTTCCGGCACGATCTCGGCGGCATTGCCGAGCACGGCGACCGAGAGCGCGCGACCCTCGTCGGCGGCCGCCCGCACGCGCGCCACCCCGTCCTCGAGCGAGTCCGCCACCTCGTCGAGATAGCGGGTCTCCAGCCTGCGCTCGATCCGCGTCGGGTCGACCTCGATGCAGAGGATCGCGGCACCCGCCATCGTCGCGGCGAGCGGCTGCGCGCCGCCCATACCGCCGAGGCCGGCGGTGAGGATCGTCCGGCCGGAGAGGTCGGCCGAGCCGAAGTGCCGCTCTCCCGCAGCCGCGAAGGTCTGGTAGGTGCCCTGCAGGATCCCCTGGGTGCCGATGTAGATCCAGCTCCCGGCGGTCATCTGCCCGAACATGGTCAGCCCTGCCGCCTCGAGCCGGCGGAACTCGTCCCAGTTCGCCCACCGGGGCACGAGCAGCGAGTTCGCGATCAGCACGCGCGGCGCTCCCTCGTGGGTGCGGAAGACGCCGACGGGCTTGCCGCTCTGGACGAGCAGCGTCTCGTCGTCGCGGAGCCGCAGGAGCGTGCGGACGATCGCCTTCAGCGCGTCGTGCGAGCGCGCGGCGCGGCCGGAGCCGCCGTAGACGACCAGCTCCTCGGGCCGCTCTGCCACCTCCGGGTCGAGATTGTTGAGCAGCATCCGCAGCGGCGCCTCCGTCTGCCAGGAGCGTGCATTCAGCTGCGAGCCGCGCGGCGCTCGAATCGCCGAGAGATCGCCGGCGAGCGCCTCGACCTGCGCGTCGAGCGAGGAGACGCTCACCGCAGCTCCCCCACTGCTGCCTCGGCCGCGGCAAGCACCGAGCCGTCCGCGATCGCGACGGCGACGCGCTCGATGTCCTCCGAGAGCGAACGGTCGTCTCGCACGCGCTCGGACAGCTCGCGCACGGCGTCGTGAGCCGCCCGCACGCCCGGCCCCGGCTCGAGCGGCGCCAGGAACTCGATCGCCTGCGCGCCGGCGAGCAACTCGATCGCAAGCACGCGCTCGCTGTTCGCCAGCACCTGCAGCGCCTTCAGGCCGGCGGCGTTGCCCATCGAGACGTGGTCCTCCTGGCCGGCGCTCGTCGGAATCGAGTCGACGCTGGCCGGGTGGCAGAGCGACTTGTTCTCCGAGACGAGCGCGGCGGCGACGTACTGCGGGATCATGAAGCCGCTGTTGAGCCCGCCTTCGAGGGTCAGGAAGGGCGGCAGCCCCTCCGAGAGCGACGGGTTGACGAGCCGCTCGACGCGGCGCTCGGAGATGCTCGCCAGCTCGGAGACGGCCATCGCGAGCGCATCGAGCCCGAAGGCGAGCGGCTGGCCGTGGAAGTTCCCGTTCGAGACGACGATGCCCTCGCCGACGAGGACGAGCGGGTTGTCCGTGGCGGCGTTGAGCTCGACCGCGACCGTCGCCTCGACGTGCGCGAGCAGGTCGCGGCTGGCGCCGTGCACCTGCGGCGCGCAGCGGAGCGAGTAGGCGTCCTGGACACGGTCGCACCACTTGTGCGATTCGATGATCGCCGAGCCCTCGAGCAGGCGGTGCAGGTTGGCAGCGGCGTCGACCTGTCCGGGCAGGGGGCGCGCCTGGTGGATCGCGGGATGGAAGCTCGTCCGCGAGCCTTGCAGTGACTCGAGCGAGAGCGCGCAGGCGAGATCGGCCGTCCGCGCCAGCCGCCACGCCCGCACGAGCGCGATCGAGGCCATCGCCGCCATGAACTGCGTGCCGTTGATGAGCGACAGGCCCTCCTTGGCGCCGAGGCGCACCGGCTCGAGGCCGGCGGCAGCGAGGGCCTCCGCACCGGGCAGGAGCGCGTCCTCGAACCAAGCCTGCCCTTCGCCGACGAGCGGCAGCGCCAGGTGCGCGAGCGGCGCGAGGTCGCCGCTCGCACCGACCGACCCGCGGGAGGGCACCCGCGGGAGGACGCCGCGGTTGAGGCACTCGATCAGCAGCTCGACCGTCTCGATCCGCGCGCCCGAGAACCCCTTCGCGAGCGCGTTCGCCCGGAGCAGCATCGCCGCACGCACGACCGCCGGCGGATACGGCTCGCCGACGCCACACGCATGACTCCGCAGCAGACGGAGCTGGAGCTCGTCGACGCTGTCGTCCGGGATCGACTCCGAGACGAAGCGCCCGAAGCCCGTGTTGACGCCGTAGGTGTTCTCATCCGCCCGCTCGACGAGCGCGCGCGCCGCCTCCATCTGACCGCGCGCCTCGTCGGCCAGGCCGACGGGCGCGCGGTGCACAGCCACCTCCCAGACGTCCTCCAGCCGAAGGTCGTTCCCGGTCAGCGCGTGACTAGCAATCACGCAGCGAGTCTAGACCCGGCTCAGTGATGCATGGGTGCTTCGGTGCCGGGTGTGTGCAGCAGGTTCTCCACCTCGCGGACGCCCTGGATCTTCTGTGTGCGCTCGACGAGCGCGTCGATCAGATCCTGCGAGGGCAGCTGTCCCGCGCAGCTGGACGACGCCCTCCTGCGCGTTGACGTTGATCGCGCCCTTCACCTCGTGCTCGTCGCGGAAGAGCTCGCTCTCGACCTTGTCCTTGAGCGTCGCGTCGTCGTACTGCTTCGGCACGACGGAGGAGAACTTCCCGTGCAGCTTCCCGAACAGCACCTTTCCGCGCGGATGTCTCGCGAAGAACCAGGCCGCGATCCCAGCGGCCACCGTGAGTGGCAAGAGCTTTCTCATCTGTACCCCTTGGTCGTTGTCGAGACCCACCTACCGCAGGCCCCGGGGTGCTCAAACCCTTTCACGGGAGCAAGCCGCAGTTCCAGCACGTGCGACTCGTCGAAGCCGTCGATCCGCAGCATCGCCCCGGCCGCAGCGGCCGCGGCCCCCGCCGGCATCAGACCGACGAGCTCGGAGCCGACGACCTCTGCGCCGCGCGCGGCTGCCTCGGCCTCGATGCGAGCGACGATCTCGTGCAGTGCCGCCGCCTCCCAGTCCTCGACGTTCATCGAGACCTGGACGACGCCGGCGCGCGGGAGGTCGAGGCCGAGCGCACGCACGCCGGGGAAGCCTCCGCCCGTCTCGCGGACGACCGCTGCGACCGCCTTCGCCGTCTCGAGCTCGCCGCGGAGATTGACGTTGAACGCGATCAGCGGCCGGCGCGCGCCGACGATGACGCCGCCGGCACGCTCGTCGAGCCGGCCAGGCCCGAAGTCGGGCGCCAGCTCCCCCGCGTCGATCCGTCGCTGCAGCTCGACCGGTCCGCCCCGGCGGAAGAACGCCGGCCCGCGACCGGGCGCGAGCTCGCCGTAGAGGAAGACCGGCAGGCCGAGCTCGTCCCCGACGCGGCGAGCGAGCTCGCGCGCCGTCGCCTTCGCATGCTCCAGATCCTCGGCCTTGATCGGGACGATCGGGACGACATCAGCGGCGCCGATGCGCGGATGCGCGCCCTCGTGGCGGCGAAGGTCGATCCGGTCGGCTGCGGACGCGATCCCGGCCAGCAGCGTCTCGACGAGCTCGTCCGCCGCGCCGACGAGCGTGAAGACCGACCGGTGGTGGTCGGCGTCGACGTGCACGTCGAGCAGCCGCGCCGGTGCCGAGAGCGCTTCGCGAAGCGCCGCGACGACCCCATGGTCGCGCCCCTCGGAGAAGTTCGGCACGGCCTCGAGCACGACTCGTACTCTAGGAGCGTGAAGACCTACTACGAGGCACGGGCGCCCGAGTACGACGACTGGTGGCTCGGCACCGGCCGCTTCGAGGAGCGCGACCGGCCGGGCTGGGACGGCGAGCGCGAGGCCCTGATCGAGGCGATCGCGGCCCTCCCGCCGGCCCGCACGCTCGACGTCGCGTGCGGCACCGGCTTCCTGACCAGGCACCTGCCCGGCGTGATCACGGGGCTCGACCAGAGCGCGTCGATGCTCGAGCTCGCGAGCGCGCGCGTGCCGGACGCCGGCTTTGTCCAGTCGGACGCGCTACGGCTGCCGTTCCAGGACGGGACCTTCGACCGCGTCTTCACGAGCCACTTCTATGGCCACCTCGAGGACCCCGAGCGAGGCCGCTTCCTCGCCGAGGCGCGCCGTGTCGCGCCTGAGCTGGTCGTCGTCGACTCGGCGCTTCGCGAGGACGTCGAGCCGGTCGAGCAGCAGGAGCGGATCCTCAACGACGGCTCGCGGTGGGAGGTCTTCAAGCGGTACTTCGATGCGGCCGAGCTGGCCGCGGAGCTCGGCGGCGGCGAAACCCTCTTCGCAGGACGCTGGTTCGTGGCCGTACGATCCCGCTCGTGACAAAGGTCGTCCCCTTCCTCCGCGTCGCCGACGCCGAGGCCAGCGCCGAGTGGTACGCCCGCCTCGGGTTCTCGATCGACTGGCGCACGCGCGCGCAGCCCCATCTGCCGCTCTTCGTCGCGATCTCGAACGCCGAGGGCCAGATCTTCCTCTCGGAGCACACCGGCGACGCCCACCCGGACGGGCTGCTCTACCTGTACGTCGACGACGTCGACGTCGTCGCGGCGGACTTCGGCGTCGTCGCCGAGCTCGCCTACTACGGCATGCGCGAGATCGAGCTGACCGACCCGGACGGCAACCGGCTCCGGATCGGCACGCCCGCCGCCGGTTGACAGTTCGCAAGAGCACGTACCGCTCCCTCCGCTCGCTCCAGCGGGACAACGCGCGCTGCCGCGCCTGCCTCGAGGCGGGCTTCCAGATCGAGTCCTGGCCCGTCCGCGCACCCTTCCACGGCCAGCGTGCATACCTCTTCGGCCAGGCGCCCGGGATCGTCGAAGGGCTGGAGCGGCTGCCGTGGCGCGGCCGCGCCGGCCAGACCCTGCGCCGCTGGCTGGCGCTGGACGGCGACGAGCTCTACGAGCGCTTCTACTGCGCCTCCGTGACGCGCTGCTACCCCGGCCGGCCCCCGTCTGGCCGCGGCGACCGCACGCCGACCCCGCGCGAGCAGGACCTTTGCCAGTTCTGGCGCGACTGGGAGCTCGCACTGCTCCGCCCGGAGCTGATCGTGACCGTCGGCGGGCTGGCGCTGAAGCGGATGCTCGGGATCGGGACGCTCACCGGCGCGATCGGCAAGAGCTTCATGCGCGGCGACGCGATCGTGATCCCGCTGCCACATCCCTCCGGTGCCAGTGGCTGGCTCAATGACCCGACGAACCGCGCGCGGCTCGGCAAGGCGCTGACACACGTGCGCCGCGAGCTGGCGCGGATCAGCGAGTCGCGATGACGATCATGCGCCGGCTCTCGAGCGTGAGCGGCTTCCGGTCGTGGCCGACGCCCTCGACCGACGAGAAGCCGACGCCGAGGAGCAGGTCGCGCAGCTCCGTGTAGGTGTAGAAGCGGACCGAGTAGCCCGTCTTCCGCAACTGGCCGTCGCGGATCAGCCAGCGCTCCGTCTCCTCGCGTCCGGTCTCGACGTCGAAGCTGTGGCTGTCGACCACGAGGTCGCCGTCGCGCTCGTACACCGACGCGTTGGTGCGGTTGCGCATGAAGACGTCGCGGCTGTGGACGTCGATCGCGAGCCGCCCACCGGCCTTCAGCGTCCGCAGCACGGTCTCGAGCCAGGCGCGGTTGCCCTCGTCGTCGAAGTACCCGAACGAGGTGAACCAGTTGCAGGCGGCGTCGAACCGCTCCGACCACGGCAGCTCGCGCATGTCGCCCTGGACGTAGTCGACCTCGACGCCCCGCGCGGCCGCGTCCGCGCGCGCGTGCTCGAGGAAGACGGCATCCGCGTCGAGACCGGTAACACGCGCGCCCCGCTCGGCCAGCCGGTTCGCGATCCGGCCGTGCCCGCAGGGGACGTCGAGCACCTCGTCGCCCTCGTTCAGCCCCAGCACGCCCCAGATCAGCTCGGCCTGCGAGGAGGAGAGCTCGTCGTCGAGCCACTCCTCGTAGAAGTAGAGATAGTCCTCGCCGAAGACGTCTGGCGGCACGTGCTCCATGGCACATCCTCGCAGCTAGATTCACGCGGTGAGCGAGCAGATCCCGTACCGCCGGACCTTCATCCGCCTCCTCGGCTTCCTGCGGCCGTACCGGTGGTCGCTGCTCGTCTCGACGATCCTGGCCGTGCTCTCGCAGGCCGCCGCGATCGCGATCGTCCTGCTCGTCGGCGAGGCGATCGAGGGGATCGAGGCCGGCCGCGGGACGACGGTGCTCGCCTGGCTCGTCGTCGCGATCTCCGTCGTCGGGATCATCAAGGCGGCGCTGATGCTGGGCCGCCGGATCATCTCCGGCCGGCAGGCGCTCGGGATCGAGAAGGACATGCGCGAGGGGCTGTACGCGCACCTGTTGCGGCTCTCGTTCGGTTTCTACGACCGCCATCAGACGGGCCAGCTGATGTCGCGGGCCACCGTCGACCTACAGTCGGTCCGCTTCTTCCTCGGGTTCGGCCTGATCTTCTTCTTCCAGCACGCGCTCACCGTCGTCTCGGTGATGGTCGTGCTCTTCGTCGTCGAATGGCAGCTGGCGCTGATCGCGCTCGCGATCACCCCGGTGATCGTCGCGGTCGCCTACCGCTACAGCCACGTCTCGCACCCGGTCCTGCGCGAGGTGCAGCAGAAGCTGGGTGACGTCGCGACCGTGACCGAGGAGTCGATCGTCGGCGTCCACGTCGTCAAGGCGTTCGCACAGGAGGAGCGCCGCCAGGCGCAGTTCGAGCGCGCATCCGGTGCCGTCTTCGAGCAGACCGTGCGCGCCTTCCGCCAGCGCGCCCTCTACGTGCCGCTGCTCTCCTTCCTGCCGCTGCTGGCGCAGGGTGCCGTCCTGCTCGCCGCAGGCCGGATGGTCGTGAACGGCTCACTCGGCCTGTCCGCGTTCTTCGTCTTCAACCTGCTGCTCGCGATGCTGATCGTCCCGCTCCGCAGCCTCGGGATGTGGATCGGGCAGGCGCAGCGCGCGACCGCCTCGGGCGAGCGGATCTTCGAGGTGATGGACGAGCCCGAGGGCGTCGACGACCGGCCCGGCGCGGGCGAGTTGCCTCCCGGCCCGGGTGAGATCCGCTTCGAGCGCGTCACGTTCGGCTACGCGACGGGCCGGCCCGTGCTCGAGGAGATCGACCTCGTGCTCGCGCCGGGCAGGACGGTGGCGCTGATCGGCCACACCGGCTCGGGCAAGACGAGCCTCGCCGCCCTCGTGCCGCGCTTCTACGACGCGACCGAAGGGCGCGTGCTCGTCGATGGCGTCGACATCCGCGACGTCACCCGCCGCTCGCTCCGCCGGGAGATCGGAGTCATCTCGCAGGATCCGTTCCTCTTCTCCGCGACCGTCCGCGAGAACATCGCCTTCGGCGTGCTCGACGCGACCGAGGAGCAGGTCGAGCGCGCCGCCCGCGCCGCGCAGGCGCACGAGTTCGTGCTCGAGCTGCCGCAGGGCTACGACACCGTCATCGGCGAGCGCGGGATCACGCTTTCGGGCGGGCAGCGGCAGCGGCTCGCGATCGCCCGTGCGCTCGTGATCGACCCACGGATCCTGATCCTCGACGACGCCACCGCCTCCGTCGACGCGACCACGGAGGCGCGGATCCGGGACGGCCTCGCCGAGGCGATGCGCGGCCGGACGACGATCATCATCGCCCACCGGCTCTCGACGATCGCGCTCGCCGACGAGGTGGTCGTGCTCGAGCACGGTCGCGTTGCCGCCCGCGGCACACAGGCGGAGCTGCTGACAACGAGCGCCGTCTACCGCGAGATCCACGAGCACGGGCTGCTGCAGGGCCTGCTCAAGGAGACGGCGTGAAGGTCTGGCAGCCCGGCTCGCACCTGAGCGAGCAACGCGGCGGCGAGGTGCGCGACTGGTCGTGGCGGCGCACGCGCCGGCGGCTCGGCCTGCTCCTGCGGCTGGCGCTCCCCTACCGCGGGCGAACGGCGCTCTCGCTCGCGACGCTGCTCGCGTACACGGTCGTCGCGCTCGCACCGCCCTACCTGGCGAAGCTCGCGATCGACCAGGGGATCCAGGAAGGCGACCTCAGCCGGCTGACCTTGATCATCGCCGTCTTCCTCGTCGCCGCGGTGTTGGCCCTGATCCTGTCGGCTGCGAACACGTACCTCACGGGCTGGGTCGGCGAACGCGTCCTCGCCGATCTCCGGAACAAGCTCTTCGCGCACCTGGAGCGGCTGTCGCTCGGCTTCTACGAGCGCAACCGCGCCGGCGTCGTGATCAGCCGGATCACGAACGACGTCGAGGCGCTCGACCAGCTCGTCACCGACGGGGTCACGAGCCTGATCCAGAACACGCTGCTCCTGCTCGGCACGGCCGTCGTCCTCTTCCTGCTCGACTGGCGGCTGGCGCTGGCGACGCTGCTCGTGCTGATCCCGATGGCGCTGCTCACGACCTGGTTCCGGAGCCGCTCGAACCGCGCCTACCGCCGCGTCCGCGAGCGCCTCGGCCTCGTCACCGCGACGCTCGCCGAGGACATCGCGGGGATGCGCGTCGTCCAGTCGTTCACGCGCGAGCCGGTGCAGCAGAAGGCTTTCCACGGCGTCAACGACCGCTATCGCGCCGCGAACTACGAGACGACGATCCTGAACGCGATCTACTTCCCCGCCGTCGACCTGCTCGCCTCGGCCGCGACCGCGATCGTCTTCGGCTACGGCGGCTGGCTCGTCTACCACGGCGAGATGACCGCGGGCACGCTCTTCGCCTTCGCGCTCTATCTCTCGAACTTCTTCGACCCGATCCAGCAGCTCTCGCAGCTCTACAACACGTTCCTCTCCGCGATCGCGGCGCTCGACAAGATCATCGGGGTGCTCGACGAGGAGCCGCAGGTCGTCGACCCGCCGGCGCGCGCCCGCTGCCCCGGATCGAGGGGCGCGTGCACTTCGAGAACGTCCGCTTCGGCTACGGCCCCGAGTTCCCCGAGGTCCTGCACGGGCTGGAGCTCGACGTCCCGGCCGGGACCACGGTCGCGCTCGTCGGGCACACGGGCGCCGGCAAGTCGACGATCGCGAAGCTGCTCGCGCGCTTCTACGACCCCACCGAGGGTCGGATCACGATCGACGGCACCGACCTGCGCGAAGTGACGCAGCACTCGCTCCGCCGCCAGCTCGGGATCGTCCCGCAGGAGGGGTTCCTCTTCGGCGGCACGGTCGCCGAGAACATCGCTTTCGCACGCCCGGACGCGACACGGGAGGAGATCGAGGCGGCCGCGGAGGCCGTGGGCGCCGACCGTTTCATCGCCGAGCTGGAGGATGGCTACGAGACGCAGCTCGGCGAGCGCGGCACGCGACTGTCGCTCGGGCAGCGCCAGCTGATCGCGTTCGCGCGGGCGCTGCTGGCCGATCCGCGGATCCTGATCCTGGACGAGGCGACCTCGTCGGTCGACATCGGCACCGAACGCCAGATCGAGCTGGCGCTCCGGAAGCTCCTCGCCGGCCGGACCGCGTTCGTGATCGCTCACCGGCTCTCGACGATCCGCGACGCCGACCTGATCGTCGTGCTCGAGCACGGCCGCGTCGTCGAGCAGGGCACGCACCAGGCGCTGATCGCGCGACGGGGGCTCTACACCAGTCTCTACGGCGACTGGGCCGACGAGGTCGCCTAACCTGTGGGCGTGGACGAGCACCAACTGGCGAGCTGGGGACGTCGTCTTGCCGCGCTGCTCGTCGACGTCGGCGTGCTCGGGCTCGCGATCGCGATCGCGCTCTACGCGGCGGGCATGAAGGCAGACGACCTGCGCGAGCGGATCGAGAACGGTGAGACGCTCCTCGTCGTCGTCCTCTTCCTGATCCCCGAGGCGATCTACTACACCTGGATGGTCGGCTCCCGCAGCCAGACGGTCGGGAAGATGGCGCTCGGGATCAAGGTCGTCGACGCCGAGAGCCGGGCCCCGATCGGCTACCTGCGCGCCTTCCGGCGCTGGCTCTCGACGGCGGCCCTCCGTGCGCTCTTCACGATCCCGACGATCGTCGACCATCTCTGGCCGCTCCGCGACGGGAGGAACCAGGCGCTGCACGACAAGTTCGCCCGCAGCGTGGTCGTGCGGACGTGAGCCTGCTCACGTTCCTGGGGCGGCGCTCACGTCGCGTAGGCGGGTGGGACAGTACGGAGGTACGGCCCATCCGCTGGAGCGGCGCGAGCGGCGTCAGCCTTTTGCGGAGCCCGGCTCTGCCGGGCGGGAGCGAAAGGCGATCAGGGACGTGAGCGACCTGGACAAGGAGACCGAGGAGCGGATCGACGAGCCGGTCTCGGAGGAGGCGGTCCGGGAGACGCGCCTCACCCCGGCGCAGGCGGTCGAGAAGATGCGGGTCAACCTGCCCGTGCGCGGCAACCGGAAGCTGCGCAAGCTGCTCGAGCGGGTCAACGACGACAAGCAGGTGAAGGCGTGGTGGCACGTCTCGAACGTGAACGCCGTCGTCCGGATGGAGATCAACGACCACTCCTGGGTGCACATCCAGATCGTGGCCAACATCGCCCTGAAGCTCCTCCGCCAACTGACGAAGCACGGCGTCGAGCCGTCCGCGGTGCGCGACTTCGGCCTCGAGCAGGACGACGCCGAGGTGATCGTGGCGCTGGCGTCGCTCTTCCACTGCGTCGGCATGTCGGTGCACCGGCACGGCCACGAGGACTTCTCGCTCTTCCTCTCCGAGCCGAAGATGCGCGAGCTGCTCGACGGGATCTACGAGGAGCCGGAGCTGACGGTGATCGTCTCCGAGGTGCTGCAGGCGATCACGAGCCACCGCGCCGACGGGCAGCCGCTCGCGCTCGAGGCGGGCATCCTGCGCGTCGCGGATGCGCTCGACATGGCCGAGGGCCGCTCGCGGATCCCGTTCGAGAAGGGCCGGGTCTCGATGCACTCGCTCTCGGCGGCCGCGATCGACGACGTCTCGATCAAGGACGGTGAGGCCCGGCCGGTGATGATCGAGATCGTGATGAACAACTCGTCGGGCCTGTTCCAGGTCGACGGGCTCCTGAAGGCGAAGCTGCGCGGCTCCGGCCTCGAGCCGTACGTCGAGGTGATCGCACACATCGACACGGACGCGGAGAAACGGCTCGTCCCGGTCTACCGGCTCGAAACCTAGAACGGCTCGCCGGAGCTCAGCGCCCGCTTCGGCGAGCCCTTCTTGGCGCTAAACTGGGCGGCATCCCGGTGCGGGATCGTCTAATGGTAGGACGCTCGGCTCTGGACCGAGTAGTCTAGGTTCGAATCCTAGTCCCGCAGCTCGCTCGGAAAAGCCCCGCTCACGCGGGGTTTTCGCGTTCCGGCCTTGTCGAGCAAGTTCTGTAGAGCTACACTGCTCTTAACTTCGCAAAGCCTCTTTGCGTTTCCCGTGCAGGACGCGGGAGAAGGGACGCTGTCTCTCCCCTCGAGGAAGCGTCCACCCAAGCAGGCGGCGGGGTCCTCCGGGGCCCCTTCGCCATCCCGAGCCGAGCTCGGTGTCGCCCTCCGGATTGCCTGCGCACCCACGCTCTGCTATCCCTCCCCCATGCGCCTCGGCCGCCGCTCCGGGCTCACCCCCCTCGACGAGGCGGCCGCCTACGCGCGCTGCCACGGCATGCGTGACAACGACGTCCGGATCGTGAAGCTGCCGCCGCGCCGACCGCGGTACGAGGAAGTTCTCACGACCGGCGAGGAGCTGCGCGAGCTGTTCGAGCAGCGGCTCGACGCGCGCGACGCCGAGACGAAGTAGGACCACGCGAAAGCGGGCTCCGGAGAGCCCGCTTCGCTTCGCCGCCCCAGGCGATCTTTAGAGTCCCGCGAGCCGCGGCCGGCGCAGGTAGCCGAACGCCAGTCCAAGGCCGAGGACGAGAACCAGAGCGCCGATCGCAACCATCAGCGCCTCGTTCCACTCCACCGACGTGCCGCTGCCACTGCTCACCATCTGAGGCCGGGGCAGGACGTCCGAGTGGGCGAAACGATCCGCCCGGTCGTCCGGCCGGGCTCCGACGACGTCGTCGGAGGTCATCCCCTGGCTCAGGTAGGGGATCACCTGCGGACCCTGCTCGAGGGCACGCTCGACGCGGTTGTCGGGCGCCGTCTGCGGCGTGGTCGGGAAGTCGGTCACGCCGGGGATGAACTTGACGTCCGCCACGTTGGCGGTCTTCACTGCCTCGCCGAAGACTCCCGGCGAGTTGTACGGGGTGCGGAGCGCTTCCGCTGCCGCCAGCGTCTGAGCCTCGATCGCGTTCCCGATCGCGATCTCGTCACCGTCGGGCCGGAGCGAGGTGACCGACGGGTACCGGTCGTGCACGGCCTGCGCAGCGGCGACCGTCTCCTGCTCCCCTGCCCCGATGGGATCGTGGAGTGACTCGGCTGCTGCCACGATCGCGTTGGCGAACGCGATCTCGTCACCGTTGGGACCGAACACGTCGGGCTGCCGGGCCGAGACCGGGTACGGGTCATGGACCGTCTTCGCCGCCGCCGCGTCCGCATCCGCCTGGGTCAGCAGACCCTGCGAGAGATACGGGATCACGGTCGGCTGCTGCGACTCGATCGCGTTGGCGAACGCGATCGCGTCACCGTCGGGGCTCGCAAGCCCGTCGGCGCCGCCCAGCGACTCGCCGGAGCGGACGTAGACGTCCGTCAGGTACGGGTCGTGGATGGCCTGCGCGGCGGAGGCGTCCGCCTCTGCCTGGGTCAGGATCCCGTGCGAGAGGTACGGGATCACCTCGACGGCCTGCGCGTCGATGAACTGCTCGTCGCCCTGCGGGATCCCCGCCGACAGCGGAATGCCCGACTCGACGTCGACCATGCCCGACCAGCCCCCGGCCGCCACATAGCGGGTGCTGCCCGTGCTCGGGTCTTCCTTCGCCGCGGCTACGGACACGCGACCGGCGAAGATGACCGATGCGAATGCAAGGCCAAGCGCCATCCGGCGAAACCACCGGTGCCTTCTGCGATACGACATTGTGCTCCTCCTCCTACTGGACCCCTGCCTGAGCCAGCTAGACGGAGGAGTGGGGAGCTTTCTTCCCTTTCGGGCCGAATCGCGCTTGAATGACTGATTCGACCATGACGATGGAGCTCAGTGATGCCCAGCTCGTCGGACGGTGTCGAGCAGGTGAAGCGGCCGCCTGGAACGAGCTCGTGGAGCGCTTTTCGCGCTACGTCTACGCGATCGCTGTTCGCGCGTACCGGCTCGCCGAGCACGACGCGGAGGACGTCTTCCAGGACGTCTTCGCCCGCGCGTACGAGCGACTCGGGTCGCTCCGCGACGACACGGCGATCCGGCCGTGGCTGGCTCAGCTGACCCGGAACGCCTGCGTCGACAGGCTACGGACGTCGGCGCGGGAACAGCCGGCGGAGGAGCCGGGAGCTGAGGAGACGGACGCGATGCTGGAGCGGCTCGACGAAGCGCTCGACGTCCACGACGGGTTGGAGGCGCTCTCGGGCGACTGCCGCGAGATCCTCGACCGTTTCTTCGCCCGTGACGAGAGCTACCGCACGATCGGCGAGGCCCTGGACCTGCCTGCCGGCACGATCGCGAGCAGGATCTCGCGCTGCCTTGGCAAGCTACGTGAACAACTCGAGGGAAGAAAACTCGGCCCCGATACGTCTGGAGGATCGTGAGCGCCAAATTCGGATACGACGAAGAGCGCCTGGGTGAACTGCTGAGCGACCTCCCACCGGCTCCCGTCGGCTGGGTTCAAGCTGCGCAGGAGCTCCCGGCGGCACGTCGTGGGATCGACGAGATCGTCGAGCGAGCCCGCGTCGACTCCGAGTTCCGGGTCCGGCTCGTTGCCGACCTCGAGGCGGCGCTCACTGCGGCGGGTTACGAGCCGACGGACGAGCTGGTGGACGCAGTCCGGGCTTGCCTGCCCGAGCTCGATCAGTGATGCTCTGAGAGTGGCCCTCTACGACCGCGACCTCCGCGTCATGCTCGACGAGATCGCCGGCCCCTCCCCAGCTCCTGGCGCCGGCGCCGTCACGGGCGTCGTGATCGCGATGGCGGCCGGGCTGATCGCCTCGGCGGCTCGCCGCTCGGACGAGTGGGACGAGGGCAAGGGTGTCTCCGCGCAGGCGCAGGCGCTGCGCTCGCGTGTCGAGCGGCTCGCAGAGGCGAATGAAGAGGCGTATCTCGAGGCGCTCGCGTTGATCGAGGGCGCGTCAGAGGACGGCGGCCGCGACCAGGCGATCGGCAAGGCGCTCGACACCGCCGCCGAGGTGCCGCTTTCGATCGCGGAGTGCGCCTACGACGTCGCGCTGCTGGGCGCGGAGGCGGCACAGCACGCATGCCGTGGCGGCGCCGAGGACGCGGCCGCGGCGTCGATACTCGCGGAGGCCGCCGCACGCTCCGCCGCCGGCCTCGTCGCAGCGAACCTCGTCTCCCTGCCGGGCGACGAGCGCGTCCTGCATGCGCAACGGCTCGCCGACGCCGCGACGGACGCTGCACGGCGCGCCGTCGCGGCATCAGCTGCCCGGTAGCGGACCGCGGCTACCGCCCGAACGCCGGCCTGAAGGCCGGGCGCTCGCGCCGGCGCAGCCAGCGACGCCGGGTTCTTCCCCCGTCTGTGCTGGCCTGATGGGCCAGCCGTGCGCGCTCTGCCTCCCGAAGCAGGTCGGCCTGGTGATAGCGCGCGATCTCGTGGGCGAGCAGCTGATGCATGGGTGCTCCTTTCGTCGTCTGAGGACACGACGGCGGAGCCCACCGACTTCTTCCCTCAGGCGCGCGGCAGCTCGTCCATGCGTCGGATCCACGCCTCCAGCCGGGGATACCGATCCCCCAGCGGCATCGCGTCGCGGAGGATCTCGTGGAACCGATGCTCGTCGCCCTCTTCCCAGATCAGCGCGTACTTGAGAAACGGGAAGGCGACCACGTCCGCGACGGTCAGCTCGTCGCCGAAGAGGTAGTCGCGCTCGGCGAGCAGCGACTCGAAGCGCGGCAGCGCGTCGGTGATCCGCTGCTCGAGCTCGGCGATCCGCCGCCGGTCCGGTTCCGGCTTCGCCTCCTCGGCCGCGATCAGGTTCGGCGGCCGCTTCCAGACGTGGTTGAACCAGTCGACGAAGATCCGCACCTCGGCGCGCCGCGCCTCGTCGGCCGGGTAGAGCGGCGGCTCGGGGTGCCGCTCCTCGAGGTACTCCAGGATCACCGGCGAGTCGGAGAGGACGAGCTCGCCGTCCACGAGGACGGGCACGAGTTCCTGGCCGCTGATCTCGACGACCGGGCTGCGATCCTCGTCCTCGACGTCGACGTACTCGACCGGGATCCCCTTGTGCGCAAGCGCGAGCGCGACGCGCTCGACGTTGGTCGAGAACGGGATCCGGTACAGCGTCAGGCCCATGCCGAGGAGCGTACGTGCGGGCTCAGTCGTCGTCGCCGCCGCCGGGGCCGCTGTTGCCGCCCGAGTCGCCGCCGGAGCGTCCGCGTCCACGGCCGCGGCCCGAGTTGTCGTCGTCCGTCTCCGTCCCCGCCTGCGTGCTCGGCGCCTGTGTCGACGCCGTACGCGGTTCGGACTCGCTCTCCGTCTCGGTGCGCTCGGTCGTCTCGGTCGTCGTCGCGGCAGGCGGCGCGAGCGCCGGAGCCGGCTCGAGCTGGACGACCGGAAGCGAGATCGTGCTCCGCGTGACCAGGTGGACGCCCAGGCCCACGGTGACCGCGAGTGCGAGCCCGAGCAGTCCGAGCAGGACGGTCCGCATCAGCCGACCCCCGCCAGCGGCAGGACGACCTCGGCGCGGGTACCGACGCCGCCGTCGCGGGTGCTGATCGACGCCGAGCCGCCCCAGCGGCGCGCGAGGGCCTCGACGATCGCCAGCCCGAGCCCCGTACCGGGGCGGTCGCTGCGGCCGCGGCGAAAGCGCTCGAAGACCCGGCGCTCCTCACCGGGCGGCACGCCGGGTCCTTCGTCGAGCACCGCCAGGTGGCCGTTGCGATCCCAGGTCACGGTCACCGTCGTCCCGCCCGGCGCGTAGACGAGCGCGTTCTCGATCAGGTTGTCGAGCGTGATCGCGACGTCCTCGTCGGCGGCGCGCACGAACGCATCGCCGTCGCCTTCGAGGGCCAGGCGGTGCCCGCTCGCCTCGGCGCGCGGCAGCCAGCGCTCGTAGGCGGACTCGGCTGCGCCCCGAAGCGAGGCCGGCGCGTGCAGCGTCGGCCGGTCGCCGTCACGGGCGAGGGTGAGCAGCGAGTTGAGCAGTCGCGTCAGCCGCTCGACCTCCGCCTCGGCGAGCTCGAGCTCGTGCCGGACGGCGGCGTCGTCGGTCTTCAGCCCGGCCGCCTCGAGCCGGAGGCGGAGACCCGTGAGCGGCGTCCGGAGCTGATGCGAGGCGTTCCCGACGAACTCGCGCTGCGCCTCGAGGACCTGGCCGAGCCGGTCGGTCATCTCGTTGAAGGCAACCGCCACCTCCTGCTGCTCGCGGGCGCCGGTCACCTCGGCGCGCGCGTCGAGCTCGCCGTCCTCGACCCTACGCGCCGTGCCCGCCAGCGCGCGCAGCGGTCGTGCGAGCGAGCCGGCGAGCACCCAGGCGAGGCCAAGGCCAAGCGCCAGCGCCGCCAGGCCGACGCCGACGACAACGAGCACGTTGCGGCGAACCCGCTCCGAGACGGCGGCGTTGCTCTGCGTCACCCGCACGGCGCCGACAGTGCGCCCCTCGTCGAGGACCGGCACCGCCGTGAACAGCAGCTCCTCGCCGACGGTGGCGCTGTCCCGCGTCCCCTGGCGCGCGGTACCCGCGAGCGCCGACGCGATCTCGGGCCGGTTGGCGTACGACTCGCTGCCGAGCCCGGTGCCGGCGGAGTCGGCGAGCAGGCCGCCGCGGGGCCCGACGACGATCACGCGGGCACCCAGGTCCCGCCCGGCCTGCACGACGACGCGCTGCAGCTGCGCCCGGTCGCCGATCCGCGCCGAGGCGGCAGCGGCAACGACCTGGGCCTGCGCCGCCGCCTGCGAGCGCACCTCGCTGTCGACCCGGCTCGAAAGGCTGAGCACGAGTGGAATCTCGAGTGCGATCAGCACGAGCACGAGCACGTACGCGAAGGCCGCGAGCAGCTTCAGCCGCAGGCTCACGCGACCTCCTCCGGCGAGGAAAACCGGAAGCCGACCCCGCGCGCGGTGTGAATCAGCCCCGGCTGAAGCTTCTTGCGCAGCGTGCTGATGTGGACGTCGAGCGTCTTCGTCGAGCCGAACCAGTTCACGTCCCAGACCTCGTCGATCAGCCGCTCGCGCGTAACGACGTTTCCGGCCTCCCGCATCAGCAGGGCGAGCAGGTCGAACTCCTTCCGCGAGAGCTCGACGGAGGTCCCGTTCAGCGTCGTGGCACGCTTGGCCGGATCGAGCCGAACGGCGCCGATCTCGATCGGCGTGTCCCCCGTTCCGGCGGGAGCGCTCGTACGCCGCAGCACCGCACGGATCCGGGCGATCACCTCGCGGGCGCTGAACGGCTTGACGACGTAGTCGTCGGCGCCGAGCTCGAGCCCGACGACGCGATCGGCCTCCTCGCCCCGCGCGGAGAGGATGATGATCGGAACGCTCGCCGAGGTGCGCAGCTCACGGCAGACGTCGAGCCCCGAGCCGTCCGGGAGCCCGATGTCGAGCAGCACGAGGTCGGGGCGCACGGCTCGCCCCTTGGCGAGCCCGTCGGCAACCGTGTGCGCGATCTCGGTGTGGAACCCGTCGCGCTCGAGCGCTTCGGCGAGCGGCGTCGTGATCGACTCCTCGTCCTCGATCAGCAGGATCGTCCGCTTTGCGTGCGCCATGGCAGAAGTGTGCCCTCCATGCGGTGAGAAGAAGCCGGGGCGCCCCAGGGGACAGGGCGCCCCGTGTTCGCCGACCCCTAGCGGGCGACGAAGCTGCCGCTCATGCCCTTCGACCGGTGCGAGCCGACCCCGCACCAGAAGGCGTACTTGACGCCCTTCTTCAGCGTGGCGGTCAGCGTCGCCGAGCCGGCCTCGCCGATGATCCGCGTCTTCCAGGTCTTGCCGCCGCCCTTGAGCCAGAAGTCGTGCCCGTCGTCGCCGACGTTCCGGATCAGGAACTTGACGGTGCCGGGCTTCGGCTTGGCCGAGAGCCGGATCGAGTAGTCGACCTCGGTCACGCGGACGGTCTGGGCAGTGGTGGCACTCCGCGCCACGGCCGCGAGCGACACGGCCGCGACGAGCGTGGCGACCAGGCTGAGCAGGATGAGCTTCATCAGGTGTTCTCCTCGGATGGTTGTGGTGTTGGTGGACTAGCCCTTGCCGCTGTTCGAGCCGGAGCGGTCCTCGCCGTCGTCGCCGCCGCTGTGGTCGTCGTCGCCGCCGCCGGAGCCGTGTCCGGACCGGTCGTCGTCGCCGCCGCGGTCGTCGCCGGCGGCTCCGCCGGTGCAGCGCGGGTCGTTTCGGTGCTCCGCCTCGTCGCACGGGCCGGAGATGTCGCCGGGCGCGTCGTCGCCCGTCGTCACGCCCGGAGCCGGTGCGGGTGCCGGCGTCGTGACGCCCGTGCAGCGCGGGTCGTTCCGGTGCTCCGCCTCGTCGCACGGGCCTGAGATGTCCTCGACGCCGCCGGTCGTCACAGCGTTCGTGGTGTCGGCAGTGGTCGTGCCGGCGGTCGTGGTGTCGTCGTTCGTGGTGGCACCCGGCAGCGACACCGTGCGAGCCGGATCCGTGTCGACGCTCGTGGCGGCCGCGTACCCCGCGGTCGCGATCACGCCGGCGCCGAGCAGGCCGATCAGGAGCTTCGTCATCGTCGATTCCTCCTCTTCTCGCTCACGGAAGGAGGATGCCCGGGGCCTTCCCAACGGCCGGGCAAGCGAAGGCAAAGCCTTGGTAAAGCCTTGTGATCGGTTCAGCTACACTGCCGCAGCGCCACGGCCCATTCGTCTAGTGGCCTAGGACACCGCCCTCTCACGGCGGCGGCACGGGTTCGAATCCCGTATGGGCCTTCCTCTCTAAGTTGGACACACGGAATCCCGCATGGTTGCGTGGGTCATGCGTGTCATACGGGTCTCGGAAGCTCGGGCCGTGCTACCCCCCGTGCTACCCCGGGAAAACGAGCTCGCCGGCGGCTCTCTCTATGGTCGCGCGAAGCTCAATGCATGCCGCGTCCTCAGTGATTGCCACGACCTTCCAGGTCATCCCGCAAACTCAGGATCGGGTGGGTGCGCGGGTCCGGCTCCTGATAACACCAGAAGCCATTGCCGTCGCGTCGCGTGACGCGAAGCCGGTCAGATTTCCTCCACTGTCCCGTGGGTCGTCGTGGTGGAGCGGGGCGACCTTGTGCCGCAATTCAGGATCCACGCGGCGAAGGCACGAGCTCAGCCTGATGCGAACAAGTGTTCGTGTCACGCGATATCAGCGGCACCGCTGTAGTTGGCGGCGACCCTCGCTTAGGGGTCGCCGCCGTCATGCACATGATCAGGGCTGGGCGCCAACCCAGGTGACTAGACAACGCGAGGACGCCCCGCTCCCGGAGCCGCCGCAGGAGATGTGGTCGAACTTGATCGGGCGCGAAAGTGCCACCTGCACAGTTTCAGGGCCGCCTGTTGACGAGGCGACCGCCCCGAACACCGTCGCCACCTCCGAACCCTGGTAAAACAGCTCCGCCAACACGGCACCGCCTTGGAACCCAACGCCGAGCGAGCTGGCGGTTCGGGACCCAACGTTCTGGCCAGGCCCGACGGTAACGCTCAGAAAGTTCCCGCCCCCCGTTACAGGCGTCTGAACCACCGACAGGCTTCCGTTCGTCACGTTGACGTTCGCTGTTCCCGCCTCATGCACTTTCACGTTTCCGCTCTCGTCGAGCGGGCCAACGATCGTGGCGCCTACTGCTTGCGCCGCCCAGGCAACCGGCTGCGAGAACACGGTCGCTCCCAGCACGCACGCAGCGAACACCATCGCCGCCGCAACAGCCCATCTCCGCATGCTTCTCTCCTCAGGCCGCAGTTTTGTGCGGCGAACCTCTTGAGCTGCCGTTCGCCGCGATCCCTCCAAGAGGGGAATCGCACAAACCTAAGACAACCTGCGACTAACCACCATGACCCATTTGGAGCAGCACGGCGGCTTTCTCGGAACACGAACTGGCGCGCGAAATCGCCTGCGCACAGGCGAGGGCACAAAGTTCACGCCAGGGCTTCCCGTCCGGGGTTACGCCTACATTGTTTCGGCTACTTCGTCGACCTTTGAAGGGACGCAATTGCCGAGAGACGAGCAGCAGCACTGACACAAGGACTAGGGGGCTGACTTTGGCCCCCGAAACTGTCTCACCAGACTTCTCCACGCTCGAGTTGAGTTCCCCTGGCGGTTCCCTGTCCGCCGGGGAGACTCCTGGGGGCTGATCAACGAGCACCAATCGCGGCAGCGCGAAGGGCTCGACCGGTGATGCCCCGCCCAAGATCAAAATCTTCGCTCTCACGTCTCGTTCCGTCTGCGCCGACGAGTCAGCGCGAGCCGGATGACCTCTCCGATGGCAGCAGCGACGAGGACGATGACCGCACCGAGCGCCCAGAACACCATGATCCCGCCGCCGATATCGGCACCTTCGCCGGGGCCGGGCTCGGGCAAGCTCCACACGTAGAGCGCCATGGCCCAGATTGCCGCGAAGCAGCCTAGGACGAGGATCAAGCGGGTCGCCCGGTGAGGAATGAAGATCGCACCAGCTTGCAACAGCAGCAGCAGGAACGCGTAAACCGGCAGCCAGTCGTACCAAGGTTCGTCCACGGGGCGGCGAGCGTACAAGTGCGCCGATCGCAAGGCCGTTCTTGCGCGGCGCCACACGGCCCCCTCTCGACGCCGATAGTGTCCTCGGGGTGGACGGTGTTCTGCGGGAAGTCGTCGACAGCGACCTCGACGCGTTCTTCGAGCACCAGCGCGAGCCCGAGGCGAACCGGATGGCGGCCTTCCCGGCCCGCGACCGCGAGGCCTTCGACGCGCACTGGCGGCGGCTCCTTGCCGACGACTCGCTGACGAAGAAGACGATCGTCTACGAGGGCGAGGTGGCCGGCAACGTCGGGTGCTGGGAGCAGGAGGGGCGGCGTCTCGTCGGCTACTGGATCGGACGGGAGTTCTGGGGCAAGGGCCTTGCGACACGTGCGCTGCAGGAGCTCTCCGGCGAGGTGACCCAGCGACCGCTGCACGCGTGGGTCGCGACGAGCAACGTCGCCTCGATCCGCGTGCTCGAGAAGTGCGGGTTCGTCTGCGTCGGCTCGCAAAGGAACGACGTCGAAGAGCTGCTCTTCGAGCTACGCGACAGCCCCTAGACACCGTTTTGCGCACCGCGGTTCGCTCTCACGATCGACGAACGCGCGATCATCCTCGGCCAACTCGAAGACCCGCCGGACGGGCTAGCCGACCGCCGCGGTGTGCTGCTAAACGAGCATGAGTGGAGACAGCGCACCGGGCTCGACGGGTAGTACGAGCGGGTCGGCACATGCGGATGAGTGGGTCTAGCGGGCCGGGGCACTTGCCGGGCGGAGCCGCGACCTCGTACGGCTGGTCTTGACAAGGTGCATCGAGTCGAGTTGACTTGACTCTCTGTCTTAGTCGATTGACTAAAGCAGTCTTCTCGCACCACCGAAGAGAGGCGAATGCTGAAGAAGAAGCTGCTGTTTATTGGTGGGCTGCTCGCGGTTGGACTTCTGGCGGTGGGTATCGGGTATGCCGCGATCCGCGGCGGTGACAAGGACGAAGCGGCGAACGGGAACGGAGGGTCGGGAGCCCGGAGCGTCGATCGGGTCCTCATGCGCAACGGCGAGCAGCCGGGTTTCCGTCCCGACGGCGATGCCTTGACCGTGGTGGGAGTGAACGCGATCGCGAATCACTGGCGACTGGCACCCGCCGCCGCGCAGCAGCTGCGGGACCGAGGGTTCGTCTCGTTCACGACGCGGCGAACCCTTGGCCGTGACGGGGCGGCCGGCGTCCACGAGGTGCTGCTGTTCAGAACCCCCGAGGGGGCCAGGGACCAGATGGCGTACGACTTGCGCGCGAGCACGATCCACGCGACCCTGCCCGAGACAAAGATCCGCCGCTTTACGGTGCGCGACGTTCCGGGTGCGCGCGGCTGGACCGGGAGCGACCTGCACGGCAACCCCATTGGCACCGTGCATTGGGTACAGGGTCGCTGCATGCTCTTGCTCGTCAGCGAGGGCGATCTTCCCTTCGTCGAGGTGCTCTCGACCGGTGCGCGGGCGATCTTCGAACGCACCGGGGGCGAATGCCCGTAACCGCGGCGTCCGCTCTGCGTGCCGCGGGTCCTAGGAGTTTCCGGCGCGCAAACGGTTGAAGAGCTCGCGTCACTCGGAGTGTCGCCGACCTCCACGCTGACTCCTAACGTGTCGCCGCCCGTTCGCGAATGCCTCACCGCCACGAATGACGGGATGACGCAGATGAGTCAAGAGAGCTTTCGCACCTTGCGCAGGGGTTGGGCATCAACAGGGGTCGGCGGCAACCAAGGGAGGCGAAGTTGCGTCTTTTCGTCGTTGTGGCGGCCATCGCGGCCGCGGTCACAGCGCTACCGGCGCTCGCAAGTCCACCGCAGAACGTGACCTTCACTGTCCAGGAACAGTTCGATCCACCCAGCGGCGTCTTCACGTCCGACGGAAGCGTCGTCTGCGCGAAGGGCGCGACATCGAACCTCACCTTCGCCAGCGGGTTCCAGAGTGACAGGGGGCTCATCTTCCACAACCGGAAGACGATCACCTGCGACGACGGCAGCGGCACGTTCACTCTGCAGTTGCAGGCGCGACTGGGATTCAACGTCGGAGACCAGACCTTTGGGCCGTGGGTCGTGGTCAGCGGAACGGGTGACTACGCCGGCCTGAGTGGCCGCGGCACGGTCACGGGCACGCAATCGCCCGGCGGGGTGAGCGACTCCTACATCGGCTGGCTGTCGAACGGCTGAGCCCCAAACACGAATGGTGCGGCTTGTGCGGCTCGAGGCGATCCCTCGCGGAACTCTCGAGCCGTACCGGCCGCGGTACACAGGTCGCCCGGGGCGCATTCGGACACCGTCAGCGCGTCTGAGTGGAAGACCGATCAAGGGCTGGCGGCTCAGTGCCCCCATTTCACGAGCGCCAGCCCTCAACCGGCGAACCCTTGAAGGATTCGACCCCTAGCTGAACGGGCTTCCTCGAGCCCGTCCTCGCCGTGTTGAACGAGACAGCGGCGTCTGCGGATACGGAGAGCTCGGCAGACACTAGGCGCTGCACTGCCTAAAGGGCTGCGTGAGGAACTGAAAACGCACCCGCCCCGTTGTCCCTGAGAATGAGCGAAGCGATTCTTTTCGACCGCGACCAGGTGGAGCGGCTCGATGATCTGGGCGAGCGGCCGCGGCGGCTGCGGGGTGGGAGGCTGCTCTGGGTCGACGTCGACCGCTGCTCCGAGGAGGAGGCGCACCGTGTCGGGGAGGCGTTCGGGCTGGATAGCGCCACGCGTGAGTGTCTCGCCGACTCGAAAGACCGCGCCGTTTTCAAGGACCACGGCCGCTACATCCACGTCACCACCTACGCCCCCGACGAGGACGACGAGGGCGAGTTGATCGCGCTCGAATGCGTCGTCGGCGAGAACTGGGTGGTCACAGCCCACGACCAGCCGATTCCGGTGCTCGACGAGTTCGCCTCCCGAGTCTCCGGTTCAGGCGACACCGGCTCGCTCGACGGCCCTGGCTTCCTCGCCGCGCTGCTCGAGTGGGTGCTCGGTTCCTATTCGGCAGCGTTCGAGCGGATCGAGCACCGTCTGGAGGAGTTCGACGTCGAGGCGATGCGCGGCAACGCCGAGGGCTCCGACTACATCGAGCGGCTGATCGAGATGCGGAAAGAAGTGGGGAAGCTCCGCCGCGCACTCGCCGCACACCGCTCCGCCCTCGTCTCGCTGACCCATCCCGAGCTCGAAGCGCTCGGCGACAACGACTCCGGCGAGCGCTTCGCCTCCTTGCTGAGCAGGTTCGAGTCGACGGTGCAGGAAGCGCGCGACGCGCGCGAAGCGATCGTCGGCTCCTTCGACGTCCTGATCGCCCGAAGCGGGCACCGCATGAACGAGATCATGAAAGTGCTGACCTTGACCTCCGTGATCCTGCTCCCAGGCGCACTGATCGCAGGCGTGATGGGGATGAACTTCAAGGTCGGCCTCTTCGACGAGCCGATGCTGTTCTGGGCGGTCCTGGCTGTGATCGTGCTGATCGCGCCGATCACGATCGGCCTCGCCAAGCTCTGGCGCTGGATCTGAGCGCTCTCCAGTAGGGTCAGGGAGCGGCGCTAGGCGGGTTCGACCATGCAGAGCATGTCGATCACGCGGGACATGTTGCCCAGGTCGCAGAGGTCGATCAGTCTGACCACGCGCCAGATCGACCCGTCCGCGAGCGCGAGCACATCGCCCAGTTCGACCGGTGGTGGCGCATGAGCGATCCCGAGATCGCTGCCGTCTGTGCGCTGCAGTCTGAGCTTGGTGCCCATCTTCACGCGGCCAGCATGCCCGCAACGGCGGCCGAAGGAAGTGACCCGATCGTGTCCTATCTGGTCGCAACCGCGCGCCCTACTTTTGTCTGAACACCGCCCTGATCGCGCGACCGCCTGCAGACGCTCGGAGCGTTCTCTCCACCACCACGTCCAGAAGGCTGCCGTTGAACCAACGTCTCATCGCTGTCTTGGCGGCGCTCATTCCGGCCTCCAGTTCCTCGCCCCGACCGGCGGGTACGGCATGCCGCAGGTGATCGAGTGAGCTTGCTCGACTTCCTGTTGGTTGCCGGCATGACGGCGCTCGTCATCTTCGTCGCGGGCGGTCTCGTGCTCCAGCTCACAGCGATGGCTCGTAAGCGCGGCCGCGCCGCCGACACGATGACGGAAGAGGTCGGACGTGCGGAAATGAGCGACTGATTCGCCCGCGCCGCTAGCGTGCCACGGCGTCAGCCGGCTTCGTCGTGGAGGTCTGCGCTGAGGGCGTCGCGGAGTGCGAAGACGTCTTGCGGCATCGCTTCGAGTTCGTCGAGATCGAGTGACCACCCTTCGAGCGTGAGCAGGAGTGTGGTGCGTTGGCCGCCGGTGAGCTCGACCGGCCTGGAGGCGCCGGCGGCTTCGAATGCGACTCGGATGCGCGCGGACTCCTGGACGAGCTGGAGTCGTCGCATGAGCGCTTGGCGGCTCGCCCAGGTGAGGACGACGTTGCCGCGGTTGAGCGCGACGGTGACTCGGTCGAGGCGCTCCGGCATCCGGCGGGGCAGGCTACGTGAACCGTCGCGTCCACAACTGCCCCGTTTGGGTCATCTGGCCGCGCAGGCGCGAGCTGCCGGATCACCCGCCAAAGTCTCGCTCGAGCTCCTTGGTTGTGCCCGAGGTGTCGGCGGCGAGAAGCCGCTGGCGTGGAAGAAAGGTCAACGCCGCTCCGTCTTGCTGACTCAGGCAGGGGTCAGCAGGAGGAGAGCACCATGTCGTACCCCAGAAAGCATCGGTGGTTCCGCGGGATCGCGTTCGGCCTGGCAACCGCGTCGGTGGTCGTCGCGGGTAGCGCGTCGGCGATGATCGACCCGGGCACACACGGCTCCCAGCACGTGAAGGCCGGCGGTTGGTCGGGCAACGTCGACCTCGAGTCGGGCATCCCGCTGTCGGCGGGGATCCCACACGGCGACGAGCAGTTCATCGACGAACAGACGGTCGAGGTGATCCCGTACCTCTCGCACGGGATCCTGAGCCAGGCCCAGGCGAACGCAACCGCCGCGCAGTCGGATGACGATCCATACCTCACGGACGTCAATGTCCGGCCGGGCGAGTCGCTGGGAGGCCCCGACGGCGGGCCGGTCGTGCCGCGAAGCGCACGCGTTTCCGACGGCACCAACCGCGTCGAGGCGGAGACGCGGAAGGACGACGAGCAGACCCAGCGGGTGTGGACGGACCGGGACTGACAGACCTCCCGGCTGCGTTGCGAAGCGGGCTCGGAAGGGCCCGCTTTCGCGTTCGCTCGCGACAACGTTCTGGCGTTCTTATGGGCGTCCGCACCACGCGCTCGACCGAGGTCTCCGGCCTCACGCAGCTTTGAAAATTGCCCGAGACGTGGTTTGCTACACAGATAACAATCCAAAGCGGGGGGAGCAGGGAGCGGCATGGGACGTAAACGATTCCTCTGGCCCATCGCGGCGGCATCCGCTGGGCTTGTAGCGGCGCTCGGCGTCTTCGGCGCATCGGCAGCACCACCCGCTGAAGCAGACGCCAGTGCAGTCATGCAGTGGAACCTCATCGCGGTCACCACGCTCACCGGCCTTCCAGGACCGGCGGGCGGAGCACCGCCAACAGCTCAGATCAACGTGGGCATGGTCCAGGGGGCCGTGTATGACTCTGTCAATGCGATCACGCCGAAGCATTCCCGGCCGTACCTTCTGAACAGACGGTTCGGAACCGAGCATCCGATGAAGCCGCGGTCGCGACAGCGGCGTACATGGTTCTCAAGAACATCGTCGAG
>CAVTSN010000007.1:0-11149 GCA_963737455.1 uncultured Gaiellaceae bacterium | reverse complement strand
GAGCGCGTCGTCTTCGCGGGCTGACCGTAAACTGCGGCCATGCGGGCGACCGTCGCCGAGAAGCGTCAGGTCGCGAAGGGCACGGTCTTCGTCCTCTTCGCCGTCGACGACTACCCGGACTACCGGCCGGGCTCGTACTTCTGGGTCGAGCTGCCGGACCGCGGCCACGACGACGAAAAGGGCCTGCGCCGCCACATCTCGCTCGCGACCTCGCCGACGGAGCAGGGTGTCGTCGGGCTCGCGACGAGGCTTCGCGACACGGCGTTCAAGCGGACGCTGGCCGAGCTCGACGTGGGCGACGAGGTGCAGGTCGAGGAGCCGAAGGGCTCGTTCCTGCTGCCCGAGGACACAGCCGCGACGTACGTCTTCGTCGCGGGCGGGATCGGCATCACCGTCTTCCGCTCGATGCTCCGCTACATCGCCGACGAGTCGCTGCCGTACGACGTCACGCTCGTCTACTCGAACCGCGACAGCGAATCAGCGGCGTTCCTCGACGAGCTGGAGGGGCTCGAGCGGCGGATCGAGGGCCTCCGGGTGATTCTGACGATGACCGACGAGGCGGGGTGGGCGGGAGAGACTCGCCACCTGGACGCGAACGTGCTCGGGGAGCTCGTCGACGGCCTCGACGACAAGGTCTTCCTCGTCGCCGGCCCGCCCGAGATGGCCGAGGCGGTCGCCGGCTCGCTGACCGGCGCGGGCCTGCCCGAGGAGCGCGTCCTCGCGGACAAGTTCTCCGGCTACTAAGTGCTAGCCTGAACCGACCTGGAAAGCTTTGAAGGCAGCTTGGCGACCAGGCTAAAAAACGCCTAAAGAGCCCGCGAGCCCCGGCTCCCGCCTCTTTGGGCATGGGAGCGATACGTGAGCGACACGCGCAACAGACTCGAAGCACTTCTCCGCGAGCGGATACTCGTGCTCGACGGCGCCTGGGGGACGATGCTCCAGCGCGCCGGGCTCGAGGACGCCGACTACCGCGGCGAGCGCTTCGCCGACCACCCGCGTGACGTCGCCGGCGACCCCGACCTGCTCAACCTGACGCGGCCGGACGTCGTGCTCGACATCCACCGGCGCTACCTCGCCGCCGGCGCCGACATCACGACGACGAACACCTTCACAGCGACCTCGATCGGCCAGGCCGACTACGGGCTCGAGGGCGCCGTCCACGACATGAACGTGTCGGGTGCGCGGCTGGCGCGGCAGGCGGTCGACGAGGTCGGCGGCCGCTTCGTCGCCGGCTCGCTCGGGCCGCTGAACGTGACGCTGTCGCTCTCGCCGAAGGTCGACGACCCGGCCTACCGCGCCGTCACCTTCGACCAGGTGGTCGAGTCGTACGCGGAGCAGATCCGCGGCGCTCGCGGAGGGCGGCGTCGACCTGCTCCTGATCGAGACGATCTTCGACACGCTGAACGCAAAGGCCGCGATCGCGGCGGCCAAGGAGGTCGCGCCTGAGCTGCCGCTCTGGATCTCGGTCACGATCGTCGACCTCTCCGGCCGCACGCTCTCGGGCCAGACGGTCGAGGCGTTCTGGAACTCGGTCGAGGAGGCGAAGCCGCTGCTCGTGGGCGTCAACTGCTCGCTCGGCGCGAAGGAGATGCGGCCGCACGTCGCCGAGCTCTCGCGGCTCGCGGGCACGTACACGAGCTCGCACCCGAACGCCGGCCTCCCGAACGCCTTCGGCGGCTACGACGAGCAGCCGCACGACACCGCCGAGCTGCTCGGCTCGTTCGCGCGCGACGGCTTCGTCAACGTCGTCGGCGGCTGCTGCGGGACGACGCCCGGAGCACGTCCGCGCGATCGCAGCCGCCGTCGACGGGCAGGCGCCGAGGCAGATTCCCGAGCGTCCGCAGCGGCCACGGTTCAGCGGTCTCGAGCCGTTCGAGATCGGGCCGGATACCGGCTTCGTGATGATCGGCGAGCGCACGAACGTCACCGGCTCGGCCCGCTTCCGCCGCCTGATCGAGGCAGGGGACTACCAGGGCGCGGTCGACGTCGCGCTCGAGCAGGTACGCGGCGGCGCGAACATCCTCGACGTCAACATGGACGCCGACCTGCTCGACGGCGAGCAGGCGATGACCACGTTCCTGAACCTGCTCGCGACCGAGCCCGAGGTGGCGCGGATCCCGATCATGGTCGACAGCTCCCGCTTCACCGTGCTCGAGGCGGGGCTGAAGTGCGTCCAGGGGAAGGGGATCGTCAACTCGATCAGCCTCAAGGAGGGCGAGGAGTCGTTCCTCGAGCAGGCGCGCCGAGTCCGCCGCTTCGGGGCCGGCGTCGTCGTGATGGCGTTCGACGAGGTCGGCCAGGCGGACACCGTCGAGCGCAAGGTCGAGATCTGCGGCCGCGCGTACGACCTGCTCGTCGGCGACGGCTGGGAGCCCGAGGACATCGTCTTCGACCCGAACGTGCTCGCGGTCGCGACCGGGATCGAGGAGCACAACGGCTTCGCGAAGGCGTTCATCGAGTCGCTGCCGCTGATCAAGGAGCGCTGCCCCGGCTCGCGCACGAGCGGCGGCATCTCCAACCTCTCGTTCGCTTTCCGCGGCAACGACGTCGTCCGCGAGGCGATGCACTCGGCGTTCCTCTACGACGCGATCCGCGCCGGGCTGGACATGGGGATCGTCAACGCCGGCCAGCTGGTCGTCTACGAGGACATCCCGGCAGACCTGCTCGAGCACGTCGAGGACGTCCTCTACGACCGCCGGCCCGACGCGACCGACCGGCTCGTCGCGTTCGCCTCGACCGTGCAGGGGTCGGCGACCAAGCGCGAGCTCGATCTCAGCTGGCGCGAGGCGCCGGTCGGCAAGCGGCTCGAGCACGCGCTCGTGCACGGAATCGTCGACTTCATCGAGGCGGACACCGAGGAGGCACGCGCCGCCGCCGCCCGACCGCTCGACGTGATCGAGGGACCGCTGATGGACGGGATGAAGGTCGTCGGCGACCTCTTCGGCTCCGGCCGGATGTTCCTGCCGCAGGTGGTCAAGAGCGCACGGGCGATGAAGCGGGCCGTCGCCTACCTGGAGCCGTACATGGAGGAGGAGAAGGAGCGGACCGGCAGCAACGGCCGCGCTCAGGGGACGATCGTCCTCGCCACCGTCAAGGGCGACGTGCACGACATCGGCAAGAACATCGTCGGCGTCGTCCTCGGCTGCAACAACTACGAGGTGATCGACCTGGGCGTGATGGTGCCGGGCGACACGATCCTCGACACGGCCGTGGAGGCGGGCGCCGACGCGGTCGGCCTCTCGGGTCTGATCACGCCGTCGCTGGACGAGATGGTGCACGTGGCGA
The DNA here is from genome assembly GCA_963737455.1 of uncultured Gaiellaceae bacterium. Taxonomy (GTDB): domain Bacteria; phylum Actinomycetota; class Thermoleophilia; order Gaiellales; family Gaiellaceae; genus Gaiellasilicea. The sequence continues at coordinate 7,864 of CAVTSN010000007.1, read as the reverse complement.
AGGAGATGGAGCGGCGCGGGCTCGAGCTGCCGCTGCTGATCGGCGGCGCGACGACCTCCCGCCAGCACACGGCCGTCCGGATCGCACCCGCGTACGGCCGCGAGACCGTCCACGTGCTCGACGCGTCACGGGTCGTCGGCGTCGTCTCCGACCTCCTCGACCCCGTCCGCCGCCGAACGCTCGACACCGACAACCGCGAGGAGCAGGAGCGCCTGCGCGTGCAGCACGCCGAGAAGGAACGCCGGCCGCTGCTGCCACTGGACGCCGCTCGCGCGAACCGCCAGCCGCTCGAATACGACGAGAGGCCGGTCCCCTCGTTCACGGGCACGCGCTCGGTCGAGCCGTCGCTCGAGGAGCTGCGCCCGTTCATCGACTGGCAGTTCTTCTTCCACGCGTGGGAGCTGAAAGGCAAGTTCCCGGCGATCCTCGAGCAGCCGGCGGCCCGCGAGGTCTACGACGACGCGGTCGAGCTGCTCGATGAGATCGTCGGTGACGGCCTCCTCCGCGCACAGGGCGTGTACGGCTTCTGGCCGGCGCATGCGGACGGGGACGACATCGTGCTCGCGAGCGGCGTGCGCTTCCCGATGCTGCGCCAGCAGTCGGCGTGGGGCGACTCGCGGCCGAACCGCTCGCTGGCCGACTTCGTCGCTCCGTCGGACGACCACGTCGGCGCGTTCGCCGTCGGCATCCACGGCGCCGACGAGCTCGCCGCCCGCTACGAGGCCGAGCACGACGACTATCGGGCGATCATGGTCAAGGCACTGGCCGATCGGCTCGCGGAGGCGTTCGCAGAGTGGCTGCACCTGCAGGCGCGGCGCGAGTGGTATGAGCCCGACGCGGCGCCGACGAGCGAGGAGCTGATCGCCGAGAGCTACCGCGGGATCCGGCCCGCCTTCGGCTATCCCGCCTGCCCGGACCATTCCGAGAAGCGGCGGCTGTTCGAGCTGCTCGGCGCCGGCTCGGCCGGGATCGAGCTGACGGAGAGCTTCGCGATGACGCCTGCAGCGGCCGTGAGCGGCATGTACTTCGGCCATCCCGGCTCGAAGTACTTCGCCGTCGGCCGGCTCGGGCGCGACCAGGTCGAGGACTATGCAGGGCGCAAGGAGATCGGGATCGACGAGGCGGAGCGCTGGCTGCGGCCGAACCTTGCGTATGACCCCGACGGGTGATTCGCACAATTCGCGACGAGGGCTAGCATGAGCGCTGTGAGCCGCCGCCTCGCTCTGCTCCTGCTCGTCGTCCTCGCCGTGCCCGCGATCGCGCTCGCCGCCGACACGGATCCGAAGCGGAAGATCAACGGAGCCGACGAGCGCAAGGCTGCCTCGATCGTCTTCAAGCGGACGGACTTCTCGTCCGGATGGAATCGGACGTCGACGCCGAACAGCGACGACGACGACCTCAACTGCTCCTTCTACCACCCCGACGGCTCCGACCTGACGCTCACCGGCGACGCAGAGGCGGAGTTCCAGCGCACCGGCGGCTTCCCGTCCGTCCTCTCCTATGCCGATGTCTACGCGACCGCGAAGGACGCCGCAGCGGCGTGGTCGCGCACGGTCAAGCCGGCGCTCGCACGCTGCCTCGCCCAGTTCTTCCAGCGGGAGGTCGCGGGGCCGGGGACGAAGATCACGGTCGTCAACCACGGCAAGATCGCGTTCCCGCGGCTCGCACCGCGGACGGCCGCTTTCCGGATCGTCGTGAGGATGGTCGTCACTCAGAACGGCCACACGACGACGGTGCCGCTGACGTTGCACATCGTGGTGGTGGGGCGCGGGCGCGCCGAGGCCGGCTTCCTCAGCTTCGCGCCGTCGCCGGGCATCGCCGGGACCGAGCTACGCGCGTTCGGCAAGCTCCTCGCGGAGCGAATGAAGGCCGCGGGCTTCTGAAGCCCGGCTGTTAGCGTCCCGCGCATCCTCAGCCTCGCCGTCCTCCGCATCGCGCCCGACTTCAGGCGCCTCTTCCTCGCCACGCTCGGCTCCGGAGCGGGGACGTATCTCGCCGCCGTCGCGCTGACGGTCGACGTCTTCGACCGGACGGACTCCGGCAAGTGGGTCAGCGCCCTCCTGCTCGCCGAGTTCCTCCCGATCATCCTGATCGGGATCCTCGCCGGGCCCCTGATCGACCGGCTCTCGCGGCGCCGGCTCCTGATCGCGTCCGACCTCGTCCGCGCCGCCGTCTTCTGCGTGCTGCCGTTCGCGGGGAGCGCGACGATGATCATTGTCCTGGCAGCGGTACAGGGCATCGCGACCGGCTTCTTTCGCCCGGCCGTGTACGCCGGGATGCCGAACCTCGTCGACGACGAGCAGCTGCCCGCCGCCACCTCGCTGCTGCAGACGATCGAGAACCTGACCTGGATGATCGGCCCGGTCATCGGCGGGCTGATCCTTTCCGCCTGGGGCCCCGACCTGGCCTACGGGGTGAACGCGGTCACGTTCGTCGTCTCCGCCCTCCTGCTCGCGCGGATCCCGGCCGCGCGGCTCCAGATCGGCCACGTCGAGAGCCGCGGTCACTGGGCCGACATCGCCGACGGCTTCCGGGTGGTCGTCAACTCGCGCGCCCTCCTGACCGTGCTCATCGTCTGGAACGTCGTCACGCTCGGCGTCGGTGCGATCAACGTCGCCGAAGTCGCGCTCGCGAAGGTCTCGCTCGACGCCGGCAACATCGGCTTCGGCGTCCTCCTGGGCGCCAGCGGGCTCGGGCTCACGCTGGGTAGCTTCGTCTCCGGCAGCCTCGTCGACCGGCTCGGGATCGGTCGCGTCTACTTCTACGGGATCGCTGTGATGGCTGCCGGCTACGCGATCGCGGCGCTCGCCTCGACGATCTACGTTGCCGTCCCCGCCGTCGTGATCGCGTCGTTCGGCAACGGCGCCGCGGTCGTCTGCAACGCGCTCTTCATCCAGCGCGGCGCGCCGGACGAGCTGCGTGGGCGTGCGTTCACGGTGATCATGTCCACGAGCTACGCGACGCTCGGCCTCGGGATGATCGCCGCCGGCTGGCTGACGGACGCGTTCGGCGCCCGCTGGGTCTGGGGAGCGGCCTCCGTCGCCTACCTCCTCGGCGCGCTACTGACCGTCGCGCTCGCGCCGCGCCGGCTGGAGGCCGAGGAGGCACTCGCGTGAGCAGCCGCCGCGCGTGGACACTGGACGATCTCGCCGACGGCGTCCGCAGCGGCGACCGGCGCGCGCTCGCCCGGGCGATCTCGCTCGTCGAGAACCGCGACCCGCTCTCGTACGAGCTCGTCCGCGCCCTCTACCCGGAGACGGGCTCCGCGTTCGTCGTCGGCGTCACCGGGCCGCCGGGCGTCGGGAAGTCGTCGCTGATCAGCGCGCTCGTCCGCCACGTGCGGGAGCGGGAGACGACGGTCGGCGTCATCTCCGTCGACCCCTCGAGCCCGTTCACGCAGGGCGCGTTGCTCGGCGACCGGATCAGACTCTCGGACCACTTCCTCGATCCCGGCGTCTTCATCCGCTCGATGGGCACGCGCGGCCATCTCGGCGGGCTCTCGGAGGCGGCCCTGCAGGCGGCGCTGCTGCTCGACGCGGCGGGCAAGGAGGTCGTGCTGCTGGAGACGGTGGGCGCCGGCCAGAGCGAGGTCGAGGTGATCGGGATCGCAGATACGGTGCTGCTGGTGCTGATGCCCGGCTCGGGCGACTCCGTCCAGGCGTTGAAAGCAGGGATCATGGAGATTCCCGACGTGATCGCGATCAACAAGATGGATCACCCCGCCGCCAAGACGATGCTGAACGAGGTCCGGTCGATCCTCGCGCTCGATCGCGACCGCGAGTGGCGGCCGCCGATCATCCTGACCGAGGCCGTTCGCGGCGAGAACGTGCCCGAGCTCTGGGCGAAGATCGAGGAGCACCGCGCCTTCCTCGAGTCGGAGGGCCTGCTCGAGGAGCGGCGGCGGAAGAATCTCGCCGGCGAGGTGTTCGCGGCCGCGACGAGCCGGGCCAAGGCCCACCTCCAGTCGGAGGTGGCGGAGAAGCCCGAGCTCGCGCAGTTGCTCGACCGCGTCCAGTCCCGCGAGCTCGACCCGCTCTCGGCGGTGCGTGAGATCCTCGAGCACGTGTACGGCATCGACGATGAGGACCGGACGCCGTGAAGACGAGCGCGACACCGACACTCGCCGACGTCGAGGCGGCGCGCGCCCGCATCGACGGGATCGCGCGCGTGACGCCGGTGTACTCCTCCGAGACGCTCTCGCGGCTCGCCGGCCGGACGGTGCAGCTGAAGGCGGAGAACCTGCAGCGCACCGGCGCCTTCAAGATCCGCGGCGCCGTCAACACGATCCACTCGCTGACACCGGAGGAGCGCTCGGCGGGCGTCGTCGCCGCAAGCGCCGGCAATCACGGCCAGGCGGTGGCGTGGGCGGCGCGGGAGGCCGGAATCGCGGCGACGGTCTTCATGCCGCAGGACTCGCCGATGGCAAAGGTCGACGCGACGCGCAACTACGGCGCCAAGGTCGAGCTCGCGGGCGCAGGCTTCGACGAGTCGGTGGCGGCGGCGCAGGAGCACGTCGAGTCGAGCGGCGCAACGTTCATCCATGCCTTCGAGGACGAGCGCGTGATCGCGGGGCAAGGGACGATCGGGCTCGAGCTCGCCGAGCAGCTGCCCGACCTGGGCACGCTCGTGATCCCGATCGGCGGCGGTGGTCTCGCAGCCGGGATCGCGATCGCACTCGGGGCCCTTCGCCCCGACGTTCGCCTCGTCGGTGTCCAGGCAGAGAACATGTGCCCGCTCGCCGGCGGCACCGAGCACCGCTACACGATCGCGGAGGGGATCGCGGTCAAACAGCCGGGGACGCTGACCTCGGCGATCCTGAGCGATGCGCTCGACGACGTGGTCACGGTCACGGACGACCAGATCAGCCACGCGATCGTGCTCCTGCTCGAGCGGACGAAGCTGCTGGTCGAAGGCGCCGGCGCCGCGTCGGTCGCGGCCGTTCTCGCCGGCAAGGCGGGCGGGGAGGACGAGGTCGGCGTGCTGCTCTCGGGCGGCAACATCGACCCGACGCTGCTGATCCAGGTGATGCGCCACGGGCTCACGCAGGCGGGCCGCTTCCTCGTCGTCCGGACGCGGCTCGGCGACCGCCCCGGCGAGCTGATCAAGCTGCTCCAGCTCGTTGCCGAGGAGCGGGCGAACGTCGTCTCCGTCGAGCACCACCGCGAGGGAATGCGGCTCCCGATCGGCCAGACCGAGGTCGAGCTGACGCTGGCGATGCGGGACGAGGCGCACTGCGACGAGCTGCGCGCCGCGCTCGCCGAGCGCGGCTACCCGGCCGAGGTCCTCAGCTAGGGCGGCCCCGACCACCAGCCGTGAGAGGCTTGTGTTTCTGAAACACAAGCCTCCTCGGCGGCCAGCGCCGCCTGGGCATCGAGGAGGCGGCCGAGGGTGTAGTCGTAGTTCGGTGCGCGCCCGGCAGCGACCGCGTCGAGCGCTTCCTTGACGACTCCGCGGAGCCTGCGTTGTGCTGCGCGACGGCGCCTCTCGGCGGTGACGAGCCGGCGCACATGGGGATAGCTCGGGCGGGGAAGTCCGAGGTTTACAGCGGTTTCGCCGACGAGCCGCCACGTCGCCGCGATCGGAGCGTCACCTTCATCGAGAGCGGCGACGAGCTCGCGGAGTCTCGGCCGGGATGCTCGGGAGCTGGCGAAGCGCACGCAACCAGCGTGCCTGCCGGCCGGTCACAAGAGATCAGCGCGGACGAGCAGAAAGCGTGTCGAATCGGACTTTGTGTTTCAGAAACACAAGGCGTTCTTACGCCAGCTCGACGAGGCGGCCGTCGGGGTCGCGCACGTAGGCGGAGCGGCCCCACGGGAGGTCTCGCGGTCCATCGACGGTGATGCCTGCGCCGGCCAGCGCAGCAGCGTGCTCTTCGAGCCCCGCGACGGTGAAGGCGACATGGTCGTCGGCGGGCGGGTCGCCGGGCGCGGGCTCGACCGCGACGTGGATCCTGAGCACGACGTCACCGAGCGTGAAGACTGCATGCCGCTCCGACTGCTCGGCCGCGGCGATCCCGAGCACGCGCTCGTAGAAGTCGGTGACGCCGGCGACGTCGGCTGTGAAGAGTGCGAGCTCTGTCAGCCGCGGCCCGCTCACGAGCCGCAGCGGCGGAACTCGACCATCTGCCCGCCCTGGGCCGCCCAGGCGGCGACGCCGCCGTCGAGCACCGGCCGGGCGTCGATCCCGCGCGCGGCGAGGATCGAGGCGGCGACGGCGGCGCGGGCGCCGCTCTCGCAGATCGTGACGACGGGCCGGTCGGTGGGGACATCGGCGCTCGCGACCGGCAGGAGCCGGTAGGGGATGTTGCGGCTGCCGGCGATGTAGCCGCCGTCGCGCTCGTCGCGCTCGCGGACGTCGATCAGCTCGGCCCCCTCCTTCAGCAGCTCGTCCAGCTCGTCGAGACTGACCGCCTCGATCCGCTCCGGACCGTCCCCCAGCACGTAGCCCTCGAGCTCGAGGAAGCCGACGGTGCGGAGCCCGCGGACGGCGCGCTCGGCCTCGGCGACGCTCGCCGCCTGGATCACGATCGGCGACTCCGCGTCGAGCAGGAAGGCCGACTTGGTCGCGAACGAGGTCCCGGAGACGGGCACGTTCAGCGCCCCGTGCCCGTGGCCGTCGAGAAAGACGTGGGCAGGGCGGACGTCGAGCACCGTCGCTCCGGCCGGTGCGACCGGCAGCTCGGCCACATCGGCGGCGGCGCCGACGTGCGGGCCGCGGTTCAGCTCCACGAGCCGGTTCATGTTCGGCGGCTTCGGCGCCGACACGGAGGCCGAGTCGGCGACGAAGTCGGACTCGTGCTCGATCTGGAGCACGGAGTTGAAGCGCCGTTCGAAGCCGATCGTCGACGATCCCTTCGAGCTCATCGCCTTGCCGCAGAGCGACCCGGCGACGTGGCCGGGGAAGACCTCGACGCCGTCCGGCAGCTCGAGCAGGCGCCGCAGCGAGTGGAAGAGATCAGCGGCGCCTTCCTGCGCGCCGACTGCGAGGTCGGGGCGGGCTGCGTCGCCGACGAAGAGCGAGTCGCCGGTCAGCACGAGCCACGGCTCGTCGGCGCGCGAGCGGTCGATCACGGCCAGGCAGGTGTGCTCGGGACGGTGTCCGGGCGTGTGGATGGCGCGCAGCACGACCGCGCCGAGCTCGATCTCGACGCCGTCTTCGAGCGGGTCGTAGTCGTACGCAGCCTCGGCCGCAGGGTGGATCGAGATCGGCACGGCGTGCTCGAGCGCAAGCCGCCCGTGCCCGGAGAGGTGGTCGGCATGCGTGTGGGTCTCGATCGTCCGGACGATCCGGACGTCGCGCCGCGCCGCTTCGGCCAGCACCGGCTCGATCGCGAACGGCGGGTCGACGATCGCGGCGACGCCTGCTTCCTCGTCGCCGACCAGATACGCCGCACAACCGAGGTCGTCGTCAACGAACTGCTGGAACAGCACGACCCGTGACGCTATCAGGCTTTGCGGCGGGCGAAACGAAGCGAGAACGCCGCGACCGCGAGCGCCAGGAGCACACCCGCCACGACGCCGGCCCACGGGACGCCCGACCGTTCGGGACCGGGTGTCACCGTGAACTGCTGGTCGACAGCGACCGACCGTCCGTCGCCGTAGACCGCCCGCAGCACAGTCGGCACGGAACCTGGGGCCGCGGTGGCGCGGAGGCGGACGTTCCAGACCGTGTCCGAGCCCGAAGTTCCCTGCAAAACAGCCGAAACGACGTCGATCCCGTCCCCTTTGACCTCCAGGCGCCGCGGGGCCGGTCCCGGCCGCAGCTGTGGCAGCTCGACCCGGACGTCGGTCAGCGCTCCCTGCTCCAGGAGCGTCGGCCGGACGACCAGATGGGCCAGCGCCGGTTGCGCCAGCATTGTCAACGC
>CAVTSN010000006.1:0-55090 GCA_963737455.1 uncultured Gaiellaceae bacterium | reverse complement strand
CCGAGTCGCTTGACGTCCTCGACCGGGATCCGGATCACCGTGCCGCCGGTCGAGATCAGCATCACCTGGTAGCCGTCGCGAACGACGCGGGCGCCGGCGAGCTTGCCGCGGGCGTCGGTGAGCTGGATCGTCTTGACTCCGAGGCCGCCGCGACCCTTGACCGGGTAGTCGGAGACGCGCGTGCGCTTGCCGTAGCCGTTCTCGGTCACGACCAGCAGGTCAGTGTCGTCGTGGGCGATGTCGAGCTCGATCACCTCGTCCTCCGTGCGGAGGCCCATGCCCTTGACACCGGAGGCGGCACGGCCCATCGAGCGCACATCTCGCTCGTGGAAGCGGATCGCCTGGCCGCCGCGCGAGACCATCAAGACGTCGTCGTCCCCGTCGGAAAGTCGCACCCCGACGAGCTCGTCGTTCTCGCGCATCTTGATCGCGATGATCCCGTCCGCCTTGAGCGGCGTGTTGTACTCGAGGAACTCGGTCTTCTTGACGACACCGCACTTCGTCGCGAACAGGAGGTACTTCGCCTCCTTGTAGTCGCGCGTCGCGATCACCGCCTTCACCTGCTCGTCCTGGCGGAACGGGAGCAGGTTGACGATCGCGCGGCCCTTCGACTGTCGCGAGCCGAGCGGCAGCTCGTGCACCTTCAGCCGGTAGACCTTGCCGACGGTGGTGAAGAAGAGGACGTAGTCGTGGGTGGAGGCGACGAAGAGGTGCTCGATGTAGTCCTCGTCCTTCAGGTCCATGCCCATCACGCCGATACCGCCGCGCCGCTGCTCGCGATAGGACGTGACGGGGAGCCGCTTGATGTAGCCGGACCTGGTGATCGCAATCACCATGTCCTCCTCGGCGATCATGTCCTCGAGCGAGAACTCGCCCTCGGCCGCGATGATCTCCGTCCGTCGGTCGTCGGACTTGCCGTAAAGGGCCTTCAGCTCCAGCAGCTCCTCGCGGATCAGCGCGTCGACGCGTGCCGGGTCGCCCAGGATCGAACGCAGCTCTGCGATCCGCTCCTGCAGGTCGGCGAACTCCTCCTCGACGCGCTTCCGCTCCAGCCCGGTGAGGGCGCGCAGGCGCAGGTCGAGGATCGCCGTCGCCTGGATCTCGGAGAGCGAGAACTGCACCATCAGCTGCTCGCGGGCGGCGTCCGTATCGGCAGCGCCGCGGATGACGCGGATCACCTCGTCGAGGTTGTCGAGCGCGATCAGGTAGCCGGAGAGGACGTGAGCGCGGTCCTCGGCCTTGCGGAGCTCGTACTTCGAGCGGCGGGTGACGATCTGCCGCTGGTAGTCGAGGTAATGCGTGACGAGCTCGAGCAGCGAGAGCGTCTTCGGCACGTTGTCGACGAGCGCGACCGCGTTGTAGCCGAACGTCGCCTGCAGCGAAGTGTGCTTGTAGAGCTTGTTCAGGACGACCTGCGGGATCGCCTCGCGTTTCAGCTCGATCTGGATCCGCATCCCGGTGCGATCGGAGTGGTCGGCGAGATCCGAGACCTCCGTGATCACCTTCTCCCCGACGAGGTCGGCGATCTTCTTGATCACGCCCGAGTCGCCGCCCTTCTTCACGCCGTAGGGCAGCTCGGTGACGATGATCGCCGTCTTGCCGCCCCGCAACTCCTCGATGTGGGCACGCGCACGCATGACGATCCGGCCGCGGCCGGTGCGGTAGGCATCGCGGATCCCCTGGCGGCCGACCACGATCGAGCCGGTCGGGAAGTCGGGTCCCTTGACGTGCTTCATCAGGTCGTCGACGTTCGCGTCGGACCGGTCGATCAGCTCGACGATCGCGTCGACGACCTCGCCCAGCCGGTGCGGCGGCATGTTCGTCGCCATCCCGACGGCGATCCCGGCGGAGCCGTTGACGAGCAGGTTCGGGAAGCGGGACGGCAGCACGCTCGGCTGCTTGCGCGACTCGTCGTAGTTCGGCTCGAAGTCAACGGTGTCGGCGTCGATGTCGCGCAGCATCTCGGTGGCGATCCGGGACAGCCGCGCCTCGGTGTAGCGCATCGCCGCCGGTGGATCGTCGTCGATCGAGCCGAAGTTGCCCTGGCCGTCGACGAGCGGATAGCGCAGCGAGAAGGGCTGGGCCATCCGGGTGAGCGTGTCGTAGATCGAGGCGTCGCCGTGCGGGTGGTACTTGCCCATCACGTCGCCGACGGTGGCTGCGGACTTCTTGTAGGGGCGGTTCGGCTGCAGCCCCGCCTCGTGCATGCCGTAGAGGACGCGGCGGTGGACGGGCTTGAGGCCGTCGCGGACGTCGGGCAGCGCACGCCCGACGATCACGCTCATCGCGTAGTCGAGGTAGCTCGAGCGCATCTCCTGCTCGAGCTCGCGCGACTCGATCCGGCCCCCGCCGAGCGGCTCGTTCGTGAGATCGGTCATCTAGACGTCCAGGAAGCGCACGTCGCGCGCGTTCTCTTCGATGAAGGCCCGCCGGGGCTCGACCTGGTCGCCCATCAGCGTCGAGAAGATCCGGTCGGCGGCCGAGGCATCCTCGACGTCGACGCGGATCAGGAGGCGCCGGGCGGGGTCCATCGTCGTTTCCCAGAGCTGCTCCTCGTTCATCTCGCCGAGACCCTTGAAGCGCGAGAGCTGCAGGCCCTCCTTGGCGAGATCGAGCGCCTCGTGCCGGAGCGACGCGAACGTCTCCGCCTCCCGCCGCTTCTTGCCGGCGGCGAGCGCGAACGGCGGCGGGCCGACGATGTCGAGCAGCTTGGCGTATGCCTTCCGGAGGTTGGCGTAGATCGGGGACGCGAAGAGCGCGGCGGGGACCGTGACGTGCGTCGCCGAGCTCGTCTCCGTCTCGACCACCTTCACCTCGATCGAGCCTTCGGCGCTGCCGAGGATGCTCAACGCGTAGCCGTTGTCGACCGATGCCTCGATCGCCTTGTCGAGATCGGCGATCGACGCGGCATCGCCCTCGACGATCCGGTGTGTGATGACGAAGTCGGCCGCGGGGGCGCCGAAGTCGACCCGCAGGCGCGCGAGCCAGCCCTCGAACTCGGCCAGCGAGCGGACGAAGCGACCCCAGCGGGCCTCGGTCAGCTTCAGCGTCTCGCCACTGCGCGACGTGATCTCGAGGTCGCCGATCCGCTCGCGCACGAGCAGTTCCTCGAGTTGGGCGTCCTTCTCGAAGTAGTACTCCTGGTTGCCGAGCTTGACCTTGTAGAGCGGCGGCACGGCGATGTAGACGTGGCCGCGCTCGATCAGCTCCGGCATCTGGCGGTAGAGGAACGTCAGGATCAGCGTCCGGATGTGCGAGCCGTCGACGTCGGCGTCGGTCATGACGATGATCCGGTGGTAGCGAAGCTTGGCGATGTCGAACTCCTCGCCGAGACTCGTCCCGATCGCGGTGATCATCGCCTGGATCTCGTTGTTGGAGAGGACCTTGTTGATCCGGTTCTTCTCCGAGTTGATGATCTTCCCGCGCAGGGGCAGGATCGCCTGATAGGTGCGGTCGCGGCCCATCTTGGCCGAGCCGCCGGCGGAGTCGCCCTCGACGATGAAGAGCTCGGCCGACTCCGGGTCCTTGATCGAGCAGTCGGCGAGCTTGCCCGGCAGCGACATGCTCTCGAGCGCGCTCTTGCGACGCGTCAGCTCGCGCGCCTTGCGGGCGGCCTGGCGGGCGCGAGCGGCCGAGATCGTCTTCGTGATGATCTGGCGCGCGTCCTGCGGATTCTCCTCGAGGAACTCGGCCAGCTTCTGGTTCACGACCTGCTTGACGAGACTCTCGATCGGCGGGTTGCCGAGCTTCGTCTTCGTCTGGCCCTCGAACTGCGGGTTGCGCAGCTTGACCGAGATCACGGCGGCGAGACCCTCACGAACGTCCTCGCCCTCGAGATTGTCCTCCTTCTCCTTCAGCAGGCCCTTCTCGCGCGCATACCGGTTGATCGTGCCCGTCAGCGCCGCGCGAAAGCCGGAGAGGTGCGTGCCGCCCTCGTGCGTATTGATGTTGTTCGCGAACGAGAAGACCGACTCGACGTAGGAGGTGTTCCACTGCATCGCCACCTCGACCGCGCCGTCGTCGTTCTCGCCGTCGAAGAAGACGATGTGCTTGTGGACGGGATCCTTGGCGTCGTTGACGTAGGCGACGAAGTCCCTGATCCCGCCCTCGGCGTAGAACTCGTGCCGCTCCTCGCCCTCACGCTCGTCGGTGAGGACGATCCGAAGGCCGCGCGTGAGGAAGGCCGTTTCGCGCAGGCGCTGGACCAGGGTCGAGATCTGGAAGTCGACCTCCTCGAAGATCTCCGCGTCGGGGAGGAAGTGGATCGTCGTGCCCGTCGCTCCATTGTCGGTCGCGCCGGCAACCTCGACGTCGGCCAGAGGCACGCCGCGCTCGAACTCCTGCCGGTACACCTTGCCGTCGCGGCGCACCTCGGCGACGAGCCGCTCCGAGAGGGCGTTGACGACGGAGACGCCGACGCCGTGGAGGCCACCGGAGACCTTGTAGCCGTCGCCGCCGAACTTGCCGCCCGCGTGCAGCTTCGTCAGCACGACCGTCATCGCCGAGAGCCCCTGGTCCTCGATCAGGTCGACGGGGATGCCGCGGCCGTGGTCGGAGACGGTGACCGAGTTGTCCGGATGGAGGGTGACCTCGACGCGGTCGTTGTGCCCGGCGAGCGCCTCGTCGACGGCGTTGTCGACGACCTCGTAGACGAGATGGTGAAGGCCGCGCGGGCCGGTCGAGCCGATGTACATCCCCGGCCGCAGCCGGACGGGCTCGAGGCCCTCCAGAACGGTGATGTCTTTTGCGGTGTAAGCGGTTTCGGTCATCAAAAAAGCCCTGCAAATAGCCTATTTGCGGGCGAAGAACAGTGTATCAGAAACGCCGGTCGTCAGGGGGTCGTCGGTCGGCTCTGGAGAGGCTCGCGGCGGCGGCCCGGGCGACCAGCCGGCGCAGCTCGTCGTCCTCGATCGAGGCCGCGATCTCGGCGGCCTCGGCGCGCCGCTCGGCACTGCTCTCGAGCGGCGGTCCGGGATGCCCGACCGCTGTCTCGGGCGACGCCTCCGGCAACGGTCCGGCGGCGAACTTGAGCCCGCGCGGTGTGCCCGCGCCGAGCTCCGCGCGGAGCTGCGAGAGGATCGTCTCGACGAGGCGGCCGAGCTCGAACGCCCAGGTCGAGGACGCGGTGTGGACGAGCAGCGTCCCGTCGCGCGCGAGCCTCGCGGGCCAGGCGTTCCGCGCCACCGTCTCGCCGACAGCCTGCGGCCAGGCGCGCACGATCGCGGCCGTGTCGCCCTCGATCGGCCCGAAGCGGCCGAGCTCTCGGCGCACCTCGGCGTCGAGCCGTTCCATCATCGCGTGCTCACGGCCCCCGGCGTGACCTCGAGCAGCTGGGCGGGCTCGAGCGGCAGTGCGTCGGCGCCCGTGGCGGTGACGACGGCCTGGCCGACGCGGCCGATCCGCTCGGCGAGGATCCGGCGGCGCGAGGCGTCGAGCTCGGAGAGGACGTCGTCGAGCAGCACGAGCGGCGGTGTGCCGCGCTGCTCGGCGATCACCTCCGCCTCGGCGAGCAGGAGCGAGAGGACCGCGAGCCGCTGCTCCCCCTGCGAGCCGAAGCTGCGAAGGTCGCGCTCGCCCGAGCGAACGGTGATGTCGTCGAGATGCGGCCCGAGCCCCGTGACCCCGCGTTCCAGGTCGCGCTCGAGGCGGCCGGTGAGCGCCTCGACGGTCGGCGGCTCGCCGGTGTAGTCCAGCGACGCATCCGGCAGTCCGAGCTCGCCCGCACGCTCTGCGAACGCCGGCGAGAGGACCGCGAGTGCGTCGCGCCGGTACGCCACGAGCTGCGCCCCGAGCGACGCGACCTGCTCGGTCCACGGCGCGACGGCCTCGCGGGTCGACGCCCCGATCTGAACGCGGCGCAGTGCCGCGTTCCGCTGCCCGACGGCGGCCGCGTACTCGAGCGGCAGTGAGGCCCGGCTCGGCTGCAGCCGGCCGAGTGTCCGGTCGAAGTAGGCCCGCCGAGCGGCCGGGCCGCCCTTGACGACGGCGAGACGGTCCGGCGTGAAGACGAGCGTTGCCACCTCGGCGCGCAGCTGCTCGGCCGAGCGGAGGGCGGCGCCGTTCAGCTTCGCGCGCTTGCCGGACTGCTGCAGCGTCACCTCCAACGCGAGCGCGCTTCCGCCCCGGGCGCCGGCGAGCGCGACCCGGGCGCCGTCGGCGCCGATCCGCACGAGCTGCTGGTCGGCGCGCGTCCGCGGCGAGAAGCCCTGCGTGCCGACGTGCAACGACTCGAGCAGGTTCGTCTTGCCGGCCCCGTTCGCACCGGTCACGAGCACGAGGCCCGGCTCGAGCCCGAGCTCCAGGCGCTCGTAGGAACGGAAGTCGCGGAGCGTGACGTCCCGGACGATCAGGCGCTGGTTTCTCTACCCCGCCAGCCTGATCGGCATGATCAGGTAGGTGAAGTCGCCGGCAGCGTCCTCGAGGATCGCGGGCCGGAGCGGATTGATCAGCTTCACCCGGACGTCGTCGCCGACGATCGAGTCGACACCGTCGCGGAGGAACTCGGCGTTGAAGCCGATCACGAACTCCTCGCCCGTGTAGGCGGCCGGCATCGTCTCCTGCGTCTCGCCCACGTCCTGGGTCTGTGCGGAGACGGTCAGCTCACCCTCCGCGAGCCGCAGCCGCAGCGGCGAGTTCCGCAGCGCCAGCACGGACGCGCGCCGGACGACGTCGGCGAGCTCGGACTTCGGCAGCGTCAGCTCGACCTCGAACGTCTCCGGCAGCAGCTGCCGGTAGTTCGGGAACTGGCCGTCGATGCGGCGCGTCGTCAGCCACGCGTCGGCGCCGTCGGTCGAGCCCGTCCCGAAGACAACGTGGTTCTCGTGGACGCCCAGCTCGACGGTGTCGCCGCCGGCGAGCCGGGAGAGCTCGGTGAGCGCGCGTGCCGGGATGATCGCCTCGAGCTCGGGAGCGGTCGCGTCGAGCTCGGTCTCCTTGACCGAGAGCCGGTAGGAGTCGGTCGCGACCATGACGAGCTTGCCGGCCTCGAAGCGAACGAGGATGCCGGTCAGCACGGGACGCGACTCGTCACGAGACGCCGAGCGGGCAACACGGTCGACGGTCTCGAGCAGCGCCTCGCGGTCGATCGAGTGCAGCTGCGCGTCGATCGCCGGCAGGCGGGGGAAGTCCTCGGCGTTGAAGACGTGGAGGCGGGAGCTGTAGGAGCCGGAGACGATCTGCACCGTCCCCTCCTCGGGCCGGTACTCGATCGTGACGTCGCTGTCGGGGAGCAGGCGCGCGAGCTCGACGAGCGGCTTGCCCGGGATGACGACGGCGCCGTCTCCCTCGACCTGGGCGTCCAGCGTCGTCCGCAGCGACAGCTCCATGTCGGTTGCCGCGAGCGTGAGCACATCGCCCTCGGCGCGCAGGAGAATCCCCGAGAGCACCTGGACGGTGCCGCGGGTCGAGACGGCGCGTGAGACCACGCCCAGCTTGGCGACGAGCTCGTCGCGGGCGACGTTGATCTTCATCCCGGTGCCGGTCGCCATCGCCGCCATAGTCCCATTTTCACGGAGGCCGGTCTCCGCCGTCTCTGTCTCCATAGTTCTTTAAGTCCTCTCGTAGAAGTCATAGGGAGTGTGGACGACGGGGAAGACGGAGCAAATCGGCTCCCCGAGTGGGTTTGCGCGGTGGAGCGGCGCAGTGGAGAAATCGCGCCTATCAACAGGGTGAGCCGCGTTTCGAGAGGTTCCCACAGAAATCAACCCGGCCTGCTTGATCCGTGCCGTCAGTTCCTGCACAAGGTTGTACACAGTGCGGTCCTCGCGGATCATGCCCTCGATCTTCGCGTTCGCATGCATGACGGTGGTGTGGTCGCGGCCCCCGAACTCCTTGCCGATCTTCGGCAGCGAGGAATCGGTGAGCGCGCGTGAGAGGTACATCGCGACCTGGCGCGGGTAGGCGATCGACTGGGAGCGCTTGGCGCTGCAGAGCTCGTTCACCGTCATCCCGAAGCGCTCGGAGACCGTCTCCTGGATCCGCCGGATCGAGATCTCGACGGACTGGCCCTGCGGGAAGACGTCCTTGAGCACGTCCTCGGCGAGCTCGACCGTCATCGGCCGGCCGGTCAGCGAGGAGAAGGCGACGACGCGCGTGAGCGCGCCCTCGAGCTCGCGGATGTTCGTCGTCACCCGCTCGGCGACGTAGGTGAGCACCTCCGGGTCGGGGATGTGGATCCGGTCGGTCTTCTCCTTCTTGCGCAGGATCGCGATCCGCGTCTCCAGGTCGGGCGGCTGGATGTCGGTGATCAGGCCCCACTCGAACCGCGAGCGCAGGCGTTCCTCGAGAGTCGCGATCTCCTTCGGCGGCCGGTCGGACGAGATCACGATCTGGCGGCCGGCCTCGTAGAGCGAGTTGAAGGTGTGGAAGAACTCCTCCTGGATCCGCTCCTTGCCCTCGAAGAACTGGACGTCGTCGACGAGCAGCACGTCGTAGGTGCGGTAGCGCTGCTTGAAGCCCTCGATCCGCTTGTCGCGCAGCGAGTTGATGAAGTCGTTCATGAAGGTCTCGCTCGTGACGTAGCGCGCGGTCAGCCCGTTGCCGTGCTCGCCGACGTACTGGCCCACCGCCTGGAGCAGGTGCGTCTTGCCGAGCCCGGTGCCGCCGTAGATGAAGAGCGGGTTGTACGCCTGCGCCGGCGCCTCCGCGACCGCGAGCGCGGCCGCGTGCGCGAAGCGGTTCGAGGAGCCGATCACGAACAGGTCGAACGTGTACTTGAGGCTCATCGCGCCGCTCGCGGCCGGCTCGGGCGCGCGCAGGCGGACGGGCTGCTCGAGCGGGCCGCCGTCGCTGCTCTGCTCGGCGACCTCGTCGCGCACGCTCAGGTGGATCCGGCGCTCGTGACCGGTCGCGTCCTTGACGGCGGCCCGGATCAGGCCGAGGAAGTGGCCCTCGATCCACTCCCGGGTGAAGTCGTTCGGGACGGAGAGGGTGAAGGCGTCGTCCGTGAGCGCGATCCCCTCCGCGTTCCCGAACCAGCTCTCGAACGTCGATTCGTTGAGCGCCCCCTTGAGCCGACTCGACACCTCACCCCACAGGTTCCCTGCAGTCAGCTCGATTTGGTGCTCCACGCGGCGGCCGGCTCCTTCACGGGGGTCGAGGAAGCGGCGAGCATAGCAGCGTCTCGGCGCGCCCTCAACAGGCCTTGCCGTGAGTAAAAGGAGGCGATTTGCAGGTCTTTTCCGGCGTCCACACCTCTTTCCACAGCTGTGGAAAGCATGTGGGCGAAGGTCGTGGGCGGTGCCCGTTTGCGGGTCTTTTCCCGGACCCACTCCGGCTGTGGATAACCACTTTCGAACGACTTGTCTATACTTCCGCTCCCCCGCCGCTCCGGCGGCTCTTTCTTTCTTCGATCCGGAGTCACTCTCTTGAAGCGCACCTACCAGCCCAACGTCCGACGCCGCAAGCGCAAGCACGGTTTTCGCGCGCGGATGTCGACACGTGCCGGGCAGGCGATTCTCAAGCGGCGCCGCGCCAAGGGCCGCAAGCGGCTCTCCGCCTGAGCTCGCCGGACTATCCTCGCACTGTGCAGCGCCGCCATCGCCTGTCCCGCTCGCGGGACTTCGACGCCGTCTATCGCAGCGGCCGCTCTGCGTCGACGCGATTTCTCGTCCTCTACTGGTTTCCGCGTGAGGAGGCCGGCGAGTCCGACGAGCCGCGCCTCGGCCTTGCCGTGCCGAAGTCGGTCGGGAACGCTGTCGTCCGCAACCGGGTCAAACGGCAACTGCGCGAAACGTGGGCGGAGTTGGCCGGCCGCGCGCGCCCCGGCCACGACTACGTACTCGTCGCCCGCCCCGGGCCTGGCGGAGCCGGCGGACACGCGCGGGCACGAGTGGCTCGCCGAGCGCGTGACCGAAGTGCTCGACAAGGCTGCCGCATGAAGTACCTGGGAATCGGTCTGGTCTACGCCTGGCGGTACACGTTCGGGCTGCTGACGCCCGCGAACACGTGCAAGTACCACCCGAGCTGCTCCCAGTACGCGCTCGACGCGCTCCAAGCGCACGGCCTCGTCAAGGGGTCGGCCAAAGCGGCCTGGCGGCTCCTGCGCTGCAACCCCTGGAGCCACGGCGGGGTCGATCCGGCGTGATCGTCGCCGGCATCCTCACCCCGCTCGAGGACCTGCTCACGTGGGTGCTCACGCACCTGCACGACACGGTCGGGCTCACCTGGGCCTGGTCGATCGTCGGCCTCGTCGTGATCGTCCGGATGCTGCTCGTCCCGCTCACGGTCAGGCAGATCCACTCGATGCAGAACCTGCAGGCCCACGCGCCGGAGATGAAGGCGATCCAGCAGAAGTACAAGCACGACAAGCAGCGGATGAACCAGGAGATGATGGCGTTCTACAAGGAGAACCAGATCAACCCGGCCGCGTCGTGCCTGCCGATGCTGGCCCAGTTCCCGATCTTCATCGGCCTCTTCTTCGTCCTGCGCGACTTCGACGACGAGATCCTGCCGCTCTACCCGGCCTCGAGCACGGAGTGGCTCGGCCTGATCGACATCACCGAGGACACGAAGGTGGGCTGGGGCCCGCTCCTGATCGTCCTCTATGCGATCAGCCAGCTGACCTCGTCGTACCTGATGTCCCAGAACATGCAGCCCGCGCAGCGCGTGATGCTGCTCGTGCTCCCGATCGCCTTCATTCCCTTCGTGCTCAACTTCCCGTCCGGTCTGATGCTCTACTGGCTGACGACGAACCTGTGGACGACCGGCCAGGGCCTGATCACACGGCGCCTGACGCCCAAGCCGCAGCCACCGCCGAAGAAGAGCTCGCGGACACCGCCGAAGGCCGAGGTCGAAGCGGCCGCGGCGGCCGCCGCGAAACCGGCTGCGGAGAAGAAGCCGGCGGCAGCCGCGACGCCGCCGCGCGTCCGCAAGGTCAAGCGGAAGAAGGGCGGCTCGCGGCGGTGAGCGAGATCGCGGTCGAGATGACGGGCGAGACCGTCGGGGAGGCCAAGTGGGCCGCCCTGCGCGAGCTCGAGCGGATGCGGCCCGGCCTCGACAGGGATGCGGTCCGTTTCCAGGTCGTCAGCGAGGGCGAGCGCGGCCTGCTCGGCGTCGGCTACGAGCCGGCTCGCGTGATCGCCTCGGTCGACCAGGGCTCCGCCCCGGTTCGGGAGCCGCACGAGCCGACCGTTCGCGATGGTGAGAGCGACGACGCCGCGCGGCTGCGCGAGGTCGTCGAGCGAATCGCCTACGAGATCGGCGTCCGCTGCACGGTCGAGATCGAGGAGACCGACGACGAGATCCGGGTCGTCTGCGACGGCGACGAGCTGGGAATGCTGATCGGCCGTCACGGCCAGACGATCGACGCGATCCAGTACCTCGCGAACGCGATCGTCTTCCGCGGCCGCTACGACGAGCGCAAGCCGCTGATCGTCGACGCGGCCGGCTACCGCGACCGGCGCCAGGCGACCCTCGACGCGCTCGCGATCCGCATGGCAGAGCAGGCCGCGGCGACCGGGCTACGCGTCGAGCTCGAGCCGATGACCGCGGTCGAGCGCAAGATCGTCCACGAGAAGCTGAAGGACGACCCCGAGATCGAGACGGCCAGCGAGGGTACCGAGCCGAATCGGTTCGTCGTCATCTTCCCGCGCCACGTCGACGTCTGACGTTCTGGATCGCTGGCTCGCCGGCGTGCTGGCGACCCCGGGGCTGACCGCGCTGAAGGACCCGGCCGAGGCGCGCCGCGTCCTGCTCGACGACGCCCTCGCAGGCCTCGAGCTCGTGCAGCGCTTCGACGGCCCGATCGTGGACGTGGGCAGCGGCGGCGGCACCCCCGGGATCCCGCTCGCGGCAAGGCTCCCCGAGCGCGAGGTGACGCTGCTCGAGGCGGAGCGGCGCAAGACCGAGTTCCTCGAGCGATGGACGGACGAGCTGCCGAACCTCCGCGTCGTCTGGGGCCGGGCCGAGGAGCAGCCGAACGAGACCTTTGGCGTCGCCGTCGCCAAGGCGCTCGCCCATCCACCCGTTGCGGCCGAGTGGTGCCTGCCGCTCGTGCGCGAGGGCGGCGCGGCGATCCTCTGGGTCGGGCCGTCGGCCGACGCGGGCGCGGTGGCGCAGGTGGCTGCGAAGCTCGCCGGCGAGCTCGACGACGCTCCGCCCGGCTTCGTCGTCCTCCGCAAGACGGGGCCGACGCCGCCCGGCTTCCCGCGCCGGGCCGGGATGGCGAAGAAGCGCCCGCTCGCCTAGGCGGGGCCGAGCTCCTCGAACAGCGTCAGCTGCAGGTTGGCCGGCCCCTCGAGCCGCGCGTTGAGCGAGCGCCACGGCGTCTCGGTCGGGCGTGCGACGACCTCTGCGCCCGCCGCCTCCAGACGTTCCGTCGTTGCCGCCGCGTCCTCCACTTCGAAGGCGAGCCGGACGTGACCGCCGACGCGGCGGCCGACCTCGACCTCGTCGACGAATGCCGCATGCTCGGGGTCGAGCAGCTCGAGCGTGGCGCGGCCCGCGTCGAGGATCGTCACGCGGCCCTGGCCGGAGAAGGCTGCCACCTCGCGGAGGCCGAGCACGTCGCGGTAGAAGGCGAGCGCGTCGTCGTAGTCCTCGGCGGTGACGCAGACGCGCAGCTCCCGAACGCTCACGGCGTCAGCATAGGCTCGGCGTTCCGCAGCCGCATCCCGCTGAACTCGAGCGTGGAGGCGACGACGTCGTTCCAGAGCGGCCAGAGGTTCGGCAGCACGCGGAGCTCGATCTCCGCTCGCCGGTGCCGTCCGACGAGATCGTCGAGCAGCTCGGTCTCGATCGGCTCGACCGCGGCGCGGCTGATCCAGTAGCCGCCGACCTCGGGATGCGGCTCGAAGTGCTCCTCCGAGAGGCGGTAGGCGAACACCGCCGCCGTGCGCATGCGGTCGAGCCAGGACTCCTCGATCGCGTGCACCCGCGCCGCGTCGCCGAGCAGCCTGGCGGCGTCCTCGGGCGACGTCGCGGCGTCGGCCCAGAACGTGCCGCGCGGGCAGTCGCGCGGGAACCAGTAGAGCGGCAGGTGCCGCGTGTCGATCGCCCAGACGAGCGGCTCGCGCTCGGCCGCGGTGGCGCTGACGTGCGGCTCGAAGCGGCCGATCTCGGGGTTCTCGCTCACGTGCCAGAGCGCATGCGGGCCCTCGTCCCGGTACGGCGGTGCGGGCTCCCTCACGCTGCCGAGAATAGTCCGACGCCGTCTCTAGACTCGCAGCGTGCCCGGCACCATCTACGCGATCGCGAACCAGAAGGGCGGCGTCGGCAAGACGACGACCGCCGTCAACCTCGCCGCCTGCCTTGCCGAGGCAGGCGAGCAGGCGCTGCTCGTCGACCTCGACCCGCAGGCCAACGCGACCTCGGGCCTGGGTGAGAAGGCGAATGGAACGTCGAGCTACGACCTGCTCGACGGCGTGCCCGTCGCCGAGGTTGCGCGGCCGACCCGGTTCGGGAACCTCGAGCTCGTGCCCGCGAAGCCGGCTCTTGCCGGCGCTGCGGTCGAGCTCTCCGAGCACCCGAACGGCGAGCGCTACCTGCAGAGCTCGTTGACCGGCGCGCGCGACCGCTACGGGTACGTCTTCCTCGACTGCCCCCCGTCCTACGGGCCGCTGACCGTGAACGCGCTCGCCGCCGCCGATCGTGTGATCGTGCCGGTGCAGGCCGAGTACTACGCGCTCGAGGGCCTGTCCCAGCTGCTCGGCTCGATCGAGCTCGTCAAGGCGCGGCTCAACCCGCGCCTCGGCATCGCCGGGATCCTCCTGACGATGGTCGACGGGCGCACCCGGTTGGCCGCCGACGTCGAGGCCGAGGTACGCCGGCACTTCGGTGAGCTCGTCTTCACGACGACCGTGCCGCGGTCGGTCCGCCTCGCCGAGGCGCCGAGCCACGGCGTTCCTGCGATCGCGTACGACCCCAGCTCCTCCGGGGCCGAGGCGTACTGGAAGGTGGCGATGGAGCTTGTCGAGCGCGCCTAGGCGGTCGAGCCGCCCACGCTCTGCAGTCGGCGCGCGGCTGGAGACGGCGCGCTGCTGCGTCCTCAGTCGCCCACGTGCACGGGCACGCGGCTCCCTGCGTCCTTGCATCGCTTGCTCCATCCACGCCGCCGAGGTGAGACCGTGAGCGGCTCGACCGCCAGACGCGGCCTCGGCCGAGGCCTCGAGGTCCTGATCGGCGGTGCGGAGAGCGCGGAGACGCAGCTCGCCGAGCTCCCGGTCGACGCGATCCACCCGAACCCGCGGCAGCCGCGCCGCCGCTTCGAGCCGGAGGCGACCACCGGGCTCGCGAGCTCGATCAAGCAGCAGGGGCTGCTGCAGCCGATCGTCGTCCGGCCCCGCGCGGCCGGCGGCTACGAGCTGATCGCCGGCGAGCGCCGCTGGCGCGCCGCCCGAGAGGCCGGGATCGAACTCCTGCCCGCGCTCGTGCGCGACGCCGACGACCGCGACACGCTTCTGCTCGCCCTCGTCGAGAACGTCGCCCGCGAGCAGCTCTCGCCGGTCGAGGAGGCGCGCGCCTACGCGTCGCTCGTGGACGAGTTCGAGCTCTCTCTGGGCGAGGTGGCCGACCGCGTCGGCCGCTCGAAGTCGTCGGTCTCGAACCGGCTGCGCCTGCTCGAGCTGCCCGAGGAGGTGCTCTGGATGGTCGCACGCGGCGAGCTGACCGAGGGTCACGCCCGGGCCGTGCTCTCGCTGCCCGACCACGACGCGCGTAAGAAGCTCGCGAAGCGGATCGCCCGCGACGGGATGTCGGTCCGCGCGGCGGAGAAGGCCGCTCAGGACGGTGGCGCCGCCCGGCGTCCCCGCTCCGCACCGGCGATCGATCCGGCGCTCGCGGAGCGTGCCCGCGGCGCGGCAGAGCGGCTCACCGGGCTGCCCGCGCGGGTCAGCGCCGGCAAGCTCGAGATCCACTTCGGCGAGGAGCTCAGGCTGGAGGAGCTCGTCGAAGTCCTCGAAAGTCTCTAGCTACAATCCGCCTCCGCGGGCGATTAGCTCAGCTGGTTAGAGCGCCGCTCTGATAAGGCGGAGGTCCCTGGTTCGAATCCAGGATCGCCCATTCTCCCGCGGAGCTGGTTGACAGACTCAGTGGACGAGGCTCGTCCGGCGGACGTAATCCTCCACCGCGAGCAGGAAGTTCGCGTCGTTCGCGATCTCCGCGATCGTCCCCTTGGTGTTGTCGTCGAGGTCGTCGTCGTGACGAAGGTTCGCGATGAACGGCGCCAGCGTCCCAGCCTGCGACATCGCGGCCATGCGGAGGCAGATCCGCCTGGTGTGCTCGTCCTGCGTCACCGCCTCGAGCGACTCGATGTCGTGCAGCCAGAGATCGACCATGTGTGGTCAACGGCAGCCGCGAGGTCGCGGATACGGGCACCCGTCTCAGGGATCGGCTTTTCGGCTCGCGCGGCCGACATCATCAGCAGGCGCCTGGCGTCGGCGCCGACTTGCGGAGATGCGAATCGGAGACCTCCTCGACTACGAGGGAAAGCGGTACATCCTGCGTGGGCTCGACCCGATGGGCGTGCCGGAGCGGCGCGCGGACCTGGAGGACGCCGAGACGGGCGAGCCGATCCGCGTCGCGATCGCGGAGCTCGAAGAGCCTCGAGATTGACTCCGACAGGCGCTGGCTACACTGAGCGAGAGGCCCTGTCGATGCGAGAGATGGTCATCTACGGCGTCAGCTTCGACATGGTCGGCAAGCAGCCGATCGTGCTGCTGAAGACGGCTGACGGCAACCGCTTCCTGCCGATCTGGATCGGGCATTCCGAGGCGGCGGCGATTCTCGTCAAGCTGCAGAACGCAGCGTCGGCGCGGCCGATGACGCACGACCTGCTCAACGACGTCGTCGGCCAACTCGACGCAGAGGTGATCTCGATCGCCGTGACAGAGATGCGCGAGAACACCTACTACGCCCGGATCACGTTGCAGCGGAACGGCTCCGAGATCGAGGTCGATTCGCGTCCGTCGGACGCGATCGCGCTCGCCGTCCGCTCCGGCGCCAAGATCTACGTCGCGGACGACGTGATCGAGGAGTCCGGCGTCGAGTTCGAGGGCGACGCCTCCGACGAGGAGATCGCGGCCGGCGCGGGTGTGCCACCGCTCGCCGAGCTCGATCCCGAGGAGTTTCGCGCCTTCCTCGACACGGTCTCGCCGGACGAGTTCGCGTCCGATCCGGACGAGAGTTAGCTCTCCTCCCCGCGGGCGACCTCGCGCTTCGTCAGGTCGAGCAGCTCGGTGTAGATCTCGCGCAGGCCGTCGGCCGAGAGCGGTCCCCGGTTCGCGCGCGTCAGGTACTGGAGCATCCACTCCTCGCGCGCAGGGTCGAGGAAGTCGATCCCGCGCTCCTCCTTCACGCGCTTCAGCCGGGCCACAAGCTTCAGCCGCGCGTTGACCGCCTCGACGATCGCGACGTCGTTGTCGGAGAGCTGCTCGCGCAGCTGGCGGATCAGGGGATCGGTGGAGTCGGGTCCGGCCATCAGAGATGAACGACCACGGTGGTGCCCTGGCCGTGCTTGCCGTACAGCGTAGGCGCGATCCACATCGGGATCCGGACGCAACCGTGCGACGCGGGATAGGCGGGGACGGACGGATAGCCGTGGATCGCAAAGCCGCCCTTGAAGTACATCGGGTACCAGAGCACCCAGTCCCAGCCGGGAACCTTGCGGTAGACCTGCCAGCTGCCGAGCGGTGTGTTGCCGGTCGCGCCGGTGGAGACGTGCACGACCCGCGTCACGCGGCCGCGCTCGACGACGAAGAGCACCTGGCGCGTCTTGTCGACCTCGATGTAGTCGCCGATGCGCTGCGCCCGCGGGATCCCGGCCCGCGCGAGCCGCCGCCAGAGCCAGGCCTCGACGCGGCCGGTCCGCGGCAGGCCGTTCACCTTCTGGAACGCGAGCACCGCCTCGTAGGTGCCCTGGTCGTAGACGCCATCGACGCTGCGAAGCGCGTAGCGGAGCTCTGCCAGCCTGCGCTCGAGCGCGAGCACGCTCGGGCCGCGCGCGCCCAGCGCGAGTGACGGTTGGACGACCTTTGCGTTGAGGACGCGTCGCACGCCGGTGTAGCCCCCACGCGGGACCGTCGTCAGTTCGACGCGAATCGCGCCGGGAGCGCCTGTCGGGATCCTGCCCGCCCGGTTGCGCACGACCCGGCCGTCGCGGAACACTCGAACCCGAACGGAGCCGGCGCGCGCCGGAACGAGCGTCGGCCGAAATGTCAGCGCGGTGCCGACCGCGGCGATCGCCGGCAGGCGGGCGTGGAGCTGCGGGCGAAGCGTGATCGTCTGCCCGGCCGAGCGTGCGGCGCCGTAGCGGGCCCGGTAGGTGCCCGGCGAGCGTAGGAGCACTCGGGCACGGAAACGGCCGTTGGCGCCCACGCGCGCGGATGTGACGTAGGTGCTGCCGCGGTAGACCTGGACGCGGGCGCCACGGACGGCAGGTCGGAGCATCCCGGCCAGTGTCGCGGCGTCGCCGTAGCCGGCTGTGCGCGGCGCCGTCAGCGAGAGCGTCCGCTTCGCGACGACGATCTCGACCCGTGCCTGAGTCGTCTCACCGGTCGAGCTCGCCGCCGTCACCGTTGCTGTGAAGCGGCCGGCCGGATAGGTGTGCGTCACCACCGCGCCGGCCGCCGCCGCACCGTCGCCGAGACTCCAGGCGTAGGTCGCGGCGTCGCCGGTTGCGGCGAGCGTCACGCGCAGCGGTGCGATGCCGATCGAGGGCGAGGCGGAGGCGGTGACGACGGGTGGCGCAGCGGTCGCCGGAGCCGCGAGGGCGAGACCGGCGAGCAGGACGATCGCGCCGCGCACAACATCGACAATACCGTGACGATCAGAAGAACAAGGGCGCGGTCATCCCGATTGCGTTGAAGCTGCAGTGGACGACGAAGGCGGGGTAGATGCTGTCGGTGCGGAGCCGGACGAGCGCGATCACGATCCCGAACCAGACGAACGCGGCCAGCGAGAGCACGAGTCCGTGGCCGAGCCCGAAGAGAATCGCGGTGACGCCGACCGCCACCGGTACCGTCGTCCGCGCCAGCAGGAGCGAGAGGCCGAGTCCTCGGTACAGGAGCTCCTCCGTGATCGGCGCCGCGAAGACGACCGCGACGAAGCTGAGCGCATAGGCGCCGGCACGGCTGCTGTCCCATCCGGCCGGGGTCAGGTTCTGCTCGTCGCCGGCGTTCGAGAGCGAGAGCGCGAGCGCAGCGCCGATGAAGATCACCACCAGTGCGCCGAGCGCGAGCCCGAGCGCCCTGCCCCAGGACTCGGGTGCCCGCAGCGCCAGCACCTCGCGGCGCGGGAGCCCGATCGTCAGCGCGAGCACGATCGAGAAGAGAACCGCGTAGCCCGCCAGGCTGCCGATCCCGAAGGAGTACTGGTAGACGATGTCGTCGTCCGGCGGCGGCCCCTCGCTGCGGCCGTAGAGGTTGAGCGCCGCGAATGCGCCGACGAAGAGGAGCCAGAGAGCGAGCCTCATCGCGGCATTGGAGCAGAGGCGGGCGCCGGCGCATTGAGGAACCCGCGTTCCGCCGTCGAACTCGCCCCGCATGGAGCTGTGGCAGCGCCTGCTCGTGATCGTGGTCGTCGTCGGGCTGACCCTCCTCCTCGCGCGGCTGATCGACCACCGGATCGCGCGGGCGAACCGCTCGCCCGAGGCGATGACGCGCTAT
Organism: uncultured Gaiellaceae bacterium; assembly: GCA_963737455.1. Lineage (GTDB taxonomy): Bacteria > Actinomycetota > Thermoleophilia > Gaiellales > Gaiellaceae > Gaiellasilicea. Next base: position 36,491 of record CAVTSN010000006.1, on the reverse strand, counting down.
CGGGTGCTGCGCCGGACCGTCACCGCCGGGATCATCTTCATCGGCGTCCTCTCCGCCCTGCTCGTGATCCCCCAGGTGCGCGCGGTCGCGAGCGGGCTGCTCGCGTCGTCCGCGATTCTCGCCCTGATCATCGGCTTCGCGTCGCAGCGCACGCTCGGCAACTTCGTCGCCGGGCTGATGATCGCGATGACGCAGCCGCTCCGCCTCGGCGACTGGGTCGAGGTCGGGGGCGTCACGGGCGCGGTCGAGGAGATCGGGCTGATGTACACGTTCATCCGCACGGAGGACAACGCCCGGCTCGTGATCCCGAACGAGAAGTTGGCCTCCGATACCATCACGAACTCCACGATTCGCAGCGCAGCGAAGTTCGCCGAGGTCACAGTGCAGGTTCCGCCTTCAGCAGACCTTCGTCAGCTCGTCGCGGACCTCCGCACGGAGGTCTCCGGTGAGCGGGACGAGGTCTTCGTCTCCTCTCTTGACGGGTCCCCGACCCTGACCCTGCGCGCCTGGACCGAGAGCGAGGAGGCGGCCGAGAAGCTCGAGCACGACCTTCGTCTCCGGGCCCATGCCCGCCTGCGCGAGCGCGGGATCTACGCATGACGCCTCCGCGCGGGAGCCGCGGGCTCGACGACGAGATCTACGCGCGGCGACGGCGGAAGCGCAAGCGGACAGAGCGTAAGCAGACCCGGCGCCGGGCCGTCGTGCTGGCGCTCGTCGCAGTGCTCGCGCTCCTCTTCGTGGTCGCCGGCGCCGCGGTCACCGGCGTGGCGACGTTCGGCTCGTCCTGCGACCTGAACTCGCTGCAGCAGGTCGAGATCGGCTCGAACACCTTCATCTACGCCGCCGACAACTCCCGCCTGGGCGTGATCCCGGCCGAGCGGAACCGCCAGCCCGTGCCGTACAAGCGGATCAGCGCCTGGATGCCGAGGGCGACGGTCGCGATCGAGGACCGGCGCTTCTACCAGCACGACGGCGTCGACGTCGAGGGCATCGCCCGTGCGCTCTGGAAGAACGTCAGCGCCGGCCAGGTGGTCGAGGGCGGCTCGACGATCACGCAGCAGCTCGTGCGCAACCTCTACATCGGGCGCGAGCAGACGGTCGAGCGGAAGCTGAAGGAGGCGTGCCTCGCGATCAAGCTCGACAAGGCCTGGGCGAAGAACCGGATCCTCGCGACCTACATGAACCAGGTCTACTACGGCAACCTCGCCTACGGGATCGAGGCCGCGGCGCAGACCTACTTCTCCAAGCACGCGAGCGAGCTGAACCTGCCCGAGTCGGCGATGCTCGCCGGGCTGCCGCAGGCGCCGAGCGACTACAACCCATTCCAGAAGGAAGAAGTGGCGAAGAACCGCCGCGACCAGGTTCTGCAGGCGCTCCTGAACGAGGGCGACATCACCCGGGAGCAGTACGACTGGGCGGTCAGCCGAGGGCTCGGGCTCAAGGCCGGCAAGCTCTACAAGGAGATCCGGGAGCCCGACTTCTTCGGCTACGTCCGTGACCAGCTGATCGCCGAGTACGGCGCCGGCACCGTCCGCTCGGGCGGGCTCAAGGTCTACACGACGATCGACCCGCGCTTCCAGCGAGCCGCTCAGAAGGCGATCAAGGAGACGCTGTACGAGTCCGACGACCCGGCGGCCGGCGTGATCTCGATCAATCCGAAGAACGGCGCCATCCGCGCGATGACCGCCGTGATCCCGGGGAACAAGAAGAACCAGTTCAACCTGCTCTCGCAGGCGCGGCGCCAGTCAGGCTCGACGTTCAAGACGTTCGTGCTCGCGGCCGCCGTCGAGAAGGGGATCAACCCGGAGACGACGACGTATCTCTCGGCGCCGTTCTTCTACCGGCCCGACCCGAACGGGAACTGCGACGACGGCTCCTGGTGGTGCCCCGAGACCTACGACCACAGCTACACCGGCTGGACGACGATCGAACGGGCCACGCTCCGTTCGGACAACACCGTCTACGCGCAGCTGACGCTGGACGTGACGCCGGAGGCGGTCGCCAACATGGCCCGCCGGCTCGGCGTGCGCTCGCCCCTCTCCGTCGACGGCGCCTTCGTCCCCTCGATCGGCCTCGGCGCGATGGACGTCTCCCCGCTCGACATGGCCTCGGCGTACGCGACCCTGGCCGCGGGTGGGGTCTACTCGGAGCCGATGGCGATCCGCAAGGTGATCCTCCCGACCGGCGAGGACAAGAACGCGGGCTGGGGGAAGCCGAAGCGGAAGCGTGTGATCTCGGACGGGGTCGCGTGGACGGTGACGCAGATCCTCGAGGAGAACATCCAGTACGGCACCGGAACCGGCGCGAACTACGGCGCGCCCGCGGCCGGCAAGACGGGCACGACCGAGGAGCACTCCGATGCCTGGTTCTGCGGCTACACGCCGCGACTCGGGACGACAGTCTGGGTCGGCTACCCGCGCGGGAAGGTGCCGATGACGAGCGTGCACGGGATCAGCGTCGCCGGTGGAACCTTCCCGGCTCAGATCTGGCGGCTCTTCATGGATTCCGCGATCGGCCAGCTCGAGCCGGTCGACTTCGCGGAGCCGAAGGACTATCCCGAGTGGGAGGAGTTCGAGCGCGGCCAGTACGCACGGTCGTTCGGCTACTACCAGGACGACGACGACGACTACACAGCCGCCGGAGACGACCAGCGAGACGACTGAGACGGAACCGACGGACTCCGTGCCCGATGCGCCGCCCGCCTCGCAGCCGCCGTCTCAGACGCCCGTCACCCCGACCCCGCCCGCGACGCAGACGCCGCCGCCGGCGACGACCGCGCCGCCGTCCGAGTCTCCGCCCCCGGCGTCCACCGAGCCCCAACAGCCCTGACCCGCCCCGCCCTGCTTGCGGCGGGTGCGGTTGCAGTGCTCGTTGCGGGCTGCGTCGCCTGCGCCTGGGTCGAAGCTGCGCCGCTCGTGCCGGCGGACGGCGGTCGCGCGGACGGCGGCTCGCTCGGCTCGCTCTTCCTCGCACTCCTCGTCCTTGCGTTTCGCCGCATACCTGGCGGCGCTCGCGCTTTGCCGGCGGGCGACACCTGCGCTCCGCGCCGTCGTCGTCGTCGCCTTCGCGATCCAGCTGATCCCGCTCGCCGGTCCGTTGCTGATCTCGACCGATGCGTGGACGTACTGGGAGTACGGCCGCATTGCCGCCGTGCACGACGGCGATCCCTACGTCGACACGCCGAACGAGTTTCCCGGACGACCCGGCCTACGACAAGGCCGGCGCGGACTGGCGCGACACGACGTCGGTCTACGGGCCCGCGTTCACGCTGCTCTCCGAGGCCGTCGCGCTCGTCTCCGGCTCGTCGGCGGCCGCCGCGGCCTGGATCTTCAAGGTGCTGGCGGCGCTCGGGATGCTGGCCTGCACGCTGCTTGCGGCGCGGCTGGCCCGCGAAAAGGCCTACGCCGCCGCGCTCGTCGGCTGGAACCCGCTGTTCGCGATCCACTTCGCCGGCGGTGGGCACAACGACTCCGTCCTGATCGCGCTCACCCTCGCCGCACTGGCGCTCGCCGCCGCTGGGCGCAAGCAGCTTGCCGGCGCGGCGTGGGCGCTGGCGGTGTTGATCAAGTGGGTTCCGCTCGTCTTCTTCGCGCTCCGGGCCGTCGCCGCCCGCGCCGCCCATCGTCCCGTCGGCCACGCCGGGTTCGCGGTCATGGCCGCGGCGATCATCGGGCTCGCGACGGCTCGCTATGGCATCGACTGGGTGCGGTCGGTCGGCCCGCTCGCCCGAAACGCCGCCGAGCAGTCGAGCTACGCGCTGCCGCACCGGCTGGAGCAGCTCGGTCTCCCCCACGGCGCCACGGTCGTGCTCACCGTCGCCGCGCTCGCCGCGGGGCTCCTCTGGCTCGGACGCGAGGCATGGCGTGGTCGCGTCAGGCTCGGGCTCGCCGGCTGCCTGCTGCTGGCGACCACGCCCTGGCTGACGCCGTGGTACGCGATCTGGGCCGTGCCCCTCGCCGCCGCCGAGGACGACCGCCGCGCCCAGCTGATCTCGCTCGCATTCTGCGCCTACCTGTTGCCGCAGGCGATCCCGACCTAGCCGCTAACGCCGCCGGAAGACGAGGATGCCGTCCTCGGCGAAGACGAGCCGCCAGTCCGGATCGCGCCGCAGGGCCGCGAGCGCCGGGCGCGCGCGCTCCGGCTCGAGACTGTCGAGGAAGGTGAGCCGGGTCGAGTCGACGACGACCCACTCGGCCTCGCGGAGCACGGGGAAGCTGAAGATCCGCCGCCGGTCGGAGAGGTGTGCGCCGAGCGCGTTCGTCGCGCTGACCGGCGCGTCGTCGGGCACCACGGCCAGGGCTCGCCGGGCCGCGGCATCGTGCGCTCCGGCAGCGATGTCGACCCGGCCGACAGGTCCGAGCACGATCGCACCGGCGAGCGCCGCGAGCGCTGCGACGAAGCCGGCGCGCTCGCCCACGCGGGCGACGCCGTAGACGGTCGCCGCGAGGAGAGCAGGGATCGCCGTCGCCGCGTAGTGCGTCTTCACCGACGTCTGCGTGATCGTGCTCGAGAGCAGGTTGAGCCCGAGCTCCGGGAGCGCCGGCAGCAGCGCGAGCGGGGCTGCGAGTGGAAGCAGGCCGAGCGGCAGGAACAGCGCGGCGAGATAGGAGAGGTCGCGGCCGTCGAGCGCCGGCGAGTCGTAGCGGCTCTCGAACGCCGACACACCGGCGGGCGCGTAATGCGGGACGACGACGAGTGCCGCGAGCAGCGCCACCGACCCGGCCGCGATCGCCACGGCGGCCCCCGTCCTGGGCGCGCGGTACCGGATCGCATACCACACGCCCATTGCGGCGATCGTGAGCCCGACGTGCTCCTTGGTCGCCAGGGCGGCCGCGGCGAAGAGCGCGAAGGGGAACAGCCGCCGCTGGTCAAGGAACCACCACGCGAACAGCAGCAGCGGGCAGGCGAGCGAGACGGGATGGAAGTCGCTCGCCGTCAGCCACTGCACCGGCGGATAGAGGAGGTACGCGACCGCCAGGGCCGCCGCCGGACGCTCGGAGTCGAGGTGCGCGCGTGCGAGCCAGAAGACGGGAAGGGCGCCTGCGGCGACCGCGCAGGCCTGCACGACGAGCAGGAGCTCGGGGCTGGGCCAGAGCCACCAGAGCGGCGCCAGCGCGGCGAGGATCGGATCGAAGTGCGCGCCGAGCCGGGAGATCTGCTCGCCGTGGACGTCGGTGACCGACAGCAGGTCGCCGTCGGCGGTCGACCAGACCGCCTGCGTCATGTTGCCGAGGTCGAAACGGCCGCTGCCGAACGCGCGGTGGCGAAGGACGGCGAGCGCGCCGAAGCCCGCGGCGAAGACGCCCATCGCGAGCCAGACGAACCTCGAGGGGGTCATCGCGCGACGAGCTGCTCGACGAGGCCACGCCAGCGTTCGCCGAGGACCGACTCGCTCGCCTGCTCCCGGTAGGCGGCGAGGCCGCCGTCGCCGATCCGTCGTGCCAGCCCGGGATCGTCCGCGAGCCGTCGCACGGCCCCGGCCAGCGCCTCCGGATCGCCTGCGGGAACGAGCAGCGCGCTCTCGCCGTCGACGAGCAGCTCGCGCGCGGCCGCAGTGTCCGCGGTCACGAGCGGCGTCCCGCAGGCGAGCGCCTGGAATGCCTTGTTCGGGATCACGCGGCTCGCCTTCGCCGAGGTGCCGAAGACGCCGAGTGCGCAGCCGGCGCGCTGGATCTCGTCCGGCAGGTCGTCGTACTCGACCCACTCGACCCATTCGACGTTCGGCGGGCGCTCGGACATGATCGCGTCGAGCTGGCCGCTTCCGACGACTCGGAAGTGCAGCTCCGGTGCGAGCCGGGCGGCGGCGAGGATCGTCTCGAGGCCGTGAAGCGGGATCAGCTTGCCGACGAAGAGCGCGTGGAACTCCTGCGCCGGCTGCCAGCCGGGCCGGAAGAGGCGCTCCTCGGCGCCCACGAAGCAGACGGCGAGCCGCTCCGCGGCGAGCTCGCCGAGCTCGGCGAGGTGGCGCGCGTTCTGAGCCGTGTCGGCGACGACGAGGTCGGCGCGCCGCAGCGCCAGCCGGTCGACCTGACGGAGGACGCCGGCTGCGGCCGAGCCGGGCGAGAACCGGGCCCGATCCTCGACGAGCGTCTCGTGCAACGAGACGAGTGGGTTGAAGATGACGGGTCGCCCGCGGGCGACCCGGCGCGCGGCGGGCACGTCGAAGTGGCCCGGGTAGCCGACGATGACCGCGTCGAAGCGCTCGCGCCGCCCGCCGAAGAGGAGACGGGTCTCGGCGAGCCCGATGCGCACCGCGGCTGCGAGCCCGAGCGACCACTTGTGGCGGCGCCGGTCCCAGACGTCGGCGTGCCGCTCGACCACTTCGACGCCGGCGCCGCGCAGACACGAGATCACCTGAGCGTTGCGCGGGTAGTCGCGCTCGTACGTTCCGAAGTAGAGGACGCGCAGGCTCAGCGCAGGATCTCGTCCACGTGCTGCTCGAGGTGGCGGCCGCCCGTCCGCTCCTCGTGATGGCTCGCGACGAGCTCGCTGACGAGTCCGAGCGAGACCAGTTGCACGCCGACCACGACCAGCAGCACGCCGAGCGTCAGCAGGGGCCTGTGCCCGATCGCCTCGCCGGTCAGCTTCAGCACGGTCAGGTAGGCGAGCACGGTCGTCCCGACGGCGCCGAGTAGCAGGCCGACTCCGCCGAAGAGGTGCAGTGGCCGGTGCCGGTAGCGGCCCATGAACGTGACCGTGAGCAGGTCGAGGAAGCCGCGGACGTAGCGCTCCATCCCGTAGCGGGAGCGGCCGTGCTCCCGGGGCCGGTGGTTGACCGGCACCTCGGCGACCCGGAAGCCGCGGTAGTGGGCGAGCACGGGGATGAAGCGGTGCAGCTCACCGTAGATGCGGAGGCCGCCGAGCACTTCGGCGCGGTATGCCTTCAGCCCGCAGTTGAGGTCGTGCAGCCGCAGCCCCGAGAGCATGCCGGTGACGCGATTGAAGATGCGCGAGGGGATCCTTCGCGTCAGCGGATCGCGCCGCTTCGTCTTCCAGCCCGAGACGAGGTCGAACCCCTCCTCGAGCTTCGCGAGCAGGCGCGGGATCTCGGCTGGGTCGTCCTGCAGGTCGCCGTCGATCGTGACGATCACATCGCCCTGTGCCTCCTCGAAGCCGGCCTGGAGCGCCGCCGCCTTGCCGAAGTTCCGGCGCAGGCGGACGACGCGCACGTCCTCGTTTCGAGCGTGCAGCCGGGTCAGCGCCGCGAACGTCCCGTCGGTCGAGCCGTCGTCGACGAAGACGACCTCCCACGGCCGGCCGAGCGGCTCGAGCGCCGCGGTCAGCTCCTCGTGGAGGAGCGCGACACTGCGCTCCTCGTCGTGCACAGGGACGACCACCGAGATCACGGCCGTTAGCGTATGTCCCCGATGAGCGGCCTGCTGTCGATCGAGGAAGCGTTGCGGCGGGTGCTCGCGCGCGCCGCCGTCCTCGACGCGGAGCTGCTGCCGGTCGCCGCGACTGCGGGCCGCTATCTGGCCGAGGATGTGAGCGCGAAGGTCGACCTGCCGCCGTTCGCGAGCTCCGCGATGGACGGGTACGCGCTGCGGGCCGAAGACACGCCCGGAGGTCTGCCGGTCGTCTTCCGGATCGCCGCCGGCGTGCCGGCCGAGCGTTCGCTCGCGGGCGGAGAGGCGATGGCGATCTCGACGGGCGGCGCCGTCCCCGCCGGTGCGGACTCGGTCGTGCCGATCGAGAGTGGTTGTCGAAGTCAGACAACAGATTGGATGTTCCGGCGCCTGTCGAGCGCGGCGCCAATGTGAGACCGGCCGGCGGCGATGTCCGCGCCGGCGACCTCGTGCTCGCGGCCGGGATGCGGATCGGTGCCGCCCAGATCGGCGCGCTCGCGGCTGCGGGCGCCGCTGAGGTGATGGTCGACGCGGCGGCCGAAGGTGGTCGTGCTCAGCACCGGCACCGAGCTGCGTGCTCCCGGCGAGACGCTCGAGGACGGCCAGATCTACGAGTCGAACTCGCCGATGCTGGCCGCCGCCTTCGCGGCCGTCGGAGCGGAGGTGGAGCGGATCGGGCCGGTCGCCGACGACGAGGGAGAGCACCGGCGCGCGCTCGAAGACGGCCTCGAAGCGGACGTGCTCGTCACCTCCGGCGGCGTCTCCGTCGGCCCACACGACCTCGTCCGCAGGATCCTCGCCGAGCTCGGGGTCGAGGAGGACTTCTGGGGTGTCGCCGTCCGTCCGGGCAAGCCGCTCGCTTTCGGCGTCCGCGGCCGGACGCTCGTCTTCGGGCTCCCGGGCAACCCTGTGTCCACCCTCGTCGGGGTCGAGCTGTTCGTCCGCCCGGCGCTGCTGGCGCTGCAGGGGGCGAACGATCCCGGCCCGGCGTACGAGACCGCCAGGCTCGCTGCGCCCTTGCGCCGGAATGCCGCCCGCGACGAGCTCGCCCGTGCCCGCTCGCGGCGCGACGCCGACGGGACGCTGCTCGAACCGCTCAGCGGCCAGGAGTCGCACATGATCGCGCGAGCGGCCGCAGCCGACGCGCTGGTGCTGGTCCCCGCCGGCGAGGGCGAGCTCGCGGCGGGCGAGCGGGTGCGCTACCTGCAGCTTCGCTAGGAGGCGCCTCGTCGTCGCATCAGCCCTCCAACGCGTCGCGCTCGGCGCTCTCGCGGCCGCCGAGCACCCGCAGCCGTGGCCGGTTACGCCGGGACGTGCCGTTCGAGTACGGCGCGTACCTGCCGACTGCCAGAGCCGTCAGCTGCGCCGCGATCCCGAGCCACGCGAACGAAAGGCCGACGGCGATCCAGGGGACGTAGCCGACGGACACGAGCGAGAGCAGGTACCACGGCGTCTCGACTCCGAGCCCGAGCCGGGTCGAGAAGGAGAGCAGCAGGATCAGCGGGCCGGCGAAGCCGAGGATGAGCAGCCCCGCACGAACGAGCGGGCCGGACGCCTGGGCCTGCGGCAGCCAGAGCCAGGCGTACAGCGAGGGCAGGAGGTAGACGAGCGAGAACGGGTTCGTTGCAACGACGAGCAGTGCGATCAGGCCGAGCCCCACCAACGCGACCGTGTGTCCGGCGAGCGTCTCGTCCGGCCGTGTCTGCCGTCGGGGGAGCAGGCGTTCGCGGCACACGAGCCAGCCGACGAGCAGCAGCAAGCCGAGCACGCCGAGCACGGCCGGGGAGGGCTCGTAGAGGCCCGCGTCCGGTGGCAGCGGTCGCGCCTCGCCCTGTGGGAAGACGCCGAGCAGGGAAGCGCAGAACACGAGTGCGGCCGCGTACGCCCAGAAGTAGAGCCGATGGCGGAGGCTGCGTGCGGCCGGCGCGAGCGGGATCCGCCGCCGCCGGCAGTGCGCGAACAGGTCGACGGTGCCGATCAAAAACGGCAGCAGTGCCGTCATCAGGACGAGCTCGATCGCCCAGCCGCGGACGATGCGGGTGCCGAGGTAGACGTAGCTGGTCGTCCCCTGGGCCAGCTCGAGTCCGGCGTCGAGCGAGCCGATCAGGTTCTGCGAGGCGCGGCCGAGCTCCGCCAGCCGCTGGACGTTGAACGTGTCGTCGAAGGCCGTCTGCTCGAGGCCCTGGGGCAGGTCGTCGGAGAGGGTCGTCAGCGTCACCGCCGGGATCCCGCGCGCGACGAAGGGGCCTTGCTCGCCGAGTGTGAACGGGAAGCCGAGATCCAGGAGCTGGCGTAGCGCCGAGTCGCGCAGCGGCTCCGCGCCGGTCTGCTCGAGGACGCGGACCGCAGCCGTGCGGACGAGCGACGCCGAGGGCGATCGCGCCGTGTCGCCGGCGATCACCAGCCGCGGCCTGCCGGCGCCGGCGATCGCGTCCAGGCTGATCACCGCCAGCGCGTTCTCGCGGTAGGGCGAGTTCTCGGCGAAGTGGGCGGCTCCGAGGGCACCGAAGTCGCCGCCGTCCGTCGAGACGAAGACGAGCGTGTGCGTGGGCTGCGCCTGCACGAGGGTCGAGCCGCCCACCGGCGCGAATGCGCGCGCAAGCTCGATCAGCGCGCCGGTGCCGGAGGCGTTGTCGTTCAGGCTGCGGCCCTCGCCGGTGTTGTCGCGGTGCGCGGTGATCACGATCGCCTGGTCCGAGGCCCCGTCGACGACCGTGACGAGGTTCTGCAGCTCCACCTCGCCGAGGCCGGGGATCTGCGCCGTGAAACGGTCGACCCGCGGCGGCTGGAAGCCGTAGAGCTCGAACTGGTCCGAGACCCAATCGGCGGCCCCGAGGGCGCCCGCCGAGCCGGGCGAGCGGTCCGGATACTCGCGGGCGAGCTCACGCGCGAGCTGCTCGGCGACTGCGACGTCGAAGGTCGGAGGCAGCGTCGGTGCGGGCAGCGCCTGCGGCCGGGCGACGCTGAATGCGGTCAGGAGCAGCGGGAGCGCGACGAGAAGCCACGTTCCCCGCACGAGCCGTGCGTTGACGGGCCGCTCGACCGAGCCGCGGCGTGCTCGTCTGGGCGGCGCCATTGCACGGGCCAGTGTAGGGACCACCGCGGCCGTCTCTAGCATTCGCTCATGGCCGAAACCTCGACCATCCTTCTCGTCGACGACGAGGACTCGATCCAGAAGCTGCTGACGTATCCGCTGGAGCGGGACGGCTTCAAGGTCGTGCACGCGCGTGACGGCGAGGAGGCGCTCGCGCGCTTCGCCGAGGAGGACGTCGACCTCGTCGTCCTCGACCTGATGCTGCCGCGGCTCGATGGGCTCGAGGTGTGCAAGCGGCTCCGGGCCGAGAGCACCGTGCCGATCATCATGCTCACCGCCCGCGACGACGAGCTGGACAAGGTTCTGGGCCTCGAGCTCGGCGCCGACGACTACATCACGAAGCCGTTCTCGATCCGCGAGTTCCGCAGCCGCGTGCGCGCGCTGCTGCGCCGGGCGTCGGCGCCGCGGCCCGGTGAGCATCGCGACGACGAAGTGATCGAGGCCGGCGAGCTGACGATCGACGTTCCGCGCCGCACCGTCGAGGTGCGGGGTGCCGAGGCGCAGCTCACGTTCGTCGAGTTCGAGCTGCTGCGTGTGCTTGCCGCCGCGCCGGGTCGTGTCTTCTCACGCCGCCAGCTCCTCGAGCGGCTCCGGGGCGGGGCCGACTACCGCGAGCCGCGCACGATCGACGTCCACGTTCGCCACCTCCGCGAGAAGATCGAGGAGGACCCCCACTCGCCGAAGCTGATCCTCACCGTGCGCGGCGTCGGCTACCGCTTCCGGGAGCGGTGAGGACGGTGCGCCGGCCGAGGCTGCGCGGCATCCGGCTCCGGCTCGCGCTCGCGCTGTTCGTGATCGTCGCAAGCTCGCTCGGCGTCGTCTACCTGATCGTCGTGCCTTCCCTCGAGGCGGAGCTCGTCAACGCGAAGCTCGCTCAGCTCCAGGAGGACGCACAGACGGTGGCGCGCAGCTACCCGAACGAGATCGGGAGCGAGCAGGAGTTCGCGGAGCGGGCGTCCTCGGTCTTCCAGGCCCGCGTCGTCGTCTACTCGATCCTCCAGAACCAGCCGTTCGTCTTCGGCGACTCCAACACGGCGGCGTCGCTCGACGTCGCCCACGACCCCGTCGCGCTGGAGGCAACGCGCAGCCGCGTGGTCGAGCGCGGCACCGTCGACCGCGGAGGCCGCCGGTTCGCCGAGGTAGCGGTTCCGCTCGAGAACGAGGGCGTCGTGATCCTGCTCAGCGACTCGCTGGCGGACCCGCTTGCGAGCCTGAACCTGATCGAGCGCCGGCTCCTGTTCGCGGGTGCGATCGCGCTGCTGTTCGCAGTCGTGGCGGGCTACCTCGCCGCCTCGGTCCACGCGAAGCGCATCCTGCGGCTCGAGCGCGCGGCCGAACGGATCGCGGGCGGCCGCTTCGACGAGCCGGTGGTGGACACGGGGAACGACGAGCTGGGCGACCTGGCGCATGCGTTCGAGCGCATGCGCGGTCGGCTCGGCAAGCTCGACCGCGCCCGCAGCGAGTTCATCGCCAACGCCTCGCACGAGCTGCGCACGCCGCTCTTCTCGCTGGGCGGCTTTCTCGAGCTGATGGCGGACGAGGAGGTCGACGAGGAGACCCGGCAGGAGTTCCTGGAGACGATGCGCGAGCAGGTCGACCGCCTCGCGAAGCTCGCGACCGACCTGCTCGATCTCTCGCGGCTCGATGCGGGCCGGATGCACGTCGAGCACGAGCCCGTCGACCTCGGTGAGGTCGCGAGGGTCGTCTGCGCCGAGTTCAGCGCCCTGGCCGAGCGCAGGCAACACGTCGTCGAGGCGGTCGTGCAGGGAAGCCCGGTCGCCCGTGGCGACGAGCTGCGGGTGCTCCAGGTGGTGCGGGCGCTGCTCGACAACGCGATCACGCACACGCCCGAGGGGACGCACGTGACCCTGCGTGCGTGGGCCGACCGGGAACATGCCTTGCTCGAGGTGGAGGACGACGGCCCGGGGATCGCGCCGGAGCATGCAGCGCACGTGTTCGACCGCTTCTATCGCGGCGAGGGCACGATCGCCTCCGGCAGCGGGCTCGGGCTGGCGATCGCGCGGGAACTGGCGCAGATGATGGGCGGCGAGGTGACGCTCGAGTCGCGGCCGGGACGGACGGTCCTGCGCGTCCTGCTGGGTGCTGCGCCCACCTCGGTTGCGGCCGAGCCGGCCGAGTCCGTTTTCACGTGAAAACGGCGTCGCCCTCGCTACAGTGAACGCGATGCGTCCCGGCGCCCTCGCAGCAGTGTCGATCGTGGCCGCCTGCCTCGGGGCGGCGGCCGTGCTCGCGATCGGCTCCGCGGCGGGCTGGGTCGGAGGTGACGGCGGCGTCCGCACCGTGGTCGTTTCGACGCTGCCGACGCAGTCCGGAGCCGCGCAGACAGCGGCGCCGCTCCTCGGCAACGGCTTCGATCCGGCGCGGATCTACGCGAACCGCTCCGAGGGCGTCGTCACGATCTATTCCTACTTTCCGAACGGCCAGCGCGCGCAGGGCTCGGGCTTCATCGTTTCCGAGGAGGGCCACATCCTGACGAACTCGCACGTCGTCACGACCTCGGCCGACGAGGACTCGGCGGTGAAGGGCGCCGACCGGATCTACGTCGTCTTCCACGACGGCGACCGGATCCCGGGCTCGATCGTCGGCTGGGACCTCTTCAACGACACGGGTCTCGTCAAGGTCGACCCTGACGATCACGCCGTCACGCCGGTGCCGCTCGGTGACTCGAGCCGCGTCGTCGTCGGCGAGCCGGTCGCGGCGATCGGCAGCCCGTTCGGGCAGGAGAGCTCGCTCGCAGTCGGCGTCGTTTCCGCGACGGAGCGGTCGATCGACTCGCTCACGTCCGCATACGACGTCTCGGACGCGATCCAGATCGACGCACCGATCAACCACGGCAACTCGGGCGGCCCGCTGCTCGATGCCCGTGGGCGGGTGATCGGGATCAACGCGCAGATCCGCTCCGACTCCGGCAACGCCGAGGGTGTCGGCTTCGCGATCCCGATCAACTCGGCCCGCCGCTCGATGCTGCAGCTGATCTCGACCGGGAAGGTCGCCTACGCCTACGTCGGCGTCACCACGCAGGATGTGACCCCGGCGATCTCGCGCCGCTACGGCCTCGGGGCGCAACGCGGGGCGTTGATCCAGGCGGTCGTGGCCGATGCGCCCGCCGCTCGCGCCGGGTTGCGCGGCTCCTCGAACCAGGAGGTCTTCAACGGCGTGCCGATCAACATCGGCGGCGACCTGATCGTCGCCTTCGCCGGCCGCAACGTCGAGCGGGCCGCGGACATCGCACGGATCGTCACCGACAGCCTCCGACCGGGCCAGACCGTCTCTGTCACCGTGCTCCGCGGCGGCACGGGCAAGCGCGAGACCGTCCGGGTCCGCCTCACCGAGCGTCCGGTCAACCCGACCCGCTGACGCCCACCCTGGTTTAGGCTGCGCCGATTCCGGGGAGGAAGCGTAGGAGTTATAAGGGTTTAGAAGGTTTCGGCAGAACAGTCGTGGAATGGGGACGAGTGTGAGCGAGCAGTCGATGGCGGCAGACGGTGACGTCGACCTGGGCCGGACCGTCCGGCTGACGATTCCGGCCAAGCCGGAATACATCACGCTCTCCCGGCTCGCCCTGGCCGGTCTCGCACGTGTGCGCCCGCTCGCCGACGAGACGCTGGCCGACCTCAAGCTCGCTCTCACCGAGGCGTGCTCCAACTCTGTGCGCCATGCCTACGAGGACGGCGAGGGCCACGTCGACATCAGCTTCGAGCTCCGCGACGACCGGCTGATCGTCGAGGTCGCCGACGACGGCACCGGCTTCGAGCCGGAGCCGAGCGGGACGCTCGACGAGGAGACGCTCAGCGAGGGAGGGCTCGGGATCTCGATCATCCGCTCGATCGCCGACGAGGTCGAGATCGGCGGCCGTCCGAACGGCAAGGGGTCGCGCCTCCGCTTCGTCAAGCTGCTCTAGTCTGCGCTTCCGATGCCCGAACGGCGGAAGCTGATCGTCGTCTCCAACCGTGGTCCGATCTCGTACGGGCGCGACCGGGGGGAGCGGATCGCGAGGCGGGGCGCCGGCGGCCTCGTCACCGCGCTCGCCCCGCTCGTCTCCCACCACGACGTCACCTGGATCGCGAGCGCGATCTCGGACGAGGACCGCGTGGTCGCGGCCGAGGGCACGGTCGAGGAGACGGCGCACGACGGCTCGCGCTACAGGCTCCGGCTCGTCGCGCATCCCCCGGTTGCGTACGACCTCTACTACAACGTGATCGCGAACCCGGCGCTGTGGTTCGTCCAGCACGGGCTCTGGGCGCGCAAGCACCACCCCGAGCGCCCGCTCGCGCCTGCCTGGGACGACGGGTACGTCCGGGTCAACGGCGCCTTTGCCGACGCCGTCGTCGGGGAGCTCGAGCGGGAGCCGCGGCGGCGGTTCTCTTCCACGACTACCACCTCTACGTTGCGCCGGCGCTCGTCCGCCGGCGTTGCCCCGACGCCGCGCTGTCCCATTTCACGCACATCCCCTGGGTCGGGCCGGACGGCTGGTCGGTGCTGCCGGAACGGATCGTGCGGGCGATCCACGAGGGACTCCTCGCGTGTGACGTCGCCGGTTTCCACACGCAGCGCTGGCGGCGCGCGTTCCTCGACAGCTGTGCCGGCCTTGGCCTCGAGCCCGATGAGCGGCGCGTGACCGCACACCCGATCGCGATCGATCCCGACGAGTTCGACGCGCTCGCGGCCAGCGAGCCGGTGCTGGAGCGCGAACGGGAGCTCGAAGCCGCACGGCCCGAGCGGCTGATCCTGCGCGTCGACCGCACCGACCCTTCGAAGAACGTGCCGCGCGGGCTCGAGGCGTTCGGCCTGCTGCTCGAGCGCCGTCCCGACCTGCGCGGCCGGGTCGGCATGCTCGCCCTGCTCGACGCATCCCGCCAGACGATCCCGGAGTACGTCGAGGAGCGGGAGCGCATCGAAGCCGCGGCAGCCGCCGTCGAGGCGCGCTTCCCCGGCGCGCTGAGACTCCGGATCGCAGACGACTTTCCGGCGTCGATCGCGGCGTACAAGCAATTCGACGTTCTGCTCGTGAACGCGGTCATGGATGGGCTGAACCTCGTTGCGAAGGAGGCGCCCATCGTGAACCGACGGGCCGGTGTCGTTGTCTTATCTGTAAACGCAGGTGCATACGAGGAGCTTCGTCACTGGGTGGTTCCCGTCGAGCCGCTCGACGTCTCCGGCACCGCGGACGCGCTCGAAGACGCGCTGGCGCTCGCCGAGGACGAGCGGGATCGGCGCCGGCGGGAGATCGCGGCCCACGTTCGGAGCCATGATCTCGAGCACTGGATCGCCGCGCAGCTGGCCGACCTCGACCGCGCGAGTAGCATTCGGCGGCGATGAGCGACCTCTCGCATGTCGACGAGTCCGGCGCGGTCCGCATGGTCGACGTCGGCGCCAAGCCGCTCTCGCGCCGGCGCGCGGTCGCGCGTGCATCCGTGCGCATGGCGCCGGAGACGGCGCAGCGGCTGGGCGAGCTGCCCAAGGGCGATGCGCTGACGACTGCACAGCTCGCCGGGATCATGGCTGCGAAGCGGACGAGCGACCTGATCCCGCTCTGCCATCCGCTGCCGCTCTCGCTCGTCGAGGTCTCGCTCGACGTGGTCGACGACGGCGTCGAGATCACGGCCGCGGCCGAGACCACGGCGCAGACCGGGGTCGAGATGGAGGCGCTCACCGCCGCGGCGGTCGCGGCGTTGACGGTCTACGACATGGCGAAGGCGATCGACAAGGAGATGGTCATTTCCGAGGTGACGCTGCTCGAGAAGACGAAGGCGGCAGTGTGAAGGCGGCAGTCCTGACGGTCTCCGACGGCGTCGTCGCCGGAACGCGCGAGGACAGGAGCGGCGACATTCTCGCCGAGCTGCTTGCGGGCGACGGCTACGAGGTCGAGCGCCGGGTCGTAGCGGACGAGGTCGACGAGATCGCCGCAGCGATCGCGGAGCTGGCGGCGGCGGCCGCGGTCGTGCTCACGACCGGCGGCACCGGCGTTGCTCCGCGCGACGTCACGCCCGAGGCGACGCGCTCGGTGATCGATCGTGAGGCGCCCGGGATCGCCGAGGCGATCCGAGCAGACTCGATCGCAAAGACGCCGCACGCGCTGCTCTCGCGTGGGGTCGCGGGCGTTCACGCGCGGACGCTCGTCGTCAACCTCCCGGGCTCGCCCGGCGGCTGCCGTGACGGCTACGCCGTCCTCCAGCCCGCGCTCGGGCATGCGCTCGGCCTGCTCGCCGGGGCCGAGACGGCGCACAGGCAGACGTGACGACGACCGCTGTCTCGCTCCCGCGCCGCTTCGCCTCGCTCGTCAAGCTCGAGCACACCGTTTTCGCGCTCCCGTTCGCGTACGTCGGGATGCTGCTCGCGCTCGGCGAGGCGCCTTCGGCGGCGGACTGGCTCTGGGTGACGGTGGCGATGGTCGGCGCCCGCACGCTGGCGATGGGCCTGAACCGGCTGATCGACGCCGAGATCGACGCCCGCAATCCGCGGACGGCAAGCCGCGAGCTCCCGGCCGGGACGCTCTCGCGCCCGCAGGTGCTGGCGCTCTGTGCCGCGGCGCTCGCGGTCTTCCTCGTCGCCGTCTTCCAGCTCGACCCGATCGTGCGCTGGCTCTGGCCGATCCCGGTCGTCCTCTTCGTCGTCTACCCCTATCTGAAGCGCGTCACCTGGGCCTGCCATCTCTGGCTCGGAGCCTCGCTCGGGCTGGCGCCGGTGGGAGCGTGGGTCGCGGTGACCGGTGACCTCCCCTGGCAAGCGTGGGCGCTCGGCGGTGCCGTCGCGCTCTGGGTCGCCGGCTTCGACTTCTTCTACTCGCTCTTCGACCTCGAGCATGACCGCGAGCAGGGCTTGCACTCGTGGGCGACGCGGTTCGGCGAGCGCGGCGTCTTCACGGCCGCTCGCATCTTCCACGTCGGGACGGTCGCGCTGCTCGCCGTCGCGGGCCTCGGTCTCGACGTCGGCCTGCTGTACTGGCTCGGAGTCGTCACCGTTGCCGCGCTGCTCGCGTACGAGCACTCGCTCGTCCGCCCGGGCGACCTGGGCCGGCTGGACGCCGCGTTCTTCACCGTCAACGGCGTGATCAGCATCGTCTTCCTCTGCTTCGTCCTCGCCGACGTGCTCCTGTGATCCGGGCGCGGGCGGTCGAGAAGCGCTACGGCAGGCGGCGCGCGCTGCGGCCGCTCGACTTCCGGCTCGAGCGCGGTGGCTTTCTCGTCGTCACAGGCGCGAACGGCTCCGGCAAGACGACGCTGCTGCGCCTCGTCGCCGGCCTCGCGGCACCGACCGGCGGGGAGCTCGACGTCGACGCCGACCGCGGCGGGCTCGGCTACCTCGGCCACGAGCCGCTGCTCTACCGCGACCTGACCGCGGTCGAGAACCTCGACCTCTACGGCCGGCTCTACCGCGTCCCCGAGCGGCGCGAGCGGATCGGCATGCTGCTCGAGCGCTATGGCCTCTGGGAGGTCCGCGCCGAGCGCGTGTCGTCGTATTCGCGCGGGATGACGCAGCGGCTCGCCCTCTGCCGAGCGCTCCTGCACGAGCCGGAGCTGCTGGTGCTCGACGAGCCCTTCACCGCGCTCGACGCCGAGGGCGCCGAGCTGCTCGACCGCCAGCTCGCCGAGCTCGCCGGAACGGCCACCGTCCTCCTGACGACCCATGACCCCGACCGGGTCGAGGCGCTCGCCACGTCGAGGCTGGCGCTCGCATGAGCTATCTCGCGGACGTCGCCGCGCTGGCGCGGAAGGACCTGCGACTCGAGCTGCGGGCGCGCGACACCCTGCCCGCGATGCTGCTGTTCGTCCTCTCGACGCTCGTCGTCTTCCACTTCGCGCTGCCGACGGGGGCGGACGAGGTCGCGGCGCAGGGGCTGCTCTGGGTCGCGCTCGTTTTCACGGCGCTGCTCGCACTCGCCCGGGCATGGGCGCCGGAGCGCGAGAGCGGCGCCCTCGAGGGGCTCGTGCTCGCGCCGTCGGACCGGAGTGCGATCTGGCTCGGCAAGTCGGCCGCGGTGTTCGTCTTCCTGGCGCTGATCGAGCTCGTGGCGCTGCCGGCGTTCGCGCTCTTCTTCTCGCCGCTGCAGGCCGAGGCCGTCCTCGGCGTGCTGCTGGCGAACGTCGGCATCTGCGCGGTCGGCACGTTGCTCGCCGCGATGGCAGCCGCCAGCCGGACCCGGGAGCTGATCCTGCCGCTGCTCTTCCTGCCGCTCGCGATCCCGCTCGTCGTCGGCGGTGTCGGCTCGAGCGTCTCGACCGACCCCGGCCGCTACCTCCTGTTTCTCGGTCTGTACGACGCGGTCTTCGCGATACTGTGCTGGGCGTCCTTTGAGTACGTCGTCTCCGAATAGCAGGGTCTCTCTCGTCTCGGTTCCGGCGCTCGCGGCGCTCTCCGCAGCGCTCGTCGGGCTGGCGATCGTCTTCGCGTTCTGGGTCGCTCCCGAGGACGCCGATCAGGGCATCTCGCAGAAGATCTTCTACTTCCACGTCCCGATCGCGCTGACCGCGTACGCCTGCTTCGGCTGGGGCGCCTGGAAGGCACTGCGACTGCTCTGGAAGGGCGGCGAGCGCTATGACCTCGAGAGCTACGTCGCCATCCACCAGGGCACGATCTTCGGGGCGCTGACGCTCGCGACCGGGTCGATCTGGGCGAAGGCGTCGTGGGGCCACTGGTGGGTCTGGGACTCGAACCAGCTGGTCCTCTTCCTCGTCCTCTTCCTCTTCTATTCCGCCTACTTCATGCTCCGCTTCTCGATCGAGGAAGGGCCGCGGCGCGCGAACATGTCGGCCGTCTACGCGCTCTTCGGCGTCGCGCTGATCCCGGTCAGCTTCCTGGCGATCCGCCTCGCCGAGGACTTCATCCACCCGACGACGTTCACGCGCGACGGGCCGCAGATGACGGGGACGATGTTCTTCGCCTTCTGCGTCTGCTGGCTCGCGATCACGCTCGTCGCCTACACGCTCTACCGGGTCGAGCTCCTCGGCAAGCGCCTCGACGCCAATCTGCGCGAGCTCAGAGAGATACTGACGACATGAGCCAGAGCGATTACGTCGTCGCGGCCTACGCGATCGTGTTCGTGACGCTGCTCGTGTACGTCGCGATCATCGCCGCCAAGCTCTCGCGGCTCGAGCGCGACACCGCCGAGCTCGCCGAGCTGGCGCGGCAGCGCCGAGCAGATGGCTGAGTTCCTCGTCGTCCCGGCGCTGCTCGCCTACGGCGAGGCCGCGTTCGCGTACGCGGGTGAGCTGCGGGGCCCCGGTCTCGCCGGCCGCCTCGCCACCTGGGGTGTCCGGCTCGGCTGGCTCGCTCAGACCGCACTGCTCGTCGGGCAGGGTCTCTCCGCCGACGGCTTCCCGTGGGGGACGTGGGCCGGGGCGCTGAACCTCTTCGTCTGGCTGGTCGTCGGCGCCTACCTGATCTGGGGCTGCACCCCGCGCTACCGGCTGCTCGGGCTGGCGGTGATGCCGGTCGCGGTCGCGCTGCTCGCGCTCGCCTGGGCCGGCGGCGGCACGGCGTTCGACCAGGGCGACCGGTCGGGAGCCGTCCTCGCAGCGCATGCGGTCCTGATGCTGGCCGGCTTCGCCGGGCTGATGCTCGCTGCTGCGATGGCGTTGCTCTACCTCTGGCAGGAGCGGCGGCTGAAGCGCCACGAGCGCAGTGTCCTCCGCGTCCGAGTGCCGCCGCTCGACGCACTCGACCGTCTGGCCGCACGCACCGTGCTCGGCTCGCTCGTCGTGCTCACGCTCGGGATCGGCGTCGGCGCCGCCAGCTTCGAGCCGGGCGATCTCGACGCAGCGATGGTCGTCACCCTGCTGATCCTCGCGACGTATGCCTCCCTGCTCGTGCTGCGGCACGAGGGTTGGCGCGGCCGCCGCGCCGCGCTCCTGAACCTGGCCGGTTTCGCGCTCGTCGCGATCGTCCTCCCTCTGACCCACTTCGCCGCATGAAGCTGACGCTGGCCGGTGTATCGCACCACAAGGCGCCGATCGAGCTGCGCGAGCGCGTCGCGCTCGACCTCGATGCGTGTCGAGCGCTGGCCGTTCGCCTCGAGGGCGAGGCGGTCGTGCTCTCGACCTGCAACCGGACCGAGCTCTATCTCGCCCGGGAGGACCACGTCGAGGAGCTTGCCGTCGGCACGCTCGCCGAGCTCGCCGGCGACCGCGGCGACGACCTGTCCGCGGCGCTCTACCGTCTGCGCGACGAGGCGGCTGCGCTCCACCTCTTCCGTGTCGCCGCCGGCCTCGACTCGCTCGTGCCCGGCGAGGGCGAGATCCTCGGCCAGGTGCGGACGGCGTTCGAGGCGGGCTCACCCGGGCCGTTCCTCGACAGGCTCTTCCGGCAGGCGCTGCATGCCGGCCGGCGCGTGCGCCTCGAGACCGCGATCAGCGAGAGCCCGGCATCGGTGCCGTCGGCGGCCGCGGCGCTCGCGCAGCAGGTCTTCGACGACCTCTCGGGCCGGCGGGTGCTCGTGCTCGGCGCGGGGAAGATGAGCGAGTCGACGGCGCGGAACCTGGTCTCGCGCGGGGCGGACGTCGCCGTGGTCGCCAACCGGACGCTGGCGCACGGCGAGGAGCTCGCACGGCGGCTAGGGGCGCAGGCGATCGAGCTCGAGGCGATCGGCGCCGAGCTCGAGCACGCCGACGTCGTCGTCTCGGCGACGAGCGCCTCCGACCATGTCGTGACGCGGGATGAGGTCGCCGCGGCGCTCCGTGCCCGCAAGGGACGGCCGCTCCTGCTCGTCGACCTGGCGGTCCCGCGCGACCTCGACCCTACGATCAACGAGCTCGACGGCTGCTTCCTCTACGACGTCGACGACCTCGAGGCCGTGGTCGCCGAGACGCTCTCGGGCCGGCGGACCGAGGCGGCGCGTGCGGAACGCCTCGTCGCGGACGAGGCCGACCGCTTCCGCGAGTGGCAGGCGGCGCTCGACGTCGTGCCGACGATCGCATCGCTGCGCGCGCTGGCCGAGGAGATCCGGGACAGCGAGCTGGCGCGGGCGGGCGGGCGGCTCTCCGAGCGCGAGCGCAAGCACGTCGAGTCGGTGACGTCGCAGATCCTCGCAAAGCTCCTGCATCTCCCCACGATCCGCATGAAAGAGGCCGCCGCGGCAGCCGATGGGGTGGTCTATGCTGACGTCGTGAGGCATCTGTTCGGGCTCGAGGAGGAGGAGCGGCGCCGTTGAACACGCGTTTTTCGACCGGCCGCCCGCTCCCGCTACAGGTGCCGACGGCGTTCGTGCGGATCCGGCCGATCAGCGCGACCGGGACGCGCGGATGCGGCGAGTCGAGGCCCGCCTCGCGGCGAAGCTGTGCTCATCCGCGTCGGTTCCCGCGGCAGTAGGCTCGCGCTCACCCAGGCGGAGCAGGCTGCGGACAGGCTGCGTGCGCCCGGGATCGAGATCGCGCTCGTGCCGATCACGACGGCGGGCGACCGCGACCGGACGAAGCCGTTCGGCGAGATCGGCTCGCGCGGGGTCTTCGTCAAGGAGCTCGAGGAGGCGCTGCTCGAGGGCAGGATCGACGTCGCAGTCCACTCGGCGAAGGACATGACCGCGAGCGACCCGGAGGGTCTCGTCGTCGGGGCGTACCCGGTGCGTGAGGATCCGCGGGACGCGCTCTGCGGAGCGAGCGAGCTGCGGGCCGGCATGCGTGTCGGCACCGCGTCGGTGCGCCGGCGCGCGCAGCTGCTCGCGCTCGAGCCGTCGCTCTCGATCGAGCCGCTGCGCGGCAACATCGACACGCGGTTGCGCAAGCGCGGCGAGCGCGGCCTCGACGCGGTCGTGCTGGCCGCCTGTGGGCTCGACCGTCTCGGCCTGGACGGCCGAGATCGGGCATCGCTTCGAGCCGGCAGAGATGCTGCCCGAGGCGGGTCAGGGCTCACTTGCGCTGCAGGTGCGCGCGGGCGAGGAGGCGCTCGTCGCCGCGGCCGACGACCCCGAGACGAGGCGGCGCGTCGAGGCGGAGCGGAGGTGTGTCGCGCTCGTCGGCGGCGGCTGCCTCGCTCCCGTGGCCGCGTACCACGACGGCACCTCGCTGACCGCCCTCGTCGCGGACGAGGACGGCGCCTGGATCGAGCGGCGGACGGGGGCCGATCCGGAGTCGGTCGCGCGCGAGCTGCTCGCCTTCGTCTCGTGAGGATCGTCGTCACCAGGCCGCAGGGCCAGGAGGAGGAGCTCGTTCGTGGCCTCGTCGCGCTCCGGCACGACGTCGTCCACTGCCCGCTGCTCGAGGTCGAGCCGTTGGGGAACGAGCCGGTCGACGTCTCCGGCTACGACTGGGTGATCGTCACGAGCGTCAACGGTGCGCGCGAGCTGCGGCGCCGGATGGCGGGTACGCCGGGGAAGGTGGCGGCGATCGGCCGCGCGACCGCGGACGCCCTCGGCGGCGCCGATCTCGTTCCCGCCGTGTCGACGCAGGAGGGGCTTCTGGCGGAGCTCCCGCGACCGGTCGGCCGCGTCCTCTTCGCGGGCGCCGAGGGAGCGCGCAGGCTGCTCGTCGAGGAGCTCGGCGCCGACTTCGTGGCTCTCTACCGCACGCGCGAGCTGACGCCGCCGCGCGTCCCGGACGGGGACCTCGTCGTCCTCGCGTCGGCGTCGGCGGCGCGTGCATTCGGCCGCCTCGGCGCCGACATCCCGGCCGTCAGCATCGGGCCGCTGACGACGCAGGCGGCACGCGAGGCGGGCGTCGACGTCGTCCGCGAGGCGTCGACGCACGACGTCGCCGGACTGCTCGCAGCGATAGGCTCCGCCGCGTGTTCGTCACCTTCCTGAGCGACTTCGGCCATCAGGACGACTTCGTCGGCACGTGCCACGGCGTGATCAAGCGGATCGCGCCCGAGGCACAGATCATCGACATCACGCACGGGATCCCGCGACAGCAGATCCTGCAGGGGGCGCTGGTGCTCGCGAACACGATCCGGTACATGCCGGTCGGAAGTCACCTCGCGGTGATCGACCCCGGCGTCGGCGGCGCGCGACGGCCCCTTGCGCTGCGCGACCGGGACGGCCGCTACTACGTCGGGCCCGACAACGGCCTGCTGATCCCGGCCGCCGAGCGTGCGGGAATCGAGGCCGCCCACGAGCTCGCAAACCCGGACTACGCGCTCGACTCGATCTCCCGCACGTTCCACGGCCGTGACCTCTTCGCGCCGGCGGCGGCACACCTCGCCGCGGGGGTCGACATCGGCGAGCTCGGGCCGCCGGTCGACCCCGACGCGCTCGTCCGGCTCGACCTGCCGCAGCCGGAACTGCGCGCAGACCGGATCATCGCGACGATCCTCTACGTCGATTCGTTCGGCAACGTCGCCCTCAACATCACGCGCGACCACGTCAACGAGGCGGGGATCGTGCCGGGGACGCAGGTGGAGCTCGACCTCGGCGGCGAGCGGGTCTACGCCGTCGCCGCACGGACGTTCGCCGATGCACGGCCGGGCGACATCATGCTCTACGAGGACAGCTACCGGAACATGTCCCTCGCGATCAGCAGCGGCAACGCGGCCGAGATGCTCCACGCACGCATCGGCCAGCCGGTCCGGATCAACGTCGGCCGCATCTAGGTTGCAGCCGCGGCTGCGGTCTGTAAGTCTCCGAGCCACAAGGACGTTCGCGGAGCGGTCACTCCGTCCCGGACGTCCTTCTTTCTGCGGTCAGGCGTGCGGAGGTCGGCGGTCGAGCCACGGCCGTGCCGCCTCGAGCTGCGAGGAGACCCGGAAGAGGAGCGCGTCGCCGAGCGGCGGCCCGACGAGCTGGACCCCGATCGGGACGCCGCCATCCGTCCAGTGCAACGGCAACGACACGGCCGGCTGGCCGGTGACGTTGAACACCGCCGTGAACGGCGTGAACGCCGCCGCACGGTCGAACTGCTCGCGGGGATCGTCGGGCTCCGTGTCCCAGCCGAGCGGCACGGGCGGCAGCGCCAGGGTCGGGGTCAACAGGAGGTCGTAGTTGGCCCAGAACGACACGATCCGGCGCGCTCGCAGCTGCAGCCGTCCGATCGCGCCCGCGTAGACCGGGCTCGTCGTGGCGAGCGCGCGATCGAGATACCACTGGTTCAGCACCGAGAGCTCGGTTGGGTCGGCGATCGGGTAGAGCGCCGGAATTGCCTGCCAGACGGGCAGGAAGTCCTCCATCAGCTCCTCGCCGCCCCAGTCGGGCGCCTCCTCCACGACTTCGTGGCCGAGTGAGGCGAGCAACTCAGCCGCCTCGCGGGCGGCGGCGACACAGGCGGGATCGACCTCGGTGTCGATGGGCGCCTCGGTTGTGACTGCGACTCGCAGGCGGCCCGGATCGACGCCGATCTCCTCGACGTACGGCCGCTCGGGCGGCGCGGCCGGGAACGGGTCGCCCCACTCGTAGCCGGTGACGAGATCGAGGTACGCGGCGGCGTCGAGCGTCGTCCGTGCCAGCGGCGCAGCGGTGCCGAGGCCGATTCCCGGCACGAACGGCGCGTTCGAAACGCGGCCGCGCGACGCCTTGAACCCGAGGAGCCCGCAGCACGAGGCGGGAATCCTGATCGAGCCGCCGCCGTCCGAGCCCTGCGCGATCGGCACGAGCCCGGCCGCAACGGCCGCCGCCGCGCCTCCGCTCGACCCGCCCGCGTTCCTGCCGAGGTCCCACGGCGTTCGGCAGGGGCCGTTCAGCGGCGAGTCGGTGAACGCGGTCGTGCCGAACTCCGGCGTGTTCGTCTTGCCGAGGACGACGAAGCCGGCGGCGCGGGTCTTCGCGACGTGCGCGAGGTCGAAGTCGGGGACGTTCTCCGCGAACGGCCTGCTGGAGAACGTCGTGCGAATCCCGGCCGTCGTGTCGAGATCCTTGAGCGCGATCGGCACGCCGTGGAAGGGCGTCTCGGCGGGAGCGTCGGCCTTCTGGCGGGCGTCCGCGAGCGCCTGCTCGGCGCAGACCGTCACGAATGCGCCGAGCTCGGGGTCGAGCCGCTCGATCCGCTCGAGGGAGCCCTCGACGAGCTCGACCGGCGATACCTCGCCCTCCCGGACGAGGCGCGCCTGCTCGGTCGCCGGGAGGAACGCGAGCTCGTCCACGAGCCCAGCCTACGTGTCTGGAGACTCCGGCTCGTCCTCGTTTGGAAGCTTCGCGCCGACCGCGATCCCGCCGAAGAGCGCCCTCCCGTCGAGAGTAAGCGTGGGCGCGTCGAGGCTCTCGCTGCCCGGCCGCACGTCCGCTCCGCCCGCGAGCGCTTGCAGGTTCGATTCGAGGCGCCACTCCGGCGGCACGCGGATCGCGACCCCACCGAAGAGTGTGTGGACGGTGAGGCGGGCGTCGGGAGCAAGCGTCGCCTCCCGTAGGTCGAGCGAGATGCCGCCGTACCACGCGAGCACCGAGCCACCGCGGAACGATGTCGCTCGGCTCGTCAGATCGATCCCGTCGAACACCGCGACCAGGCCGAGCTCGTCGCTCTCCTCGTTGCCGCGGCTCGGGACCGCGTGCTTGACGAATGCCGCAGCCGCCATGAAGCCCGCGAAGGAGCCGACAGTTGTCAGCGCGAGTGCTCGGATCGGGCGCACCACGTCAGGGTAGTGCGCCCGAGCCGGGAGTGCTCAGATCCAGTCGAAGGTGTCCTGGAGGAACGGGACGAGGAAGTAGAGAGCGAACATCGCCGAGGCGATCCACATGAACGGATGGATGTCCTTCGCGCGACCCTGGGCGGTCCGGGCGACGGTGAAGGCGAGGAAGCCCATCCCGATCCCGTCGGTGATCGAGAACGTGAACGGCATGAACATGATCGTCAGCGCCGCGCCGAGCCCGATCGCGAGATCGGTGAAGTCGATGCCGGCCAGCTTGCGGCCGTCCTGCCGGCCGTCAGCGTCCTCCTCCGCCTCGGTCAGCGCGGTCATCATCAGGAAGCCGACGAGGATCAGTGCGGGCGCCGTCGCCTGCGGCGGCACCATCCCGATGATCGGCGCGATGAACATGAAGGGGAAGAAGAGGACACCCGCGACGACGGCGACCCAACCGGTGCGGCCGCCGACGCCGACGCCGGACGCCGATTCGATGTAGGTCGTCGCCGAGGAGGTCGATGCCGCACCGCCCGCCACCGCGGCCAGCGAGTCGACGAGGAGGGGCTTGCGGATGTCCGCCATGCGACCGTCCTCGTCGAGGTAGCCGGCGGGCTTGCCGACGCCGACGAGCGTGCCCATCGTGTCGAAGAAGTCGGCGAGGAAGAGCGAGAACGCCCAGACGATCGCGGAGATCAGCGCCAGCTCCGTGAATGCGTCGAAGTTGAAGTTGCCGAGCAGCGAGAGGTCGGGGGTCTCGTAGATGTCGCCGGGCCACGACGCGCCCGTCGTGAAGCCGGCGTCGTTGTCGCTCGCCTCGTTGATGATCGTGGCGAGGATCGTCGTCACGATGATCCCGATCAGCAGGTCACCGCGGACGCCGCGGGCGCGAAGCGCGATCGTGAGGAACAGACCGAAGAACGTGACCGCGATCGGCCACGTCGTCAGCCGGGCGAGGTCGACGGGCGTGCCGGCTCCGCGGACGACCACACCGGCGTTCGTCAGGCCGATGAACGCGATGAAGAGCCCGATCCCGATCGCGATCGCCTTCTTCAGGTCGAGCGGGATCGCGTCCATGATCCGCTCGCGCATCCCCGTCAGCACGAGGATCGTGACGGCGATCCCCTCGACGACGACCAGCCCCATCGCCGCCGGGAACGACAGCCCTTCCCCAGCGACGAGGCCGAAGGCGACGACCGCGTTCAGGCCGAGGCCGGGCGCGATCGCGTAGGCCTTGTTCGTGTAGAGGCCCATGAGGAGTGTCATCACGCCGGCCACGAGGCAGGTCGCCGCGAGCACCTGGTCGAAGGGGAGCCCGATCTCGGAAAGGCCCTCGATCCCCGCAAAGCTGAGGATCTGCGGGTTCACGAAGATGATGTAGGACATGACGATGAAGGTCGTCACGCCGGCCGCCGTGTCCCGGCCGAGCGTCGTCCCGTTCTGGGAGAAGCGGAAGTACCGCTCGAGGAAGCCGGAGCCGCCTCCGAGGGGGGCCGCAGTGTCTGACATGACCGTCTCCTTCACCTCGCGATTGACCCTGCGCAGGTGACTTTGAGCGGCCCGGCGGACGGATCCTCGGAACTGTCAGGACAAAAGCTAGACCGGCCCGAAGCGGAGCCGGCGCCCGAGCGGGAGCTCGCGGAAGAGCCGTCGTGTCCGCTACGTCCGGCGCGCCGCGTCGAGGAGCGCGTCCCAGCTCGAGAGCTTGATCCGCGGCCGACCGTGCGGCTCGCCGGCGCTCCGCTCGGCCTCGTCGATCGCCTGCCAGCCCGAGTACAGGACCGAGTCGGCGCCGCGCTCCGCGAGCAGGTCCTCGAGCGCCTCACCGGAGCGGGCCGGCAGCCTGCCGGCCCGGGCATCTTCGAGCAGCAGCTCGATCGTCTCGGTCGCGTCCTTCTTGTTCGTGCCGATCACCCCGCTCGGGCCGCGCTTGATCCAGCCGGCCGCGTACAGCCCCGGTTCGACGCGGCCGCCCTCGTTCGGGATCGTCCCCGAGCCCTCGTCGAAGGGGACGCCCGGCAGGGCGACGCCGCGGTAGCCGACGCTGCGGAAGACGATCCCGCACGGGATCGTCTCGCGCTCCTCGGTCGCGACGGCGCGGCCGTCGACAAGCTCGTTCCGGGCCAGCTCGATCGCCTCGACCTTGCCCTCCCCGTGAATGGCGACCGGGGAGGCGAGGAAGCGGAGCCGGATCCGGCGCGGCTTGGCGGCGGGCGTGCGTGCCGCATAGTCGCGCAGGTGCTGGACGTTGCGCTTGACCGTCGGTGGTGCGGCCTCGAGCTCGGCGGCGCTCGCGGGATCGAGCTCCAGGTCGGCCGGATCGACGACGATGTCGGCACCCGCGAGCTCGCCCAGCTCGCCGACCTCGACCGGCGTCCAGGCGGCCTGGACCGGGCCGCGGCGGCCGACGACGAGGATCTCGCGGACGCCGGCGTCGTTGATCGCCGCGATCGCCTCGTCGGTGGTGTCGGTGGGCGCGAGCTCCTCCGGGGTCAGCGCGAGCATGCGCGCGACGTCGAGCGCGACGTTGCCGTTCCCGATCACGACCGCCCGCTCGTGCGAGAGGTCGAACTCGAGCCCCTGGAAGTCGGGGTGGCCGTTGTACCAGGCGACGAACTCGGTCGCGGCCCACGAGCCGGGCAGGTCCTCGCCGGGGATGCCCAGCCGCCGGTCGGTCTGGGCGCCGACCGAGTAGACGACGGCGTCGTAGAGCCGGCGCAGCTCCTCGTGCGTGACATCCCTGCCGACCTCGACGTTGCCGAAGAAGCGAAAGCCGGGCTGGGCCGCGGTCTTCTCGAACGCGCGCGAGACGGCCTTGATGTTCGGGTGGTCGGGCGCGACCCCTAGTCGGACGAGTCCCCACGGCGTCGGCAGCCGCTCGACCAGGTCGACCTCGACGGGGAGGTCGCTGGCGAGCAGTGCCGAAGCGGCGTAGAACCCGGCCGGCCCGGAGCCGACGA
Organism: uncultured Gaiellaceae bacterium; assembly: GCA_963737455.1. Taxonomy (GTDB): domain Bacteria; phylum Actinomycetota; class Thermoleophilia; order Gaiellales; family Gaiellaceae; genus Gaiellasilicea. The sequence goes on along the minus strand of CAVTSN010000006.1, from coordinate 7,596 downwards.
CCGCGACACGGAGAGGATCCACGCGCGAGAGTCTAGGGTGAGGGTTCAACCCGACGAAGGGAGCTCGGCATGGGCGGTCTCGGTGACCTGTTGAAAGGCGCAGGGGGCGGGAGCGGCGGCGGCCTCGGTGACCTCCTCGGCGGCATTCTCGGCGGCGGCTCGCAGGGAGGCAGCAGCTCGGGCGGCCTCGCCGGGAATCCGATGCTGCGGATGCTGCTGCCGATCGTGGCGTCGATGTTGATGAACGGCGGCCTGCAGAAGATCCTCGGCCAGCTCCAGCAGAACGGCAAGGGCGCGACCGGCCAGTCCTGGGTCTCGACCGGGCCGAACGAGCCCGTCGACGCTGCCGACATCAAGGCCGCGCTCGACCAGGACGAGCTGGCGCAGATCGCCCAGCAGCTCGGCGTCAGCGAGGACGAGGCAGCCGACGCGGTCGCGCAGGTGCTTCCGGACGTCGTCGACCAGGCGACCCCGAGCGGCGAGCTGCCGGACGACGAGGAGCTCGACCGCACGTTCGGGCGCCTGCACGAGCTGGACGGTGCACGCGAGGGCTAGCAGCCTCGTCCTTCTCGGACTCCTGCTCTTCGTCTGCATGGGCTGCGGCGACGGGGACGGCGCCGAGCGCTTCGAGCTCTACCACCTGGAAACCGCGATCGCCGGGCCTGGCACCGACGGCGAGCTGCGCTGCGGGCCGCCGCGTCCAGAGTGCCCCGGCGTGCTTGCACAGCACCCGCGCCGCGAGGTGCGTTACCACGTGCTGACCGGGCCGGCGATCGAGGCGGACGGGATCGACCGAGCCGGAGTCGAGGCGGAGGGCGAGTTCGTCGTCATCCCGCTCACGGCCGAAGGCACGGCGGCGTTCGGGCGTCTCACCCGCGAGGTCGCCCGCTACGGCGAGCGCGACCAGGGTTGGCATCACGTCGCCGTCGTCGTCGGGGACGAGATCGTCGCGTTCCCGGAGATCGACTTCGACCAGTATCCGAACGGGATCCCGAATGCGCCGTCGCTCCAGCTCACGGCTGCGAGCGCCGGCGACGCCGACGACCTGGTCGAGCGGCTTCGGGACGGCTAACCGCGGCGCTGCTAGATCAGTGCGAGCAGCCGGAGCCGCAGCCGCCGCCGTGCGCCTCGGGCGCCGCTTCGGAGCCCTCCTCGACGGTGAACGAGTGGCCGCAGCCGCAGGAGGCCTGGGCGTTCGGGTTGTCGATCTTGAACCCGGACTCTTCGAGCCCCGAGAGGAAGTCGATCGTCGCGCCCTTGAGATACGGGACGCTGTAGGGGTCGATCACGATCGTGACGCCGTGCAGCTCGAGTGTCTCGTCGTCGTCGACGGGGCCGGCGTCGAAGCCGAGCCCGTACTGGAAGCCCGAGCAGCCGCCGCCCTGGATCGCGACGCGAAGGACCGACGTCTCGCCGTCGGGGTCCTCGGCCATCAGCTCGCGGATCTTCTCCGCGGCGGTCGGGGTCAGCGAGACGAGGGTATCGGGGCGCTCGACGATCTCCATGGCCCTGATCGTAGCAGGGGCGCCGTCCGTCACCGTCCCTCGGTCGAGGGGTGGTCCGAGGGTGACTTTGTGACACGTCAGTGTCGCTTGATTCCAGCGGTTGCACCTCTCTTCGTGCGCCCCTCGCAAGCTTGCTAGCGTAGGCCCGACTCGGATGCTTGAGGACTACTTCCCGCTTCTGGTCTACGCGCTCCTCGCCGCCGCCATCCCGGCCACGATGATCGCGTTCTCGTTCATCTTCGCGACCCGTCCGAAGAGCCGCGTCAACGCCCGCTTCCTGCCCTTCGAGTCGGGTGTCTCGGAGGGGCCGCCGAAGCAGCAGCGCTTCACGGTCAGCTTCTACATGACGGCGATGCTCTTCATCCTCTTCGACATCGAGATCGTCTTTCTCTATCCGCTCGCGATCGTGCTCGAGCGGCTCGGCTGGTTCGGCGTGACCGAGTTCCTCGTCTTCATCGCCATCCTCGCCGTCGCCTACATCTACATCTGGCGGAAGGGGGCGCTCGAATGGCGCTAGACAAGAGCGTCGACCCCGCGCGGGTCTCGAAGCGGCCGCTGGCGAAGGCGGGCCTCCAGTCGGAGCGGCTGCTCTGGCCGACGAAGAAGGGCGTCTTCGAGGACGAGGTCGAGTCGATGGAGGATGCACTCGGGCTGACGACCCTCGAGAAGGCGCTCGCCTGGTCGCAGACGAGGTCGATGTGGCCGGCGACCTTCGGGCTCGCCTGCTGCGCGATCGAGATGATGTCGATCGTCTCCTCGCGCTACGACATCGCCCGCTTCGGGATGGAGAAGTTCTCGTCCTCGCCGCGCCAGGCCGACCTGATGATCGTCTCGGGCCGTGTCGCGCACAAGATGGCGGCGCCGCTGCGCCAGGTCTACGACCAGATGCTCGAGCCGAAGTGGGTGATCGCGATGGGCGCGTGCGCCAGCTCGGGCGGGATGTTCAACAACTACACGATCCTCCAGGGGGTCGACAAGATCGTTCCCGTCGACATCCACGTGCCGGGCTGCCCGCCGCGGCCGGAGGCGCTGATGGAGGGGATCGTGCGGCTGCACGAGAAGGTCATGGCCGGCGTCCCTCCGGCGTACCAGATTCGCGGAGTCGCCTCCTAGTGCCCTACGAGAGCGTTCCGGGCCTCGTCGAGACCCGCGAGGCGTACGGCGAGACCACCCTCGTCGTCGATCCGGCGCGCCTCGAGGAGGCGTGCCTGCACCTCCGCGACGAAGAGGGCTTCAACCTCCTCGTCGACATCGTCGCCGCCGACTACCTCGGCTGGGGCGAGGACAGTGTGGCCGGCTACTACGGCACCACGGCCGGCCGTGACCTGAACGAGCCGGCCGCGCAGGGTTACTCGCGCTCGCCGGAGCCGAAGCCGAAGCGCTTCTCCCTCTCCTACCTGCTGCTCCGGGTCGCGGACGACCCGACCCGGGTGCGCGTCCAGCTCTGGCTCGACGACGGGCAGGCGGTGCAGACGGTGGTCCCGGTCTGGCCCACGGCCGACTGGTACGAGCGGGAGGCCTTCGACATGATGGGGATCCCCTTCGACGGGCACCCGAACCTCGTCCGGATCCTCATGGACGACGACTGGGAAGGGCACCCGCTGCGGAAGGACTACCCGATCGGCGGCGAGCCGGTGCGTTTCTCGGAGGCCGAGTAAGTGGCCCCCCTGGCAACGACTAGTGCGCCTCTGCCGCGCGATCTGCGGCGCGACGCGGCGTCCTCAGTCGCGTCCATGCCTTCAGGCATGAACGCTCCCTGCGTCCTTGCCTCGCTTGCAGCTCACACGGCAGACACGCGAAGTCGTCACCAGGAGAGCCACTAGTGGCGACCGTCGCCCGCCGCCTCCCCGGCACCGGACGCCCGCCGTACGCGGGCTCGCGGATCCCGCAGCCCGTCCCGACGATCCTGAAGTCGGATCCGAGGCTCGAGGACGTCCTCACCGTCAACTTCGGCCCCAACCATCCGTCCACCCACGGTGTCCTGCGGCTGATCGTCGATCTACACGGCGAGCACGTTGTCGGGATCGCGGCCGTGATCGGCTATCTGCACACCGGCTTCGAGAAGACGATGGAGCAGAAGACCTGGTGGAAGGGCGTCACGTATCCGGCCCGGGTCGACTACGTCTCGTTCCAGTACAACGAGCTCGTCTACGTGCTCGCGGTCGAGAAGCTGCTGCAGCTGCGAGTGCCGCGCAAGGCGACATGGATGCGGATGGCTCTCGGCGAGCTGGTGCGGATCCACTCGCACCTCGTCTACCTCGGCACGTCCGCCCTGGAGATCGGCGCGATCTCGATGTTCTGGTACTGCTTCCGCGAGCGCGACCTCGTGCTCGACCTCTTCGAGATGGTCGCCGGGACGCGCATGCACACGCGCTACTTCCAGGTCGGCGGCCTGGCCGAGGACATCCCCGTCGGGTTCTACGAGGAGACACGCAAGTTCTGCGAGCGGATGCCGAAGGCGGTCGACGAGTACGAGGCGATCCTCAACGCGAACAGGATCTGGCTCGAGCGCACCGTCGGCGTCGGCGCCCTCTCGGCCGATGACGCGATCGCGCTCGGACAGACCGGTCCGAACCTTCGCGCCTCGGGCGTCGACTGGGACCTGCGCAAGCGGGAGCCGTACCTCGCCTACGACCAGGTCGAGTTCGACGTCCCCGTCTACCACGGCGGCGACGTCTTCGACCGCTACAAGGTGCGCGTCGACGAGATGCGCGAGTCGGTGCGGATCATCGAGCAGTGCATCGACCGGCTCGAGCAGATGCAGGGCGAGCCCTGGATCGCCGACGACCGCAAGGTCGTGCTGCCGCCGCGCGAGGAGCTGCACACCTCGATGGAGTCGCTGATCCACCACTTCAAGATCGTCACCGAGGGCTTCCGGGTCCCCGAGGGCGAGGTCTACGTCGGGATCGAGTCGCCCCGCGGTGAGTCCGGCTGCACACTCGTCTCCGACGGGACCGCGAAGCCCTGGCGGGTCAAGTTCCGTGCGCCCTCGTTCGCGGCGCTGCACGCGACCGCCGCCTGCTGCCAGGACGTCGCCGTCGCCGACCTGATCGCCGTCGTCGGCTCGCTCGATGCGGTCATGGGAGACGTCGACCGATGAGCACGCTTCGTGAGCGCCAGGGAAGACGCTCTACGACGAGATCCAGGCGATCCGGGCGCGCTATCCGGTCTCGCGCTCGGCGACGCTGCCGGCGCTGCGGCTCGCGCAGGAGCGCCACGGCTGGCTCTCGCCGGAGGCGTTCCGCGAGGTGGCCGAGGCGCTCGAGGAGACGCCCGCGTACTGCATGGCCGTCGCGTCCTTCTACGACATGTATCACCTCGCCCCGGTCGGGACGCACCTGGTCGAGGTCTGCACGAACGTGTCCTGCGCGCTCGTCGGCGCCCAGCAGGTGCTCGAGGCGTTCCAGGACGAGCTCGGCGTCCACGCAGGCGAGACCAGCGAGGACGGCGAGGTGACGTTGCGCACGATCGAGTGCGCCGGCGGCTGCGGCTGGGGGACGGTCGTCGCGATCGACCACCGCTACCGCGAGCGCGTCACCGCCGCGGACGTGCCCGCGATCGTCGAGGAGCTGCGCGGCGGCGAGGCGAGTCATGGCGGCTGAGCAGTTCGTCGTCCTCGCCGGTGCCGAGGAGCGCCCGCTGCTCAAGCTCGCGGACTACCGCGACGCGGGCGGCTTCGCCGCGCTCGAGACGGCCAGGGCGATGGAGCCGGCCGCCGTCGTCCAGGAGATCCTCGACTCCGGCCTGCGCGGCCGCGGCGGTGCCTTCTTCCCGACGGGCCGCAAGGCGAGCTTTCTCGCCAAGGGCACGGGCAAGCCGACCTATCTCGTCGTCAACGCGGACGAGTCCGAGCCGGGCACGTTCAAGGACCGCGAGATCATGTTCACCGTCCCCTTCCGCCTGATCGAGGGCTGCCTGATCACCGCGCACGCGATCGAGTCGGAGCGCGTCTTCATCTACATCCGCGGCGAGTACCTGCGCGAGTTCGAGCTCCTGCGTGACGCGCTGGCGGAGGTGCACAAGGCAAAGCTGCTCGGCGGCGTCACGATCGTGCTCCACCGCGGCGCCGGAGCCTATATCTGCGGCGAGGAGACGGCCCTCCTCGAGTCGCTCGAGGGCAAGCGCGGCCAGCCGCGGACGAAGCCTCCGTTCCCGGCCGTCGCCGGCCTCTACGCCTCGCCGAGCCTGATCAACAACGTCGAGACGATCGCGACCGTCCCGCCGATCATCACGCTCGGCGGCAAGGAGTACGCCAAGCTGGGCGTGCCGCCGGACTCGTCCGGCACGCGCGTCTTCTCGCTCTCGGGCAACGTCGTCAACGGCGGCAACTTCGAGCTGCCGATGGGCGTGACGCTGCGGGAGCTGATCTACGAGCCCGAGCTCGGGGGCGGGATCCCGAACGGCCGGCAGCTGAAGGCCGTGATCCCGGGCGGCTCCTCGGTGCCGGTGCTCACGGCCGACCAGCTCGACACCCCGCTCGAGGCGAACGCGATGGCCGAGGCGGGCTCGATGCTCGGCTCCGGCGCGATCGTCGTCATCGACGACCGCTGCTGCATGGTGCAGCTCGGTCTCAGGGTGGCGCAGTTCTACATGCACGAGAGCTGCGGCAAGTGCACGCCGTGCCGCGAGGGCACGCGCTGGATGGTCCAGATCCTGAACTCGATCGAGGCGGGGACGGCGTCGCAGGGCGACCTCGACCTGCTGCTCGACGTCTGCGACCGGATCCTCGGCAAGTGCCTCTGCCCGCTCGGTGATGCGGCGGCGATGCCGGTCGCGAGCTATGTCGACAAGTTCCGGGCCGAGTTCCAGGAGCATCTCGACAGCGGCTGCCCGATGGGCGGCAGTTCGTCGCTCGAAGGCATCCTCGCGCCGGTCGACCAGCACTCGCACGCGCCGGTCGCAGAGGTGCCGGCGTGAGCGCGCCCGAGACCGTCAAGGTGACCGTCGACGGGCGCGAGGTCGAGGTCGCGAAGGGGCTCGGGCTCGTCGAGGCAGCGGCCGAAGCCGGGATCGAGATCCCGGTGTTCTGCTACGAGCCCCGGCTCGGGCCGCCGGTCGGCGCCTGCCGGATGTGCCTCGTCGAGATCGAGGGCGTGCCGAAGCTGCAGGCCGGCTGCACGCTGACCGCGCAGGACGGGATGGTCGTCCGCACCGCCGCCGCGTCGGCCAAGGCCGCCCAGGGCCAGAACGCGACGCTCGAGTTCATCCTCGTCAACCACCCGCTCGACTGCCCGGTGTGCGACAAGGGCGGCGAGTGCCCGCTCCAGGACCTGACCTTCCGCTACGGCCCGGGCCAGACGCGGATGACCTTTCCGAAGCGAACGTTCGACAAGCCGATCCCGATCTCGCCGACGATTGCGCTCGACCGGGAGCGCTGCATCCTCTGTTACCGCTGCACGCGCTTCTCGTCCGACGTCGCCGAGGACGGCCAGCTCGTCGCCAAGAACCGCGGCGCGCAGTCGATGATCGCGACCTTCGAGGACGAGGCGTACGCGGCGCCGTTCAGCGGCAACGTGATCGAGCTCTGCCCGGTCGGCGCGCTCACCTCGACCCAGTACCGCTTCGAAGGCCGGCCGTGGGAGATCCAGAACGTGCCCACGGTCTGCGGCCTCTGCCCCGTCGGCTGCAACGTCTCGGCGACGACGCGGGAGGGCAAGGTCAAGCGGATCATCTCCCGCAACCACCCCGAGGTCGACGACGGCTGGCTCTGCGACAAGGGTCGCTTCGCCTATCCGCACCTCTACGCCAACGACCGGATCGTCGACCCGCTCGAGCGCGTCCAGCGGCGCGGCTTCACCGTGCTCTCCTGGGACGACGCGCTCGACCGCGCCGAGGCGCTGCTGCGCGGCGCCCAGGGGCGGATCGTGACCGCCCTCTCGGCTCGGAGACGGTCGAGCAGGCATACGCGCTCGGCAAGCTGCTGCGCCAGGGCCTCGGCGCGCACTCGGCCGTGCTCCCGGAGGCGTCTCGCACGCGCTCGACGCCTTCCGGGCGCCGCTCTCCACGATCGGCGCTGCCGAGCTCGTCGTCGTGGTCGGCGACGAGCAGGTCGCCGACCGTGCGCCGATCGTCGACCTCTGGATCCGCCAGG
>CAVTSN010000005.1:0-80816 GCA_963737455.1 uncultured Gaiellaceae bacterium | reverse complement strand
CCGCAAGATCGGCGGTGCTGGGCTTCCCTGTCCGGCGTCCCGCCCCGCGTTCGCTTTCCTCCCGCAGCACCAGTGCCCTCAGGCGCCGGATCGTGCTGGGGCTGCTCGTCCTGCTCGCGCTCGCGCTGATCACCGTCTCGTTCCGCGAGAGCTCCGACGGGCCCCTGCACGACGCGCAGGGCGCCGTCGCGGGCGCGCTGCAGCCGCTCGAGGTCGCCGTCGAGCGGGTGGCGCGGCCATTCCGCGACGCCTATGGCTGGACGAAGGACCTCTTCAACGCGCGCTCCGAGAACGAGGAGCTGCGCGCCGAGAACGAGCTGCTGCAGCAGCAGGTGATCCAGAACGAGTCGGCCCTGCAGCAGAACGTCGTCCTCAAGCGCCTGCTCGAGTACCGCGACTCCCCCTCGTTCCCGGCCGACTACGAAGGTGTCACGGCCGAGGTGATCGCGCGTCCCGCCTCGGCGTTCGAACAGGAAATCGTCGTCACGGCCGGCTCGGATGACGGCGTCCGCGTCAACGCCGCCGTCGTCACGGCGGACGGCTTCGTCGGCACCGTCACCAAGGTGACGGGCGGCGCCGCGCGCGTGCGCCTCCTCACCGACGAGCAGAGCGCCGTCTCCTCGGTCGACCTGCGGACGCGCGCGTTCGGCGTCGTCGTCCACGGCGAGTCCGGCAACGCACTCGCGCTCGACCGGGTCTCGAAGCGCGAGGTCGTCCACGTCGGGGACGAGATCGTCACCTCCGGATCGGGGGCCGGGTCGCTCGCGTCGCTCTACCCGAAGGGGATCCCGATCGGACGCGTCTCCTTCGTCGGCGGGCTCAGCACCGACCTCTGGCAGCAGGTGCTGATCGAGTCCGACGTCGACTTCTCCGCCCTCGACTCGGTGGTCGTGCTCGTGCCGCGGCGCCCGGTCCCGGAGCTCCCGTGAGCACGTCGCTCGCCTGTCGGCTCGCTCCCGTGGGGGAAACCATGTTTCCCCCACGAGCCCCCTTCTTCCTGACTCGTGTGGGGGAACCTCCCGGTTCCCCCACACCCCCTCCCCAAGCTCATGAGCCGAGGAGCAGCTCATGAGCTTCGGCGAGAGCGCGATCGTCGCCGCGATCGTCTTCGTCGCGGCCCTGCTGCAGGTGACGCTGTTCGCGTCGCTCGACATCGCGGGCGGCGTCGCCGACGTGCTCCTGCTCTCGCTCCTGTCGATCGCGCTCCTGCGTGGCGCTGTCGTCGGCACGGTCGCCGGGTTCTTCGGCGGCCTCCTCGTCGACGTGCTCACGCTCGACACCCTCGGCGTCTCGGCGCTGCTCTACTCGCTCGCCGGCTACTGGGCGGGGCGTTACGGCGAGACGACCGGCCGCGACCGCGGCTACGCGCCGCTGCTGACCGTCCTCGTCGCGACGATCGCGATCGCCTACGTCGGCTACGGGCTCCACTTCCTGCTCGGCGAGGAGGTCTCGGGGCGGCGCGCGCTCTTCGAGACGCTGCTGCCGACGCTCGTCCTCAACCTCGCGATCGCGCGGCCGGTGTTCGCCCTCTGCCGCTCGGCGCTCGGCCGCGCGTCCGTGTCGGATCGGGTCACCGAGGTGAAGCTCCTTGGCTAGCTCGTACCCGGATCGCCGCTCGCCGTCGGGCCGCTTCCTGCCGCCCGACCCGCGCACGTCCGAGCCGTACCGGTTCACGCCGCAGCTGGCGCTGCGCGTCGGCGTGCTCGCCGGGCTGGCGCTGATCATCTTCGCGATCCTGTTCCTCCGCCTCTGGGCGCTGCAGGTGCTCTCGGGCGACCGGTACGTGAACGCGGCCCAGAACAACCAGCTGCGGACGATCCGAGTCGAGGCGCAGCGCGGCTCGATCGTCGACCGCTCGGGCCGGACGATCGTCTCGAACGTCCCCGGCACGGCGGTGCGGATCTGGACGGCCGACCTGCCCGAGGAGGGGCGGTACGCGATGCTCAAGCGGCTCTCGACGATCCTGCGCGTGCCCCTGCCGAGGCTGACGAACGCGCTCGAGGAGAACAAGGGCGACCCGCTGACGCCGATCCTCGTCAAGACCGCCGTGCACGAGGACCAGGTGGCGACGCTGCTCGAGCACCGGGCCGACTTCCCGGGGGTCGAGGTGACGAGCACTTACCTGCGCGACTACGAGCACAAGGCGCTCGCCGCGCAGCTGCTCGGCTACGTCGGCGAGGTCTCGCCCGAGGAGCTGAAGCGGCTCGAGAAGTCGAAGGACAGCGACATCCGCGGCGGCGAGAAGATCGGCAAGACCGGGGTCGAGGCGGCCTACGACCGTTGGCTGCGCGGGACACCGGGGATGGACCAGCTCCGCGTCGACTCGCTGGGACAGCCGCTCGGCCGCTTCGAGCCGCGGCGGCCGGCGCAGCCGGGCTACAACATCCGCCTGACGCTCGACGTCGGCCTGCAGCGCGCCGCCGAGCGCGCGCTGCGCGACGGGCTCGAGCTCGCCTACCAGGACGACCACTTCAACGCGAACGGCGGCGCGATCGTCGCGCTCGACCCGCGCGACGGCGCCGTCCTCGCAATGGCGTCGAATCCGACCTACAAGCCGTCGGTCTACGTCGGCCGGGCCGACCCGAAGAAGCTCGAGCCGCTCGTCGTCGAGAAGGTCGCGAAGGAGTGGAACTACCCCGGCATCAACCGCGCGATCGCCGGCGTCTATCCGCCCGGCTCGACGTTCAAGCCCGTGACGGCGCTGGCCGCGATCTCGGACGGCCTGCTCTCGCCGTACGAGTACATCCAGTGCACCCCGTACGCGACCTACGGGCTCGACGAGTCAGAAGTTCAAGAACTGGAACCCGTACACGAACATGGCGATGACGCTCTCGACCGCGCTCTCGCAGTCGTGCGACACCTACTTCTACGACGTCGGCAACCGCTACTTCGAGCGGGGCGAGCGCGAGCGGCCCTACTGGACGAAGATGCAGGCCTGGGCGAAGAAGTTCGGCTTCGGCCAGCCGACCGGGCTCGACATCGGCGGCGACGCATCCGGGCTCCTGCCGACGCCGGCGTGGCGGAAGGCTGTCGGCCGGACCGCCTGGGACAAGGCGTGGAACCCGGGCGACATGATCCAGATGGCGATCGGCCAGAAGGACATCAACGTGACGCCGCTACAGATGGCACGCTTCTACGCCGCGCTCGCGAACGGCGGCAAACTCGTCACGCCGCACATCGTCCAGGCGGCCGAGCGGCCGGCGGCGGACGGCGAGCCGGCGGTGCCGGTGCTGACCTTCCCCGCGGCGCCACCGAAGGAGATCGGCGTCGACCCGACCGCGCTCTCCGTCGTCCGCGACGGCCTCTACGAGGCGACGCACGACGCCAACGGCACCTCCTCGGGCGTCTTCGGCAGCTTCCCGGTGCCGGTCGCCGGCAAGACCGGCACGGCGGAGAAGGTCGTCAACCTCCCCGGCTACCCCCTCGGGCACCTCGAGGACCAGGCCTGGTGGTGCGGCTGGGGCCCGTTCGACGGCAACGACTACGTCAACACGCGCGGCGGGAAGCGGCCGCCCATCGTCGTCTGCGCAGTGATCGAGAACGGCGGCCACGGCGGCGCCGTCGCGGCGCCGGCGGCGCTCAAGGTCTTCGAGCACTGGTTCCGCGAGCGAGCCGGGGTCCAGGGAGTGGTCGCGAGTGATTGAGTACGCGTCCCGCTCCCGCCCGGTCGCGCGTGAGCACATCGACATCGTCGGCTTCCTCCGCCGGCTCGACTGGATCCTCCTCCTCGCCGTCGGCGCAGTCGTCGCCTACGGGCTCTGGGCGGTGGCCGGGATCACGCGGTTCGACGTCGAGGGCGACGAGAACTACTACGTCGTCCGCCAGGCGATCGCCGCCGGGCTCGGCTTCGCCGGCTTCCTCGTCGTGCTCCTGATCGATCCCGACCGCTACCGCCGCGCCCAGAAGGCGATCTTCGGCGTCACGCTCGCCGGGATGCTGCTCGTCTTTCCGCTCGCCGACGCCACGCGCGGCTCGAAGCGGTGGATCGAGATCGGCCCGTTCCAGTTCCAGCCCTCCGAGTTCGGCAAGCTCCTCTTCGTGCTGGCGCTGGCGGGCTTCCTCGCCGACCGCGTACGGCGGCTGCACGAGCCGAAGGTGGTGCTGCAGGCGATCGGGCTGGCCGCGATCCCGATCGCGCTCGTCTTCAAGCAGCCCGACCTCGGCACGGCGCTCGTCTACGGGGCGGCGCTCGTCGCGTGCCTGTTCGTGGCCGGGATCCGCTGGACGCACCTCACCCTGCTGATCGGCATCGTCGCGCTGCTCGCGTCCAGCGTCGTCTGGTTCCTGCCCGCGGCCGGCGTCGAGGTGCTCGAGCCCTACCAGGCCGCCCGGCTCAACTTCACCAACCTCGAGGAGGACCCCGGCGGCACCGCCTACAACCAGACCCAGTCGATCACGGCGGTCGGCTCCGGCGGGCTGGACGGACGCGGCGTCCAGGGGGCGACCCAGACGCGGCTCGACTACCTCCCCGAGCACCACACCGACTTCGTCTTCGCCGCGCTCGCCGAGCAGCGCGGCTTCTTCGGCGCCGCGCTCCTGCTCGGCCTCTACCTGCTGATCGTCTGGCGCGGCCTCCGCGTGATCACCGTCTCGCGCGACGCCTTCGGCGCCATCGTCGCCGGCGGGATCGTGATCGCGTTCCTGTTCCAGGTCTTCGTCAACGTCGGGATGACGATGGGGATCGCCCCCGTCACCGGCATCCCGCTGCCCTTCGTCACCGTCGGCGGCTCGTCGATGGTGGTCAACATCGTCGCGATCGGCGTGCTCCAGGCGATCTACGCGCGCGGCCACCTCGGCCGCCGGCGGGCGCGCTGATGGCGAAGACGCTGAGCCCGATGGCGATCTGGGGGCTCGTGCGCGAGCTCAAGATCGCGGCGCAGGAGACGCGGCCGCTGGTCGTCAGCGGCCCGCTGGCGGAGCAGCTCGTGAAGGAGCTCTCCCACAACGCGGCGGCGGGCGCCGTCCGCGTCGGCGGCCGGCCCGACGACGCCGGCTGCCTGATCCGCCTCCTCGCCGGCGCTCCGACCGAGGAGGACGAGCAGGAGCTCAAGACCGCGCGGCGCGCGAGAGTGCCGGTCGTCGTCGTCCAGACCGGGACGGAGGACTTCGACATCCCGTACGTGCTCGCGACGGACGCCGTCAAGTGCCGCCCCGGCGAGGGCTTCCCCGTCGAGGAGATCGCCGCCGCCGTCGCCGCGAGGCTCGGCGAGGCGGGAACCGGCCTCGCGGCACGCGTGCCCGTGCTCCGCGAGCCGCTCTGCCGCGAGCTGGTCGAGTCGTTCTCGCGCAAGAACGGGATCCTGGGAGTTGCGATCTTCGTGCCGGGGGCCGACTTCCCCGTCCTGACGCTGAACCAGATCCGGCTCGTGCTGCGGCTCGCGGCCGCGCACGGGATCGAGGTCGACCAGCAGCGCCTGCCGGAGGTGCTCGCGACGGTGGCGGCCGGCTTCGGCTTCCGCACGGTCGCGCGACAACTGCTCGGCGTGATTCCGATCGCCGGCTGGGCGATCAAGGGCGGCGTCGCCTACGGCGGCACGCGCGCGCTCGGCGAGGCTGCGATGCGCTACTTCGACGAGATCTCGCAAAGATCCCGATAGCCGTGGCGGCCGCTTGCGGCCGCCCTTTAGGGGTCTTGCGCGACGCGGAATCCGCTCCTGCGGATTTCGCGTCTTGCGCCGTCCGACATAGGTCCTATGGTTCCGGAAACGACGGGAGGGAGGCGAGATGGTCGGTTCCGAGCACGCGGAAGAGCTGCTTCAGATCGAGGAAGCAGACGCTTGGTTCGAGTACCTCGAGGCCACGCGGGCGCAGAACGAGACGCGCTACGCCGAGCTCGAGCCCTGGGCCTGGGCCCGCCTCTCCCAGCGGTTGCGCGCCGTCCGCGCGCGCCGGGCGCGGCTCCGCCCCGCAGCCGCGTAATCCCGCAGCGCCCCCGCATGAGCCTGCTGATACCCTCTCAGCAGGCCATGCCTACCGTTTTCACACTCAATCGCAGCGCGCGACCGGCCGCTTCCGCGGCCGTGTCTTTGCGCGCGCTCACTCTAGGAGAAGCATTTGTCCCCGTGGTTTCGCAGGAAGAAGAAGCAAGAACCGACCGATCAGCCGGCGCCGGAAGCTCCCGCGCCCGCTCCACAGCCGGAACCGGCTGAGCAGACCTCCGCAGCGGCTCCGGCCGATGCGGCAACCGATCCGAGGAAGCGACGTCGCGGTAGCCGCGGCGGGCGTGGGCGCAAGAAGCCCGGCGCCGTCGCGACCGCGGAGAAGCCGGCCGAGACGGCCGACAAGCCCGAGCAGAAGCCCGCGCCGCAGCGGCGCGAGCGCAAGCCCGCGGCCGAGCGGAGCCAGAGCCAGCGCCAGGAACGGCGGGCGAACCAGCAGGGCAACCGCCGCCGTGTCCCGCAGAAGCGCGCACCGCTGCCGAAGGCCAAGCGCGAGCTCCTGATCTCGGTCGACGTCGGCGAGCAACGCGTCGCCATCCTCGAGGACGACCGCGTCGCCGAGGTCTACCTCGAGCGGCCCGAGCGCCGCTCGATCGCCGGGAACATCTACCTCGGCACCGTCGACAACGTCCTCCCCGGGATGGAGGCGGCGTTCGTCGAGATCGGCCTCGAGAAGAACGGCTTCCTCTACGTCGACGAGATCGTCGTGCCCGAGCTCGAGGGCAAGCGGCACGGCAAGAAGATCACCGACCTGATCGCCCGCGGCCAGCAGATCCTCGTCCAGGCGGTCAAGGACCCGATGAAGACGAAGGGTGCCCGGCTGACGACCGAGATCTCGCTCCCCGGCCGCTTCCTCGTCTTCGTCCCGCAGGGCGAGGGCCTCGGCGTCTCGCGCCGGCTCGACGACGCCGAGCGCACGCGCCTGAAGGACATCATCAAGAAGCTCGACGTCAAGGACGGCGGCGTCATCGTCCGCACCGCCGCGGAGGGCGCCTCGGCCGAGGACATCGAGCGCGACCTCGTCTTCCTGCAGCGGCTCTGGAAGACGATCCAGGCCCGCGCCAAGAACGCGAAGCCGCCGTCGCTCGTCTACCAGGAGGCCGAGCTGCCGCTTCGGATCGTCCGCGATCTCTTCGCCGGCGACTTCGAGAGCGCGCAGATCGACCACGAGCGCACCTACAAGCGGATCGTCGGCTACCTGAAGAAGACCTCGCCGCACATGCTCGAGCGGGTGCACCGCTACAAGGAGAAGACGCCGCTGTTCGAGGGGACCGGCGTCGACGCCGAGATCCGCTCGACTCTGAGCCGGCGCGTCGACCTCCCCTCCGGCGGTTACCTGATCTTCGACTACGCGGAGGCATTCACCGTCGTCGACGTCAACACGGGCCGCTTCGTCGGCTCGCGCTCGAAGAACTCGACCGGGCGGCTCGAGGACACGATCACGAAGAACAACCTCGAGGCGGTCAAGGAGGTCGTGCGCCAGCTGCGGCTGCGCGACATCGGCGGGATCATCGTCATCGACTTCATCGACATGGCGAACCCGAGGAACCGGGCGACCGTCGAGGAGGCGCTCCGCACCGAGCTCGAGCGCGACCGGACGAAGACCTACGTCGTCGAGATCTCGCCGCTCGGCCTCGTCGAGATGACCCGCCAGAACGTCACCGACGGGCCGCGCGAGATCCTGACCAAGAAGTGCCCCACCTGCGCCGGCGACGGCATCGTCGTCTCCGAGGCGTCGGCAGCGCTCGAGGTGGAGCGGCGCCTGCGCACGCTGGCCGCGGGCTCCCGCGCCCAGGCGTTCCAGGTCGAGGTCAACCCGAAGACGATGTCGCTCCTGCTCGGCAAGGGCGGCAGTCGCCTGGCCGAGATCGAGGAGGCCTCGAAGAAGCGCTTCTTCCTGGCGCCGAAGGAGGGCGTGCACGCCGACCACGCCGCTGTCCTCGCCGAGGGCAAGCTCGTCGACCTGCAGCCGCCGGCTCCGATCGCCGAGGGCACCGAGGTCGATCTGAAGCTGGTCGAGCTGGACAAGCACGACGCCGGCTCCGCGGTCGGCAAGCTCGACGGCATCGACGTCGTCGTCGGCGGCGCCGCGAAGCTCGTCGGCAAGAAGGCCAAGGTGCGCGTCGAGCGCGTGCTCGACGGCGTCGCCTACGCGACGGCGCTGAACGGCGTCGAGGCGCCCGCCGAGCCGATCACGTTCGAGAGCGAGGCCGAGAAGCCGACGCGCGCGCCGAGCCGTGCGAAGAAGGCGGCGGAGACGGACGGGCCGGAGATCGCGCTCGAGACGCCCGAGCTCGGCGAAGCCGAGGTCGAGGTCGAGGTCGAGGTCGAGGACGCTGCTGCCGAGGACGAGCAGGACGAGGCGACCGAGGCGGCCGACGGCAGCGAGGCCGCGCCGGCGAAGAAGAAGACGCGCCGCGGCTCCCGCGGCGGCCGCAACCGGAAGAAGAAGCCTGCCGTGGCCACCGACGGCGCGGAGCCCGCAGAGGCCCCCGAAACGGAGGCCGCCGAGGAGGCGTCCTCCGCCACGACGCCGCGCATCCACGTTCCCGACTTCGAGCTCGGCGACGAGAAGCCG
Organism: uncultured Gaiellaceae bacterium; assembly: GCA_963737455.1. Lineage (GTDB taxonomy): Bacteria > Actinomycetota > Thermoleophilia > Gaiellales > Gaiellaceae > Gaiellasilicea. The sequence goes on along the minus strand of CAVTSN010000005.1, from coordinate 72,299 downwards.
AAACCGGCCCGGAAGCGGACGCCGAAGCCGAAGCCGAGTGCAGACGAAGGCGACGGCGAGGCGGCCGAGCAGGTGGCCGAGGTCGTCGCCGAGGAGACGGACGGCGCCGAGGCGACGCCGGCGAAGAAGAAGACGCGCCGCGGCTCCCGCGGCGGGCGCAGCCGGAAGAAGCCGGCGGCGGCGGTCGCCGACAACGGCGCCGAGCCCGCGGCCGAGGCGGCGGAGCCGGAGCCCCAGGCCGAGGCCGCGACGAACGGCGGCGAGCCCGCGTCCGACGAGTACGTGCCGATGTCGGAATGGCTCGACGACCTGGATCGCTAACCGCTACACTTCCCGGTCTCGCGGGTCGCGCCCGCGTTTTTCTGCGCTTATGAACACTTACGCGATCATCTCCGTCGGCGGCAAGCAGTACCGCGTCAGCGAGGGCCAGACGCTGCTCGTCGACCGGCTCAAGCACGGCGCCGGCAAGACGTTCGAGCCGAAGGTGCTCCTGATCGGCGGCGGCGACGGCGGCACCGATCTCTCGCCGAGCGCCACGGTGACGGCCAGCGTCGTCGCCGACGTCAAGGGCGACAAGATCCGGATCGGCAAGTACCGGCCGAAGAACGGCTACAAGAAGCACACCGGCTTCCGCGCCAGCCTGTCGGAGATCAAGATCGAGTCGATCGGCGGCGCCAAGAAGGCCGCCGCGAAGAAGAGCGAGCCGGCCCCGGCCAACAAGGCGGAGAAGGCGCCCAAGGCCGAGGCCGCCGCGCCCGCTGCGGACGATCACGTCAAGGGGATGCCGTCCGGCTACGAGGATCTGACCGTGGCACAGATCAAGGAGCAGTCGGCCGGCTGGAACCGCCCGATGCTCGAGGCCGCGCTCGAGTACGAGCAGGCCCACGGCAAGCGCAAGGGCGCGATCGCCGCGATCGAGCACGCCCTCGCCGAGAAGGAGAGCGACTAATGGCTCACAAGAAAGGCCTCGGCTCCTCCCGGAACGGCCGCGACTCGAATGCGAAGCGGCTCGGGGTCAAGATCTTCGCCGGGCAGAAGGTGAAGGCCGGGATGATCATCGTCCGCCAGCGCGGAACCCGGTTCCGCCCCGGCGCGGGCGTCGGCATCGGCCGCGACGACACGATCTTCGCCAAGCGCGAGGGCACCGTCGAGTTCCGCACCTCGGGCGAGAAGCGCTTCATCTCGGTCGCCGAGAACCCGTCCTCCGCCGAGGACTGACATGAGACGCGTGGGCCGCGAAGCGGCCCCTTCAGGGGTTTTCGCGCGATGAGCGTCCGCTCCCGCGGATGCTCATCCTGCGCAAGCTAGAACAGTGTTTCACGATCGCGCCCGCATCGAGGTGCTGGCGGGCCGCGGCGGCGACGGAGGTCTGAGCTTCCGCCGCGAGAAGCACGTGCCCAAGGGCGGGCCGGACGGCGGCGACGGCGGCCGCGGCGGCGACGTCGTCCTGGTCGCGGACGCGAGCCTGCGCGACCTCTCGAACTTCCGCGCGAAGCGGAAGTTCAAGGCCGGCCGGGGCGAACCGGGACGGGGCACGCGCAAGCACGGCGCCGACGGCGCCACGATCGAGCTCGCCGTCCCGGTCGGGACGCAGGCGTTCGGCCCCGAGGGCGAGTTGATCGCCGATCTCGCGCGCCCCGATGCGCGCGTCGTCCTCGCCAAGGGCGGCCAGGGCGGCCGCGGCAACGCACGTTTTGCGACCCCGGTCCGCCAGACGCCGCGCTTCGCCGAGGTGGGGGAGCCGCCCGGCGAAGCTGATGTCGAGCTGCGGCTGAAGCTCCTCGCCGACGCGGCGATGGCGGGGCTCCCGAACGCGGGCAAGTCGTCGCTGCTCCGCCGCCTCTCGAATGCGAGGCCGAAGGTCGCCGACTACCCGTTCACGACGCTGGCGCCGGTGCTCGGGACGGTCGAGTCCCCGGACGGCGGCCAACTGACGGTGGCGGACATCCCGGGCCTGATCGAGGGCGCGAGCGAGGGGATCGGCCTCGGTCACGAGTTCCTCGCGCATCTCGAGCGCGCGCGGCTGCTCCTGCACGTGATCGACGCGTCCGAGGAGGACGTCGAGGATCGCTTCCGCACGATCGACACCGAGCTCTCGCTCTACGGCGCCGGGCTCGACGAGCGCCCGCAGGCGATCGTGCTGAACAAGATCGACCTGCTGCCCGAGCCGCCCGTCTTCCCGGTCGAGGACGAACGGATCGTCGGTGTCTTTCCCGTCTCGTGCGCCACCGGAGCCGGGATCGACGAGCTCAAGCTGGCGCTGTTCCGCCTTTGCCCCGCCGCGCCGGAGCCCGTTTTCGAGGAGTCGCCGGAGCTGCCGGACTTCCTCGAGTACCGTCCGCAGCCGCCCGCTCGCCGGACGTACCGGATCTATCGCACCGACCGCGGCTTCCGGATCGTCGGCGAGGCGCCGCAGGGCGAGGAGCTCGAGGCCGTGCTCCGGGCGGCCGGCGCCCGCAAGGGCCAGGAGGTCGAGATCGGCGAGGAGACGCTCGAGTGGCAGTGATGACGACCCAGATCGGCATCCTCGGCGGCCGCTTCGACCCGCCGCACCTCGGCCACGTCGCGCTCGCCCGCGCCGCGGTGGAGCACTTCGGCATCGACGACCTGCACGTCACCGTCGTCGCCGACGCGGCCCACAAGCCGTCGCACGCGCCGGCTGCCGACCGGGTCGCGATGACCGCGCTCGCGTTCGACGGGCTCGACGCGGCCGTCGAGCTGGAGGAGCACCGCTACACGGTCGACGCGCTCGAAGCGGCCCGCTACGACGACCCGATCTTCCTGATCGGGGCCGACGAGCTGCTCGCCTTCCCCACGTGGAAGCGGCCGGAGCGGGTGCTCGAGCTGGCGCGGCTCGGGGTCGCCACGCGTCCGGGTTACGCGCCGGCGACCGCCTCGCCACGCATTCAGATCTTCGAGCTCGAGCCGCATCCGGTTTCCTCGTCGGAGATTCGCCGCCTGGCCGCCTCCGGCGAGCCACTGGAGGGTCTCGTCGCCCCCGCCGTCGCCCAGTACATCGCCGAGCACGGGCTCTACCGGGACGATTGACGTCCGCGTTTCGTGGCTACACTGAAAGCTCTGACTTCGCTCGAACAAGCACGCCGGATCGCCGCTCTCGCGAGCGAGAAGCTGGCAGAAGACGTCGTCATTCTCGACATGAGGCCCGTGTGCGTCTACACGGACTTCTTCGTGCTCGCGACCGGCCGCAACGCGCGCCAGACGAAGGCGATCTTCGACGAGGTGCACGCGCAGCTGAAGCAGGACGGGAAAATCCTGCCTCGCGCGGTCGACGGGGCGGCGGAGGCGGAGTGGATCATCGCCGACTACCTCGACGTCGTCCTGCACGTGTTCACGCCGGAGACGCGGGCCTTCTACCGGCTCGAGGAGCTCTGGGGCGACGTCCCCGCCGTCGACGTCGAAGCCGCGACGGCCTAGCTACACTCTCCGAGACCCAGGGGCCATAGCTCAGCTGGGAGAGCGTCTGGCTGGCAGCCAGAAGGTCGCCGGTTCGAGCCCGGCTGGCTCCACTTCCTCAGACATTGTGGGAACCGCCTCCCTGTCGCTCCGACAGGCAGGCGGCGCGTGACCATGATGTCGTCGGAGGCGTCGTTCCAGCACCTCGCGATCTCGGCGAGCTGGACTGAGTCCCCGCCCAGTCCAGCTCTGACCAACGCAGCGCGGGCTGATCAATTCACTTCGAACCCGATTGGCCTCTGAGCAACCGCATCGAGTTCGCGTTGACGTATTCGGCGATCGCTTCACCGGCAGCGTCGCTGACTGTGACGGTGCTCGGGTAGTGCATGCCGCCCCAGACTCGTGCGTTGTTCCCGTCCGCTCGCGCTTGCGAGATCTCGGTGTACGTCCGGCCGGCGAGCAACGGCGTCGTGAGCGTGAACGTTTGGACGTCCGCGACGTGACTCAGAAGGACAGTCGCAGCGGCGCCGTTCAGTGCCGGGTGACCCGCCGGATACTCGGGATGGGACGGCGTCGTGACCAGCGGCAGCCAATCGGGATCCGCCCCCGTTGCCTCGACGCCGTCCACCTCCGCCAGCGTGATCGCCGTCAACGGCCGCCAGGTCACCTCAGCCGCATTCGCGCCGTAGTGCCGCTTCGCGCTCCAGATGGTGAACGCCGTGTCGGCCATCGCGATGTTCAGCACTGCGAGAAGCCGATTGCTGTCGGACATCGACAGCTGGCTGGTGCGCGCGATCTGGTTGGCCGCCTGATTCCAGTGGACGCTGGCGTTTCCCTCCCAGAACGGAGCAAGCCCGGTCTGAGCCTCGCTACGTGTCGATCCGGTTAGACGGCCGAGCGCCTTGACTGCGTCGAAGTCGGCCGCGTATGTCGCGCTCGCGAGGGTACGCGGGGGGACTGGCCGGAACTGTTCGTTGCTTTCAACGACGAACGGGGCAGTGAACGCCAACGCCTGAGCGCTCATCGACGTCGCTGGGGAGATCGGGCGCCACTGCCCAACCGCCGGGCCTCCCGTGAACGCCGGGTAGCTCGTCAGGAAGCCGTCTCCCGTCCGCCAAGCGATGACGGACTCCGCGACGTGTCTTCCCCACGCGATGCCGCGCTCCCGTGACTCTCCGCCGTCTCCGCCATCATCGCTGAGCGCCGCCAGCGAAGCTGCGTAGGCATCACCCAGCTGCGTCGCCCGTCCGGGAAACAGCGCCACCAGCGCCGTGTACGCGGCCGCAACGACCGCCGCTCGGCGTGATGCACCGGGAGGAGCGAGGCGATTCCCGTCGTCGTCGACGTTCTGGACGAAGATCGGGGTGTAGCGGCGCTCGATCCCGTTGTAGGCATCGAAGATCGCCGTGTGCACGATCGCACCGAGGCGCTGGCTCGACGAGTTCGCCGTGCCCGTCGAGATGAGCGTCTCGATGAAGATGTCGTTCCACTCCAGGACCTGGTTCGGGTGCTGTTCCGGCGGCTGCGAAACCTTCTCGCCGGAGCCGAGCGCGATGGCTGTGGCTGGTCACATCGTCTCCCGGCCGCGCGAGTGCGCCGCTTGCGCCGTAGGCGCTGACTCCGAGCAGGGCAATCACGAGGATCATTGGCACTTTCGCCTTCATGAGGCGTCCTCTCCGGACGAGATGGCTTCGACGACCCGCAGTGGGCCGAGCTCGGCGCGCTCGGCGGCGAGTGCGGCGTCACGGCCCGACGGGGCCTCGAAGACGAAGAAGCAGATCTCGTCCTCCGGTAAATGGATGGTGCGATCGAAGCGAACGCGGGTTCCCTGACCCGTCAGCTCCGCCGCCACCGAGCGCGCCCGCCGCTCGCACGCCACACGCCCTCGGGCGTCGCCGCGGGCGAGATAGGTCTCGACGAGGTAGCTCGGCACGCCTTCGACGCTACGGCCGGGCCGCGGCGTTGGAAACATCAGAACGGTTGAAGTTTGCGCGCGAGTTCGGTGCGTGAGCGGACGCCGAGCTTGGCGTAGACGTGCGAGATGTGGCTCGCCACGGTGGGTTCGGCGAGGAACAGGGCGGCTGCCACCTCGCGGTTCGTGCGTCCCTCCGCGACGAGCGCGGCGACACGCTGCTCGGCCGCCGTCAGCCCCACTGCGGGCGTGCGCCCGCCGATGCGGCCCAGTTCGCCGCGAGCTTTCTCCGCCCAACCGGCCGCCCCGAGCGCTTCGAAGCTCGCGACCGCCGCCTCGATCGCCTCCCGAGCGGTTCGCTTCTGTCGCGCCCGCCGCCTCAGCACGCCCAAAGCGAGCAAGGCACGCGCGCGGCCGAAGGGATCGCCGACCTGCTCGTGCTCGCGCGTCGCCGCATCGAGAAGCCGGATCCCCTCCTCGACGTTGCCCCGCGCGGCCGCAACGAGACCGCGACACCGGGTCACGTGCGCGAGCACCCATGTGCGGTTCGACACGCAAGGCATCCGCCTCCCAGGCATCCAGCACGACGACCGCGTCGCCAGTCCGACCGAGCTCGAGCAGCGCCTCCAGGTAGTCGGCGCGCCACCAGCGCAGGTTCGGCTCGTACCACTCCGCCGCATCTGCCTTCTCCTCGGCGGCAGCGAACCAATCGATCGCAGCCGCCGGATCTCCGCCCCACAGCTCAGTCACACCCGCCAACGCAACGAGCCCAGGGAGGAGCGCGCCCTCCTTGTCGACAACTTCGCGTCCCTGCTCCGCGAGCTCCGCAGCGCGCTCGAGCTCACCGCGGAGAGCAGCCAGCAGCGCCACGGGAAAGAAGGTCGGGCCGTTCAACATCCCGTATTGGCCACTGACCTCGAGCATCCGCTGGGCGTGCTCAGAGGCGACGTCCCAACGGCCGGCCCGTAGCTCGACGAAGGACAGGTACCAGAGCGTGTTGGCGCTGCTGCGCTCGTCGGTGTGCCGTTCCTCCTCGTACCGCGCCTCAAGGAGTGCGCGGGCCCGATCGGTGCTGACCGACCACGTGAGGACGTGACCGAGCGCCCAACTCGCTGTCCGCAGCTGCTCGCGGTCGTCGCAGCCGGCGGCGAGTTCGTAGGCACGCTCTGCGAGCCTCGGCGCGTCCTCGTCGCCGCGGCCGAAGCGGAAGACGGCAAGCATGGACAGCGAGCCGGCTCGAAGGGCGTCGTCGTCCAGCTCGTCGGCCAAGCGGAGCGCGGCGAGCGCGTGACCTTCCGACCAGGTCAAGCCGTGGATCACGCGTCCCGTTCCGGCAAGTCGCAGGTGGAGCGTCGCTTGCAGAGCGGGAACTGGAGCGGCCTCGACAACCGCCTCGGCGAGCAAGACGGTGGCGCGGTCCAGCGGCTCGAGCTCGGCCATGAGCGCCAGCGCCTCGGCGCGAGCTGCCCCTGCGGAGGACGTGCTCACGAGCTCCCGCGCGATCGTACGTGGGCGCTCGTCCTCTCCCGCTTCGAGGTGAGCGTGAGCGGCGGCGAGCGAGCGCCGGTGGCGTTCCTCGTGCGCAGCCTCGGGTGTGATCCGCAGGGCCTGCTCTGCGAGCTCGGCAGCAACGATCGGTGCGCCACGGCCGAGCGCGAGGGCCGCAGCCTCTTCGAGCATGGCGGCGGTTTCCGGCTCCGGACCATCTGCGGACAGGCCGAGATGACGCGCGCGGGCGACGGGGTCGTCCACGAGCGTGGCCAAGGCCCGGTGCGCGAGTCGCCGTTCGCTCGTGGGCGTGCGCTCGTAGAGCACGGAGGCGAGCAACGGATGGGTGAAGACCACGCCGTCCTTCTCCGGAGCGATCACGCCTGCCGCGAATGCCGGCTCGAGCGCGTGATCTTCGACCGCTGCGGCGCGAAGGAGGGCCCGAGTCGGGCGCCCCGCGGCAGCCACGATCAGGAGCGCCGATCGGCTCGGTTCCGGAAGCGCTGAGAGCCGAGTGTGGACGAGCTCCTCGAGCGGCTCGGGCAGGCGGAGAGGTCGGCCGGGTCGCCGTCTCCCCCGTCGGGACCGAGCGAGCGAGCGAATGCGAGCGCGAAGAACGGGTTCCCGTCCGAGGCTTCGTGGAGGCGAAGGAGCGTCGGCCGCGCGAGACCTCGGCCCAACTGCCGTTGCAGGATGCCGTGGAGAGCGCCCACACTGAGCGGCCCGACGCGCAGGCGAGTCGTCCGGCTCTTCGTCGAGCGCGCCTTCCAGCTCGGGCGGCGTGATCCCGTCACCCAGTCGCCGGGTGAGGAGGATGCGTATGTCCTCATCCACCAGTCGCCTCAGCGCAAACGCGAGAGCGTCCGCCGATGAGGGATCCAGCCACTGGATGTCGTCGATCGCGACGAGGATCGGCCCACGAGCGGCGAGCAGCTGCAACGCCGTGCGCACAGCAACGGCGAGGGTGCGAAAGTCGACCGGCTCATCCGCGTCCCGGACGAGCAGCGCGATCTCGAGCGCGCGCCGGCGGGGAGCCGGCAGCTCGGCCAGAACCTCGGCGAGCGCGTCCTCGAGCAGATCTCCCAGACCCGCGTGCGCGACGCCGAGCTCAACCTCCGCAGGTCTGGAGGACAGGACGCGCAACCCTTGCTCCCGCGCCAGCTCGATCCCGGCGAGCCAGAGGGTCGACTTGCCGATACCGGCCTCGCCCTCCAGAACGAACGCACGCCGGACCGGGCGCAGCCTCACGGCCGAGGAAGCCGTCCAGCGCCCCCAGCTCCTCGTCGCGGCCAACGATTTCGACTCGCATCTCCTACCCGTCATCGTGACACGGCAGAAGCGGCGAGTCAGCCCGGGCATGCCCGAGCCGCTCGAGCGCAGCCCGCTCATTGGGATCGCGGCCGGTACGACCTATCATCCCGGGTGTGAGACGCACGCTCTGGCCGTTCGTCGGGCTCGCGCTAGTCGCGAGCCTCGCGATCGGCCCGGGCGCGACTGCCGGTACGGAGCGGACGTCGTCAGGCACGGTCATCTTCATCCACTCTGCGGAGCCGCCGAACCTCCAAGGTCCCTGGGTCGGCAACAACCTGTACCAGACGAGCCTCGTGCTGAACAACATCTGGTACGGCTGCCAGATCCGCAATAACAAGGCCGCATTCGTGCCCCGCCTGTGCACTGCGAAGCCGAAGCTCGTCAACCGAAGCCCACTGACCGTCCGTTTCACGTACAAGCCGGATGCGGAGTGGAGCGACGGCAAGGAAGTCACCGCGGCCGACTTCCGCGCGACCTGGAAGGTGTTCACGAATCCAGACTTCGACGTGATCAGCCGGACCGGCTGGGAGGACATCGCGAGCGTCGGCGGGGGCAACGGCAAGACCGTCACCGTCGAGTTCAAGAAGGTGTATGCCGCGTGGGAGTCGCTCGTCTCCAGCGGGCCCTATCCCGCTCACATCATCGCCGGGAAGAACATGAACGAGATGTTCCTCACCTCGGTCCCGGTCTCGAGCGGCCCGTGGCTGTTCGACAGCTGGACCAGGGGTCAGTCGATCACGGTCCGGAAGAACCCACGCTTCAAGGCGAGCGTCGCTCCGCCGATGAAGCTCGACCGGGTCGTCTTCCGCTACATCCTCGACACGAACGCTCGGTTCCAATCGCTGAGGGCCAACGAGGCTCAGCTCATGGAGACGCCCGCGCAGCTCCAGATCGCCGACTTCATGACGGACGACAAGTTCGTCGTCGACCGGCAGCTCGGCTACGCGTACGAGCACATCGACTTCCAGTTCGGCCCCATGGGGCACCCCGCCCTGAAGCAGCCGTACATCCGCAAGGCTCTGATCACCGGCATCAACCGCCAGCAGATCGTCTCGTCTCTCTACAAGGACATCTTTCCCGGCCTGGGGCCGCTGCAGAGCCTGATCTTCAAGCCGTTCGAGACCGCCGACTATCGGAAGAACTTCGCAGTGCACAGGTTCAACCAACGGGACGTCATCGCGAACCTGAAAGCGCATGGCTGCACAGGCGGACCAGAGACCCCGAAAGCGGGCAACGATGACTTTTTCTCGTGTCCACGGGTCGGCAAGCTGTCGTTCCGATTCTTCACGACGGCGGGCAACCAGGTCCGCACCCTGACCTTCGAAATCATCCAGTGGCAGCTGAAGAGCGTCGGAATCGAGCTCCTGCCGCGGCTCCAGACCGGTGGTTTGCTGTTCGGGGAGACACAGTCCTCGGGCGACTGGGATCTGATGCTGTTCTCCTGGGTCGGCTCGCCAGACTCCCCGATCACGTCCAAGGACCTCTACGGCTGCGGTGGCGACCAGAACTACGGCAACTACTGCAACCGCAGGCTGTCCGGGATCCTGAACACGGTTTCGAGAACGCTCGATGCGGATCGGCGCGCGACAATGCTGAACGAGGGCGAGGCCACGTACATCGTGAAGGACATCCCCTCGATCCCGCTGGTCCCCCGGCCGTTCTTCCTGATCCGCGCGGCGAGGGTCAAAGGCCCCGTTCGTGAACCCGACGCAGGAGGGTTCCCCGTGGAACGTCAACACTTGGACCGTCGGGTAGAGCATTGGGTTGCCAAAGTCGTGTTGACCAACAACCGTGAGGCGGCCCGATCGGCGCAGGTGAGAGGTCTGCGGACGCAGGTCTCTGACGCGCGAAGCCCCTGAAGCTGCGAGACATCGCCGGGGTTGATCGGCTGTTCCGACCTGTTTGAACAGGGACGCCTGGGGCATAGCTTCGGCAGCGAAGACCACTCGAGAGGGAGGATTCGATGTGCGTCCCAGGGACGATCGAGGCCGTTCGCAGCCAGGTCGAGCAGGTGGAGGAGGAGGTGAAGGCGCCGCGGCTCGATCGGCGCGCAGCGCTGCTCCTCGGCGCGGGTACCGCGCTCGCGGCCGCGCTGCCGGGCGGCGCACGGGCGGCGAGACCGGTCCGGGAGACAGGGCGGCAAGAAGGCACAGGATCTGACGCATCTCTTCCGTGTCGGGATCCCGATGTTCCCCGGCGTCCCCCGGCCCTCGCGCCAGACGCACGTGACCGTGCCCGCCAACGGCTTCTACGGGCAGATCTGGAACTTCTGGGAGCACACGGGAACGCATCTCGACGTGCCCGCGCACTTCATCGTCGGCGGCCGGACGACGCCGCAGCTCACGCTCGACGAGCTGATGGCGCCGATTGCCGTCGTCGACATCTCCGAGCGCGCTGCGCGCGCAGCCGGACACCGTCGTCACGACCGACGACCTGCGCCGCTACGAGCGGGGGCACGGACGGATCAAGCCCGGCTCCCTCGTGGCGATGAACTCGGGGTGGGACGCGCGGGCGGGCAGCGAGGCGGCGTACCGGAACGCGGACGCATCCGGGACGATGCACTTCCCCGGCTGGAGCGAGGACGCAATCGAGTGGCTGATCGGTGAGCGCAGCATCGCGGCGATCGGGGTCGACACACTCAGCCTCGATCCGGGGAATGCGACCGCATTCGTCGCCCATGTCGCGCTCCTGTCCGCGAACCGGTTCGGAATCGAGAACCTCGCCAATCTCGGCGCGATCCCGCCCAAGGGGGCGACGGCGTTCGTCGGCGTCATCCCCTGGGAGGAGGGCTCCGGCGGCCCGGCGCGGGTGGTTGCGACCTGGTGAGCCTGAGCTGCGAAATGTGAGAGGCTCGCCGGGTGAACCGGCAGATCACGCTCGCGGCGCGCCCTGAGGGCTTCCCCAAGGAGGACGACTTCTCGCTCGTCGAGAGCGAGGTTCCGGCAGCGGGACCGGGTGAGGTGCTCGTCCGCTCGCAGTGGCTCTCGCTCGACCCGTACATGCGCGGGCGGATGAGCACTGCGCGCTCGTACGCAAAGCCGACCGAGGTCGGCGAGCCGATGACCGGGCAGGCGGTGGGCGAGGTCGTCGAGAGCCAGGATTCGCGCTTCGCACCCGGTGACACCGTGGTCGGGCAGCTCGGCTGGCAGGACTACGCCGTCGCGCGCGGCGGCTCACTGCGCAAGCTCGACCCCGCGCTGGCCCCGCCGCAGACGGCCCTGCACGTCCTCGGCGCGACCGGACTGACGGCGTATTTCGGACTCTTCGACGTCGGCGAGGCAAAGCCGGGCGACGCCGTCGTCGTCTCCGCGGCGTCCGGGGCCGTCGGCCAGGTCGTCGGGCAGCTCGCCAAGATCGCCGGCTGCGGCCCCGTCGTCGGGCTCGCGGGGACGCCGGAGAAGGTCGCCGACCTGACCGAGCTCTACGGCTACGACGTCGGGATCGACTACAAGCGCGACGACGTCAACGCGCGCCTGAAAGAGGCGTGCCCGAAGGGCGTCGACGTGTACTTCGACAACGTCGGCGGCGCGCTCTCGGAGACGATCTTCCGCCGGCTCGCCCTCGGGGCCCGCGTGCCGGTCTGCGGGCAGATCTCGCAGTACAACCTCGCGGAGCCGGAGCTCGCGCCACGCAACCTCGGCTTCCTGATCGTCTTCCGCGCCCGGCTCGAGGGGTTCCTGATCTACGACTACGCCCATCGCTTCCCCGAGGGCCTGCAGCGCCTCGGCCGCTGGCTCGCCGAGGGCAAGCTCACCTACCGCGAGGATGTGACCGAGGGGCTCGAGAACGCTCCGGCGGCATTCATCGGCATGCTCAACGGCGAGAACCGCGGCAAGACCCTCGTCAAGCTCCGCTAGCCAGCAGTCGCTTCAGCATCAGCGCGTTCGCCGGCGCCTGTGCGACCTCGCCCTTGGCCGGATCGCCGGCGACCTCCTCCGGCTCGAGGCCCTCGAGGCCGGTCGACGGCATCGCCGAGCGGCCGTTGTTGTTGAACATCGCGTAGACCGACTCCGACTCGCCGGCGAGCTCGCGCAGCGGCTCGACCCACTCCTCGAGCTCCTGCTCCGAGTAGAGGTAGTCGAAGCGGTCGGCCGCGCTGCCGGTGCGCTTGTTCCAGGTCGCGGCGTTCCGCCCGTGGAAGCGGACGTAGGCGGTCTTGCTCGTCGTGCCGACCACCGTCGGGACGAGGTTCTTCGCGTCCGTCCGAGGCGCGTCCACGATCACGTACGTCGCGCCGATCGACTCCAGGAACTCCAGCGTCCGCCCGCGGTTCTCCTCGTCGAGCCAGCTCCGGTGCCGGAACTCGACGAGCGCCTCGTCGCCGTCGAGCTGCTCGACCGCCCAGGCGAGGTAGTCGAGCGACACCGGCTTGAAGACGACGTAGGAGGGGAACTGGAGCAGGACTCCGCCGAGCTTGCCACGCTCTCGCAGCGGCTCCAGCGCGCGGTGGAAGCGGCGAAAGACCTCCGCGCGCAGCTCCCGCGGCGGCCGGTCGACCCGGCCGCGCTCGTCGACGGGCATCACGTCGCGCAGGTCCTCCGGCAGCGACTCGAGCTTGACCGGGTGGCGGGTCATCAGCCCGAACGCCTTCACGTGCATCGTGAAGTCGTCCGGCGTTCGCTCGGCCCAGTTGGCCACGAGCTCCGCGTCCGGGAGCCGGTAGTAGGTCGAGTTCGCCTCGACGGTGTCGAAGCGCTCGGCGTAGTGGCGGATCCGCGCCTCGCCGGAGCGGACGTTTCTCGGATACCAGACCTTCGTCAGCGTCTCGTCGGCCCAGGAGCAGGTGCCGACGCGAACGTTGGCGCTCATCCCGCGATCCTAGACCGCGGGATGAGCGCTGCGTTCCAGGCTACGAGGCGACGATCGTCAGCTCGCGCGATGCCCTGCCGCCGTTCGCCGTGTTGGCGTCGAGGCGGACGACGTACGTCGTCTTCTTCGCCGGCCTGAAGCCCGCCAGCCGGAAGCGTGCGACGGCGTCCGGGCCGAGCCGCGTCGCCGGCTGGCCTGCCGCGACCTGCCTGCCGCGCAGGAAGACGCGGTAGTTGATCCCGACGGTGTCGCCGAAGCGGATGTTCGCGGCCAGCTCGCGCAGCGGCACCCCGACCGCTGGATTGGCGATCCCACCGCGCACCTTGAGCAGCGGGTTCCTCGCGTCGACGGACTTCGCGGCCGAGCGGAAGCGGGCGAGCGCGGGCTTGGCGGCACCGCCCTTCGTCAGCAGACCGCTCTGCCAGACGCTCGTCTCGTCGTCGCGGAAGATGAACCAGACGAACATGTCGACGCGCGGATCCTTCTTCGCGAGCGCGATCACCTGGGTCGTGTACGCGGCCTGCTGGGCGCGCGAGACGCCCTTCGGCTCGCCGTCAGGCTTTGTCTCGTAGCCGAACTCGGTGATCCAGATCCGGACGCCCTTGCGCTTGAACCACTTGTCGAGCGACTGCTCGAAGCGCGGCAGCGAGGTCAGGGTCACGTTCGGCCACTTCACCTTCTGCGTCGGCTTCAGGTTCTGCGGCGTCGGATACGGATGCTGCGCCCAGGCGGCGAACTTGAGGCGTGGATTGGCGGCCGCGACGAGCTGCGCGAAGCGGCCGGGTGAGTGTGTGTCCGACTTGCCGTTCAGCTTCTTATCGCGGCCGTGCGACGACGTCGAGCCGATCGCGACCTGCGCGCGCGAGTTGCCGGCCTTGATCCCGGCGTACGCGGCGGCGTACATCTTCGCGTAGAGCCGCGGGCCGACCGAGCGGCCCTTGGCGTCGAACTGCGGCGAGAGGAAGAGCTGCAGGTTCGACTCGTTCCAGATCGAGTAGCGCCCGACCCACGGGTACTGGGCGTTCCGGCCGGAGTAGCGCGACGCGACGGCGCGCGAGAAGTTCTTCAGGTCGTTGACGTTCCGGGGGACGACGTTCGGCGTCTTGCCGCCGTTCGCCCACTTGGGCGTGCCCCAGATCGTGATCACCACTTCGAGACCGCGCAGTTGCGCGTTGCGGACGAGCTCATCGATGTCGGAGAACCGATACGCCGGGTCGAACGGGTTGGACGCGTTCCTGGGCCGGGTCGGCGCGGTCTTCGACCAGTCGACCAGCGTGCGCACAATCGTGGCGTTGGCGCTGCGCGCCTGGCCGAGTACCTGGGTCCGGTTCGCATTCCAACGGAAGGCGACGTCGTCGTGGAAGCCGACATACATCCGCGGCGCCGAGCTTGCGACCGCCGGTGAAAGCAGTGCTGCAAGGGCCGCGACGAGGAAGAGCTGCGTCACTCGTTTCACGGGCATCTCCTTTGCAAATGATATGGAACGCAAAGGGTAGCGACCCCGTGTGAGGAGGGTGTTAGTTCCGTTTTTGGCTTGTGGAAGCCGTTTTCAGGCGGCCGTGCGCAGGGCTTCGATCTCGCGCGAGACTGCGAGCCGCTCGAGCGCCGTCGCCTCGATCTGGCGGACGCGCTCGCGCGTGATCCCGAGCCGGCGCCCGATCTCCTCGAGCGACTGCGGCTCCTCGACGCCGAGGCCGTAGCGAAGGCCGAGCACCCGCTGCTCCCGCTCCGGGAGGCTCCCGAGCGCCTTGTGCAGCGTCGACTCGGTGAGGCTGACCTCGACCTCCTCCTCGACCCCACCCTCGGCGACACCGACGAGATCGCCGATCGAGGCGTCGTTGTCGTCCCCGATCGGCTTGTCGAGGCTCGTCACCGCGCGCGCGGCCTCGCGCACCTCCTTCAGGTGCTTCAGCGAGATCTTCGACGCGGCCGAGACCTCCTCGTCCGTCGGCGGCCGGCCGAGCTTGGCCATCAGCTCGCGCTCGGCGCGCCCGATCTTCTGCTCGCGGTCGGCGATGTGCACCGGGATCCGGATCGTCCGCGACTTGTTCGCGACGCCGCGCTGCACCGCCTGCCGGATCCACCAGGTCGCATAGGTCGAGAACTTGTAACCCCGCCGCCAGTCGAACTTCTCGACCGCGCGGATCAGCCCGATCACGCCTTCCTGGATCAGGTCGAGCAGCGAGAGCCCGTGGCCCTGGTACTTCTTCGCGATCGAGACGACGAGCCGGAGGTTGGAGTTGATCATCCGGTTCTTCGCCTCGACGTCGCCGCGCTCGATCCGCTTCGCCAGCTCGACCTCCTCGGCGGCGGTCAGGAGGGGATAGCGCCCGGCCTCGTTGAGGAAGAGCTGCAGCGAATCGGTCGTGGCGGCGGCGAGGTCGCCGTTGACGTAGGTCGCATCGGCCGCCGTCGCGCGCCCGCAGTCGTCCGAGAGGCTGATCCCGCGCTCCTCGAGCTCCTGGTAGAGCGTCTCCAGCTCCTCGTCCTCCAGGTCGAGGTCCTGGACCGCGGCGCTGAACTCGGAGAGGTTGAGGCACCCGGCCTCCTCGCCGGCCTCGAGCATCGGTGCAAGGGTCTCGCGACTCATCCCTGTCCTCTTCCCCGCGTTACGACCACCATAACCCCTGGCCGGAACGGACATCTAGCGCGATTGCCTGCTGGTTGCCATCGTGACGAAGATGGCACGGTCCGGTTTCCCACCTGTTCGAAGCCCGTCCCTAGCGTGGACGGTGTCGTCGAAGAGGAGGTCGGGAGATGAAAAAGCTCTCGGTGCGGACTGCGCTCGCACTCGTGCCGGCGCTCGCCGCGCTGGCGGGTGGCGGCGGAGCGCAGGCGCACAGCCTGGTCACGTCGGGGAACGTGTACGACAACGGGAACCAGTGCGTCCACAACTGGACCGCCCAGGCCCACTCGTACAACTCGGTCGTCGTCCGCTCGCTGACGAACACGCCGCCGTTCCACTTCCCGCTCGCGAACTGCACCTACAGCAACGCGAAGCCGCCGGGCTACCTGGCGGGGCGCTGGGAGTCGTGGAAGTGGGGCCCGAACGTGGGGGCGTGGCTGGTCTGCGGGACGCAGGGCTGGAACTACGGCGGCGGCAGCGAGCTCCAGGTCGGCCGCGCGACCACCGGCTGCGGCGGGGGCTACTACCTGCTGCAGGGCGGGGCGTACGTCTACAACGGCGGCTGGCTCGGCGGGTGGCTGATGACCGACTACGAGTGGCTCTGGTCGTGAAGGGGGTGACGGAATGAGACAGCGACTGATCCTGCTCGGGGTCGCGGCGGTGCTGGCGGCCGTGCTGGGCGTCGGCTACGCGGCGTCCGTCGGCAACGAGCAGCCGACGCATGCGCCGAACCTGGCCGCCGACGAGGTCTACGTGGCCGGGCCGGACGGCGAGGCGTTGAAGTGCAACGGCAAGCTCGCGAAGGTGAAGCGATCGGCGCTCGGCGGCCGGACGCCGCCGCTGACGCCGGACGAGGCAGCGCAGCAGAGCGTGCTCGTGCGGCCGCGGGTGAAGGTCCCGCGTTGCGAGAAGAGCGCGAAGGGAGACGAAACCGGGCGGGTGGTCTTCGTAGAGACCGGCGCGGGCGTTCCGTAGCGCTGCGGACGAGACGTGGGCGCGCGCTCGGTCGTCGTGCCCACGTCTCGTTACACTCAGAGCTGTGATCTGGGAGCTCGTGTTCATGCTCGTGATCCTGAAGATCCCGGTCGTCTATCTCTGCTGGGTCGTCTGGTGGGCGATCCGTGCCGAGCCGGAGCCGCTCGAGGGGGCCGGGAGGCTGGCGCCGGTCCTGCCGACCGACCCCGAGTGCGGCTGGCGGCGGCGACGGCTCGAGCGGCTTCGGCGCGGCCGCCCCGGCCCGCGCGGCGGGGGACGCAGAGGCGCACCGGAACGTGTCCTCCACGCGCGCGGTAGGCTGGCGCGGTGAGCTCGTACGAGAGCAGTGACGCGCACCGCTGGTCGACGACCGACACCGTCGCGGGCTTTCTCGCGACGCTGTCGATCTTCGCGAGCGCGATCGGGCTGGTCTGGCGTCCGCTGCGGCTCGTGCCGGTCGCGGTCCTGCTCGCGCTGATCGCGGCGCGGATGTCGGAACGCAACCAGAAGGTCGCGTTCTACGCCGTGATCGCAGGCGTGGTCTGCTGGACCGCGGGCATGGCGATCGCGGTCGTCACCGAGAACCCGCTCTACTAGACCGTGGCCGGGCACGACGTCGACGGGCTGAACGCCGGCTACGCGCGGCTGCTGCTCGAGGACTACCTCGAGGACCCGGACGGGGTCCCGGCCGAGTGGCGCGCGCTCTTCGAGAGCGGCGACAGCAACCTCGTCGCCTCGCATCCCGGGCTGCTCCGCCTGCTCGAGACGCTCGAGCGCGACGGCGCCAACGGCCAGGCGGCCGCAGAGGTCGCCGCACCGGCTTCGCCCGCGCCCGCTCCTGCAGTCGAGGCGCCTCCAGCCGAGGCGCCTGCGCCCGAGACGCCCGCCCCGGCCGAGATCGACGAAACGCTGGTCGGCGCCGTCGCCGCGGCGATGGCGCTCGTCAAGGCCCATCGCATGCACGGCCATCTCGCCGCCCGCCTCGACCCGCTCGGCTCCGAGCCGCTCGGCGACCCTGCGCTGGACGAGTCCCGGCTGATCCCGCCGCTCACGCCCGAGCTGCAGGAGCGCATTTCCGCCTCACTCCTCCGCGTCCACGTCCCCGGCGAGACGCTGAAGGAGGCGCTGCCGAACCTCCGTGAGGTCTACAGCGGCACGATGGCCTACGAGATCGAGCACCTCTCCGACCATGCAGAGCGCGTGTGGCTGCGGCAGGCGATCGAGTCGAGCCGCTACCGCCCGCCGCTCGCACCCGAGGAGCGGATCCGCCTGCTCGAGTCGCTCGCGCGAGCCGAGGGGTTCGAGCAGTACCTGCGCCGGGCGTTCCTCGGCCAGAAACAGTTCTCGCTCGAGGGCCTCGACGCGATGATGCCGATGCTCGACGAGTCGATCGAGCTCGCGGCGGATGCGGGCGCTCACGAGGTCGTGATCGGGATGGCGCACCGCGGGCGCCTGAACGTGCTCGTCCACACGGTCGGGCGCTCCTACGAGTCGATCCTGCGCGAGTTCGAGGGCGAGCGCACGATCGACGCGGTCGTCGTCAACGACGAGGGTGGCACGGGCGACGTCAAGTACCACCTCTCCGCGACCGGGACCCGCAAGACCGGGTCGGGCGAGGTGACGATCACGCTCGCGCCGAACCCGAGCCACCTCGAGGCGGTCGATCCCGTCGTCGAGGGCTGGACGCGCGCCGAGCAGACCGACCGCTCCAGCGGCGCCGGCATCCACGATCCCGCCGTCGCGCTGCCGATCCTGATCCACGGCGACGCCTCCTTCGCGGGCCAGGGGGTCGTCGCCGAGACGCTGAATCTCTCCAGCCTCGACGGGTACACAACCGGCGGCACCCTCCACCTGATCGCGAACAACCAGGTCGGTTTCACCACGAACCCGAACGAGGGGCGCTCGACGCGCTACTCGAGCGACCTTGCGAAGGGGTTCGACATCCCGATCATCCACGTGAACGCGAACGACCCCGAGGCCGCGATCGCGGCGGTGCGCCTGGCGCTCGCCTATCGGCAGGAGTTCGGCCACGACATCGTCGTCGATCTCGTCGGCTACCGGCGCTTCGGCCACAACGAGCAGGACGAGGCCGCGTACACGCAGCCGCTGATGGTCGCCCAGATCGCGGCGCAGCCGCCCGTCGGCCAGCTCTACGCCGCGAGGCTCGTCGCCGAGGGCGTCCTCAGCGAAGAGCAGGCGAAGGACCTCTTCGCGCGGACCCAACAGGAGCTTCGCGATGCGCACGACCGGCTGAAGGCGTCGATCGCGGTGCCGCAGCCGACGAAGGAGGGACGGATCCCGGCCGACACCGGCGGCGCCGTCGTCACCGCCGTCCCGGCGGAGCGGCTCCAGACGCTGAACGAGCAGCTGCTCCAGGTGCCGGACGGCTTCCAAGGGAACGAGAAGCTGTTGAAGCAGCTCGAGCGCCGGCGCGAGCGCATGCACGAGGGCGGGATCGACTGGGGGCAGGCCGAGGCGCTCGCCTTCGCGAGCCTGCTCGTCGAGGGGATCCCGATCCGCGTCTCGGGCCAGGACACCGAGCGTGGCACCTTCTCCCACCGCCACGCGGTCCTGCACGATCAGCGCACGGGTGAGACGCACGCTCCGATTCAGGTCCTGCCCGACGCGGGAGCTTCGTTCGAGATCTACAACTCGCCGCTCTCGGAGTACGCCTGCCTCGGCTTCGAGTACGGCTATGCCGTGGCGGCGCCGGATGCGCTCGTGCTCTGGGAGGCGCAGTACGGCGACTTCGTCAACGGCGCGCAGATCGTGATCGACCAGTTCCTGGTTGCCGGGCTCTCGAAGTGGGGCCAGACGTCACGGCTGACGCTGCTGCTCCCGCACGGCTATGAGGGCAACGGCCCCGAGCACTCGAGTGCCAAGCTGGAGCGGTTCCTCCAGCTCGCCGCCCAGGAGAACGTCCGTGTCGCGAACGTCACCACCGCCGCCCAGTACTTCCATCTCCTCCGCCGCCAGGCGCTCGACGCGACGGCGCGGCCGCTCGTCGTGATGACGCCGAAGGGGCTGCTGCGGCTGAAGCAGGCGGCGTCGACGCTTGCAGACCTCTCCGACGGTCGGTTCGAGCCCGTGCTCGACGATCCCGGCGCCGACCGGAACAGGGTGACGAGGCTCGTGCTCACGTCCGGCAAGCTCTACTACGACATCCAGGGCCACGAGGAGCGCGCGCACGCGGAGTCGGTCGCGGTCGCCCGGATCGAGCAGCTCTACCCGTTCCCGGTCGAGCCGGCAGCCGCGCTGACCGCCTCGTATCCGTACCTCCGCGAGCTCGTCTGGGCGCAGGAGGAGCCGCAGAACATGGGTGCCTGGCGCACGATCCGGCACCGGCTCGAGGCCGCGGCACCGGACGGCGTCCCGGTCACGTACGCAGGCAGGCCCTGGCGTGCGAGCCCGAGCGAGGGCTATCCGACCGCACACCGGGTCGAGCAGGACCGGATCGTCCGCGAGGCGCTCGGGCGCAGCGGCGGCTAGCCGCTAGGGCTTCGACTTCCGCCGGGCCGCGAGCACGGCCGCCGCGATCTTCGGACCGTGGATGCGGGCGGCCTGGGTCATCTGCCGGCGCTGAGCGGGCGGCAGCCGGCGCCAGAGGTAGAAGGCGCCGTATGCGATCCCGATCGGACTGGTGGGGCGGATGCGAGGCACGGCGACATGTTCGCACACGCGCCCGAGCAGCCGCGCCTATGACGTGCGGTCGTGCTTGTGGTGCTTGTGGTGCTTGTTGCCGAACACGCCGGAGCCCTCGCCCTCGTTCTCCTCCTCGTCCTCACAGGCCGGCTCTTCCTGGCCGGCGGGGACGAGCGGCGGTTCCACGCCTGTCATCTCGACGAGGATGGACGTCACGGCTGCGGCGGCCTCGTGCCACGGCTTCTTCGGCTTCTTCCGCCTCCCGTTCTCATCCACCTCGGCGACGAGCGCCTCGACGGGTGGCTCCGGGGTCGGCGCGATGGGCTCCTCGGGCGCGGGTGCGGGTGTCGCGGGAACCGGGGCCGGGGCGGGCGTCGGCGCGGGAGCCGGTGCCGGCGCGGGGGCAGGGGTCGGTCGCGGGGTGGGTGCCGGCGGAGCCGGGCGGGGAGCTGCGGCCTTCGGGGGAGTGACCGCAGGCGCGGGGCGGGCGGGGGCGGGAGCGACCGGGAGCGGCGGCGGCGTCCACGCGACGGCCGAGCTGCGAGCAGGGGTAGACGTGACGGGGCGGGGCTTCGCCGCCGTACGGCGAGGCGTCGACGCGCGCGCGGGTGCCGGCGCCGGCGGCGCGACGCGGATCACCGTGACTGCGTCGGGCGTCCGCTCGGTGATCGAAATCGGACCAGCCTCGGGCACCGCGTCGACGAGAATCAGTTTCGGAAAGGCCATTGCGGCGGCCCCGCCGAGTACAGCGAGCGCTACCGTGAGCGCGCGCGCACTAGTCAGTCTCATGGAACTCCCCCTCCCTGCCGAAATACACCTACAGGTGACATATCGGCAGCGATTCGGGGAACTGAAGGGCGAATAAAGGGCGAACGATGCTGGGGAGCTTCAAGATCAAGCTGGTCGGCACCTTCCTGGCGCTGTCCGTCATCCCGCTCGCGGCCGCTTTCTGGGGTTTCAGCGCGGTCGCAGAGCGCAGCGTCACCAGCAGCGTCGATGACCGCCTCGAAGCCGGCCTCAACGCCGCGCTTGCCGCCTTCGAGGACGAACGCCAGAACGCCGAGGCGACGGCGGAGCGCCTCGGGAAGGACCGGGAGTTCCAGCAGGCGCTCGTGAGCCGCGATCGGGCGGCGATCGAGAAGCTGCTGCCGGTCTCGCCGCCGCTGCGGGTCGAGACGTCGGACGGGTTCGCCGTCGGGAAGATTCCGCAGAACGCCGCCGAGACGACGGTCGCCCTCATCGGCCCGGGCGACAGTTCCTCGCTGATCATCGCCTCGGTGCCGTTGACGCGGGAGCTCGCCGAGCGGCTGCACGCGCGCTCCGGGCTCTCCTCGCCGGACGAGCTCGTCTTCGTCGACGAGGAGCGGCAGGTCGACGCGGCGTCGACGCCCGACGTAACGGGCACGACCGAGCTCGTGCCCGGGCGGATCGAGACGTCCCTGATCGGCGACGACGAGTTTCGCGCGATCGGCTCGCGCCTTGTGCCCGACAGCACCCTGATGCTGGCCGCCCTCACACCGAGCTCGGTGATCGCGGACGAGAAGCAGAGCGTGCTCGGGCGCCTGTTGATCGGCCTGCTCGGCTCGCTGCTCCTGATCGCGTGCGTCGCCTACCTGGCCGGGCGCTCGATCGTCGGCGCGCTCGGACGGCTGGCCGAGGCCGCGCACTCGATCGCAGCCGGCCGGCTCGAGGAACGGGTCGAGGTCCGTGGCCGCGACGAGTTCGCGCAGCTCGGGCGCGCGTTCAACCAGATGGCGAGCCAGCTCGAGGGGCGGCTGGAGGACCTGGAGGACGAGCGCCGCCGGCTGCGCGAGGCGAACACGCGCTTCGGCGACGCGCTTGCCTCATCGCTCGACCCCGAGCAGCTTCGCCGTGTCATCGTCGAGTCCGCGGTCGAGGCGACGCAGGCAGACGGCGGCGTCGTCATCGCCGAGGACGGCTCGTACGTCGAGACGGGCGACGTCGGCGGCGGGGGCGAACGGCTCGACTTCGAGCTGACGAGCGGACGGCGCAGCTTCGGCCGGCTGCTCCTCGTCGGCGACGACTTCGACGCCGACGAGCGGATGACCGCGGCGTCGCTCGCCGGGCAGGCCGTGGTCGCGCTCGAGAATGCACGGCTGCACCGGATGGTCGAGCGCCAGGCGCTTGTCGACGGGCTCACCGGCCTCGCGAACCGCCGCCAGGCCGACGAGGCGCTCGCGAGCGAGATCGCCCGCACCGAGCGGCTCGGCGGGCCGGTTGGCCTGATCCTGGCGGACGTCGACGACTTCAAGGCCGTGAACGACAGGTTCGGCCACCCGACCGGCGACGTCGTCCTCCGTGATCTCGCCGAGACGCTGCGCGAGAACGTGCGCGAGATCGACACCGCCGCGCGCTGGGGCGGCGAGGAGTTCGCGGTGATCCTGCCCGGGACCGATCTCGAGGGAACCGCGCAGGTCGCCGAGCGGATCAGGGCCGCTCTGGCGGAGCGGGAGATCCTCTCCGTCGACGGCGTGGCGTTGCGCGTGACGGCCAGCTTCGGGGTCGCGAGCTCGAACGCCACGACGACGGTGCAGCAGCTCGTCGAGGCCGCGGACGAGGCGCTCTACCGGGCCAAGCGCGCCGGCAAGGACCGTGTTTACGCCGGTACCGATCCGGTTACACGCTTGTAGCAAAAGCGGCGAGAGGTTGTGGCAAAAGCGGCGAGAGCAGGTGAATTTTCCGGGTCGTCCGCTAGACTGCGACCCTCGTACGACCCGTTCCCGACCCCCGACACGGAGATGCATATGCCGGTTGAAACACCTTCGTTGTTCGCCCGCGTGATTCAGGATCACCTCGAGCTGAAGCGCCGCAACGCCGAGCTCGAGCCCGCGATGCCCCTCGAGGGCTACCGAATCGACGATCCCTTCAACAACCACCCGCTGTTCAAGACCGAGGAACAGGCCCGCCTCGAGGAGACGATGGACGGCGACGAGCCGGCCGTCTCGCTCGACTCGTTCCCACTGACCTGGCCCGGCGAGGAGTCGGTCGAGCACGTGACTCCCGACGGTCGGACGTCAGAGGACTCCAGCCTCTGGTCGAAGTCCCGCGACTTCGACTGGGGCGACTAGGCACCAGCGCCCGCGAGGGCTGCTGCGGCGACCCTGAGGTCGTCGACAAAGAGGGTTGCCCGCGCCGTCGCGCGTGAGCGCGCGCACGCGACCGTGCGCTAGGCGGCGGGCAGTGAGTCTTCGACGAGCTGGTGGGCGAGGCGGCGGAACGGGCCGTCCTGGCGCATCAGCTCGCGCTCGGAGCCACGCTGGACGATCCGGCCGTGCTCGAGCACGAGGATCTCGTCCGCCCTGCGGACGGTCGCGAGGCGGTGGGCGATGATGATCGACGTCCTGCCGGCCAGGAGCCGGTCGAACGCCTTCTCGATCACGATCTCGGTCGGCCGGTCGATGTTGGAGGTCGCCTCGTCGAGGATCAGGATCCGCGGGTCGGCCAGGAGCGCCCGGGCGATCGAGATCAGCTGGCGCTCTCCCGCCGAGAGGCCGGCGCCGCCCTCGCGGACGACGTGGTCGAGGCCGTGGTCGAGCCGGGCGGCGACGCGGTCGACCCCGACGGCGGCCGCAGTCGCCTCCACCTCCTCGTCCGACGCGTCCGGTTTCGCGAAGCGGATGTTGTCCGCGATCGTGCCGCTGAAGAGGAACGGGTCCTGGAGCACGACGCCGAGCTGGCGCCGGTAGCCGACGAGCTCGACGTCGCGAAGATCGGTCCCGTCGACACGCACGGCTCCCTCGTCCGGGTCGTAGAAGCGGGCGATCAGCTTCGCGGTCGTCGACTTGCCGCCGCCGGACTCGCCGACGAGCGCGATGCAGCCGCCCGGCGGGACCGAGATCGCGATCTCGTGCAGGACCGGCTCCTTGCCGTAGGCGAAGGTGACGTCGTCGAGCTCGAGGCGGCCGTCGATCCGGCCCAGCGGGCGGGCGTCCGGCTTGTCGGCGACGTCGATCTCGGCGTCGAGCACGGAGCTGATCTTGTCCATCGCCGCGCTCGCCGCCTGCACCTGGCCGTACAGCTCGGACAGCTCCTGCAGCGGCTGGAAGACGAGCGCGAGCAGCCCCACGGCCGCGATCAGCGTTCCGATCTCCATCGAGCCGCCGCCGATGAACTGCGAGCCGGCGAAGAGCACGGCAGCCGTCGCGATCGCGCCGAGCAGCTCGATCGCCGGGAAGAAGACGGAGTAGATCTTCTGCACGTGCACGTTCGCGACCCGGTTGTCCTCGTTGAGGCCGTCGAACTCGGCCTGGAAGGCCCGCTCGCGGTTGAACGCCTGGATCACCGCCATGCCGGCGACCGACTCCGCCAGCTGCGCCGTCACGACTGCGATCTTCGTCCGCACGTCCGCTGCGGCGATGTGGGAGACGCGCTGGAACCAGCGCGTGATGACGATCGCGGGCGGGAGGATGCAGAGCGCGACCAGGCCGAGCCGCCAGTCGAGCAGGAAGAGCCCGCCGACGGCGGCCACCAGCGTGAGCGTATTGACCACGAGCGTCGTCAGGCCCTGGTTGAGCACGTCGGAGAGCGCGTCGACGTCGCTGTTCAGCCGCGAGATGATCCAGCCCGCCTTCTGCTGGGAGAAGTAGCGCAGCGACAGGGAGGTGAGGTGGTGGAAGAGGTCGCGCCGGAGCTCGAGCACGATCCGCTGCCCGATGCTCGCGAGGCCGAGCCAGGTCAGCGTCCCGAGCACCCACGCCGCCGCGTTGACGGCGACGTACGCGAGCACCGCGAGCACGAGCCGGTCGTCGTTGCCCGCCCGGATGCCGTTGTTCGTCGCCTCCTCGACGAGGAGCCAGCCGGCGACGGGCGCGGCGGCCGAGAGCGCGGCGAGGACGGCGATCAGCGTCATCTGGCCCTTCCGCTCGGCGGCGTAGGGGAGCAGGCGCGAGAGGCCTGTGTGGTGCCTATGCGGCAACGGACTCGTCTCCGAAGAGCGCCGTGAAGAGGCCGCCGGCGGCGAGCAGCGCAGCCGGCCGGCCCTGCTCGACGATCCGGCCCCCGTCGAGGACGACCGCGCGATCGGCGACGCCGATCGTCGAGAGCCGCTGCGTGGCGACGAGCACGGTGCGGCCTGCGACCGCCGGGCGGAGGTTCTCGACGAGCAACCGCTCGGTCTCGGTGTCGACGGCGGACATCGGATCGTCGAGGACGAGCACCCGGGCGCCGGCGAGCAGCGCCCGCGCCAGCGCGACCCGCTGCCGCTGGCCGCCGGAGAGATTGACGCCGCGCTCGCCGATCAGGGTGTCGTAGCCGTCGGGGAGGTCGTCCACGAAGGCGGCGACACCGGCGGCATCGCAGGCGGCGAGCACGTCGGCCCAGTCGGCGTCGGGCCGCGCCGAGAGCAGGTTCTCCCGGAGGAGGACGGAGAAGAGCACGGGCCTCTGGGTCACGAGTGCGACCGCGTCGCGCAGCTCCCGTACCGGCACGTCGCGCGTGTCGACGCCGCCGACGAGCACGCGGCCGCCGGTGGGGTCGTAGAAGCGCGGCAGCAGGTTCAGCAGCGTCGTCTTGCCGGCCCCGGTCGGGCCGCAGACGGCGACGATCTCGCCGGGCTCGAGGGCGAGCTCGACCCCGCGCAGCACCTCCGCCTCGGTGCCGTAGGCGAAGTGGACGTCCTCGAAGTCGATGCGAAGTGGCCCCTCCGGGAGCTGCTTCGGCTCGGCCGGCTCCGGCAGCGGCTCGATTCCGTCCAGCCACGCGAAGCTGCGGCCTGCCGACGCGACCGCGCGCTGGCCGAGGTTGATGATCCAGCCGAGCGCCTCCAGCGGCCAGACGAGCATCAGCAGGAGGGTGATGAAGAGCATGAACTCGCCGATCGTCAGCTCGCCCGAGATCACGTCGCGGCCGCCGAAGAGGAGCACCGCCGCGATCCCGAGCGACGGCAGGAAGAGGAGTCCGGGGAGGAAGTACGCCTCGACCGACGCCGCACGCATCGTCTCGTGGCGGACCGCCTCCGCCCGGCCGAGGAAGCGCGTCCGCACGTCGTCCTCGCGGCCGAATGCCTGCACCATCTCGATCCCGACGACCGCCTCGTCCGTCGCCTCGGCGAGGTTTCCCTTCCGCGCCTGGACGAGCTTGGAGATCGGGAACAGCTTGTGCGCGAAGACGAACGTCAGGATCGCGATCGGCGGCATCGCCAGCGCCGCGTAGAGCGCCAGCCGTGCATTGACAATCGTGAGCACGATCGCCGCGCCGGTGATCATCATCGCGCTCTGCACGCCCTGGACGACGCCCCAGCCGATGAAGTAGCGGACGGGATAGATGTCGTTGGTCGCACGCGAGATCACCTCGCCGGTCGCGTGCCGGTCGAAGAACGCGCGCGGGTAGGTGAGGTAGGCGTGGTAGAGCATCCCGCGCAGCCGCGCCTCGACCGCGATCCCGACCCGCGCGGTCGCGAAGCGCCGGCAGAAGTTGACCACGAAGCGCAGCGAGGCGAGCAGGATGATCGCGCCGAGGTAGGGGAGCAGCAGCTCCTTGTCCGGGCCGACGATCGCCTCGTCGACGACCCGCGAGATCAGGATCGGAATCGTGATCGAGAGCCCGGTGAACGCGAGCGCGAATGTAAGGCCGAGTCCGACCAGGCGGCGCTGCTCCCACCAGAGTGGGAAAAGCCGACGCAAGGTCGGCCAGAGGGCGAGATCGGGCGGGTCGACGTGCTCCACGGGCAGAGAACCGACGGTAGCAGCCGTGTGCACGCCGACATCAGGCAGATGTCATCACGACTTGACACGACATCAGAATGATGTCATAGTCGCGTCATGCAGATGGCACCGTACGTCCAGGCGCTTCAGGAAGACCTCGCCAACGCCGCCGCCCTGGCGGGTGACGAGGCCGCCCAGGAAGCCGGGCAGCGACTCGCGCAGGCGCTCGAAGCCTCGCTCCAGCTGCGGCTGCTCGATCTTCTCAGCGAGGTCGCGCTGTCGCTCAACTCCCAGGTCCCCGGGCGCGTCGAGGTCCGCCTCGCCGGCCGCGAGCCAGAGCTCGTCTACGTCGAGGAGGAGGAGGCCGAGCCGGCCGCCGCGTCCGCCGACGACGCCCTCACCGCCCGCATCACGCTCCGCCTCTCCGACTCGCTCAAAGCGCAGGTCGAGCTTGCCGCCGCGCGCGAGAGCCTCTCCGTCAACTCGTGGATCGTGCGCGCGCTCGCGCGCGGCCTCGAGACCCGTTCCGTCCGCGCAGGCCGGCGTCTGACCGGCTTCGCAGAGAGCTGAAAGGAGCTCACATGTCCCGCCTCCACCCGATCCCGTACGGCGCAGGCGTCCTGCTCGTCCCCGACTACTGCGCTCCGCACGTCCCTGTCCACGACGACCGCATCGTGAGGCCGACGCGCCGCCGGAGGAAGCGGGATGCCTAGCTTCCCCACCGAGCGCGCCCGCCTGAAGGTCCGCAACCCGTCCGGCGACGTCTACGTCGAGACCCGCGACGTCGCCGAGACGACCGTCGAGCTCGTGCCCCTGAACGACTCCGAGGCGACGCGGCAGGCGATCGAGAAGGCGAACGTCGGCGCCCGCGGCGACGAGGTCTTCGTCGAGCTCGAGGGCCGCAGCTGGTCGATCTCGATCGGCAACTGGGGCATGGGCTCGGCGAAGATCAGCGTCCGGATCACCTGCCCGGAGGGCTCCGACCTCGAGTGCGACACGGCCTCCGCCGACGTCCGCGTCATCGGCACGCTCGGTGACGCGCGGCTTCGGACGGCGTCGGGCGACCTCGAGCTCGAGCGCGTCAAAGGCGCGCTCGAGGCGAAGACCGCGAGCGGCGACGTCCGGGCCGAGCACGTCGAGGGCCGCGCCAACATGAGCACCGTCTCGGGCGACGTCGACCTTCGCACCGCGATGAGCGGGCTCGCTGCCAACTCCGTCTCCGGCGACGTCGTCCTGGGCGAGATCTACGGCGATCTGGTCGTCGGCACCGTCTCCGGCGATCTGCTGGTCCGCGCCGCCGGCCCCGGCGAGGTCGGGTTGAAGGCTGTGTCCGGCGACGTCATCGTCGCGATGCGCCGCGGCCTCCGCGTCAGGCTCGACGTCAGCTCGGTGAGCGGCTCCGTCGGCTCCGAGCTCGACGTCAGCGACACGCCCTTGCGCGCCGACGGTCCGGAGGCGAACCTCCGCGTCCGCACGGTCAGCGGGGACGTGCGGATCACGCGCTCCGCCGAGGCGGTCGCGTAGGGATGCGGCGACCCAGCTTTTTCGCGCGGTCGCGATCTGCTTCCGCAGATCGCGACCCTGCGCAGAGGGCGGGGCTTTGGCGGCATCGCGACTTCCTCTCCCTCTGGGGGGCGGAGACGATCAGCCAGTTCGGGACGCAGGTCTCGCTGCTGGCGCTGCCGCTGGTGGCGATTCTCGTCCTCGAGGAAAGCGCCTTCAAGATCGCGGCGCTGACGAGCGTCGAGTTCCTGCCCTTCCTCCTCTTCACGCTCCCGGCAGGCGTCTGGGTCGATCGCCTGCGGCGAAAGCCGATTCTCGTGCTCGGCAACGTCGGCCGGGCGCTCGCGCTCCTGTCGGTGCCGATCGTCTACTGGGTCGGCGGCCTGACGATCTGGCAGCTCTACGTCGTCGGCTTCGCCGTCGGCGTCTGCACCGTCTTCTTCGACGTCGCCTATCAGTCCTACATCCCCGCGCTGGTCGGCAGGGAGGACGTCGTCGAGGCGAACTCGAAGCTCGAGATCAGCCGAGCGGCCGCGAGCATCGCCGGCCCGGGCATGGCCGGCGGCCTCATCGCGCTGCTCACCGCCCCGGTCGCAGTGCTCGTCGACGCGGTCAGCTACGCGGTCTCCGCGCTGCTGCTGATCGGGATCCGCAAGCAGGAGGAGGCGCCGCCGCGCGCCGAGCGCCGGTCGCTCCGGGCCGAGCTCGGGGAGGGACTGCGCTACGTCTTCCGGCATCCCTACCAGCGGACGATGGTGGTGATGACGGCGCTCTCGAACTTCTTCGGCCAGGTCGTCTTCTCGATCCTGCTCGTCTACGCCGTCCGCGAGCTCGACCTCTCCGCGGGCACGATCGGAGTCGCGCTCGCCGTCGGCAACCTGGGCACGCTCGCGTCGGCGCTGACGGCGAAGCGGATCGGCGACCGGCTCGGTGTCGGGCGGACGATCCTGCTCGCCTCGTGTCTCTTCGGGCCCGGAACGCTGCTGATCGCGTTCGCGCCCCAGGAGTACGCTCTCCCGCTCATCGTCCTCAGCATGATCGTGATCGGCTTCGGCGGGATCCTCTACAACGTCACCGCGATCAGCCTGATCCAGGCGATCACGCCCGACCGGATCCTCGGCCGCGCCAACGCCTCGCGGCGCTTCGTCGTCTGGGGTGTCGTGCCGCTCGGCGGCTTCACCGGCGGCGCGCTCGCCACGACGATCGGGTTGCGCGCGACGATGGTCGTCGGCGCGCTCGGCGGCCTGCTCACGATCGTCCCGATCCTCGTCTCGCCGCTCCGCTCCGTCGGACGGATGTCGGAGCTCGAGCCGCTCGAGCCTCAGTCCTCCCCGATCGCCTCGGCGAGCAGCGCGCCAGCGTAGCTCCGCCAGGCGAGGTCAGGCTGCGCCCGCAGCCGCGCCAGCCCGTCGCTCACCGCCGCCAACCCCTCCGAGTCGGCGGTGAGCCGGGCCAGCGCATCCTCGAACCGGTCGCGCGCGTCCGGGTCGTCGAGGTCGTCGGCCATCGACGAGACGGCGCGGCCGTCGAGGTCGAGCTCGCGGCGCGGGTCGCCGCCGGTCGCGAGCAGGAGCTCGGCGCGCCGCGTCGCCGCCTTCACCTCGTCGGCGTCGAGCTCGACCTCCTGCCCCGCGAGCCAGGCGAGGCCAAGTAACAAACTGTTACTTGGCCCCGCCTCGAGCAGTTCCAGCAGCTCGCGCGCGCTGGACCCTCCGGTTACGGGATGTACGCCAGGTCCTCCCACGGCGGCCCGCTCAGCGGCGTCTCGAACAGCGGCCCGGCGCCGTCCGGATCGACGACGGTCGCACCGCCGGAGGCGAAGAACTGCGCGATCTGATCCTGTCCTGCGATCGCCACGGCCGCCGCACCGGGCGGGGCGAGGCCGGGCAGCCGCGTCAGGAACGTGTGCGGGTTCTTCGGGAAGGTCGGATCGGCCGCGAAGGCGAGGTCGTTCCGGAACGCCGTCGTCCGGTCCTGGAGCGAGCCGGCGCGGATGATCGCCGACGTCGTCGGGTTCGGGACGGTCTGGTCACCCCGTGCGTACTGGAGGATGATCGTCTTCGCCGGCACCCCCACCAGCGGTCGCGAGCGCACGTGCACCGCGTACGCAGCAGGGTTGCCCGCCTGCGTCGCCCACTCCGACCATTCGATCTGCCGCTGGATCGCGCTTGCACCCGGAACGGTGTCGATCACCGGCGGCAGGTTGCGCAGCGGGATGTTCTCGTTGAAGGCGAACCCCGGCAGGTTGATCAACGGCGGCGTCCGGCTGAGCAGGCTCAGCGTCACGAGCCCGCGGAAGGCGGGGCTCAGCCGGGCGATCTCGATGATCGCGCCGCCCGGGACGTTCGGCACGCCGAGCCTGACGTTCGGCTCGACGGCGAGGAACTTCGTGCCGTAGATGCCGCCGAACGACTGGCCGAAGTACGAGATCCGCGCCGGGTCGAGGTCGCGGGCACCGTTGCCGTCGACGTCCATCCCGATCTCGACCTCGCGAACCAGCTGCATCAGGTCGATCACCGTCTGCCGGAGGCCGTCGCGGTTCGAGATCAGCGTGTACGGGGCGACGGCGTTGACGCCCTCGGTCGAGTCGATCGCCGTGTTGCCGTCCTGGTCGATCCCTCGGCCACCTGCGGGCAGGACGACCGGCGCGCCGGCGGTGCGGTTGACGATCAGCGTTCCGAGCTCACCGCCGCCGTGACCGACGACGTTGATCGCGATCGTCGCGATGCCGCGCCGAGCCATCGACGAGGCGACGACGAACGGGCTCGCGTTCTTGTTGTCGGTGAACCCGTGACCGTAGATCGCCACCGGCCAGCCGCCCGCGGGCGCTGTCCCGGCGGGGAGGAACAGGTTGAAGTAGACCCGGTTCGTTCCCTGAACTGGTGGAGCCGTCGATCCCGACGGCGGGATCACCTTCGACGCCGTCTCGTAGTCCGGCGAGTCGAAGGCGCCGAAGGCGACGGTGCCGACGCTGCCGGGGTAGAGCGACAGGAACGGCGTTCCCGTCGGGGAGACCTGGAACGCGGGTGCGGTGCCGGTCTGCCGCGAGAAGGCGATCGAACTGATGCTTGCGAGGGGGAACACCGTGCGCACGCCGCCGGCTCCGAGGAGAAAGTCGGCTGACGCGGGTGTCGAGGCCTTGATCTGCGCCCGCACCTGCTCGAGTAGCGGCGTCACGCTCTGGGTCGTGAAGACCGTCGCGACGGCGACGTCCGCGAGCCGCAGCTTGTCGGGCAGTCCGCGCACGAGCTCGGACATGTTGTGGTGGAGGTCGCTCCGGAACGGCGCCGACTCGATCGGCTCGCCGCTCGCGTCGCGGACGCGGTTCGTGACCACGAGGATGTAGGCCGTCCGCTGCCGCAGCAGCTGGTCGGACTCGACGTGGAGCGTGTCGGCCGCCGGCTCCCAGACGATCTGGTTGACGCCGGTGATCGCGTGGTCCGGGATTCGGATCAGGAAGACGGACGAGCTCGAGACGCTGGCCGGGTCGATCGCACCCGTGAAGGGGATCGAGATCCGCGGCTGGACGTTGAAGCCGTCCAGCGTGTTGAGGACGTCGATGTCGGCGCAGTCGGAGGGCCGCGCCGCGCAGTCGGGCTTCGGCAGGTCGACGCGCAGCCCGGTCGGCTGCGACCAGTCGACCGCCGTCCAGCGATCGCTCGGGAACGGGCTCCCGTCAGTCGTGGACAGGTCGTAGCTCGGCTGCACGCCTGCCTGCGCGAGCGAAGGCAGAGCGAGCGAGAAGAGCAACACGAGGAAGAGCACGCGGCGCGGCGACAGCATGGGACAACCCCCTCTGGTCGGAAGATGCGCGGCGGCGACGCTAGCAGGCTCAGGCGACCGGCGCGGCGCTGCCAGAGCGCTCGTACCAGTCCGACCAGCTCCCCTCGTACGAGCGCGCCTCGCCGTCTCCGACCTCGACGATCCGGTCGACGATCCGGTCGAGGAAGTAGCGGTCGTGCGAGATCACGCAGACGGTGCCGTCGAACTCCTCCAGGGCCGCCTCGAGCGCCTCGACCGAGTCGATGTCGAGGTGGTTCGTCGGCTCGTCGAGGACGAGGAGGTTCGGTTGCTGCAGCATCAACAGGAGCAGCTGCAACCGCGTCCGCTCGCCGCCCGAGAGGAGCTCGTTGGCGCGGCGCACCTGCTCGTACGGGAAGAGAAACTTCATCAACAGCGAGACGGCCTCGCCCTCGGAGCAGCGGTGCGCGAGCCGGACCGTCTCGAGCGGGCTCGACTCGGGATCCAGCGTCTCCTGATCCTGGGCGAGGTAGCCGATCCTGATCGAGGGGCCGACCCAGACCTCGCCCTCGCTCGGCTCGAGCTCGCCGACGACGGTCTTCAGCAGCACGCTCTTGCCGGCGCCGTTCGCGCCGACGAAGCCGACGCGCTCGCCGTGGACGACGGTCAGCTCGACGTCCGCGAGGACGACGTCGTCACCGAACTGCATCCCGACGTGGCGGAGCTCGAACACGCGCTGCCCGCCGCGCTGATGCGGGTGCAGCCGCAGCGCGATCTTGCGCCGCTCGAGCACGGGGCGCTCGACCTTGTCCATCCGGTCGATCTGGCGCTGCTTGTTCCGCGCCTGCTTGATGTGGCGCTCGTCGACGACGCGGTGCGCCCAGTCCTTGAAGCGGCGGATCGCCGCCTCGAGCCGCTCGATCTCCTTCTGCTGGGTGACGAACTGCTGCTGCTGGCGCTGCAGCTCCAGCTCGCGGGCGAGCGTGTACGCGGAGTAGTTGCCCGGCCAGATGCGGATCCGGCCGCGGTTCAGCTCGGCGATCTGGCTGACGGTCTCGTCGAGCAGGTAGCGGTCGTGCGAGACGGCGACGGCGGCGCCGTCGAAGGTTGCGAGCAGGCGCTCGAGCAGCGAGCGGCCGACGGCGTCGAGGTGTGCCTCCGGCTCGTCGAGCAGGAGCACGTCCGGATCCTGGGCGAGGCACGCCGCCAGCGCGATCAGCTTCCGCTGGCCGCCGGAGAGCGCGCTGGTCGGCAGCGTCAGGTCGGCTTCCTCGATCCCGATGTCGAGCAGCATCGCGCGCGCCCGGCCGTCGATGCTGGGGCCACCGGCGGCCTCCCAGCGCTCGACCAGCTCCTCCTGGCGGTGCAGCACGCGCGCCATCCGGTCGAGGTCGGAGGCGAGCTCGGGCGAGGCGAGCTGCTCGGCCACCCGGTGCAGCTCGCGGTCGAGCTCGTCGAGGTCGGGGCGGGCCGCACGGACGGTCTCGAGCGCATTTCGCTCGTCGCCCAGCGGGTGCTGGGGGAGGAACGAGACGACGATCCCGCGCCGGCGTACGGACGTGCCGGCGTCCGGCTCCTCGAGCCCGGCGATCAGCTTCAGCATCGTCGACTTGCCGGAGCCGTTCGCGCCGACGACGCCGACGCGGGCGCCGGGCTCGATCGCGAAGTCGAGCCCGTCGAGCACGGTTCTGCTGCCGAACGACTTGCGGACGGCGTTGAGCGAGACAACCGCCACGGCCCTAGGTGGAGTTGCGGATGACCGAGAGCACGTAGTCGTCTCGACCCTCGCGGAGCGCGTCCGCGAGCCGGGCGTCGCCCGAGATCCCAGCACGCCCGGCCAGCACCTCGTACAGGCGCTCGTCGCTCATCCCGGCGCCGCGCGCCGTCTTGACGAGCTCCCTGATCACGGGGCGCGGCTTCCCGTCCGGCGCGAACTGCCAGCCGGGATAGAGGAAGTCGTGGCCACCGGGCCGACGGACGCCGAGGAGCTCGCCGGCGCGGCGCATCGCGTCGAGCCGGTGCGTCCCGACCCCGAGCCTGGTCGAGAGCCAGGAGCCGGACAGCGATTCGTCGGCGAGGGTCACGTCCACGACCCTCTCATCATGCCGTGGCGATACGGGCGCGTCGACCCGTGAGCGCCCAGCGGGCACCCTCGACGGCCCAGCCGCCGATCGCAAGCACGAGCAGCAGGAGGGCCAGCAGGAAGAAGCTCAGGCGTCGGCGTCTCATGCAGTGAGAGTAGGGTGGCGCTCGCACGGGGGCATCGGCCGTGACGACGATTCGGCGTCATCCTTTTGGCCGATCTGCAGCATCTATATTGGGCGCCATGCCGGGCCACTGGGAGCTGATCGTGCTCGGCGTCGTGCTGCTCTTGCTCTTCGGCGCGAAGCGGGTGCCGCAGATCGGACGGCAGCTCGGCGGTGCCGTCCGCGAGCTGAAGGACACCGTCAGCACCGTCGACCCGCGTGAAGACGTGCGGAAGACGCTCGAGGCGCCCGAGGACGAAGCGCGCGCGGCCGGGACCGACCGGCGCGACGAGCCGGCCTAGAGCTCGTCCCGTTCGACCCGCAGCTTCTCGGTCAGCTCGTCCATCTCCCGGCGCAGCTCGTGCAGCTCGCGAATCGTCAGCTCGTGCCGCTCGTTCTCGAAGATGGTGATCAGCTCCGCCAGGCGGGCACGGGTCGTGCCCACGTTCTGCAGCCGATATTTCTCGAAGAACTCCACCTTCCGGTCGTACAACGCGGCTGCGAGGCAGGCGGATACGCGACTCGGCGCAGATGCTGACGGCTTGCGAGTCGGATCTCCATGCTCCGCAAGCGGCAATTCAGCGGCCGGGCCGGCGCAGGTCGGAGGGGCTGAGCGCCCGTCGCGTGCCCGGCCCCCAAGGCGCTCAGCCCCCATGTCCTCGCCGGGGCCGCCCGGCTCGGACGGTTCGAGAGCGCGGGCACGGAACGCCGGTTAGACCCCGAAGATCTCTCACGGCACTCCGCTCGCCGACCCGCGCTTCCTCGAACGGCTTCTCCTTACCCGGAAAAGGCTGCGACGGAAACCCGCTCCGGTTATGGTCAGCGCGTGGTCGAGCAGTTCGAGGACATGCCGGCGGAGACGCTCGGGTTCCGGCTCTCCGGCAAGCTCAGCCGGGACGAGTACTTCCAGATCCTCGATCCCGTCCGCGAGCGGCTCGAGCGCGGCGAGCGGGTGAGCTTCCTCGTTGCCACGACGGACGATTTCCATGGTCTCGATCTGGGCGCGCTCTGGGAGGACGTGAAGGTGGCGGGCTCCGTCGGCCTCAAGTACCGCTCGGCCTGGGAGCGGCTGGCGGTCGTGACCGACAAGGACTGGATGCGGCACGGCGTCGCCGCGTTCGGCTGGCTGATCCCGGGTGAGGTGCGCGTCTTCGAGCCGGCGGAGCTCGAGGAGGCGAAGACCTGGACGGGCGGGGGCGACCCCGGCAGTCTGTCGCCCACCGGTTGACGGCGCCGCACGCGGCCGGGATGATCGCCGCACGGTGAGAGCTTCTGCGGCGGCACTTCTGATCTTCCTCGCGGTGGCCGGCTGCGGCGGCGACAGTGACGAGACGGCGCCGGAGACGACGCAACCGTTGGGGACGCCGGTCACGGGGACGCTTGACGGTGGGTTCGCGGAGACCCTGACGACCGAGGTCTCGCTTCGATGCGAATCGGCCGGGTCCGAGCTGACGACTCCGCTGGCGAACGGGATCGAGCCGGAAGGGTTGCGGCTCATCGACGCCTACGTCGTCAAGTCGGGAGATCACGACAGCATCTACTTCGTCTCTGCGGAGATCGACGGCCTCGGCTACGAGAACGAGGGCGACATCGCCACCTGGGCGTCGACGAGCCGCTATGGCGGCGAACTGATCTACGCAGTCGACGAGCTCGCGAACAAGCTCTCCACGCTGCGCGACGGCAAGCAGGTGGCGGGCCTGAGCGTGAGCGACGACGGTGTTGCTGTCTCGCGCGACTGCGCCGCTTGAACTACTGGTGCTCGTCGGCCAGCAGCGCCAGCACCGCGTTCGCCCAGTCGGCGACGTCGTCGAGCGGCTCTTGGTCGCGGATCGTCATGAAGCCGGCTGTCAGGACCTCGATCTCCTGAGCGCTGAGCCTCGCTCCGGGCTCCTCGGCCGAGGTGGCGATCTGACCGGCATCCACTTCGGCCTCACGGGCGAGCGCGAAGCCGACGACCCACTCACGGCCCCGTCCGGCCACGGCGAGCTCGTCGAGCAGCTCGTCGACCCGCTTGCGCCCCTCCGGGGTCAGGGCGGCGACAGCCCGGGCCAGGTACTCGCTGTGGTGGTCTGCTCTCGTCACGCTCATCCCCTCGTGATGTCGGACAGTCCACTCTAGGCCGTCGAGAGCCATTGTTAGCAGGCAGCGGTCCACGTGGGAAGCGGACTCGCTCTCGAGGCGAGCCGGGCCCTCACGGTGCGTGTGCCGTAGGGCGGCGCGGCGCGGCGGCGGCGGAGCCCCTGAGCTGCGCACGGCGCCACGGGACGACGACCTCCCGCACGACAAGGTCGACGATCGCCGCGGCAGGGACGGCGACGAACGCTCCGAGGGCGCCGCCGAGGGAGGCGCCGACGAGGACCGCGACGAACACGAGCAGCGGGTGGATGTCGAGCTGATCGCCTTCGACGACCGGGGAGATCACGTACCCCTGCAGATTCTGGATCACGATCGACGCCACGAACGTGAGCACGAAGGTCCGCGGGCTGTCGAGCGCCGCGATCGCGAGGAGTGGGATGCGCGCGAGCCAGCTGCCGACGAGCGGGATCAACTCTCCGAAGGCCACGATCACGGAGAGTGGGATCGCGAAGGGCACTCCGATCACGATCAGTGAGACGTACGTGAGCGCCCCGACGATCGCCATCACGAATACCTTCGCGCGGAGGTATCCGCCGATCCGCAGCCAGGTCCGGTCGAGGACGAGGCCGGTGCGACGCCGATGGTCGGAGTGCGTCAACGACAGGACGAAGTCACGGATCCGTAGCCGATTCGTGAGGAGGAGCAGCGAGACAAAAAACACCGCCAGCAGGTCGATGAAGATCGAGAAAACGTCGCCCGGAAGCGCGGCAGCCCGCTCGCCTGCACGGTCGAGGATCGCGTCTCCGAGCCGCGACAGCTGCTCCTCGAACGGCGGCAGCGCAGGAAAGTCGGCCCGAAGCTCGCCGTACGCCTCACGGACTCCCTCGTAGCGGTCGGCGTACTCCGGCGCGCGGTCGGCGAACTCGACCACCTGGCCGAGCAGCGGGGGCACGACGATCCAGCCGATGCCGACGATGACTGCGAAGCACGCGATGTAGATCCCCACCGCGGCCAGGCCGAGCGGCAGGCGAAAGCGCCGGTGAAGCCACTCGCTCGGCCCCGTCAGCGCCGCCGCGAGGAGCACGCTCACGAACAGGACGAGCAGGACGTGGCGGACCATGAACAGGAAGACAATCGCGACGACGGTCAAGATGGCGAACAGCAGTCCGAGATAGATCGGCAGCGCCCGGCGGACGAACGACTCACTGAAATCGCCCGACGGCGCCATCTCGACCGGATACCCGTGAAGCGGCGGTGCTAGTCGTCGGGCCCCCGCACACACGGGCCACGCCAGGATCTAGTGGCGTTGGACGCGCGGCAGGCGTAGTGTGCGCGGATGCCGCCGACTGACGGTGCGATCCGGGAGGCGTGGGAGCTCTACAAGGCTCACTGGCGGCACCTGCTGCCAATCTCGCTCGTCGTCTACGTGGCGATCGCCGTCGTCGGTGTCCTTCTTACTGCTGTCCTGTCGTGGTTCGGGGCGTTGCTGGCAGCGCTCATTTCCGTGATCGGGCTGTTTTGGGTGCAGGGCGCTCTTGTCACCGCGGTCGAGGACATCCGCGACGGCCGTCCCGACCTGTCACTGGGCGAGACGTTCGACCGGGTCCGGCCGCAGCTCGGATCGATCGTCCTGGCCGGTCTGCTCGCCGGGCTGGGTGTCGTTCTCGGTCTCGTGCTTCTGATCGTGCCGGGCCTCGTCCTGATGACGTGGTGGGTGTTGATCATCCCGGTGGTCGTGCTGGAGCGGACGAGCGCTGGGGCTGCGTTCGGGCGCAGCCGCGAGCTCGTCCGCGGCTACGGCTGGAACGTCTTCGGTGTGATCGTGCTCACGTTGCTCCTGCTGCTGGCCTTCGAGATCGTGCTTTCGATCGTCCTGTCGCCGCTTTCGGGTTGGCTCCAGAGCCTGGTCTCGAACGTCGTCAGCGGCACGGTCACTGCGCCGTTCATCGCGGTGTTGTGGACGCTGCTCTACTTTCGCTTGCGCGAGAGGAAGTCTTCGCTTGCCACCGAGCAGGCTGGCGCAGCCGGAGCTGGTGGCTGAGGCTTTCGGGTCAGAACGTCGCGACCTGAAGATCGTCGGCGCCGTCGAGGCGTGACGCGAACCGCGGCGGCGCGTGCGGTGTATTACCGTCCATGGCACCGATGCTCCGGACGCTGGCACTTGCCGTCGTCGTTGTCGCGCTGGCGGGCGCGTCGACCGCGAGCGCGAAGGTCGGTGACTTGTACGCGCTCCGCTACGGCGCCCAGCTGAATCTGCTCGTGCCGTACGACCCTGTCCGGCTGGTCCCGTCGGGTCGCGCGATCGACGTCGGCCACTTCGCCCAGGCCTGGAGTCTCAGCCCGGATCGGAAGCGGTTCGTCGCCGCCGCCGGATGGCGTAAGACGCGCGGAGAGCCGACCTCGCTTCGCTTCGTCGACCTCGAGAGTGGCCGAATCGAGGGGACGTTGAGGCTGCAAGGCGAGCGCAGGCGCGTCGTCGCGACCGCGTGGGTGCGCGGCCGCGTGCTCGCTGTGGTGTCGGGCGGGGAGGGGACGATTGTCTACTCGGTCGATCCGGATACGCGGTCGGTGGTCGGCAAGACTGAGGCTCCCGGAAACGTCGTTGTGGGCGTGCGCAGCCACAACGGCGTCGCGCTACTCCTCGAGACCCCGGATCGCATCGGGCCGGCCACGCTCGCATTCGTCGACCAGAGGCCGCGGCTGAGAACCGTCGTGCTCGAACGGATCACCGTCGGATTCGTCGTCAGCGGCACCGGCGCCGATCGCCGCTCGACCGTGCTGCGGCCCGCGCTCACGCTCGCTCCGTCTGGCGCTCGTGCCTACGTTTTCGGCGCCGACGAGCCCGCCGCTGCGGTCGACCTGCGCACGATGGCAGTGGAGTACGCGCCGCTCCGCCTGCTCGCAGCGATCAGGAAGAACGGCTCGGGCTCGGTGCGCACGGCGGAGGCGCTGCCGGACGGCCGCATCGTCGTCTCCGGCTACAGCCTCGGAAGAGAGGGAACAACGTTCCTGCGCGTGGTCGACCCGAAGGGCTGGTCGAGCCGTCTGCTCGACCGCAGCTCGCCGTGGTTCCGTGTCGGCGGCGGGATGATCTTCACCCACCGCGCCGGCATGCCGGGGCTTCGGATGTGGAAGCCCTCCGGCACGTTCGTCGACCTGTTCACGACCGGCTCGGTCGGCAACGTCTTCGTCTACGGCCCGCGCGCGTTCGTCACGTTCTTCGGCAAGAACACGAAGGCCGCGGTCGTCGAGCTCGGCACCGGCCGGGTCGTCAGGCACACGGTCCCTGCGCATCCGCTGATCGGAGCCGGGCAGCCGATCACCGGCTAGAGCGCTCCGTCCGGGCGTGCATCACCTTCTGGATGCCAAAGAGGCCGAGCGCTGGTCAGCCTGATCGTCCGCTGCGAGCCCGACGCGACCCATGACGCCGACCGGCTGCCGCCCGGGCCGATGCGCCCGGCGATCGAAGCCTTGATCCAGCGGCTCGCAGGCGAGGGCGGCGAGAGGAACTGATGCTGGACGAGGCGCGAGAAGCTTCGGCTGCGACCTCCGAAAGGAACCTAGCCCGGGCACTCCCGCACTCATCAGGGAAAGAGAAGCGGGAGGCGCCCTCAGGCACCTCCCGCTCATGGCTCACCGGCTGGTCAGGCCGCCGAGCCGCCGTTGCTGCTACCTACTTCGTCGCCACCACGTTCGAGATCTTGCCCTCGAACGGCTGGTCGGCGATCACGAACGCGACCGCATCGCCGGTCGTGTAGGTCGGGTTGGCCGCGGCGAACGCATCCCAGTTCGCGTAGGTCGTCGCTCCGTAGAAGACCATGCAGCCCGCGCCTGTGCCGACTGTGCCGGTTGAGCCGCAGTTGCCTGCGTCGATGAAGGCATAAGCGTCGGTGACGCCGTCGCCGGTCGAGTCAATCGGGATGCTCAGGCGCGGTGAGCCGCCCGCGACGCAGGTGGTTGTCGAACCACCAGCACAGACGTAGTTGAACGAGAAGTCCGTCGAGCTGATGCTGCGATTCTGGAGCGAGTTGGCGTTGTTCAGATAGACACCGGCGTAACCCGCCGGGCTCGTGTCAAGCGCCACGGTTTCGGCCGACTCGTCGATTGTGCAGGTGCCGCCGCTACCTGTGAAGCAGCGGAGCTTGGTGCTGGTGCCTTCCGGCTTGGCGCCGAACGCTGCACCGGCGCTGAGAGTGATAGCGGCAGCCGCAAGCGCCGCCATGATGGCGATGTTCTTCATCCACAGACCCCTTTGATCAAGTTGTTGTGGGGAGTGACCCCTTCCCCGAAGCTCACGCAGTAAAGCGTAGAGTTCAGAAATGTCAAGGCTAGACAGCACAAGCGGCGCCCGGAGGGCGCACTTTGGTTCGCGCGACGGATGTGAGTAGAGGCTAGGAGCGGACGGCGATTCGGTGGCAGCCGTCGATTCCCGGGCCTTCGACATCTCGACGTCGTAGCAGCCCTTCGCCTCGAACTCGCCATGGACGGCGTCCAGGCCAGGAAGCGAGAGTGAGCCATCGGGCTTCGCCTCGGTCTATCCGCTGGCCGACCGTTTCTCCAGTGACCGACGGCTTTCATGGCCGACCTACATCAAACTCTTGCACCAGCCACGAGCTGCCGCCGGGGCGTGCAGCTCGTGATCTTGGAAGGAATGTTGGAAGGAACTTTGGAAGTTCCCTACGTGGAGCGTGCCGGGATCGAACCGGCGACCTCCGCCTTGCAAAGGCGGCGCTCTCCCAGCTGAGCTAACGCCCCGGGAAGGCTGTCAGTGTAGAGGCTCGTCCGGCTCGCGGTTGGTGCGGAGACCCCGCTGCTGCAGGGCGCGCAGTCCGGCGCTGAAGGTCTGCGCCTCGTCGGCGCGACTGCGGCCGCCCTGCTCGAGCCGGCGGATTCTCGCCTCGAGGAGCTCGAGCTCGGCCGATGGGGCAGGGGACTCCTCCGCCGCGAGCGCGCGCTCGCGTCTTGCCAGTGCCGCCTCCTGCTCGGTGAGGGCGTCGCTTCGGGCTGCCAGCTCGTGCTGGGTGCGGACGAACGCCTGCTCCGCCTCGCGCAGCTCGGCCAGCTTCGCCTCGATCCGCTCGAGCTCGTCGGCGGCCGGCGTCGGGTCAGGCGCTGCCGCAAGCGCGGGCACCGCCTGCTCGGCCTCCTCCGCCGCCTGCTCGCGCGCGGCGAGATCCGCGGCGCGCGCGTCCAGCTCGGCCGCTCTCTCGTCGAGCTCGGACTCGCGAGCGGTGAGGGCGTCCATGCTCTCGGTGAGCTCTGCTTCGCGGACGTCGAGAGTCTCGCCGCGGGCGTCGAGGCTCGCCGCGCGGGCGTCGAGCTCGTCCGCGACCGCCGGGTCGGGCGGGGGCGGCGGCGAGACAGCATGGTCGGCCGCGCCCGCCGCGAGCGCCGCCTCCCGCGCGGTCAGCTGCTGTTCCCGCGCGTCGAGCTCGTCGCGCCGCTGGTCGAGCGATGCTCGCGCCTCCTTTGCCTCGGCGAGGCGGAGGCGGAGGGAGTCGAGCCGCGAGCCGCGCTGATCGGCCGCGTCGAGCTTCTGCTCGCGCTTCTCGACCCGGGCGAGCGCGTCGGCGAGCTCCCGTTCGCGCTGCTGCACCTGGGCGACGCGCTCGGAGAGGTCCAGCTTGAGTGACGCGAGCTCGTTTGCCGCCTCGAGCCGCTGTCGGCGCAGCGCCTCGCGCTCCGACGCGGCGTCGGAGAGGTCGTCGTTGCGGTCGCGTCCCTTCAGGCCCATTCCGGCCCGATGGTACTTCAGCTACGCGGCGCGCTCCAGACGCTCTTCCTGGCGGGCGCGGCGCACGATGTCGTCGCGCTCGCCGAAGCGAATGCGCGCGCGTTCGGCGCGATGCTCGTCCCAGAGCGTCAGCAACTGCTCGTCGATGTGCTTGATCTCGTCCACCAGCGCCTGCTCCCGGCCGTAAGAAAGCTGCTGCCACAGCTCGCCGCGAACCTCGCTCAAGCGCTCGATTTCCGCATGAATCTCAGGGATCGTTCTCATGCCCATGAAAACGATGCCGGACGGCCTTTTAGTCCGGTCGCACCACCGCTGAACGGAAACGCAACATTGCCCGTCTCAGTCGTAGCCGAGGTCCGTGAGCCGGTCCTCGTCCATGCCGAAGTAGTGCGCAAGCTCGTGCAGGACGGTGACGCGGATCTGCTGCTTCCAGCTCGGCCGGATCGGTGAAGTCCTCTTCGAGCGGGCGCCGGTAGATCGAGATCTTCGCGGGCATGTACTCGGGCCAGTCGAAGAGGCCGTAGAGGTCAGGCTCCTCGCGATTCTCGTCCTCGACCACGACCGCGACGTTGTCGAGCGCCGCCGCGAGGTGCGGGGGAAGGGAGTCGAGCGCGGCCGTGACGTGCTCCTCGAAGGTCGTCAATGCGTGGCCGCGGGCGGTCGGCGGTGCCGGGTCGGAACGTTGTCGCGGAGCGGCAGCACGGCGCGATGCTATCCCGTTAGAGTCGGCGCATGGCCGCCTTTCCGGACGGGTTGAACGAGCAGGTCGGGCACGAGTTCGCGGCCTCCCAGCAGTACGTCGCGATCGCCGTCCACTACGACGGGCAGACGCTGCCGCGGCTCGCCGCGCATTTTTTCCGGCAGGCGGTCGAGGAGCGGAATCACGCGATGATGATCGTCCAGTACCTGCTCGACGCCGACGAGCGCGTCTCCATCCCCGGGGTCGCGGAGCCGCAGACGGCGTTCGCCGACGTGGTCGAGCCGGTGCGCCTCGCGCTCGAGCAGGAGCGGCGGGTGACGGAGCAGATCTCCGACCTCGCCAAGCTGGCACGCTCCGAGGGCGACCTGGTCGGGGAGCAGTTCCTGCACTGGTTCCTGCAGGAGCAGCGCGAGGAGGTCTCGTCGATGGGCGCGCTCCTGACGGTGGTCGAGCGCTCACGCGACAACGTGATGCTGATCGAGGACTTTCTCGCCCGCGAGGTCGTCGGCGACGCGGGCGAGGAGGCCGGGGCGCCGCCGGCCGCTGGCGGGGCGCTCTAGGCGGGAGTCGGGATCGCCTCGCGGGCGTGCTCGGCGACGGCTTCCATCTCGACCGCCGCGCCCGTGACGTCCCTCAGCAGCTCGTCGGCATTCGGCTTCTGCCCGAGGCGCCAGAGCTCGACGAGCAGCGAGCCGGCCTCGCGCCGCTTGAACCAGTCGGTGCCGAACTCCTCGCGCATGAAGTTCGTCATCTGCGCCGAGAACGCCCAGGCACGCAGGTAGGACGTGACGTAGTAGCCGGAGTCGATGTCGGCGAGGTAGTCCGTCGGGCTCGGCTCCACCTTGAGCGCGTCGCCGAGGATCTCGACGTAGCGGCTCCGCATCTGGGTCACGTCGGGCGCCGCGTGGAAGTCGATCTCGTAGAGCAGCTTCGCGCAGTAGCGGCGGACGTAGAAGAGGAGCTGTACGGCTCCCTCGGCGGCGAAGACGTCGGGCCGCGGGAAGCTGAGCATGCTCGAGAGCCAGGCGCGGTCGTCGATCAGGTGGTCGAAGAGCATCGCCCAGCCTTCGGTGACCGCGTTGTCGCCGAGCCGCTTCTCCTCCATCTTCAGGTTCGGGTCGGTGAAGGCGAAGTGCTCGGTGTGGCCGGCCTCGTGGAACAGGGCATACCAGTCGTCAGGCCCGCCCTGCGGCTGGATCACGAGCATCACCCGGTCCGGGATCTCGATCGGGGCGCAGAACGCGCGCGGGCTCTTGGTCGGGCGCTCCTCGACGTCGAGGTGGACGTTGTGCTGCGCATCGAGGTCGATCCCGAGACCCGAGAGCGTGCCGCGGAGCGCCGGCAGCATCCGGTCGGCGGGGAAGGCGTCGTCCCAGCCGGAGCCGCGGAAGAAGCGGCGCACGTCCCAGCGCTCGGCCTCGGCGAGGCCGATGCCGACGCGCTCCCGGAGGACCCGGTCCATCGAGTCCTCGTAGAGCCGTTCGGTCGAGTCGAGGAAGGCCCGGCACTGGGCGGCGAGCCCCTCGAGGTCGTAGCCGAAGCTGTCGCGGTAGAGGTGGAAGTACGTCGGCGCGCCCAGGTCCGGCATCGCCCGCTGCGTCGTGTGGACCGCGTCGAGATAGAGCGGGTTGAGATGCTCCTCGGTGAGGTCGT
The DNA here is from genome assembly GCA_963737455.1 of uncultured Gaiellaceae bacterium. GTDB lineage: Bacteria > Actinomycetota > Thermoleophilia > Gaiellales > Gaiellaceae > Gaiellasilicea. The sequence continues at coordinate 27,807 of CAVTSN010000005.1, read as the reverse complement.
TCCGGGCCGCCTCGAGTCGTTCACGCGCACCGCGGTCGGCCGTGTTCGCAATCGTCGGCGTCAGCATCCGGTAGCCGACCGCCTCACCCTCGTGCTGCGTCTCGAGCTGCGTCTCGCTCTCGGCGATCTTCTCGGCGTGCTCTCGCGTCAGCTCTCCGAGGAAGCCCTCGCAGCCGAACCGGAAAAGCTCGAGGTTCTCCTTCCCGTTGACCGCGTCGCCGACGCGCCTGATCGTCTCCAGGTCGGTCAGGTCGGCGTGGCGCTCGTAGATCGGGCGCAGCTCGAACTCCGGCTTCAGACCGGCGTAATGGAGGTAGTACTCCTCGTCGAGCTCGGCGATGAAGCGGTCCGCGCCCTCGCGGTAGCCGTCGAGCTCGCGGTCACTTGGGGTGCCTGCTTTCACGGCTGCCTAGGATACGCGCCGTGCGTGAATTCAGTGTCACGACCCAGAAACGGAGCCAGCTCGTCGAGATCACGGAGCTCGTCCGGAACGCGCTCGGCGAGCTCGACGGGGCGGGCGCCGCGCTCGTCTACGTCCCGCACACGACGGCGGGCGTGACGATCAACGAGCACGCCGACCCAGCGGTTGCGCGCGACTTCGAGGTCGCACTCGAGCGGATCGTCTCCGAGGACTGGCCCTGGCAGCACGTCGAGGAGGGCGAGGAGAACGCGCCGACGCATATTCGCGCCGCCTTCATGGGCTCGAGCGTGCTCGTGCCGATCCGGGACGGCAGCCTCGCACTCGGCACCTGGCAGGGGATCTTCTTCTGCGAGTTCGACGGTCCCCGCGAGCGCACCGTGTACGTGACGACGCTGTCATGATCGAGGTCGACGGACTCAGCAAGCGCTTCGGGAAGACGCAGGCGGTCGCCGGGCTCAGCTTCCGGGTCGAGCCGGGGACGATCACGGGCTTCCTGGGGCCGAACGGGGCGGGCAAGTCGACGACCCTGCGCTCGGTGCTCGGGCTCGTGCATCCCGATACAGGCAGCGCGACCGTGCTCGGTGTCCCGTACCGCCAGCTCGACCGGCCGCTCCAGCAGGTGGGCGCGGTGCTCGAGGCGAGCGAGGTGCATCCGGGGCGCTCCGGGCGTAACCACCTGCGCGTGCAGGCGGCCGCGGCCGGGCTTCCCGCCTCGCGGGTCGACGAGGTGCTCGCGCTCGTCGAGCTGACCGCGGCCGCGAGGCGGCGCGTGAAGGGCTACTCGCTCGGGATGCGCCAGCGGCTCGGGCTCGCCACGGCGCTGCTCGGCGACCCGGAGGTGCTCGTGCTGGACGAGCCGGCAAACGGGCTCGATCCGGCCGGGATCAGGTGGCTGCGGGACCTCCTCCGATCGCTGGCCGCGGAGGGCCGGACGATCGTCGTCTCGAGCCACGTGCTCTCCGAGGTCGCGCAGACCGCCGACCGCGTCGTGATCATCCACCGCGGCCGGCTGATCCAACAGGCAGCGATGGCCGACGTCCTCGAAGGCGCCGCCGGCTCGACGAGGGTGCGGACGCCGGAGGCCGAGCGCCTGCGTGCGCTCCTCGCCGCCGAGAGCGTCACCCTCTCCGAGGCCGAGGACGGCGCGCTGCTGGCGGGGGTGCGGCCTGAGCGGATCGGCGAGATCGCCGCCGCGAACGGCATCGTCCTGCACGAGCTCAGCGTCGAGCGAGCCACGCTCGAGGAGGTCTTCCTCGAGCTGACCGGAGGGGAGACGACCGAGTGACCGCGATCCTTCGGTCCGAGCTGCTCAAGATCAGGACCACACGCGGTTGGTGGGCGTACCTGATCGTGCTCGTCGGACTCGTCGGGATCGGCACTGCGGCCGAGGTCGGCTCTCGCTCTCTCGACGAGCGGAGCGGGCTCGACTTCCAGCTCGCGCTCGTCGACCTCGTCGGGATCACGTCGCTGCTCGCGATCATCCTCGGGATCACGATGGTGACGACGGAGTTCAGGCACGGCACGATCACGCCGACGCTGCTGGCGACGCCGGGACGCGAGCGCGTGCTCGCAGGCAAGGCGGTCGCGGGCGTGCTCATCGCGGTCTTCTTCGTCGTGCTGGCGTTCGTCGTCATCGGCGCGGTCGCGGCGGTCTTCGTCGCGATCGACGGTGGCGAGTTGCAGCTCGCCGACGCGGACGTCGCCGAGCGCGCCCTCGAGATGCTCGTCGGCGTCGTCCTTTGGCTCCTGCTCGGTGTCGCGATCGGCACGGTCGTGCAGAGCCAGGTGGCTGCGCTCGTGGGCACGCTCGTCTGGATCTTCCTCGTCGAGACGCTCCTGGTCGGCCTCCTCTCGCTCCTCGACGCCGAGGGCGTCGGCGAGTACCTACCCTTCCACGCGCTCGACGGCGCCGACGGGACGGGGGGCGACAACCTGCTCTCCTACGGCCCTGCGCTCGCGGTCAGCTGCGGCTGGATCGTTCTGCTCGGCGCCGCCGGCGTGGTGCGAACCAGCCGCCGCGACATCACCTGACGTACCCTGCGGCGCATGGCCGCCCCGGTGAAGGTGCACGACGAAGTCGAGCTTCAGATCGACTCGCTCGCCTACGGCGGCAACGGCGTCGCGCGCTTCGACGGGTTCGTCGTCTTCGTCCGCCGCGGGCTCCCGGGCGACCGCGTCCGTGCGCGGGTGACGAAGGTGAAGCGCGGCTTCGCGGAGGCGCTCGCCGTCGATGTCGTCGAGCCGTCGCCGAGCCGCGTCGACGCACCCTGTGCGCACTACCCCGCCTGCGGCGGCTGCCGCTTCCAGGATCTCGCGTACGACGTGCAGGCAGCGGCGAAGGAGGAGCAGGTGCGCGACGCGCTCAAGCGGATCGGCGGCATCGCGGACGCGCCGGTCGAGCCGATCCTGCCCGCCGAGTCGCAGTTCTTCTACCGCAACAAGCTCGAGTACTCGTTCACACAGACCCCGGCCGGCCCCGCCCTCGGCTTCCACAAAGCCGGGCGCTGGGACGAGGTGCTCGAGATCGAGAAGTGCTGGCTCACGACCGACCTCGGCAACGCGGTCCGGAACACCGTCCGCGACTGGGCTCGCGAGGAGAATCTCGAGGCCTACGACCAGGCCGAGCACACCGGATACCTCCGCCACCTCGTCTACCGCGAGGGGCGCAACACGGGCCAGGTGCTCGTCGTGCTCGTGACCGCGCCGGGGGAGAAGTTCGAGCGCGACTACTTCGTCGAGGTGCTGCGCCGCTACCCGGAGGTGAAGTCGATCCACTGGGCGATCAACGACCAGCCCTCGGAGGTGACGAACCTCCCCTCGACCCTGCTCTGGGGCGACGACGCGATCGAGGAGGAGCTGCTCGGCCAGCGTTTCCGCGTCCGCCCGAACGCCTTCCTGCAGACGAACACCGAGATGGCGGAGAAGCTCTACGCGCTCGCGGTCGACTACGCGGGGCTGACCGGAACCGAGACCGTCTACGACCTCTACTGCGGCACGGGCACGATCGGGCTCTCGCTCGCACGCCACGCCCTCAGCGTCTGGGGCGTCGACATCTCGGAGGAGTCGATCGCGTGCGCGCTCGAGAATCTCGACCTGAACCAGATCGGCAACGCCGCCTTCTTCGCGGGGAACGTCGGCCAGGTGCTGGAGGAGCTCGCCGAGCGCGCCGGCCCACCCGATGTGGTCGTCGTCGACCCGCCGCGGGCGGGCCTCGCCGGCAAGGCGCTGCGGCGCACGGGAGAGCTCGGCTCGCCGAAGCTCGTGTACATCTCCTGCAACCCGACGACGCTCGCCTCGGACGTGAAGGTGCTACGCGAGCAGTACGGCTACGAGCTCGTGCGGGCGAAGCCGGTCGACATGTTCCCGCACACGCCGCACGTCGAGACGGTCTCGCTGCTCACGCGGTCGTGAGCCGAGACGGCGACGGCACGGCGCTCGCCGCCTTCGTCGCCGGTGCGGTGCTCGCAGGCGGAAACGCCGTCGGCGTCAGGGTCAGCAACCGCGAGCTCGACCCGCTCTGGGGCGCCGGTCTCCGCTTCTTGCTCGCGGCCTGCCTCCTCGGCGCGGTCGTCGCGGTGCTGCGGCTGCCGCTGCCGCGCGGCCGGGCACTGCTCGGCGCCGTCCTCTACGGCGGGCTGATCTTCGGCGGGGCGTTCAGCTTCGCCTATTACGCGCTCGTCCGGATCCACGCCGGTCTCGGCCAGACGATCTTGGCGCTCGTCCCGCTCGCGACGCTGCTGCTCGCCGTGCTCCAGAAGCAGGAGCGTCTGCGCGCGGCCGCAGTCGCCGGGACGGTGCTCTCACTGGCAGGGATCGGGGTGATCTCGGGTGTATCGGGACGTGAGTCCTTGCCGGTGCTCTCGTTGCTGGCCGTGCTCGCCGCGGTGCTCTGCTTCGGCCAGGCGACCGTTCTCATCCGTCGCTTCCCGCCCATGCATCCTGTCAGCATCAACGCCGTCGGGATGGCGGTGGGAGCCGCGATGCTGATTCTGCTGTCGATGCTCTTCGGGGAATCCCGCGTCATCCCCGAGCAGGGCTCGACCTGGCTCGCGCTCGCATACATGGTCGTTCTCGGGTCGGGGCCGGTCTTCGTCCTCTACCTCGTCGTCGTTCGGCTGTGGAGTGCATCGCGGGCGGCGTACTCCTTCGTGCTCATCCCCCTCGTCACCGTCCTGCTCTCGGCCTGGATCGACGACGAGCCGATCGGCGCAGGACTCGTCGTCGGCGGAGCAATGGTGTTGGCCGGCGTGTACGTCGGCGCCCTGCGGCACGCCGAGGCGGCTCGCTAGCGCCAGATCGCGCCGAGCCGCCCCGCGTGGTCGCGCGGCAGAGCCTGGGCCTTGCCCTCCGCGTAGCGGGCGGCCGTCCATGCGCCTGCGGCGGCGTCGAGCAGGTCGGCTTCGGGGACGCCCGGGACGGCGCCCGGGAGGACGACCCCTGCCTCGGCGAGCAGCTCCCGCCGCCGCGCCAGCCCCGCGGCGGTGTGCTTGGACTCGAGCACGGGCTCGCCCGCGAGCTCGCGGAACGAGACCTCCGGGTGCATCTCGATCACGCGCTCGTCGACCTCCGCGAGCGTGTGCACCTCGAGGATCTTGCGGCCCAGGGCGAACGCCTGCTGCGAGATGCCCTTGCCCGTGATCGTGCGGGCGATCTCATTCGCCTCGGCGAAGGACCTGGCCTCGAGCGCCGCCCGCGGCGGAGTCGGGAAGACGCTGCTGGCGCGGCTGCCGCCGACGAAAGCGCGGGCGCCGGCGTCGGCCGCCCGGACGCCGAGACCCGGCGGGTCGATCGGGATGTCGACCGCGATCACCTGGGCCTGCGACGAGAGCACCTCCGAGAAGCTCGGGTGCGTCGAGACCTGGACGTCGCCGCTCGGATCGAGTGCGACCGCGATCCAGCCCTTCCGGTAGCCGTCGACACCCGCGACGAGCACGCTCGTCTCGGGCCGCGGCAGCGGCGGCGGCGCCGACGCGTCGGCGAAGCCGAGCTGGACGAGCCGCGCGAGGGCGACGTTCATCGCCTCGGGGCTCTCCACCGGCACGCGGGCGATCGTCGTCCCGCTCCCGTCGGTGATCATGAGCACGCCGCTCTTCGTCCCGTCCGGCGCCCGCCGGAACTCGAGTGAGAGGTCGAGGCGCGCGTCGTGCAGCGCCCGCCGGACGGGGCCGTCGAGGTGGTCCATCGGCGGAACGCTAACGGCGTTCGCGCTTCAGGCGCTCGACCTTGTCCTCGTCGGCGGCCAGCTGCTCGGGATGGGTGACGTGGAGGTAGGCCGAGATCTCGTCCTGGGGCACGACGACGAGGCCGTTCGGAAGGTCGTGGACGAGCGCGGTGCCGTGCTCCTCGCCCGCGAGCGTCAGCCGGCAGCGGATGCCGGCGCCGCCGGGCTCCGGCTCGACGGTGAAGGCCGCGTCCGGGTCGAGCGGCTCGACCGTCGCGGTCAGCGGCGGCCGGTCGCGCGTGAGCAGGACGATCTTCGCCGGCGTCCGCTCGATCACGTCCGCGTCGAGGTCGTAGAGCTGTGTATCCGTCCGACCGTAGATACGCCCGGGTGCGCGGCCGCCGCGGCGCAGCGCCGTCCAGAGGAGATCCGCGTTCGGGATCAGGAAGCCGATGCAGATCGCCGGCAGCGCGGGCAGGCCGCTGACGTCGGTCGTCGCGGTGAGCACGAGCGTCGCGCCGAGCAGGGCGATCATCGCGAGCCAGGTCCAGGCCACGCGGAGGCCGAACCGGTCGGCCGCGGCGAGGAAGAGCGCGAAGAAGAGGATGTCCGGCGGCCCGAGGTTGGCGGTGCTGTCCTCGCCGGGGACGCGGAAGGCGATCGAGACGTCGTCGAAGACCTGCGGCTGCTGCTCGACCACGTACTCCGTCGGCCCGCGCCAGACCGAGATCGCGTCGACCCAGGGGATGATCACCGCGATCAGCGCCGCCCACATCACGTTCTCGAACCAGGACAGGAACCAGAAGCCGATGCAGACGAGCGCGAACAGCTTCGCGAGGTTGTTGAGCACGTCGAGCTCGGCGAAGTGCAGCAATACGGCCAGCCCGGCGAGCACGAGCCCCGCCGGCAGCATCGCGCGGTGTGCCCGCAGCGGCAGCAGCAGCCAGACGAGCGCGAATGTCGCCGGGAAGAGCACGAGGGTCAGGAAGAGGAGGTCGGGCCAGAGGCTGCTCTCCCAGAGCCGGTCGGCTCCCGCGGTGTAGAGCGCGAGCGCGGCCGTCAGTCCCGCGAACGCGGCCCAGCGCTGCCGGCTCAATACGGCGGCAGCTCGGAATACCAGACGCCGACGGCCTTGAACGCGTTCCAGAAGGCTGTCTTCGCGGGCGCCTCGTCGAGCGCGGTGTCGATGTCCGGGACGACGAGCGCCTCGACCGTCGCCGTGAAGCGCTGCGCGCCCTCGGCTGACGGGTCGACCTCGTCGGAGAGCGGGAAGCCGAGCCTGTTCACGAATGCGACCGTCTCCTCGCCCATCAGCACGAGCAGCTTCGGCTGGACGATGTGCAGCTCGCGCGTCAGCCAGGGCGCCGCCTCCTCGAAGCTCTCGCCGCCGAACTTGAGACAGTTCGTGCCGTAGACCGCCATCGGGTCGACGTGCAGCCGCTGCAGCGACTTCTTCAGCGCCTCGCCTGCGCGGCCGAAGAAGGCGACGCCCTCCTGGATCTCCGAGGCCTTCGGCGCGTGCTTCAGCAGAAAGATGTCCGCGAGCGGATGGCCCGAGCCGAGCACGGGCACGTGCGTCTCGTCACCCGACCGGCCGACCTCGTGCCCGAGCTCGTTGATCTCGGAGATCGCCTTCTGCAGGTAACGCTCGTAGATCTCGTCAGTCGATGCGGCAGCCACAGGCGTCGTCTCCCGGTTTCGCTCCTAGCGCACCTTCTCCTTGACCTGGGCCACCCACTTGAGGCTCTGGAGATAGGCCAGCGACTTCGGCCGGCGCAGCACGGCGGCGCTCCGGAGCGAGAGCATGAACTCCTCCGGGCCGCGGAACGCGCGCATGCGCAGCGCGCCTGTGCCGACCCCCTGGAGCACGTGCGCGTCCGAACCGGCCCCCGCCGGCAGTCCGTACTTGCGCGCGAATCGGAGCGCTTCGTCGTTGTAGCCCTCGAAGAGGAGGCGCGCGTTGTAGACCTCGAGCACGTCGATCTCGTCGATGTGGCGGTGCAGCGTCGCCGGGAACGGGATCGCGTGCATGCGGTCGAAGGGATGGGGGAGGTAGACGATCCCCTCCTGCTCGCGGATCGCCGCCACCGTCTCCGCGAACGTCATCCCGCGCGGGATCTCCTCCTTCAGGAAGAGCCCGATCACCTCGCCCTGGTCGTCGGTCTTCACCTCCTCGCCGGGAATCACGATCAGCTCGCGCCCGCGCGCCTTCTCGGCCGCCTCGAGGGCGCCGCCGAAGACGTTGTGGTCGGTGACCGCGATCGCGCCGAGCCCCTCCGACTCGGCGTGCTCGAGCAGCTCGTCCACCTCGATCGAGCAGTCGTGCGACCAGGACGTGTGCATGTGCAGGTCGGCGAGGATCCACGGGCGGTCGGCGAGCGGCTCGCCGTCGCGGCGACGCGGCCGCTTGCGGCTGCCGAGGGCGCCGTAGATCCGCTCCAGCTCCTGCGCGACGACGGCGAAGCTCTGGGACTCGGCCGACGCGCGTGCCTCCCGGCCCTTGCGCTCGCGCACCGCGGCGTCCTCGGCCAGCCGCTGCAGTGCGGCAGCGGCGAGCTCCGGCTGGTCGAACACGCCCGGAGGGGCTGCGAGGGCCGCGCCCGCGGCCGCCGCCTCGAGTCGCAGCCGGGCCGAGCCGGTCGGAGCCGGCACGACGATCGCCGCCTCGGCGAGCACGGCTGCGCGCGCCTCGGCCCTGCGGCCGGAGCGAACGCGGACCCGGTCACGGAGTGCGAGCGGGATCCCGGGGCGCGTCGAGAGCGGCTTCGTCCGCAGCAGCACCGCTTCCCAGCCGGGCAGCTCCTTCAGCGACCGGAGCGCAGACCGCGCGACGGGTAGCGACCCTGAATGCAGCTCGATCGCGACGAGGTTCCGCTTCGCGCCCGGCCGGAAGAGCTCGGTGTCGACGCCCGGGGAAAGGACGCGGTAGTCGCCGGGGAAGCGCACGGCCGCGGCCGCAGCGGTCGTCTCGGACGATGCGATCAGCGAGTCGATCCGCGCCAGGAGCTTCTCGCGGAGCGCCCGCCGCGGCGGGTAGCCGAGCCGGTCGGGCGAGAAGAAGCTCGCGACGCCGAGCGCCTCGGAGTCGCGCAGCGCGAGGTACGAAATGCTCGGGAGACCCGGCTCGAAGCCGTGGACGACGTCGAAGCGGCCCTGCTGCAGCGCGAGCCTGACGTTCGCGCGCACCCCGACCGGCACGCCGAGGCTGGAGCGGCGCGAGATCGGGACGGCGGTACCGATCGCGATCGTCTCCGCGGTGTCACCGCGCGCGAGCGCCCGCCGTCCGGCGGCGAGGTCGGCCGGCCGGCCGGACGGGGCCAGCACCGTGACCGTGTGCCCCAGCGCCCGCAGCTCCTTCGCGATTCCGGCGACATGCTGGTTGACGTCGTGTGGCAGCGACCACGCAAACGGGGTCACCAAGGCAGATCCTCACGCCACCGAGTGTAGAGTCGAACTCGTGGCCGCGGTCACGATCAAGGTCCGGGAGAACGGCCCGTACCGCGTCACAGGGCCGATCCGGCTCGTCGACTCGGACGGGAACGCGTACGAGCTTCCCGAGGGCGACACCGTCGCGCTCTGCCGCTGCGGCCGCTCGGGGACGAAGCCGTTCTGCGACAAGACGCACCGCACGAGCGGCTTCGAGGCAACCGAGCGGGCGACCCGGTGAAGATCCGCGCCGCGGTGCTGGAGGAGTTCGGCGCGCCCCTCGTTGTGCAGGAGGTCGAGCTGGCAGAGCCCCAGGCGGGGGAGGTCCTCGTCCGGCTCGTCGCCTGCGGCGTCTGTCACACCGATCTCTACACGGCCTCGGGTGCCGACCCCTCGGGTTACGCGCCGACCGTCCTCGGGCACGAGGGCGCCGGCGTCGTCGAGCGCGTCGGCGACGGGGTCGACTCGCTCGCGCCGGGCGACCACGTCGTCACGCTCTTCTCGCCCCAGTGCCGCGAGTGCGTCCACTGCCGCTCGACGCGGACGAACCTCTGCATGGCGATCCGCGAGGAGCAGGGGAAAGGGCACCTCCCCGACGGCACCGTCCGGCTGTCGCGCGGCGGCGAGCCGATCCGCCACTTCATGGGCACCTCGACGTTCGCCGAGTACACCGTCATGCCCGAGATCGCGCTGGCGAAGGTGAGCCAGGAGGCGCCGCTCGAGGGCGCCGCGCTCTTCGCCTGCGGGCTCTCGACCGGCCTCGGGGCGGCGATCAAGACGGCGGCGGTCGAGCCTGGATCGACCTGTGTCGTCTTCGGCGCCGGCATGGTCGGCCTCGGCGCGGTCGCCGGCTGCAGGCTGCAGGGCGCCGAGCGGATCATCTGCGTCGACCTCTCCGAGGAGCGACTCGAGCTCGCGACGGGCCAGGGCGCCACCGAGACGATGCTCGGCGGCCCCGACACCGTCGAGCGGATCGTCGAGACGACCGGCGGTTTCGGCGCCGACTACACGTTCGAGGCGACCGGCAACGTCGCCGTCATGCGGCAGGCGGTCGAGTCGGCGCGGATGGGCTGGGGCCTCTGCACGGTCGCCGGCGTCGCAGGGAAGGGCGAGACGCTCGACATCGTGCCGCGCTTCCTGATCACCGGGCGCCGTGTCGCCGGCTCCTCCTTCGGCGGGATCAAGGGGCGCGACGAGGTACCGCAGCTCGTCGACCGCTGGCTCGCGGGCGAGATCGACGTCGCGCCGTTCCTGTCGCACACGCTGACGCTCGACGAGGTCAACCGCGGCTTCGAGCTGATGGAGGCCCAGGACGGGATCCGCAGCGTGATCCGGTTCGACTAAACGCCCTGCTGCGTGATATTTCTTCGAGCGAATGGTCTCGAGCCGTTGGCCGATCCTCATCGCATCAGTCTTCGCGCTCGCGACTGTCGTCGTCGCGTGCCAACGCCGGGACCGAGGCCGCAGCGCCGGCGCGCTGGATCGTCTTCTCCGGGCATCCGAACGGTGTCACCGGCGGTCCGATCCAACTGATGCGCATCCGGACCGACGGTTCGGGGCTCAAGCAACTGACGACGGGCAGCAAGTCCGCCACCGAGCCGGCGTTCTCACCTGACGGGAAGCGGATCGTGTTCGCGCGGCTCGGCTCGGGGATCTTCCGGATGAACCTCGACGGGACGGGCCTTCGCAGGCTCACGTCCGGAGCGCGCGACATCTACCCCGTGTGGTCGCCGGACGGGAAGCGGATCGCGTTCCTGCGGCCGTTCCGAGCCGAGTGGCGCCTCTATGTGATGGCGCCGACGGGTGCGGGCGAGCGAAGGCTCCCTCTGGCTCCGCCTGCGGGGCGGCCGACCTGGACAGCGAACAGCAAGTCCATCCTGATCCCCTCCGCGGCAGACATCGTCCGGGTCGACGCCCAGACCGGGAGGATCCAGAAGTACTACGGCCTGACCCTGGACATCCAGACGACGCAGAACGCCACCGTCTCGCCCGACCGGTCTGATGGTCGCCTATCTCGGTCCGCGTCTCAGCACCGGTCCGGATGACTGCGGCGAGGGCCCATGCCCGCAGTACGCGCTGTACATGGCACGCATGCCGGCGCCGCACCGGCCGCGGCGGATCGTGAACGACGCCGGCCCGGCGGGCTGGGCGCCGGACGGGAAGACCCTGGCCTACGTGCACCTGAATGCGCTGACGCTCAGGACCGTCGCAACCGGCGCGACGAGGACCATCAAGACGGGCGCCCCATCCCCCCGTGGGTGATTCGCCCCCCGCGTGGCAGCCGCGCTGAGCGTCACGCCCGCCCGCGACCGGTCCTCAGATGATTCTGAAGATCCCTTTCATGGCCGGCTTGCTCTTGTCAGCCGGCAGGGGAGCGTGGTACGGAATCGCGCCGCGGAAGTCGAGGAAGAGGATCAGCACGCTCTGCTGGCTGGGCTTGAGCGTCTTCTTGAAGCCCGTCTGAACCCCGGTGCCGCGCCGCTCGTGACCGAGCACGAACACGTGCGGCTTCTTGCCCTTGTTGACGAGGATGAAGCGCCCCATGCTGCCGCGCTGCGCCCGCTTCGGGCTGATGCTGACCCCGGCATCCGTGATCGTGACCTTGATGTTCGAGACCGGAGGCGGCGCGGTCGTCTGGGGCTGATCGGCGCTCTGCGCCGCGGGCACGAGAGCCACCGCGGAAACCGCTGCGAGCGCGAAACAGACGTGACTTCACGGGCGGGAGTCTATCAACGGTTTCGCGCAGCACCATGCGCGCGGAGCCTGGCGGTGATCGCCGTGCTGGCCGGCCTTGTCGTCGGTTGCGGAGAGAACGACGCCGACAGCACCTGGGAGCTGCCGAACGGAGATCTCGCGGGCACCCGGGCCGCCGCGGGAGCATCCATCGATGCGGGAAACGCCGACGGGCTGGAGGTCCGGTGGCGGTACGCCTTCACGGCGAAGCCGAACTACTCGGGCACGTTCGCGTCGACGCCCGTCGCCGACCGCGAGACGGTCTACATCCAGGACCTCCAGAGCAACGTGCACGCTCTCGAGCGCGCCACCGGGAAGCTGCGCTGGGTGCACCGCTTCCGCGCGCTGAACGAGGGGCCGAACGGGCTCGCCGTGGACGGCCGGCGGGTCTACGGCGCGACCGACTCCGACGCGTTCGCCCTCTCCGCCGCAACCGGGCCGGAAGCTGTGGAGCCGGCACCTGACCAGCGCGACGGAGCAGTTCGTCGACATCGCGCCCGTCGTCTGGCGGGGGCTCGTCTTCACCAGTACCGTCGGCTTCCCGCCGGGCGGACGGGGCGCGATCTACGCGCTCGACGCCGCGACCGGAGTGGTGCGCTGGAAGTTCGTCACGATCCGGGAACCGTGGCGGTATCCGCTCGAGGCCGGCGGAGGTGGGCTCTGGTATCCGGTCTCGATCGACGCGGAGGGCCGGCTCTACGCGGGGAACTCGAACCCGCAGCCGTGGGGCGGATCGCCGGAGCACCCCAACGGCGCCGCTTTCCCAGGCCCGGTGCCGTACACGAACTCGCTGCTCGTGTTCGACGCGCGGAGCGGCCGCCTGCTCTGGCACGACCAGGTGACACCGCACGACATCCGCGACTACGACTTCGAGGCGACGCCGATCCTGGCGACGGTCGAGGGCGAGGAGCTCGTCTTCGGAGCCGGCAAGGCGGGGCGTGTGATCGCCTGGGACCGCGAGACGCGCCGGCGGCGCTGGGCCACGGCGGTCGGTCTCCACCGCAACGACCGCGGCCCGCTGCCGCCTCGGCGAGTGATCGTCTGCCCCGGCCTGTTCGGCGGGGTCTTGACGCCGATGGCCTACGCCGAGGGCCGCTTGTTCGTCCCGGTCGTCGACCTGTGCGGGTGGGGGAGCGCCACGGGCCACCAGGAGCTGACGACCGTCGTGCCCTCGCGGGGAAAGGGCCGCCTCGTCGCCCTCGACGCCGCGAACGGGGCGCGCGCTCTGGCTCCGGCGGCTGCCCTCGCCCAACTTCGGCTGCGCGACGGTCTCGAACGACGTCGTCTTCACGTCCACCTTCGACGGGACCGTGTACGCGTTCGCGGCGGCGGACGGCGAGCTCGTCTGGCGCACACGGATGCGAGCGGGGGTGAACGCGTGCCCGGCCGTGCTCGGAGATCTCGTGCTCTTCGGTGCCGGAGCCCCGCGCTCCGGGGGCATTACGCCCGAGCTCGTCGCGTTACGGCCTGCCCTGACCGGGGAGCTGCGTCAGGACCAGGCGACCGTGATCGGGTTCGACGTCGCCAGCGCCGCCCCGCCGATGCGAGGGCGCAGCGTCACGCGGTAGGTGGCCTTCTCGACGTCCACGCCCGCCACGAAGTCGCTCAGCGGGACCTCGAGCTCCGCGGACTCGGCGGTTCCCACAGTCGCCCAGCCGGGACTGTCCGGGCTCTCGACCGCCGCGCCGACTGGGCGCTGCTCGAGGCGCAGGATCGTTCCGGCAGGCAGCTCGGTCCCGGGCGCTGCGTCGCAGCCCTCGCGTGAGCTGGCCTCGTCCCAGGCGGCGCAGACGAAGAAGTCTGTCGGCTCTCCGTCCGGGCCGTGCTCGAGCGACAGGGACTGCACCCAGGGACCGGTGTTGGTGCTTCCCGCGCGCAAGGTGATCTTCGAGCCGCTCGGTGCGGTGACCGTGTCGGTACCGGTTCCCGTTGTCGTCCCGGCGGTCTCGTCGTCTCCCGCGCACCCCGCGACGACGATGCGTGGCGAGGAGGAGGGCAAGGGATCGGAGCGCACGTGACATGGCCGGGAGGATAACGCCGCGCCGGACCGCGACAGGATGTGCGAGAAGCCACTTGCCGCCGCGGGTTCGCGGTTGTAGGTTCTTGGTGACATGTTTCAAGCTCTCGCCGGTGGTCGGCTCAGTGAGCTGACAGCAAGACCGGGCACCGCCGTCCGCCACGTCCCTTAAGAGGAGGGCACCGAATGCGCAGGGCACTATTTCTTTCCATTACGGCGTGTCTCGCGCTGCTGGTAGCCGCGGGGCTCGCGGGGTCTCTGGCCGAGTCCACACCGGCCGCAGCTTCGGCGATCGAGCCGTCGCCGATCTACACGGTTGCGCAACTCGGGGCTCCCGCCGGCGATGACTGGCTGATGCACATGGGCAACCTCAAGGGCCACCGGTACTCGTCGCTGACACAGATCTCGAAGGCGAACGTCGGCACGCTGAAGCTGGCCTGGAAGGTCGACCTCGGCTACTGCACGACGAACAATGCCGCGTGCGGCTCGTTCGAGGCGAACGCCGTGGTCGCCAAGGGCACCTACTACATCCAGGATCCATTCGGCGCCGTCTACGCGCTCGACGGGGCGACAGGCGCCAGGCTCTGGAAGTGGACGCCCACCTACGACGCGGGCTTCGGCCTCGGCTCCGGCTCGCGCAAGCCCGGCGTCGCGATCGGCGAGGGCAAGGTGTTCGCCGGGCTCGCCGATGGCCAGCTCTACGGGCTCAATCAGCTAGACGGCGCCGTCAACTGGCAGACGGAAGTGACGCCGTGGAGAACGGGCGGCAAGACGTCGAGCGCTCCGATCTACGTCAACGGCATGGTCCTCATCGGCGACTCCGCAGGCGACAACGGCGGCTCCAGCGCCACGATGCAGGCCTTCAACGCGAACAACGGTAAGCGCATCTGGTCCTGGGGCGTGATCCCGAGCCCGGGCCAGCCCGGCTACAAGACGTGGTCCGCCAACTCCGCCGGCTATACCAACAACGTTACGAACGGCGGCGGCTCGATGTGGGAGTCCCCGATCATCGACCCGAAGCTGAACCTCGCCATCTTCGGCACCGGCAACCCGGTTCCGTGGAACAGCCGCGGCCCCGGGATGAACCTCTACACCGACTCGATCGTGGCGCTGAATCTCTACACGGGCCAGCTCGTCTGGTACTACCAGACCACCCATCACGACCTGTGGGACGCCGACTTGCCGAACAACGGCGTCATGTTCACCAACAAGTACATGGTCAAGGGCAAGATGGTCTCGCGTCCCGGCGTCGCGTATGTGAACAAGTACGGGATGACGTTCATCCTCGACCGGCAGACCGGCAAGCCGCTGCTCCCGATCCCGGAGGTCAAGGTGCCGCAGAGCACCGCTCTGGACGTGAACACGTGGCCGACGCAGCCGATCCCGATGGCGGACAACGTCCTCGGGAACAGGCTGGACGCCAATCGGCGGCCCTGCACGGACGGCAACCGCACGCAGACGAACGCGTACGTGCCGTTCGCAACGGCGATCGCGCCGGACGGCAAGCCGTACAAGATCGGCTGCGTCTACGACCCGTACGACACGACGCAGTACGTCGTGCAGCCGTTCGAGATGCATGGACTGGCCGGCGAGCTCGTACAGCCCGGAGAACAAGACCTTCATCACGTGCGGAGTGACCGACCGGGCGACGTCCTTCGAGCAGATCCCGGCGGCCTCGCAGGTGAAGGGTGCCTTCGGCGGCATCGGCGCCGGCCGGCTCGGAGTCGGCGACACGTCCACGTCGAACAGGGGCAACTTCGCCTCGCTGAACGTGACGACCGGCAAGCTGGCGTGGAAGCAGATCTGGGAAGCGCCGTGCTACAGCGGCACGATGAACACCGCTGCGGGCATGACGTGGGTCGGCCACCTCGGGGAGGGCAACGCCCAGAACGGCCTCGGCTACCTCGCGGCGTACGACACGAAGACCGGAGCCCAGCTCTGGAAGTCGGGTCTGATGGACGCGCCGGCAGCGGCTGCGCCGGTCACCTACACCGCGGGCGGCAAGCAGTACGTGTCGATCGCGGTCGGCGGCCAGTCGCACAACGACGTCTCGCGGCCTCTGGGCCTGACCAATCCGGCCCGGTTGCGCGGCGACAGCATCTACACGTACGTGCTGCCCTAGGCAGCAACTCTCGAGTGGGGGGCGCCGGCCGGCGCCTCCCACTCGAAATCAACCGAGGAGACGCCCACGGCGGCTACTCTCCACGAGACGGGGCCACCAGGGGGAAGGGAATTGATGAGGAAACCACTTAAGTTCAAGCGTGTCGCCGGGGTCACCGGGTTGGCGACACTCGCGCTCGCCGGCGTGATCGCGGGCGTTTTCCTGCCCGCCGGTGCGGCGAGTACGAAGGTCGTCGCGCCGACGAAAGTGACCGTGAAGGCGACGGAGTTCAAGTACGCCTTCTCACGGCGGAGCGTTCCGACCGGAACGGTCGTCTTCACCGTGATCAACAAGGGCAAGATCTCGCACGACTTCAAGATCAACGGCAAGAAGACGAAGTCGCTGCTTCCCGGCAAGACGGCGAAGCTGACCGTGAAGTTCACGAAGAAGGGGCAGTACGCATTCCTCTGCACCCTCTTCGGGCACGCCAAGGCAGGGATGAAGGGGAAGTACGCCGTCGCCACCAAGCCTGTCGCGACGACGCCGACCACGACGACGACGCCGACCACGACGACGACGCCCGCTCCGACAGGCCCCGTCGGGAGCGCGAACACGACCGTTCAGGTCGGCATGTTCGAGTACGGCTACAACCTGTCCCAGCAGTCGGTTCCTTCGGGCCAGGTCACGTTCGTGATCCGCAACAACGGCAGCGAGGTGCACAACTTCTCCGTCCAGGGTGTGAAGGTGGGCGCCATCCTCAACCCGGGCCAGACGGAGACGTACACCGTCGGACTGCCCGCGGCCCGGTTCAGCTACGTCTGTGACGTGCCGTTCCACATCGACCGCGGCATGTTGGGGAGCTTGACCGTCAACCCCTGATGTCAGCCGGGGGAAGCCGCCCGCCGAGGCGGCTTCCCCCGGCGGCTCGACTACGATGGCCGACATGACGAGCGTCGAGCGGGGAGCAGCGAACTCCGCCGCGCTCGGCAGAGCGACCGAGATCACCCGCGACCTGCTCGCGAACATCGAGACGGTCGTGCACGGCAAGCACGATCAGGTCGCGCTCGTGCTCGCCTCCCTCGCCTGCGAGGGCCACGTGCTGCTCGAGGACGTGCCCGGGACGGCCAAGACCGTGCTGGCGCGGGCGCTGGCCGGCTCGGTCGAGGGCGCATCCGTCTCCAGGATCCAGTGCACGCCTGACCTGCAGCCGACCGACGTCACCGGGCTCTCGGTCTGGGATCCGCAGGAGCGGCGGTTCGAGTTCCGCCCCGGACCGATCTTCGCGAACGTCCTCCTCGTCGACGAGATCAACCGGGCGCTGCCGAAGGCCCAGTCGGCGCTGCTGGAGGGGATGGCCGAGCGCCAGGTCACCGTCGACGGCACGAGCCGACCGCTGCCGACGCCGTTCCTGCTGATCGCGACCGAGAACTCGATCGAGCAGGAGGGGACGTTCCCGCTGCCGGAGGCGCAGCTCGACCGCTTCCTCCTACGCACCTCGCTCGGCTACCCGACGGTCGAGCAGGAGCTCGGGATCCTCGACAGCCAGTTGCACGGGCATCCGCTCGAGCTGCTGCAGCCGGTCGTCACGCTCGAGGATCTCGCGTCGCTCCGCGCCGCCGTCGAGGGCGTCTACGTCGATCCGCTGCTGAAGCGATGGGCGGTCGAGCTCGTCCGCGCCACGCGCGAGCTCGAGCAGGTCGAGGTGGGCGCCTCGGTGCGCGCCAGCCTCGCGCTCGAGCGGGCGGTGCGCGCCTGGGCGCTGATCGCGGGGCGGAGCTACGTCGTGCCCGCCGACGTCGAGCGGCTCTTCGAGCCCGTCGTCGGCCACCGGCTCGTGCTCGGCATCGACTTCGCCGTCGATGCCGAGTCGCTCGACCGGGAGCAACTCGGCAGCGTGATCTGGGACGCGTGCCTCGCCCGCGCGCCACGGCCGCAGCCCGACTGGGACGAGGATCGCTTCGGCGGAGGCTAGTGGCGGCGCGGACCTTTCCGCTCGTCCCGCGCCGGCGGTTCGTCGGGGCATCGTTCGGCCGGAACCGGAGCGTCCGCCGCGGCCAGGGCGACGAGGTCGTCGGCTCGCGGCCCTACCGACCCGGCGATCACGTTGCCTGGATCGACTGGGCCGCGTCGGCGCGACTCTCCGCCGCCCGCGGCACCGACGAGTTCGTCGTCCGCGAGTACCTCGCCCAGGAGGCTCCCCGGGCCACGATCCTCGTCGACCGGAGACCGTCGCTCGGCCTGTACGGCCCCGACTCGCCGTGGCTCGACAAGCCGGCAGCGATCCTCGCTGCGGCCGAGGCGATCGCGGCGAGCGCCGTCGCCGCGCTCGGCGAGGTGGCCTATCTCGACGTCGCCGGCCCGGAGGCTCATGCCACCTGGCTCCCGCCCGCCGGGCGGCGCCGCCTCGCGGACGTCCGGGCGCGCCTCGCCGGTGCGACGTTCGCAGCGCCCGCACGTGCGCTCGAGCTCGGCCTGCGGGCCTTGCTCCGCCACGGCCACACGCTTCCGCCCGGGAGCTTCGTCTTCGTTCTCTCCGACTACCTCGAGCCCGTCCGCGCGGCCGACTGGGCGCGCCTGCGGGCGCTCCGCTGGGACGTCGTGCCGGTCGTCGTCCAGGACCCGACCTGGGAGCAGAGCTTCCCCGACGTCCACGGCGCCGTCGTCCCGTTCGCCGATCCGGCCACCGGGGTCGGTCGCGCCGACGAGGTTCACGCGGCGCGAGGTGCGCGAGCTCGCGCTCGAGCACGAGCGGCGGCTCGACCGCACGCTGCGGACGTTCCGGCACCTCGGCTGCGATCCTGTCGTCGTCGGCGGCCAGGACGCGTTCGCCCCGCTGGCCGCGTGGGCGGCGCGGCGGCAGGCGCTTCGCAGGCGGGCCGCATGAGGCTGGTTGCCCTCGCCGTGCTCGCTCTCGCCGTGGCAGGCCCCGCGGCTGCGGCCGACGCCGACCGCGAGGTGTACTTCGGGGACGCGTTCACGCTGAAGGCGGCAGATCCAGGCCCGTTCGACCGACTCCCGGACGGACGGCTCGCCTGCCTCACGGATGCCTGCGCGAACCGTGCCGTCTCGGTGGGCGGCGTCACGGTCCGGGTGCTGCCGCGCGTGACGGCGAAGGAGGTGGCCGCGCGCAGGCCGGCCTATCGCGCCCCGACCGACGTCGCGGCGTCGCCGGCCGGCGGCTTCGCGGACGAGCTGCTCCTCGGCGCGGCGGCGGTGCTCGCGCTGGTCGCCGCGGCCCTCCTCGCGGCCGAGCTCCGGCGGCGGACGCCCGCGGCCCCGGTCGACCGGCTTCGGCGTGCGCTCCGCCTCGTCCGTGAGTCGGCCCGACGCTCGCCGCCCGACCGCCGGCGGGCGCTCGACCATCTCGCGGCGACGCTCGGCGACGTACCGCCTGCCGCGCAGGCGACGCGGCTCGCCTGGTCGCGCCCGGAGCCGGAGCCGGAGCCGACGCTCGCGGTTGCCGACGAGGTCGCGCGGTGAAGCCGATCCCCTTCGGCGAGCTCGGCTCGGTTGCCGGCTCGACCAGGAGAACGCTCCTGCTGCGGGTGCTGCTCGCTGTCGTCGCGATCGGGGCCGCCACGGCGGTCGTCGTGCTCGGCCGCGGCGAGACGCCGCCCGCCGGCCCGCTGCCGGCAGGGACGGACGGTCTCGTCGTGCTCGATCTCTCCGCGAGCATCTCGACGGACACCTATGCCCGGATCGGCGCCACCCTCGACGAGCTCGCCGAGTCGGGCGGCCGCTACGGGCTGATCGTCTTCTCGGACACGGCGTATCTGGCCCTGCCGCCGGGGACGCCGGCCGCCGAGCTGCGCTCGTTCGCGCGGCGGTTCGACGTCCCCGAGCAGACCGGCGGTGCGATCACCGTGCCGACGAATCCCTGGACGAACGCGTTCAGCGCCGGCACCAAGATCTCGACCGGCCTCCAGCTCGCGCTCGACACGATCAGGGACAAGCGGCTCGGCCGGCCCGCCGTGCTCCTCGTCAGCGACCTCGACGACGACGTCGGCGATCTCGAGCGGCTGACGAGCACGGCGCTCGCGTTCCGCCGCCTCGAGATCCCCGTCCGCGTCGTCGGTCTGAACGCGGCGCCGGAGGACGAGCGCTACATCGAGCGCCTGCTGCGTCGCTCCTCGGACCTCTCGGCCGCTCCGCTGCCGGACGAGGAGGAAGCGGCCGGCCGCGGGGACGTGCGGCTGCCGCTGCTCCTGGCCGCGGTCGCCGCGGCCGCTGCGCTCGCGCTCCGGGAGCTGTTCGTGACGCGGGTGGAGCGCGCGTGAGGCGGTCGCGGCTCGTGCTCGCAGCGGCTGCGCTCGCCGCCGCCGTCCTGCTCGTCGCCGGAGCCCTGACGGTGCGCGCCCGGAGCGGCGACGAGAGCGCACGCCTGCGCGCCGCCGTCGCGGCGTACGAGGCAGCCGCCCGCGCCGGCCGCGGCTTCGACAGCGGCCTGACGCGCACGATCCTCCGCTCTCGGGCGCAGGGGCTGCTGACGGAGATCGCGGTGGCAGAGGACCGGAAGGCGGCGGCCCAGGCGGACGTCCTGCTCGGCGTCCTCGCCGCCGGCGGCGGCCGCTCGGCGGCCGGGCAGACGCCGGACGAGCTGAGCCGCGACCTCTTCGAGACGGCGGTCCGGCTCGACAACGACAACGTCGCCGCCAAGTTCGACCTCGAGCTCGCGGTGCGGCGGCTGCGCGCCGTCGGCGTGCGCACCGGGGCCGGACAGGGGTCCGGCCCGCGCGGCGGCGGGCGGCGCGGCGCCGGAGCCGGACTGCCGGGACGGGGCTACTGACGTGCTGGCGTTCGAGCTGACCTTCCTCAGCCCGCTCGGTGCGCTCGCGTGCCTGGCCGCAGTCCTTCCCCTCGCCGCGCTCGCACTCGCGCGCCGGCGTGCCGCGCGCGCGGCGACTGCGATCGGCCTGCCCGAGCACCGGCGGGGCCGTCGCCGCTTCGTGCTCCTCGCCGCGGCCTGCTGCGCCTTCGGGCTCGCAGCCGCCCAGCCTGTGATCCGCCTCGACGACGGCGGCGAGGTGCGCGACGACGTCGAGGCGCTCTTCGTGCTCGACGTGTCCCGCTCGATGCTCGCGGCGAACGGCCCAGCCGACCCGACCAGGCTCGAGCGCGCCCGAGAAGCGGCGCTCGAGCTCAGAGCGGCGATCCCGGAGGTGCGGGCGGGCCTGGCCGGGTTGACCGACCGGGCGCTCCCGTACCTGTTCCCGACGCGCGACCAGCGCGCGTTCGCCTCGACGCTGCGGGATGCGGTCGCGGCCGAGTCGCCGCCGCCGCAGCAGGTCGCCCGCGTCGTCACGAGCTTCGACGCGCTCGCCGGGCTCGGCACGAGGGGGTTCTTCACGCCGAACCTCGACCGGCGGGTCTGCGTGGTCCTCACCGACGGCGAGAGCGCGCCCTTCTCCCGCCCCGCGGGCTGCCGGCTCGTCGTCGTCCAGCTCTGGGACCCGGCCGAGCGCGTCTACCGCGACGGCGAGCCCGAGCCGCAGTACCGGCCCGACGACGGCGCACCCGCGGCGGCGGCGAAGCTCGGACCCGTCGCGCGCGAGGGAGACCTCGGCCGCGCGCGGGAGCTGCTTGCGTCCGCTGTCGGCGAAGGACAGGCGTCGCCGGCAGCCGCGGGTGAAAGGACGGTCGCGCTGGCGCCGTATCTCGCGTTCGTGGGGCTCTTGCTCGTGCTCGGCCTCGTGCTCGGGCGCCCGCGCTTGCCGGGCCTCAGGGACGCCCGTACGATGGTCGAAGCATGAAGTACGCGTCTGGGGCTGCGCTCTTCGTCGCTCTCGCGCTCTGCGGAGGCGGCGGTGCCGTCGCGGCGGATGCGACGGGAGATTGGACCGGCTTCGGCAGGACGCCGGACAACCTCCGCCACTCGCCGTTGACCCAGATCGACCGGGCCAACGTCGACCGGATGGGCCGCGTCTTCACCGTCGACCTCCGCCGCGTCGACCCGGACGTCCGGCGCGGGCAGCAGTCGTACCCGCTCGCGATCGACGGGACGCTCTACGTGACGACGAACAACAACTTCGTCTTCGCGCTCGACGGCGTCACCGGGAAGGTCAAGTGGGAGTACAAGCCGCGGAACAGCGGCCTCTTCGTCAACTTCGGCGTCGCGGCCAACCGCGGGCTCGCCTACTGCGGCGGCAAGCTCTTCATGACCACGCTCGACATGCAGCTCGTGGCGCTGCGCCCGAGCGACGGCGAGGTGGTGGGGAAGATCGCGATCAGCCAGTTCGTCCCGAACGCCTCGGCGAACTACGGCTACTCGCAGACGAGCGCGCCCATCTGCGCCGGCGGCAAGCTCGTGATGGGAGCGGCCGGCTCCGAGTACGGCGTTCGCGGCTACGTGATGGCGTTCAACACCGATCTGACGCCTGCCTGGCCGAACCCGTACTGGACGATCCCGCCCGAGCAGCAGCAGTGGCGCCGGCTCTCCCGGATCGTCGGCGGCGGCGTCGTCTGGACGCCGGTCACGATCGACACCCGCACGAGCACGGTCTACTTCGGCACCGGCTCCGGGACGCCGAACTTCTACCACGACCTGCATCCAGGCCCGAACCCGCGCGCGAACTCGCTGATCGCGGTCGACCTGAACACGGGCAAGCAGCGCTGGTGGCGGCAGCTCGTCGCGAACGACCAGTGGAACTACGACGTCGCGCAGCCGCCGCTCGTCTACGACGCGAGGATCGGCGGCAAGACGCGCCGGATCGTCTCGGTCGCGTCGAAGGAAGGCGTCTGGTTCGCCCTCGACGCCCGCAGCGGGGAGATGCTGCACCAGCGGGTGAAGGTGATCGACCGGGTCGAGCACCCGCCGCTCCGGCCCGGCCAGCCGGTGACGATCTTCCCCTCGGCGCTCGGCGGCGTGAACTACTCGCCGGCCTCGTACGACCCCGCCACCAACTACGTCTTCAACGCGGCGGCGGAGACGGCCGCTGTCCTCATCCAGGACAAGTTGACGCCCGACGCAGAAGCGGCGGAAGCTGATTCAGGGCGACGTCTTCCTCGGGCTCCAGAACGGCAACTTCGGCACCGGCCTCGAGAGCTGGCACGACCACGGCTCGATCAGCGCGATCAACGTCGCGACGGGCAAGCGGGTGTGGAAGTTCCAGACCCCTGAGCCGGAGCGGGGCGGCGTGACGACGACCGCGAGCGGCCTCGGCTTCGCCGGCGGCGGCGACGGTGTCCTCCGCGCCTTCGACACGCGGAACGGGAAGGTGCTCTGGCGCTTCCAGACCGGCGCCCCGATCGCGGCCGGGCCGACGCTCTACCTCAGTGGCGGCAAGGAGTACCTCGCGATCACGGTCGGGGGCACGCCGACCTCGTCGAACGGCGGTGTCGCAGCCGAGCTCCAGGTGTTCGCGATCGGCGGCAGCCAGCAGCAGTCGGCGCCGCCGTCCGCGCTGACACGCGCGGCGTTCGCCGCGGCAGCTGCGCCGAACGTCGTCGCCACGCCGACGGCGCCGGCGGCCGCCCGCGCGCCGGCGGCGGTCGCGGGGGGAGCACGCCTCTCGACGGGCGGCCCGATTGCGGTGCGCGCCTGGCTTCCCTCGGGCGACAACACGGAGATCGCCAGCGGACGTCTGCTCGTCGGCGGTCGGCCCGTCTCCGGCGCTCGGATCTCCGTCGACCGCTTCGTCCTCAAGCAGCCGACGGGCGCCGACGGCCGCTTCAGCGCTCCGATCGACGTCACGCTCGCCCGCCGCCACGTCGTCAAGGCCGTCGACCTCTCACGAGCGCGCGTCGGCGGGCGCTCGCTCACGAGCGCGGAGCGCGCAGCCGCCCGCGCCGCGACCGGCGGCTTCTCGGTCGCCTACCGGGTCAACCAACTGAAGGCGAGCTCCGGCAGGAACGGCAACGTCGTCATCACCGGCAGGATCGCGACGCGGGGCGGCTTCGCCCCGGCCGGCGTGAGCCTGTTCACGTACCGGCTCTCCGGTCGGATCACAGGCGCGGACGGGAAGCCGGTCGCGGGCGCGACCGTCGTCACGCGCACCGTCGACCGCGACTTCTGGACCTTCTCCGAGCCCTCGGATGCGGACGGCAACTACACGTCCTTCTTCGCCGCGTCCGACAAGTCTCAGGACGATCCGGTCCCGCTCAGCGTCCAGGTCGCGCTCGGGTCGGTCTCGTACTCCTCGGGTCTGATTCCGACGGTCAAGTTCAAACGGCTTCGAAGCGCGCGCATGGACGTCCAGCTGCCGGCACGCGTCGGCGGCGTACTGCCACTGCCGACGTCCACCTCGTACCCGGGAGCCATCTACCAGGGACTGCTCGTCGGCGCCTCCGTCAACGGAAGGGTCGTCAAGCCGCTGGCCGCCCAGTGGCCCGACCGGCAGGGGCGGTTCCGGCTCGTGTTGCCGCCCACGACGCGCGGGAAGACCGTGCGGCTCTGGCAGAGCAGCTTCCAGGCCTTTGCCACCTTCCCGGCCAGGCCCGGCGGTGCCGTCGACCTGAAGACGTGGCCGAAGGGCCTCTCGCCTCGGGTCTCGACCGGCACTGCAAACGTCCGGCTGCCCGACTAGCTCACGGTTCCCAGCCAGCGCGCGACCTGCCCCGCGTTATGGTCTCACGCAGCTGCCCTCGGACTCGAGGAGGTTTCAGTGGGTGCCAGGCCCGACAACGACTCGACGGTGACGAACTCGTCGATCGCCGAGCGCGTCGCGGGACTGATGCCGCAGCTCGAGGAGGAGCTCGCGCGCCTCGTCGCGATCCCCTCCGTGTCGGCTGCCGGCTTCCCCGAGCCTCGTCAGCCCTTGCTCGACGCGTACGACTTCGTCGTCGGGCTGCTGCGCGACGCGGGCGTCGACGTGCTCGAGCCGCTCGAGCTGCCGGACACAGCGCCGGTGATCATGGGCGAGATCCCCGCTCCCGACGGAGCTCCGACGGTGCTCCTTTACGGCCACTACGACGTCGTCCCTGCCGGCGACGAGTCGAAGTGGGAATCGCCGCCGTTCGAGGCGACCGAGCGCGACGGCGCGATCTACGGCCGCGGCGCCGCCGACTCGAAGTCGAACATTCTCGTCCACGTCGGCGCCTTGCGCGCCTGGGGTGGGAAGCCCCCGGTCGGGATCAAGCTCGTGATCGAGGGGCAGGAGGAGATCGGCAGCGCACTCACGACGTTCCCACCGAGCCAGCCGGAGCTGTTCGCCGCCGACGCGATGGTGATCGCGGACATGGGTAGCCTTCGTCCCGGCGTTCCGACTCTGACCGTCGGGCTCCGCGGGATGGCGGGCGTGATCGTCCAGGTGAGAACGCTTGCCGGCCCGAAGCACAGCGGGCAGTTCGGCGGCGCCGCTCCCGATGCGTTGCTCGTGCTGCTGCACGCGCTCGCGACGCTGCACGACGAGAACGGCGACGTCGCCGTGCCCGGCCTGCGGCGCGAGGAGTGGACCGGCGCCTCGTACAGCGACGACGAGTTCCGCGACCTGGCCGAGATCGTGCCGGGAATGCCGTTCTTCGGGACCGGCGGCCTCGGCGAGCGGATCTGGTCCGGGCCGGCGATCACCGTCACCGGCATCGACGCTCAGCCCGTCGACGAGGCGCTCAATGCCGTCGTGCCGCACGCGCGCGCCAAGCTCGGCCTTCGGATCCATCCGGAGGAGGACCCAGCCGAGGCGCAGGCGGCGCTGATCCGGCACCTCGAGGGGCTGCGGCCGTTCGGCATCGCGCTCGAGGTCGAGGCCGCCGAGACCGGCCAGGGCTATTTTGCGAGGACGACCGGCCCCGCGTACGAGGCCGCGCGCGCCGCCTTCGAGGCGGTCTGGGGCACCGAGCCGTCGTTCGTCGCGACCGGTGGCTCGATCCCGCTCGTCAGCGCGCTCCAGGAAGCGGCGCCCGATGCGGAGATCCTGCTCCTGGGGACGACCGACGGCTTCGCGAACATCCACGCGCCGAACGAGCGCGTGCTGCTGGACGAGTTCGAAAAGGCGGTGGCCGTCGAGACCGAGTTCTTCAGCCGGCTCGCAGAGACGTTCGCGGGGAAGGCGAGCTCGTGACGAGCGCACCGGAAGCGGCCCCCTCCGGGACGCCGATGATGCAGCGCATCCTGGGCGCGATCGAGCGCGGCGGGAACAAGATGCCGAACCCCGCCATCCTGTTCGTCTGGCTGTGCGTGATCGTGATCGTCCTCTCCGCCCTGCTCGCCTGGGCGGACATCAAGGTCACCTACCAGGTCGTCGAGCCTCCGCCGATCGCCGTCGAGGAGACGGTTCCGGGCGGTTCCACGCAACCTTCCGGCGGCCTGCCGGACGCGTCCGTCCAGGAAGGCGAGTACACGGTCAAAGAGGAAACGGCGGCAATCCAGAGCCTGCTGTCCGCAGACGGAATCCGCTTCCTCTTCACGTCTTTCGTCGCCAACTTCCGCAACTTCGCCGCCGTCGCGATCATCCTCGTCGTGATGATCGGCGTCGGCCTCGCCGAGGCCGCCGGACTGATCGGGGCGCTGATCCGGAAGCTCGTCAAGGTCTCGTCGGAAGCGATGCTGACGCCGATCCTCGTCTTCATCGGCGTCCTCTCGAGCATTGCCTCGGATGCGGGGTACCTCGTGCTGATACCCCTGGGCGCAGCTGCGTTCAAAAGCGTCGGCCGCAACCCGCTCGCGGGCATGGCCGCCGCCTTTGCGGGCGTCGCCGCCGGCTTCGGCGTCAACTTCCTGATCACGCCGCTCGACGGCGTCCTGACCGAGATCACGAACGACGCGAGTGCGCTCGTCGACCCGGAGCAGTCGATCGACCTCGCGGCGAACCTCTACTTCGGGATCGCCTCGACGATCCTGGTCACGATCGTCCTGACGCTCGTCTCCGTGTACATCGTCGAGCGAAGCCTCGGCACGCACGACCCTTCGCTCGAGAGCGACGACGAGTCGCTCGACGCCGACAAAGGCCCCGACGTCTCGCCCGAGGCGGAGGCGAAAGGTCTCCGTTACGCGCTGATCGCGACCGCCGCCGTGCTCGTCGTGATCGGCCTGCTCACCGTGTTCCCCGACGCGCCGCTGCGCGACCCGATCACCGGCGACATCATCGGCGACTCGCCGTTCATGGACAGCCTGATCCTGATCATCACGATCATCTTCTTCGCGGCCGGGCTGGCCTACGGGCGCGGAGCGGGAACGATCCGGACGAGCGACGAGGTGCTCGCGTCGATCACGAAGTCGTGGGCGGGCCTCGCGAGCCTGCTGTTTCTGTTCTTGCTGATCGCGCAGTTCATCGCGTACTTCAACTTCTCGAACATGGCGCAGGTCGCGGCCGTCAAGCTCGGTGACTGGCTCGAGGAGGCCAACATCGGGGTGGTCTGGCTGCTGATCGGCTTCGTGCTCGTGACGATGCTCGTCGACCTGATCATGCCGGCGGCGATCGCCAAGTGGGCCATCCTCGCCCCGATCTTCATTCCGCTCTTCCTGCGGCTCGACGTGGCGCCGCAGACGGTGCTCGCCGCCTACCGCGTCGGCGATTCGCCGTTCAACGTGGTGACGCCGCTGATGGCCTACTTCCCGCTGATCATCATCTTCGCGCAGCGCTACCGGCGGGACGCGGGCATCGGCACGGTCGTCGCGATGATGCTCCCGTACGTCCTCGTGCTGTCGATCATCTGGACGTTGTTCTTCGTCGCCTGGTACCTGCTCGGCATCCCCCTCGGCCCTGGTGCGCCCGTGCACAACGACTGATGGGCATCCCCGCCGTCGCGTCGGTGGTGATGCTCGTGATCGCGGCCGCTCTGGAGTGACGATGCAGGACGTCGCAGCCCCGGCCGCAAGCAGCGGTCGATGAGCCAGTCGACCATCACCTTCCTGATCCTCGCCGTGACGGTGGCGGTCTTCGTCTGGGATCACCTGCCGGTCGGCGTCGTCGCGTTCGGCGTCGCGCTCTCGCTGTGGGCGACCGGCGTGCTCGACCTCGAGCAGTCGCTCGGCGGCTTCGGCGACCCGACGGTGATCTTCATCGCGTCGCTCT
>CAVTSN010000004.1:0-40542 GCA_963737455.1 uncultured Gaiellaceae bacterium | reverse complement strand
CCACGTCGAGCGGAGCAGCGACTTGCCGAAGAGCTTCTCGAGCACGCCGATCTTCTCGCCGGCGGGCGTGGTCAGGTCGTAGCGGCCGCCGAGCTCCATCACCGAGCGCGCCTTGACCCGGAACAGCTCCTCGGTCTCGTCCTCGTGGGCGAAGAAACGGATGTCCTCCTTCATCGACATCCGCTTCTGCCGCACGAACGCCACCGGCTGGCCGTGCGACGTGATCCGATAGAGATTGACCATCGGCCGGATCAGCTGATCGATCTCGAATCGATCGGCATCCGGGACGGTGCTCACCCGCTCCATCCTATGCGCGTCGATAAAGTGCAGCCGTCGTTCAACCGCGGGGGTATGACGCATGGCGGTACGTGAGGCGGAGCCGGTCGGCTCGCTGAGTGAAGTACGTGAGGCGGGCCTCGACCGCGAGGATCTGCTCGGCGTCTACCGCAACCTGCTCGTCACCCGCGGGATCGAGGAGCGCGGCCACATCCTCTACAAGCAGGGGAAGATCCCGGGGTCGTTCTACACCGGCCGCGGCAACGAGGGCGCCGCCGTCGGCGTCGCCACCGCGATGGGCCCGAACGACGTCGGCACGCCGCTGCACCGCGACATGGGCGTCCACATCACCCGCGGCGTCGAGCCGTGGCGGATCTTCGCCCAGTACATGGGCCGCGAGGACGGGCCGACGCGGGGCCGCGACGGCAACGTGCACATGGCCGACGCGCGCCTGGGGATGATCGCGATGGTCAGCCACCTGCCGGCGATGATGCCGGTGGCCGTCGGCTGCGCGCTCGCGTTCCGGATCCGGGACGAGAAACGCGTCGCGGTCGGCTGGTCGGGCGAGGGCGCGATGGCGCGAGGCGACGCGCACGAGGCGATGAACTTCGCCGGCGTCCGCCAGCTCCCGGTCGTCTTCATCTGCGACAACAACCAGTGGGCCTACTCGACCCCGACGCACCTCGGCTATGCCGTCGAGCATCTCGCCGACCGCGCCGCCGCCTACGGCTTCGAGGGCGTCGTCGTCGACGGCACCGACGTGCTCGCGGTCTACCGCGAGGCGAAGGCGGCGATCGAGAAGGCGCGGAACGGCGGCGGCCCGACGCTGCTCGAGCTGAAGACGCTGCGGATGGAGGGCCACGCCGTCCACGACGACGCCTTCTACGTCCCCAAGGAGCTGTTCGAGGAGTGGGCGAAGAACGACCCCCTCGAGCGCTTCCGCACCTGGCTGCGCGAGAACGCCGAGCTGACCGGCGAGGAGGAAGAGGAGATCTCGAGCCGGGTCAAGAAGCTCCTGAACGACGCGCTCACCCAGGCGGAGGAGTCACCGCAGCCCGACCCGGCCACGTTGCTCGAGGGCGTCTACGCGACGCCCGAGGACCTCGACACGCCCCACCACAAGTAATGGCGGAGAAGACCTATCTCCAGGCGATCAGCGACGGGCTCCGGCAGGAGATGCGCCGCGACGACCGCGTCTTCGTGATCGGCGAGGACGTCGGCGTCTACGGCGGCGCCTTCAAGGTCACGCTCGGGTTCCAGGAGGAGTTCGGCCCCTGGCGCGTGATCGACTCGCCGCTCGCCGAGACGGCGATCCTCGGCGCCGCCACGGGCGCGTCGATGATGGGCATGCGCCCCGTCGCCGAGATGCAGTTCGCCGACTTCATCTCCTGCGGCTGGGACCACCTCGTCACGGTCGCCGCGAAGCAGCGCTTCCGCGCCGGCACGCCGGTGCCGATCGTCGTCCGGCTTCCCGTCCGGCGGCGGCTTCTCGGGCGGCCCCTTCCATTCGCAGAACCCGGAGAGCTCGTTCGCGCACATCCCCGGCCTCAAGTGCGTCTGCCCGGCCACGCCGGAGGACGCGAAGGGCCTGCTCGTCGCCGCGATCGAGGATCCCAACCCGGTCCTCTTCTTCGAGCACAAGCACCTCTACCGGCGGATCAAGGCGGACGTGCCCGACGAGCGCTACGTGACCCCGATCGGGAAGGCGCGCACGCACCTCGAGGGCGACGACGTCTCCGTGATCACGTGGGGCGCGATGGTCTACACGGCCGAGGAGGCCGCGAAGCAGCTCGAGGCGGACGGCGTCTCGGTCGAGATCGTCGACCTGCGCACGGTGATGCCGTGGGACAAGGAGGCGGTGCTCGCGAGCGTGCGCAAGACCTCGAAGGTGGTCGTGCTGCACGAGGACAACCGCACCGGCGGCTTCGGCGGCGAGATCGCGGCGACGATCGCCGAGGAGGCGTTCGAGGATCTCGACGCGCCCGTGAAGCGGATCGCGGCGCCGGACTGCCCGGTGCCGTTCTCGCCGGTGCTCGAGAAGGCCTTCATCCCGCAGGTCGAGGACGTCGTGAAGGGACTCAGAGAGCTGGCGGAGTACTAGGAGAGCAGATGTCGACGGGAACGCAGACCGAAGTCGTCATGCCCCAGATGGGCGTGTCCGTCTCCGAGGGGACGATCACGAAGTGGCTCAAGTCCGAGGGCGAGCACATCGGCCGGGACGAGCCGCTGCTCGAGATCTCGACCGACAAGGTCGACACGGAGGTCCCGAGCCCGGCCGAGGGCGTCGTCGCGCAGATCCTCGTCCCGGAGGGCGAGACGGTCGAGGTCGGCACCGTGCTGGCCGTGATCGCGCCCGAGGGCGCCGCACCCGCGGCAGCCCCGGAAGCGCCGCCCGAGCCGGCGACACAGGACGCCGCCGACGCGTCCGAGGCCGCCGCGAGCGAGACCGCCCAGCCGACGCCGCCCGCTCCTCCGGCCGCGCCCGCCCCGGCCGCTGCGCCGGCGTCCGGCAACGGCCGCACCTTCGTCTCACCGGTGGTCGCGCGGATCGCCTCCGAGCACGGCGTCGACCCGACCGCCGTCCAGGGCACCGGCACGGGCGGCCGCGTGACGAAGAAGGACATCCTCGCCTTCGTCGAGGGCGGCGGCCAGGCCGCGCCCGCCCCTGCGGCGGCCGAGCCCGCGCCGCCTGCGGCCGAGCCCGCAGCACCTGCACCCGCACCGGCCGAGCCGGCTCCGGCGCCGGCAGCCCAGGCGGCGCCGGCTCCTCCCGCGCCTCCCGCTCCCGCGCCGGCTCAGCCCGCCCCGGCGGCACCTGTCGCGGCGACGCCGCCGCCCGCTCCCGCCGCCGCGCCCGCACCCGCCGCGAGCGCCGAGCCGGAGCCGGGCGAGACGATCGAGCCGATGTCCGCGATGCGCAAGGGCATCGCGGAGCACATGCGCCGCTCGCTCGACACGTCCGCGCACGTGACGAGCGCGATCGAGGTCGACATGTCGAAGGTCGTCGCGATCCGGAAGAAGCTGAAGAAGGAGTACGAGCAGGCGTACGGGGTCAACCCGACCTACCTCTCCTTCGTCGCCCGCGCGACCGTCGAGACGCTGCGGGAGTACCCGTGGATCAACGGCGAGATCCGCGGCGACAAGATCGTCACCCGCAACTACGTCCACCTCGGCTTCGCGGTCGAGCTCGCCGACGGCAAGGGGCTGATCGTGCCGGTGCTCAAGCACACCGAGGGCCTCAACCTGCTCGGCCTCGCGCGCGGCGTCACCGACATCGCCAAGCGCGCCCGCGACAAGAAGCTGATGCCCGACGACGTCCTGGGCGGCACGTTCACGATCACGAACCCGGGCGGCTACGGCACCTTCCACGGCACGCCGGTGATCAGCCAGCCCCAGGCCGGCATCCTCGGCACCTACGCGGTCGTGAAGCGGCCGTGGGTCGTGACCGACGAGCTCGGCCAGGACGTGATCGCGATCCGGCCGATCATGAACATCACGCTCACGTACGACCACCGCCTGGTCGACGGAGCGCTCGCCGGCCGCTTCCTGCACTCGCTGCGCGAGAAGCTCGAAAGCTGGGGCGAAAGCGACTACTAGCGTCCTCACCGTCGTCCCGACCGAGCAGGAAGCGATGCTGATTCGCGGCCTGCTCGAGTCCGCCGAGATCGCGTCGGAGCACCGCATCACGCAGCTGGGCGAGAACTTCGGCGGCTCCTACGAGGTGCTCGTCCGGGCCGAGGACCTGGAGACGGCGCGGTCGCTCCTGCCGCAGGACGGCTGACTCGGACGACGGAACACGGCGGCCCGAGACTACTGTTCACCTGATGCCTGCGCACGTGCTCAACCTCGGCCTCGTCCCCTACGAGGAGGCGTGGGAGCTGCAGCGCTCGATCGCGGCCGCCGTCTCCGAGGGGGAGCTGCCGGACACGATCCTGCTGCTCGAGCACCCGCCGACGGTCACGACGGGCCGCCGCACCGAGGAATCGGAGCTGCACATCCCCGCAGGCGCGGAGGTCGAGGTCGTCGAGACGGACCGCGGCGGCAAGTCCACCTTCCACGGCCCCGGCCAGCTCGTCTGCTACCCGATCTTCGACCTGAAGCGGCACGGCCAGGACGTCAAGCGGTACTGCCGCGACCTCGAGGAGGCGCTGATCCTGACGCTGGCGAAGCTGGAGGTCGAGGCGCAGCGGATCGACGGGCTCACGGGCGTCTGGCTGACGCCGCCGCCGCGGAAGATCGCTTCGATCGGGATCCACATCGCCAAGTGGGTGACGACGCACGGCTACGCGCTCAACGTCGACCTCGATCCGGCGCCGTTCACGCAGTGGATCACCGCCTGCGGGCTCGAGGACGCGGCCTTCACGACGGTGGCGCGGGAGCTCGGCCGGCCGGTCGCCGTCGACGAGGTGCGCGGGCCGGCGCTCGACGCGCTGGCGGAGGTCTTCGGGCTCGAGCTCGAAGAGCGTCCGGCGCACGTGCAGCTCGCCGCGCGATGACCATCGACATCCGGCCGTTCCCGCGGCCCGAGTGGAGCCCGCTGCCGGGCGCCACCGGCGTCGAGGGGAGCGTCCTCGTCCCGCGAAGGCGACTTCTTCATCGCGATGCTGCAGTTCGCCGAGCACGCCACCATCCACGAGCATCCGGGCGAGACGGACACGATCGTGATCTGCATCGACGGCTCCGGCTTCACCTCGGTCGGCGCCGAGATGCGCGACGATCGCCGCCGGACAGCAGTTCCGCTGGCCGAAGGGCGTCCCGCACCGGCTCTGGACCGAGGACTCGACGATGACGACGCTGATGGTGGAACGGTGGGCCGCGGCCTGAGCGCCGCGGCCGCATCTACACTCGGAGCCGTGGAGACGTCGCTACCCGTCGCCGAGCGCCCGCGCCGCCCGGAGTGGATGAAGGTCCGCGCGCCGAGCGCCGACGGGCACTTCTACGACGTCAAGAAGCTGCTGCACGGCCTCTCGCTGAACACCGTCTGCGAGGAGGCGCGCTGCCCGAACATCTCCGAGTGCTGGGGCCGCGGCACGGCGACGTTCCAGATCCTCGGCGAGACCTGCACGCGCGCCTGCCGCTACTGCTACGTCCACTCCGGCAAGCCGCAGGACGCGCCCGACCCGCTCGAGCCGCTCCGGGTCGGCCAGGCGGCGGCCCAGATGGCGCTGAAGCACGTCGTCGTCACCTCGGTCGACCGCGACGACGTTCCCGACCGCGGCGCCCGCCACTTCGCCGCCACGATCCGCGCGATCAAGATGAAGCTGCCGGACGCGAGCGTCGAGGTGCTGACGCCCGACTTCCTCGGCGTCGAGGAGGAGGCGCTCCACACCGTCCTCGCCGCCCGCCCGGAGGTCTTCAACCACAACATCGAGACCGTCCGCCGCCTGCACCGGAACATGCGCGGCGCGAAGGCGAGCTACGACAAGGCGCTCTGGCTGCTCGGCCGCGCGAAGGAGCTCGCCGACTATCCCGTGTCTGACGAAGTCGGGGATCATCGTCGGCCTCGGCGAGACGAACGACGAGGTCGTCGAGACGATGCGCGACCTGCGGGCGCACGGCGTCGACGTCGTCACGATCGGCCAGTACCTGCAGCCGAGCCCGAAGCACGCGACGATCGACCGCTGGGTGCACCCGGACGAGTTCCGGTGGCTGCGGGAGCAGGGCGAGGCGCTCGGCTTCGGCTCCGTCTTCGCCGGCCCCCTCGTCCGCTCGAGCTACCGCGCGGACGAGCAGCGCCACGCCGCCGAGACCGGCCGCGGCGCGGTCGCCTACTAGCTCAGTGCGGGCGTGGCGCCGTCGCCTGCGAGGAGGCCGCCGACCGACGGCCTCCTCGCCTACTAGCTCGCCGGGCTAGCCGCCGACGAACCCGTAGATGTTCTCGTCGAGCCCGCCCGCGTCCGGGCAGGTGTCGGCACTCCAGACACCGTTCGCGAACGTGCGGCACTGGAGCACGTCGAAGCCGTCGGTGCCGTTCCCGTCCGTGTAGCGCGGGTCGGTGCCGGCGATCACGTCCTGCCCGCTCGGCCACGCCATCAAGCACGTTCGAGGCCGAGGCGGAGACGTAGTTGTAGTCCCCGAAGAACGGGCTGTCGCGGTTTCCGAACTGCTCATAGTTGAGCGGGTAGCTCGTGCTCGAGACGCGCTGCCGCGTCCACGTCGATCCGCCGTCGGACGAGCGCGAGTACCACGTCTCGACGCCCTGCTTCGTGTGCGTCGACCCAACCGCTCCGCCCACCCACTGGTTCGAGAACGGGATCGTGCGGAAGTCGCCCACCGTGCCCGGCGGCCCCGTCGCCGTGTCGCTGCGTGTGTCGTGGTAGACGACGTGCAGCCGTCCGGCGTAGGCGTCGACGTCGCTGTAGAACTGGTGGCCCTTCGGCTGCGGGTCCACCCGCGACGTCGACCAGCTGCCGCCGCCGTTCGTCGTCTTGACGAGATAGGTCGACGCCTGGCTGCCGATCCCGTCGCTGACGGTCGAGTACGTCGATCCCGTCGGTGTCTCCGTCCCCGGCACGGTCGCGTCGACCAGTGCGTATGCCGCGTCCGGATCCGCGCCCGGAGTGGGATCGGCCGAGATGTGCACGCTCGAGTCGGCCCGTCCGAAGACGTAGCCGGAGAGGCACTCGAACGGCCCGTCACCGCAGTCGCGTGCGTTCACGCGCGGATCGGGCCCCTCGCAGCGACCGAGTGTCGCGTCGCCGACGAGGCAAGCCTCGTAGCCCGCCTGGCCGGCAGCTCCCGGATCGCCTGTCGTGTCGCCCATGTCCCAGTGCGACGAACTCGGTGCGCGACCGCCGGCTTCGTGAATGAGCGTCCGCCGTCCGTCGAGGAGACGTACGCGATCGCGTTCCGCTGCCGCTGGCCGCTGTCGGCCTTGAACTCGAACTGCCGCCACGCCACCCAGACGCGACCGGTGCTGCCGACGCCGATGTCGCACGACTGGCTGCCGTGCACGGACTCGGAGAGCTTCTTCCGGTTGGAGAACGTCCGCCCGCCATCCGTCGAACGCGAGAAGAACACGCCGTTGTTCGGCCCGCTGGCCGTGAAGAGCGCCCAGCAGACGTAGACGTTGCCGGACGTCGCCGCGTTCGTGCTCCGGTCGACCTCGATCATGACCTTGTCGTTGAAGTGACCGAGGAAGATCGGGCTCGGCGTGCCGCGCGCGACGAGCGCCGTTCCCTGGTAGTCGGGCGCGCCGCCCGCGACCCAGCTGTAGCGCGCGACCCAGATCGAGCCGTTCGCCGGCTTGCCGCGGTTGAATGCGATCCCGCCGTAGTAGACGTTGCCGAACCGGTCCCACGCCTGCACCGGATCGCCGGCGCCGAGCGCCAGCCCGAAGCAGCGGTGACGCCTGCCCCTCTGCGGTCGTGTCGAGCGGGTATCCCGGCAGGAGGCTGTTCGTCCAGTTCGCGCCCCCGTCGGAGCTGTAGTAGAAGCCGGCCCACGCGTCGCCGTTCGTCGGCACCGTGCAGTAGTCGTTCGCGCCGGCCGTCATCTTGCTCGGCTGCGTCGGGCTGACCGCAGCGGCCGGCTCGTTCTGCTGCCGGTTGTTGATCGAGCACGCGGCTGTTGTCGCGTCCTGCCCGCCGTCGTGGCGGACGTAGGCCTGTCCGTGATCTTCACGTCGCCGAATGCCGGCGCCGCGAGCGCGAGCGCTCCAAGCACCGCGCCGAACAGGCAAAGGATTCGAGTACGGAACACGCACTCCCTCCTTCCCTCGTGCCGCCCCCAACAGGCGGCGTCGCCGGGACGATACAAGGACAGCGCGCGAGCGCGCAGCCCTCCGCTAACTTTTGTCGACCCCCTTCCGGGGGGTCCCAGCGTCCCCTTTCTGTGTCTTCATTCGGACAGGGAGGAAATCCGATGCGCGTTGCAGTTGCCGCTGTGCTGATGCTGGTTCTCGCCATTCCCGCACAGGGGGCGTCCTCAGCGCGCCGCGCCTCGCTGAAGCTCGGCTCGATCGCGCCGCTCACGATCAGCGGCAAGCAGTTCGGCGCCCGCGAGCCGGTGGTCGTCACCTACATCGCCGCCGATGAGACGACCCGCCGCGTCGGCGTGCGGGCGAAGCGCGACGGCAGCTTCGCGGCGTCCTTCGAGCTCCGCCTCGACCGCTGTGCGGCGTTCACGGTCCGGGCCGCCGGCGCCCGCGGCAGCCGCGCGGTGCTCCAGGTCGAGCCCGCCTGCAAGCAGAAAAGGGCAAGGGCCCGCCGAAGCGGGCCCCCGCGTTCCTAGCTTCTAGCGGCCCTAGCCGGCGTCGGCCCGGTTCGGGTTCGTGATCCAGCTCAGGACCTCCGGCCGGTCGAGCCGGTAGGAGAAGTCCTGGCCCTTGCACTGCCCGTTCTGGCCGAACGAGGTCACCGCGGCGATCACGTTCGTGCCGTAGAAGAAGACCGGGCCGCCCGAGTCGCCGTTGCAGGTGCCGCCCTTGCCCTGCGACGCGTTCGCGGTCGTCTTCAGGTTGAACTCGGTGATCGGCGCCTCGTTGTTGATCGCATACGACGTCGCCATCAGCCGCTTGCGGAACGAGACCGGCCGCGGATCCTGGTCGGAGAGGCCGTAGCCGCTGACCGTGAACCGAGCCTGCTTCTTGTCTCCGGCTGCCGCGATGTAGCGGTCGATCGCGCCCGCCGACGGCAGGATGCCGAAGCCGTTCTGCGGCGTCACCGGCGTGTCGAGCACGACGACACCGGCGTCCTTCGTCTCCGGGAAGCCCGCGAGGAAGCCGTAGTTGTCGGCCCGGCTGAACGTGATCCCGCCCTGGTAGGGGTAGCCCGTCGTCGGGTCGCCGCCCCAACCGCCGAACGCGTTCGGGTCGTAGTTCGGCGCGGCCGACTGCTGGAAGTAGATCCGGCCGCTGTCGACTCCCGTGGTGCAGTGGCCGGCCGTGACGACGACGGTCGGCGAGATCAAGGTGCCCGAGCAGCGGTGGCTGAACGGATCCTCGCCGGCAGGTGTGTTCGGCGTGTAGAAGACGAGCAGCCCGACGTTGTCGTGAACGAAGTCGTCGGTGTAGTTGCCGGTGATCGCCCCGGCCGAGCCCGCGAGCGCGGCAACCGCCGCGCCGAGGGCCGCCAGAAGCAGCAGGTACTTCGTCATTCGCCTCTCCCCTGTCAGTTGGTGTGCGAGTGGGGCTAGGCTAACGAAGATCAGGCTAGATGCAAAGTCTGTTTGGAAGTTCTGGCTAAACGACTAGCCGTGCGGCTTCGCCATCTTGCGGTAGTCGAGCGCCTCGTCGAGGGTGGCGTCGTCGACGCCCTCCTCCCGCGCCACCTCGCGCAGCGAGCGACCGGAGGCGGCGGCCTTCTTGACGATCTCCGACGCCTTGTCGTAGCCGATGTACGGGTTGAGCGCGGTCGCGGCGGACAGGGTCAGCTCCGCGTACTGCTCGTTCTGCTCCCGGTTCGCCTCGATCCCGTCGACGCACTTCTCCGCCAGCAGGCGCGACGCCGACGCGAGCAGCTTGATCGAGCCGAGCAGGTTGCGGGCCATCATCGGGATGAAGACGTTGAGCTCGAAGTGGCCCTGGAGGCCGCCGACCGTGATCGCCTGGTCGTTGCCGATCACCTGCGCGGCGACCTGCGTCACGACCTCGGGAATGACCGGGTTCACCTTGCCGGGCATGATCGAGCTGCCCTTCTGGAGCTCGGGCAGGAAGAGCTCGGAGAGGCCGGCGCGCGGGCCGGAGCCCATCAGGCGAAGGTCGTTCGCGATCTTGGTCAGGCTGACGGCGACGACCTTGAGCGCGCCGGAGGCCTCGACGAGCCCGTCGCGCGCCGCCTGCGACTCGAACGCGTCCGCCGGCGGCGAGATGTGGAGGCCGGTCTCGTCGGCCAGCAGCTCGCGCACCTTGGCGGCGAAGTCGGGATGCGTGTTGAGCCCGGTGCCGACGGCCGTGCCGCCGAGCGGGATCTGGCCGAGCCGCTTGCGGCTGTCCCGGACGCGCTCGATGCCCTCGCGGACCTGGGCGGCGTAGCCGCCGAACTCCTGCCCGAGCGTGACCGGCACGGCGTCCATCAGGTGCGTGCGGCCGGACTTGACGACGTCGTCGAACGACTTCGCCTTCGCCTCGAGCGAGGCGGCCAGTGTCTCGAGCGCCGGCAGCAGGTCGTGCTCCAGCTCGCCGAGCGCGGCGAGATGGACGGCCGAGGGGAAGACGTCGTTCGAGCTCTGGCCCATGTTGACGTCGTCGTTCGCGTGCACGTCCTCGCCGGCGAGCGAGGCGATCACCTCGTTCGCGTTCATGTTCGAGCTCGTGCCGGAGCCGGTCTGGAAGACGTCGATCGGGAACTGCCCGTCGTGCTCGCCCTGAGCGATCGCGTCGCCGGCGGCGGCGATGCGCTCCGCCTTGTCGGCGTCGAGCAGTCCGAGCTCGGCGTTCGCACGCGCCGCGGCGGCCTTGATCCGGCCGAGCCAGCGCGCCACCGGAACCGGGATCGGCTCGCCGGAGACGGGGAAGTTGGCGACCGCCTTGCGCGTCTCGCCGCCCCACAGCTCCCGCTCGGTCTCGGTGCTCACGGGTCGGAAGTCTACCCGCGCCCCAGCGCCGTCCTGAGCGCCTCGGCGGGAGCGCCGCCCTCGCTGTAGCGGGACGTCCCCGCGTCGCGGAGCTCCGCTGCCCCGTTCAACAGCGCGCCGTAGGCGAACCGCGCCAGCGCGCCGCCGGTCGAGACGCGGCGCACGCCGACAGCGCCGAGCTCGGCCACATTCGGGCCGTTCGGCAGCGAGAGCACGTTCACGGGCACACCGACCTCGTCGACGACGCGCTTGATCGCGTCGAGGTCGGCGAGGCCGGGGGCATAGACGACGTCCGCGCCCGCATCGCGGTACGCGACCAGGCGGGCGATCGTGTCATCGAGATCGTCGATGCCGTGGAGGTGGTTCTCGGCCCGGGCGGTGAGCACGAGCGGCGCGGCCTCGGCCGCGACCGCCACGCGAGCTGCTGCTGCCTCGAGCGGGTCGATCGCACCCGTCGCCGGGTCGAAGTCCTCGATCGAGCACCCCGCCGCACCGGCGTCAGCGAGCCTGCGGACGGTCTCCGCGACGCCGCCCGGCTCGTTCGGAAAGCAGCGTTCGCTGTCGACGTTGAGCGGCAACGGCGTCGCCTCGGCGATCAGAGCGACGTGGGCGACGAGCTCGTCGCGCGTGACCTGCATGTCGAGCTTGCCGAGCGACCAGGCGAGGCCGGCGCTCGTCGTCGCGAGCGCCTCGAACCCCATCGACGCCAGGAGCTTGGCCGAGCCGACATCCCACGGGTTCGGCATGACGAAGATGCCCTGTGCATGCAGCTCCTGAAAGCGGGCTCGGCTCTCGCTCATGCGGAGAGCCTACGCCCGCTGGGCCAACCGGATGGGCGTGTCCGAAGTAAATCGCCGAGCCCGCTCGAGCAGCCGGATCGCAGATCGACGGCGATGAGTTTCGCCGCGGTTCCCAGTCGGTATCCCCAACACCCGCGCAAACGCACTCGAGGAGAACGACATGACCGCGACCTACACCTTCGACGTCTTCTCCAGCCTCGACGGCTACGGCGCCGCCAGCGGCAACTGGACCGGCTACTGGGGCAAGCAAGGCCCCGAGCTCCTCGACCACCGCCTCGCCCTCTACGGCGAGGAACAGCGGATGGTCTTCGGGGCCAACACGTATCGGGCATTCGCACGGATGCTGGCCTCGAGCACCGAGGAATCCGAGGTGCGTGACCCATGGGTCACCCGGATGAGGAGCCTGCCGGCAACGGTGGTGTCGACGACACTGGAAGGACCCCTGACTGGCCGGACGCGACCGTCGTGAGCGGCGACGCCGTCGACATCGTCGCCCGGCTCAAGGAGGAATCGGAGGTACCGTTGCGCTCGCACGGCAGCCTGTCGCTGAACCGGGCGCTGATGGCCGCCGGACTGGTCGACCGCGTCCAGGTGACGCTCTTCCCTGTCATCACCGGTCAGACCGGACTGGACCCGATCTTCCAAGGTGCGGCCGACTTCGACCTCGAGCTGATCGAGCGCCGGACGCTCGACGGCCACACCCAAGAGCTCATCTACCGGCCCACCCTGCACGTGTGAGTGAGTCGCAGTGACGTTCTACCCGCCGGATGATGCGGCGGCGAACAACTCGTGCTCCCGCCCCAGACCCTTGAGGCGGTGTCGCCCGCGCGACTCGAACGCCAGTCCTGCGGCGCCCTCGGCTAGGTCACGCGTGGTACCGGACACGAGCACTTCGCCGGAGCCTGCCTCGGCCAGGACGCGAGCGGCAGCGTGGACCGCCAACCCATGAACACGTTCGCCGGACAGGGTGACCTCGCCGCTGTGAATGCCAACGCGGATGGAGACTCGGATA
Source organism: uncultured Gaiellaceae bacterium (assembly GCA_963737455.1). Taxonomy (GTDB): domain Bacteria; phylum Actinomycetota; class Thermoleophilia; order Gaiellales; family Gaiellaceae; genus Gaiellasilicea. The sequence goes on along the minus strand of CAVTSN010000004.1, from coordinate 27,939 downwards.
GCCGCTAGAGCCTGAACGAGCTCCAGTCCGCACCGGATCGCGCGCTCGGCGCCGTCGAACACGATGAGAAACGAGTCCCCCGCGGTCTCGATCTCCCGGCCCCCGAAGCGGACCAGCACGGTGCGGACGATGTCTTCGTGCATCGCCGCAGTGCGTTTCCAGGCTGCGTCACCCTTCTGTCGCGCCTGGACCGTGGAGTCGACGATGTCGGTAAAGAGGATGGTGGCCATCACGCGTGCGCCCTCGCCCGGCTCCGTGTCGAATCCGGCGCCCCCGGCCCAGTCGACCATCACGAGCTCCTCGTCGCCCTCCACCCACGTGACGTGGCCGGGTGGCAGGTCGAACACCTGGTTCGGCCCGACGACCACCTCCTCGCCCTCGTCGGTCCGGATGCCCATCCGTCCCCGGAGGACCACACCGCGGTGATACAGCTCGCACGAGGCGGTGCCGACCAGTGGTTGGGCGTGTGCCTCCCAGCTCCAGCCCGGCTGTAGGACATGGCGGGTGACCACCGTTCCGGCCAGGTGCACCTGGTAGCTCGCACCCAGCGGATCGGTCACCACCGCCTCGGGCTCGCCGAGATCGCGAGCCTCGACCGGGCTCACGGTGATCCTCCTCGCCGGAACTCCGTGCCCCCGCGCTTCACATCAAGACGGTAGCGTCCAGGCGCCGCCGATGCGGGCGGGCCTGCCGCGTCGAGCGCATGCGGTCGGGACGGCCCGGAAGCCGCGGGTCGGCGTCACTTCGACCGCCGACCCTGGTTTGTTCGATTTGGAGTCTCCGTCACCCGACTCATTCGGGGAGTTGCTCGGACACTCCAGGATGGCGAGGGCCGGACTTGAACCGGCGACACCACGGTTTTCAGCCGTGTGCTCTACCAACTGAGCTACCTCGCCTGGAATTCTCCGCGCAGGGTATCTCACGCATCAACGACGAATGGGGGAGATCATGGACGAGCAGCAGAAGGAGCTGTGGGAGCGGATCGAGGACGTCCGCCCGACGATGATGACCACGCTCGAGGAGGACGGGACGCTCCGGGCCCGGCCGATGTGGACCCAGGGGGACTCGTTCGACGGCAGCCTCTGGTTCTTCACCGCCGACGACGCACCCAAGGCAGAGGAGTTGGAGCGCAACCCAAACGTCTGTCTCGCCTACGGCAAGCCCGACGGCGATCTCTTCGTCTCCGTCTCGGGCCGGGCAACGGTCGTCCATGACCGCGCCAAGATCGACGAGCTCTGGAACAAGTTCGCGGAGGCGTGGTTTCCGGAAGGGAAGGACGACCCGCACCTCGCGTTGATCAGAGTGGACGTGGAGCAGGCGCAGTACTGGGAGGACCGGAAGCCGAAGCTGCTCCAGTTCGCCGAGGTCGCCGCCGCGCTGATCACCCGGAACCCGCCAAAGAGCGGCGAGGAGAAGAAGCTCGACTTCTGACGCAAGGAGTAGCCTTCCGCCCCGATGGCCGGACGGAAGCAAGTTGCGATCATCGGCGCCGCGCTCGACCTCGGCGCGGGCCGCCGCGGCGTCGACATGGGGCCGTCGGCGATCCGCTACGCCGGGCTGAACGAGCGGCTCCACGGCCTCGGCTACGACGTGCTCGACTGGGGCGACGTCGAGACGGCCGTCCTCGAGGCGACGGAGGAGACGGACGAGAGCGCGCGTTACCTGCCCGAGATCAAGGCCGCATGCGGCCGGGTCGCACGGCTCGTCGGGCTCGCAATCGAGCAGGGGTCGCTGCCGCTCGTGCTCGGCGGCGACCACTCGGTCGCGCTGGGGACGCTGGGCGGTCTCGCCCGCTCCGTCGGCGTCGGCGGCGTGCTCTGGATCGACGCCCACAGTGACCTGAACACCCCCGAGACCTCGCCGAGCGGCAACGTGCACGGCATGCCGCTGGCCGCCGCGATCGGCCTCACCGACCAGCGCTTCGACAGCGATGCCTGGACGCTGCCGGCCGTCGAGCCGGAGCGCATCGCGCTCGTCGGCCTGCGCTCCGTCGACGCGCGGGAGCGCGAGCGGATCCGCGAGCTCGGGATCAAGGCGTACACGATGAGCGACATCGACCGGATCGGGATCGAGCGGGCGATCCGGGAGTCGCTGACGCAGATCGCCGGGCCCGGCTTCGTCCACGTCTCGCTCGACATGGACGCGCTCGACCCCGAGGTCGCGCCGGGCGTCGGGACACCGGTGCGAGGCGGCCTCTCCTATCGGGAGGCGCACCTCGCGCTCGAGCTCGTCGCGGAGTCGGGCCTGGCCGGCTCGCTCGAGGTGGTCGAGGTGAATCCGATCCTCGACCGCGAGAACGCCACCGCCTCGCTCGCCGTCGAGCTGGTCGCAAGCGCGCTCGGCAAGACGATCCTCTGAGCTACGTGCTGACGCTGGTCCAGAGGTCGTGCGCGCCGTCGGGGCCGGCCGCCTCGAAGTAGAACCGGGTGCGCCCGTCGGGCAGCGGCACGGCGGACGCGTAGCGGAGCCCGCCGTCCGAGTACGGAGACGTCGCCGCCGGACCGTGCGGGTCCGCGGCGAGAACGCCGTTTCGATCCCTTGCGATCCCGGTCCTCTCGAACCAGTTCTCCTCCGCGTTCGCGCGGCCGTCGTACAGGATGACCATCGGCTCCGAGCTCAGGATGGTCGTCATCCGCGCGCCGCGCTGATCCCACGTCCCCGGCGTCGGCCGTAGGACGTGGCCGTGCCAGTCCCATGACAATCCGTCCGTGCTGGTGGCGTAGGCCGTCGTCATCCGATCCTCCTCGCCCGGTTCCGTCAGAGGGTGACAGCAGATCCACGCCCGCCAGCCGCCTGCGCCGCTGACGTCGACGATCGGATCCTTGACGGCGAGCGCAGCAGAGCCGGGGAAGACCACCGTTCGCTCGCCCGTCCGGCAACCCGGACGGGTCGTCGGCGTCGATCGCCTCGACCCACCAGTGCTTGGACCCGGGCGTGGCGCAGCAGACGTACAGACGCCAGCCGCCCTCCGGCCGCCGGACGAGACACGGGCGCTCGAAGGAATCGGTGTCGAACGCGTCGCGCTCGATCCTGGCGATCGTCTCGAACCGCCTCGCCGTCGGACGGAGCGGGCGACGACGGTCTCGACGCCGCGGGTCTGGTCGCGCTCGAGGCCGATCGCGCAGGCGCACCCGGTAGCTCAGCCAGAAGACGCCGTCATCGAGGATCGCGTGTGGCGCGCCGGCCCAGTTGCCAGGGCCTCGGTCCGGGCGCCGGGACGACCACGTGCCCCTGCTCCACCGAGGCAGCGGCGTGGACCGCCGAACGACCGGCGCGGTCGTGACCAGCGTCACGCCCGGGAAGCTCGTAGCCCTCGCCGGAGCGGAACGGCTCGATGCGAGCCTTCGCTGCCGTCGTCCACCTCGGCACGAGCCGCGTCGTCGAGCGCTTCGAGCACCTGCCGCATCGACGCCGCGAGCGACGAGACGATCCGGCGGTACTCCGCCCAGCTCGCGGCCCGGAAGACGACGGGTACCTCGCCACCGCGACCGCGTCGAAGCCGGCGCCACGGACGAGCTCCTCGATCCGCGCAGGCTCGCCGAGCGAGAACTGGCCCGGCTCGTCCGGCTTGGGTGCCTCGAGCAGGCCACGTTCGATCAGCACCGGGCCGTAGGCGGTCGCCCACGGATTCCGCTTCGCGGGCGCCCAGGTCGCGAACGCGAGCCGGCCGCCGGGCCTGAGCACTCGGCGGGTCTCCCGGAGCGCCAGCGCGGGATCCGGGACGAGCATGTACCCGTAGCGCGAGACGACCGCGTCGACGCTCGAGTCGGGGAGCTCGATCGCCTGCATGTCCATGACTCGATGGTCGACGCCCGGGATGCCGCGCCGCCGCGCCGCCTCGACCATCACGGGCGACACGTCGGTCGAGATCACACGTGCTCCGTTGTTCGCGAGCGCCTCCGTGACGTCCCCGGTGCCGGCGGCGAGATCGAGGACGGTGTCGCCGAGACTCGCAGGAAGAGCCGCGACGAGCGCCTCCGCGACCGGCGCGCCGAATGCCGTCACGGCCTCGCGCTCGGCCTCCCAGCCGACTGCGGCCGCGTCCCAGCGGCGCCGCAGCTCGTCCTGCGACTCTACGCCGTGACCCCGCTGAACTGCGGCAGGATGTCGCGCCCGTACGCCTCCAGCGTCTCTTCCTGGCCCTTCGTCATCAGGTAGATGTTGAACTGGTCGACGCCGATCGACTCGAGCTCCCGCAGCTTCGCGATCGCCTGCTCGGCCGTGCCGAGCACGCAGAAGCGGTCGCAGATCTCGTCGGTGACGAACTCGCCGTGCTTGGCGCCGACGCGGGAGTGCTCGTTGTAGTCGTAGAACTTCCGCGCCTCGACGTAGTCGGTGAGCACCTTGGGCACGACGGAGCCGTCCGTGCCGTAGCGGTCGATCAGGTCCTGCACGTGGTTCGACACCATCGCCGGGAACCAGCGCACCTGCTCGCGCGCGTCGGCCAGGTCGTCCGAGATGTGGCTCGGCGCGCTGACGATGCACTTGAGCGCGGCCGGGTCGCGCCCCGCCTCCTCTGCGGCCTGGCGAGCGGTCGCCATGATCCACTGGATGATGTCCGGGTCGGCGAGCTGGATGATGACGCCGTCCCCCTGCCGGCCGGCGACGGCGAGCGCCTTCGGCCCGTAGCCGGCGACGTGCATCTCGATCTCGGGCAGTTCCGGCCGCACCCACTTGAGCTGGAGCTGCTTGTCGTTCCAGGTGACCTCCTTGCCGTTCATGAACGGCTTCACCATCTTCAGCGCTTCCTCGAAGTCGGCGACCTTCATCGGCTTCCGCCCCACGTACCGCACCGACGAGTCGCCGCGGCCGACGCCCATGATCATCCGCCCGTTCGAGATGTCCTGCAGCGTTGCGTAGGCGCTCGCGAGCACCGTCGGATCGCGAATGGCCGGGTTCGTGACCATGTGGCCGAGCTTGATCGTCGAGGTCTGGTCGGCGAGGAGCGCCATCACCGGCATCGACTCCTGCCAGAGCACGTGCGAGTCGTACGTCCAGCCGTAGGTGAACCCCTGCGCCTCGGCGAGCTTCGTCAGCTCGATCAGGCGCTGGTACGGCGGATCGGGGAGGACGGTGACGCCGAACTCGAGCATCGAGCCGAGCATATCGCCGTTGCGGGGCTCCGTGGAAGAGCCCCGCCCCGGCGTCGGATGTCAGCCCGTCAGCGTCGCACAGGCCTTTTCGAGGTTCTCCGCCGTGCTGTGCTGCGGCTCGAGGATCGCTTCTCCCGTCTCGAGGTCGATCTTGAGCACGCCCGTGAAGTCGAACGGCACCTGCCCGATGATCGACAGGACCGCCGTGCCGTCCGGCTCGATCCGTTCGACGTCGGCGCCGACGTCGCGGAAGCGGATCACGTTGTCACCCGCCGTCGCCGTGAGGCCGATGTTGAGCGTCCGCACAACCGCCGGCCCGGTGCCGTCGCCGGTGAACGTCCGCGCGATGACGTGCCCCTCCGCATGTGTCGTCACCGGCACGCCGCAGGCCGCCGTGAGGAACGCGTCCGGTGTCGTCTCGTCGATGTCGAAGCGCTCCAGCACCGGCTTTCCTGCCGTCGCGCCAGACGCGAGAAGCGCCGCGAGCGCCGTGAGACCCACCAGCCAAGCCACTGCTCTCTTGGCCATTCCGCCGCCTTTCTGTCGATGCCGCCGGCACCCGCCGACGGCGTCCCCCGGTCCTGGCGACTCATACCGCATTGCTTCGAACGGCACAAGCCCGAGATGTCCGGCGGCGTCGCCAGCATGGGCGCGTGACGGCGTGGCCCTACTACCTCTTCGCGATCGCCGCGGGCGCGATGCTGCCGATCCAGTTCGGGGTCAACGCGCAGCTCGCGAGCTGGGTCGGCAGCCCGCTGCGCGCGACGCTCGTCTCGTTCGTCGTCGGGGCGGCTGTGCTGCTCGTCGCGACGCTCGTCTTCGCGCGCGGCTGGCCGGGAACCGAGAAGCTCGGCGCGGCGCCGTGGTGGGTCTGGGTCGGCGGCTTCCTCGGCGCCTTCTACGTGCTCGGCTCGGTCGTGACCGCGCCCAAGCTCGGCGCGGCGGCGCTGTTCGCGTTCATCCTCGCCGGCCAGGCCGTCGCCTCGCTCGCCGTCGACCACTTCGGCTGGGTCGGCTTCGAGGAGAACCCGGTCACGCCGGGGCGACTGCTGGGAATCGCCCTCGTCGCCGCCGGCGTCGCGGCGGTGCGCTTCCTCTAGTTCGCGGCCCAGGCGAGCGTCTTCGACGCCAGGCCGTCGAGCGCCCGGACGGCGAGCTCGAGGTGCTCGGGCTTCGTGTCCTCGAGTTTCGTGTGGCTGAGGCCGCGGAGGCTCTGGACGAAGAGCATCACGGTCGGCACGCCGGCGCGGGAGACCTCGGCCGCGTCGTGCAGCGGCCCGCTCGGGAGCCGGTGCGACGTGCCCGCCACCTCCCGGATCGACTCGTCCGCGAAGCCGATCAGCGTCTCGTCGAAGAGGATCGGCTCGATCTGCCAGATCCGCTCGTACTCGACCTCGAGCCGCTCCTCCTGCGCGAAGCGCTCGCACGCCTCGCGCACCTGCTCCCACATCGCGGCGAGCTTGTCCGCGTCGAGGTGGCGCATGTCGAGCAGCTGCTCGGCGGTCTCGACCACCGAGGTGACGATCCCGGGCCTGCAGGTGACGCCGCCGCTCGTGAGCACGGCGCCGTCCCCGACCCGCGCGGCGATCACGCGCAGCTCGAGCGCGAGCTTGGCGGCGCCGGCGAGGGCGTCGCGCCGCTGGTCCATCGGGGTCGACCCCGCGTGTGCTGCCTGGCCGCGCCAGGTGATCCGGTGGCGTTCGACGCCGAACGTGCCGAGCACCGCGCCGAGCGGGAGGTCCATCGACTCGAGCACCGGTCCCTGCTCGATGTGGAGCTCGAGGTAGGCGGCTGCGCTCTCGAGTTGCGAGCGCGCCTCGAGTGCGCCGTTCAGGTCGACGCCGTGCTCGTGGAGCGCCTCGGGCAGAGAGACGCCGTCGCGGTCCTTCAGCTCCCGCAGCTCGTCCTGGTCGGCCATCGAGCCGGCGGCTGCCGACGAGCCGAAGAGCGAGCGGCCGAAGCGCGCCCCCTCCTCGTCGGCCCAGTTGACGAGCCGCACCGTCACCGGCGGCGTCCCGTCCTCCGCGATCCGGCGCAGCACCTCGACGGCGGCGGCGACGTTCAGGCAGCCGTCGAGCCAGCCGCCGTTCGGGACCGAGTCGATGTGACCGCCGAGCAGCACCGCACGCTCGGAGTCGCCCCGCAGCGTCCACCACTGGTTGCCCGCCTCGTCGACCTCGTACTCGAGCGGCAGGCCGTCGAGCTTGGCCACCAGCCAGTCCTTCGCCTCCACCCAGGTCGGCGTCCAGGCGACCCGCTGGGCGCCGTTCTCGTCACCTGTGAGCTCGCGGAGCTCGCGCAACTCGGCGACGGTACGAGGTGGGTTCAGCGGCACGCGGCGATCCTAACCACCGGATTCCAGACATGTCACCCGGCGTGGGAGTGTGGTAAGGAGTACCCGTGTCGAGCGCAGCAGCCGCCCGTCCGCTCGTCGACTCCCGCCGTGAGGCGCACCTGTCCGCGCTGAAGAGCGGCGCGCTCTCGCTCCTCGTGCTGATCGTCCTCTGCTCGCTCTGGGAGGCCTACAAGTGGTTCGGCGAGCGGGTCGAGCTGACACGGCCGTTCCCCGTCAACGAGCGGACGATGCCGCACATCCACGACATGGTCGGCCAGCTCTTCGAGCCGTCGCGGCGCAACGGCCCGCTGCTGATCGACGTCCTCCTCGACGCAGCCGCATTCACGGCGAAGGAGGCCGCCGCCGGCTTCCTGCTCGGCGCCGCGGTCGGCTTCGCGATCGCCGTCGTCCTCTCCGAGTCGAGACTGCTGCAGCGCGGCTTCCTCCCGTACATCGTCGCCTCGCAGACGATCCCGATCCTCGCGATCGCGCCGATGGTCGTCGTCTGGGTCAACCCGAAGCTGCCCGAGCCGCTCGAGGGCTGGGGCGCCGTCTCGGTGATCGCCGCCTATCTGACCTTCTTCCCCGTCACGATCAACACGCTGCGAGGGCTCCAGTCGGCCGACCCGCGCGCGCTCGAGCTGATGCGCTCGTACGCTGCGAGCCGCTGGAAGATCCTCTGGAAACTGCGGATCCCGGCCTCGTTCCCGTACCTCTTCACGGCGCTGAAGATCGCGGCGCCGGCTTCGGTGGTCGGGGCGATCATCGGCGAGCTGCCCTCGTCGATCCAGGACGGCCTCGCGGGCGCGATCCTGAACTTCAACCAGTACTACGTCACCTCGCCCGAGAGCCTCTGGGCGACGAACATCATCGCGGCCGGGCTCGGGATCATCTTCTTCGCCGTCGTCGCGATCGCCGAGCGGCTGCTCGTCCGCCGCGCACCGGAGCACGTCGCATGAGCGGCCCATGAGCACCGACGCCGCCGCCGTCTCGATCGCCGGGCTCTCGAAGCGCTTCGAGCGCGGCGACGTACTCGCGCTCGACCGGATCGACCTCGACGTGCAGCCGGGCGAGTTCGTGTCGCTGATCGGGCCTTCCGGCTGCGGCAAGTCGACGCTGCTCCGGATCATCGGCGACCTGATCAGGCCGAGCGAGGGCGACATCCTCGTCAACGGCAAGAGCGCGCACCAGGCCCGGCTCGATCGCGATTACGGGATCGTCTTCCAGGACGCCGTCCTCTACGACTGGCGCACCGTCGCGAAGAACATCGCGCTCCCGCTCGAGATGGCCGGCTGGGAGCGGCGGCGGCGCGAGTCGCGCGTGCAGGAGATGCTCGACCTCGTCGAGCTGACCGGCTTCGAGAAGCACCACCCCTGGCAGCTCTCGGGCGGGATGCAGCAGCGAGTCTCGATCGCCCGGGCGCTCTCGTTCTCACCACCGCTGCTCCTGATGGACGAGCCGTTCGGCGCGCTCGACGAGATGACGCGCGAGCGGATGAACAACGAGCTGCTGCGGATCTGGCAGGAGATGCTCTCAACCGTCGTCTTCGTGACGCACTCGATCGCCGAGTCGGTCTTCCTCTCGACCCGCGTCGTCGTCATGTCGGCGCGGCCGGGCCGGATCGCCGGAGTCGTGGCGATCGACCTGCCGCAGCCGCGCGGGCCGGACACCCGGGAGCACCCGCACTTTGCCGAGCTGATCACGCAGGTCCGGCGGCTGCTGCGCAAGGGCCACGCGCTCGACGCGCCGGAGGAGGACGAGACGCCGCTCTACGTCGCCGAGGAGGGGTTGTGAGCGTCGTCGCCCCGGTCCCGCGCGGGACGCTCGGAGCACGCGTGGGGCGCAGCGCGATCGACTGGATCCCACCGGCCTTGGTGCTCGTGCTCGGGATCCTGCTCTGGGAGGGGCTCGTGCGGGGGCTCGACGTCCAACGCTTCCTGCTGCCGGCGCCCTCGGCGATCCTCGACACCCTGCGTGACGAGCGCGACCTGCTCTGGTCGGCCGGGATCTACACCTTCACCGAGGCACTCGGCGGCTGGGTGATCGGCTCGGCGCTGGCCGTCCTCTCCGCGATCGTCCTCGCCCGCTTCCGCAGCCTCGGCCGCGCGCTGCTGCCGTTCGCGATCGCCGCCAACGCAGTGCCGATCATCGCCTTCGCGCCGATCACGAACCAGTGGTTCGGGCCGCTGGAGAAGACCTCGAAGATGGCGATCGCGGCGATCCTCGTCTTCTTCCCGGTGATGGTGAACACGCTGCGCGGGCTGACGTCGGTGCGGCCGCAGTCGATCGAGCTGATGCGCTCCTACGCGGCCGGCGAGATCGAGACCCTGCGGCGCGTCCGGATCCCGAACTCGCTGCCCTACCTCTTCTCGGCCTTGAAGGTGGCGACCGTGCTGGCGATGATCGGGGCAATCGTGGGCGAGTACTTCCTCAGCTCACAGGAGGCGCTCGGGTTCCAGATCAGGAACTCGGCCGCGCTCTTCCAGTTCGAGCTCGCCTGGGCGGCGATCACGGTTGCGAGCGTGCTCGGAATCCTGTTCTACTCGGCTGTCGCACTCGTCGAGCGGCGGGCGCTGCGCTGGCATCCGTCCTCGCGGTCGGAGTAATGGGGATCCACGTGTCAAGAGGGCAAACGAACGAAGGAAAGGACACCGCATGAAGAAAGCTCGGATCTGGCTCCTGCTCGCCGGCCTGCTGGCAGCGCTCGCGCTCGTGGCGGCGGGGTGCGGCAGCGACGACGACGAGGCGGGCGACACCGGGGCCGCGACAACCGGGGAGGCTGCGGAGCTCGACAAGGTCTCGCTGCAGCTGAAGTGGGTCACGCAGGCGCAGTTCGCCGGCTACTACGCGGCGCTCGAGGAGGGCTACTACGAGGACGAGGGCCTCGACGTCGAGCTCAAGCCCGGCGGCCCGGACATCACCCCGGAGCAGGTCGTGGCAAGCGGCCAGGCCGAGTTCGGGATCGACTGGCTGCCGGCGCTCCTCGCCGCGCGCGACCAGGGCGGCGACCTCGTCAACATCGCCCAGGTCTTCGCCAGGAGCGGCATGACCGAGCTGACCTGGAAGGACAGCGGCATCACCGACGTGGCCGGGATGAAGGGGAAGAAGGTCGGCGTCTGGTGCTGCGGCAACGAGAACGAGCTCTATGCCGCGCTCGTCAAGAACAACATCGACCCCAAGAACAAGGACGACGTCACGATCGTCAACCAGCCGTTCGACATGAACCTCTTCCTCAACAACGACGTCGACGCCGCAGCGGCGATGACCTACAACGAGCTGGCGCAGGTGCTCGAGACGGAGAACCCGGACACGGGTGAGCTCTACACGCTCGACGACCTGAACGTGATCACGATGGAGGACGCCGGCACGGCGATGCTCGAGGACGGCATCTTCGTCCAGGGCAGCTGGATCGCGGACGAAGCGAACCAGGACATCGCCAAGCGGTTCCTGAAGGCGAGCTTCAAGGGCTGGGTCTTCTGCCGTGACAACCAGGACGAGTGCCTCCAGCTGGTGCTCGACAACGGCCCGACGCTCGGCGAGGGCCACCAGCGCTGGCAGCTGAACGAGATCAACGCGCTGACGTGGCCGAACGCGACGGGTATCGGCGTGATGGACGAGGCGGCCTTCCAGCGGACGGCCGACATCGCCAAGCAGTTCGCCGTGATCAAGCAGCCGGCGTCCAGCGACTCCTACCGCACCGACCTCGCCGAGGCGGCCGTCGCGGAGCTCGAGGACGAAGGCGTGGACGTGAACGGTGCAGACTGGGAGAAGGAAACCGTCGAAGTGACCGCCGGCGGCGAGTAAGAGACGAACCGTGAAGGGAGATCCGCAATGTCCGTACTGATCAAAGGTGGCCGCGTCATCACCGCGGCGGACGATTACGTCGCCGACATCTTCATCGAGGACGAGCGGATCTCCCTGATCGGCGAGTCCGTGATACCTCGACGTCTCGGCCGACCGCGTCATCGACGCCGCCGGCAAGTACGTGCTGCCGGGGGCAGTCGATCCGCACACGCATCTCGACATGCCCTTCGGCGGCACGACGACGATCGACGACGTCGAGTCCGGCCAGCGCGCGGCAGCCCGCGGCGGCACGACGATGCACGTCGACTTCTGCATCCAGGCCCCGGGCACGAGCTTCGGCGACGCACTCGCCGACTGGAAGTCGAAGGCCGAAGGCAAGCAGCTGATCGACATGGGCTACCACATCGCCGTCACCGACCTGAAGGACGGCGGCTCGCTCGAGGAGCTGGCGTCGCTGCCCGACCAGGGGATCACGTCCTACAAGCTCTTCATGGCCTACAAGGGCGCGCTGATGGTCGACGACGAGACGCTCTTCAAGACGATGGAGGTCGCGGCCGAGACGGGTGCGCTCGTGATGGTGCACGCCGAGAACGGCGATGCGATCGACGTGCTCGTGAAGAAGGCGCTCGCGGAAGGGAAGACCGAGCCCAAGTACCACGCGCTCACGCGCCCGCCCGAGACGGAAGGCGAGGCGACGAACCGCGCGATCCAGCTGGCCCGCGTCGCCGGCTGCGCGCTCTACGTCGTCCACGTCTCCTGCAAGGAGGCGGTGGAGCCGATCGAGCTCGCCCGCGAGAAGGGCTGGAACGTGTGGGGCGAGACGTGCACGCAGTACTTCTTCATCGACTACACGCACCTCGAGCAGCCGGACTTCGAAGGCGCGAAGTACGTCTACACGCCGCCGCCCCGCGACAAGGCGAACCAGGACGTGCTCTGGAACGCCGTCCGCACGGACGTGCTCAGCGCGATCTCGACCGACCACTGCGCCTTCACCTGGGGCGAGCAGAAGGCGCTCGGCCGCGACGACTTCTCGAAGATCCCGAACGGCGGGCCGGGCCTCGAGAACCGGCTGCACATGATCCACCACTTCGGCGTTCGCGAAGGGCGGATCGGGCTGAACCGCATGGTCGAGCTGCTCTCGACGAACCCGGCGAAGCTCTTCGGCCTCTACCCGAGGAAGGGGACGGTTGCGGTGGGCTCGGACGCCGACCTCGTCGTCTTCGATCCGGAGAAGCGGCATCTGATCACCGCCGCGGGCCAGCAGTCGAAGACCGACTACAACCTCTACGAGGGCACCGAGGTCGTCGGCGACATCGAGACGGTGCTCCTGCGCGGGAACGTGATCGTGGACGGTGGCGAGGTCGTCGCCAAGCCGGGGATCGGCCAGTTCGTGCCGAGGGCGCGGTTCGGCGAGAAGCTCGCGCCGGCCGCGGCTGAGGTCGCCGGGTAACCAAGCTCGGCGTGCTGGCGACGGCGGCCCTGGCCGCCGTCGCTGTTGCAGCGGTCGCCGACGGCGTCCGGCGCGACGACGACCCCGCGCCGGCCGCGACGACCGAGCAGGAGCCCAGCACGACCGCCGCCGCCACGGCGCTCCGGCAGCTGGGCGCGCGGGGCGAGCTCGTCCTCTCCGGCGAGCACTGCGGCGAGGAGCGGCTGACGCTGCCGTCACTCGAACGTCGTCACAGCGACGTCTGCCGGCAGCCTGGCGTCGAGTCGCCGGACGGAGGCGCCAGAGCCCTGCGGCCGGATGGCACGATCACGACCGCCTACGGGGACGAAGTCGTGGCCTTCGAGCGCTGCCGAGCGCAGCGCCGGTGCGCCGAGAAGCTGATCGCCAGAGCAGAGCTCGAGCGCGCGGCGCGCCGGCACCCGACCGTCCCCGAGCGGCCGGCCCGGCTGCGGGCACTCGTGGACGGGATCGCCTGGCTCTCGGACACGCGCGCGGCCGTGAGCATGTCGATCCGGCTCGGCGGCCGCTTCGAAGGGCTCGGGCCGCTCGGGGCGATCGCGTTCTTCGACGACGGCCGGCTCGAGCGGACGCCCCCGTACTACCGGCTCACCGGGGGCCGCCTCGCGTCGAGCCCGCGCGGGAGCTACGTGACGCAGACCCCGGACGTGATCCTGCGGGCGGACGGGTCGCAGCTGAGCCTGCCGCAGCACCTGCGCAACGTGCAGGACTTCGCGTGGTCGCCCGACGAACGGCTGCTCGCACTCGCGACGCCGTTCGCCGTCGAGGTCGTCGACGTCGGCAGCCTCGAGCGCTACGACCGAACGGGCGGCGGGCTGCGCAGCGTGACGCTGCCGCGGTCCGCCGCCCATCTGGCGTGGCGCTAGCTCAGGACCCTGCCCCTGGGCCGCAGTCGACCCGCGGGTTCCAGGCGTAGAGCATGCCGCTCGGGTTCGGCTTCCAGATCCAGGCGTGCAGCGCCCACGACGCCGGGATCCCGTAGCGGTTGTCGGCCTTGATCTCGTCGAATTGCTGGCCGAACAGGGACGGCCTGCCGTTCGACGCCGACTGGAAGATCAGATACTCGAGCGCGACGAGCTTCATCGAGCCGTCGTTCCGCCGCTCGTAGACCAGCAGCTCCGGCTCGTCGGCGTCGATCGTCCCGTCGAGCAGCGCCGGGTTGAGCAGGTGGATCCCCATGGCACCCTCGCCCGGCTGGGCGATGCACTGGAGACCTGCCTTGTCGAACACGGTGACCGTGTAGCCCGCCTCCTTCGCCTGCTCGACGTCGTGGAACCGCGCCGTCGAGTTCTTCGGGCCGTCGAACGCGCCGGCCGCGATCGCAGCGCCCACCACCGCCAGCACGGGCAGGACGGCGAAAGCCAGGATCAATGCGCGTTTCCTCATCGGTCTGCTCCCCTCTCTCTGTCTAGATCGTGGCGGGAACCGGGTCAGGGCGGACGATCACGGTGTCGGCCACCCTGATCACCTCGGTCACGGGCAGGCCCGCGGCGTCGGCGTGGGCGTGGATCGCCTCGGGGCTGGACGCCTCGTAGATGCAGACCGTCCCCAGCCCCTCGCCCTCCTCGAGCACGTAACTGCGGATCCAGCGAATGTCGTCGGGCATGCGCTCGCCCTCTGCGGTCGAGCGCGCCGCAGCCAGCTCGAGCTCGTCCGCAGAGCGCCAGCCGTCGCGGCGGAGAATCACGTACAGATCCATCCGTACCTCCCTGTGGGTCGTGAAACCGATGACCCGATCCTCGACCGCGGACGTCAGCGCTCCGTCACGGCGACCGTCAAGGAACCGTCAAGCGCAGCGAGATACGCTTTGACGATGCTGCGGCTGCGACTGGTCGGCGACATCGCTGCGGAGGTCGACGGTGAGACGCGTTCGATCCCGACCGGGCGGCCTCGCGCACTCCTGGCGTGGCTCGCGCTCCGTCCTGGTCTGCAGTCGCGTGCAGCTGTCGCCTCAGTGTTCTGGCCGGACGTGCTCGACGAGAGCGCGCGCGCGAGCCTGCGGAGCGCGCTCTGGGCCCTGCGCCGTGCGCTCGGCGAGGAGGCGATCGTCGCCACGCGCGATCGCGTCGGCCTCGCCCCCGACACCTGGGTCGACGTCCTCGAGGCAGAACGCCTCCGCAGAGAGGGACGGCTGGACGAGGCGCTCGAGCTCTGCGACGGCGCGTTCCTCCCCGGTCTCGACGAGGAATGGGCGCACGCGGAGCAGGACGAGCAGCGCGAGCGCCTCGTCGCGTTGCTCGAGGAGTTGGCCACGGTCGCCGCACGTGACGGCGACCTGCGCCGTGCTGTCGCTCTGACGCGGCGTCAGGCGGCGCTCGAACCGCTCTCGGAGGAGATCCACCGCTCGTTGATGCGCCGGCTCGACGCCGCCGGCGACCGAGGTGCCGCACTCGCCGAGTACGCCGAGCTTCGCAGCCGCCTCGTCACGCGCCTGCGCACCGGGCCTTCCCGCGAGACGCAGCAGCTCGCCGACGAGCTCCGCGAAGGCGTCACCGTCACGCCGACGTCGTTTCCGGTTCGACTGCTCCGCGCCGATCGAGCGACATTCGTCGGCCGCAGCACGGAGCTGGCCCGCATCGACGCGGCCTGGCGACGCGTCGCCGCCGGCGGCGGCCCTGCGCAGGTCGTCCTGCTGGCAGGTGAGGCCGGAATCGGCAAGTCACGACTGGCGGCGCGCTTCGCGGCCGAGGCGGGCGCCTCCGGCGCGACGGTGCTCTACGGCGCCTGCGAGGAGCAGTCGCTCGTCCCCTACGCCCCCTTCTCGGAGGCCATCGGCGGCAAGGCGCCCGAGCGGGAAGAGATCGAGGCGTACCTGACCTCGGCGGCCGCATCCGGCCCGCTCGTGCTCGCACTCGACGACCTCCACCTGGCCGATCGCAACACCCTGGCGCTGCTCGCCCGCGTCGCGCGCGGAGCCGCGGGCGACAAGCTGCTCGTCCTGGGCGCCTACCGCGACGCCGACGCGGTCGGGACGCCGCTGCTGGCGGCGATCGCAGACCTGCGACGCGACTGCGACGTCGAGCGCGTCGCCGTCGAAGGACTCTCGGTCGACGAGGTGGGCGCGCTGCTCGACGGCGCCGCCGATGCGCGCAGGATCCACGACCGCACCGACGGGAATCCCTTCTTCGTCCGCGAGCTCGCGCGCCACCTGGCGGAGCGGCGGGACGCGGCCGGCGGCGTGCCGGAGAGCGTCAGCGACGTCGTGCTCGCACGCGTCGCGCGTCTCTCCCCCGAGAGCGCCGACGTGCTGCGGCGGGCTGCAATCCTGGGCGAGTCCTTCGAGCTCGCGGTGCTCGAGCAGTTCGACGGACCGGACGGCGTCCTCGACGCGCTCGACGAGGCCACAGCGGCGGGCCTGCTCGAGGACGGCGCCGGCGGGCGCTACCGCTTCGCACACGCGCTCACCCGCGATGCGATCTACGGCGGCATCGGAGTGAGCCGGCGAACGGACCTCCACCGTCGAGCGGCGGTGGCGCTCGAGCGCGTCCACGGTCTCGAGCCTGGTCCCGTGCTCGGCGAGATCGCTGTCCACCTCTGCGTCGCGGCCGGGCCGGCCGACCGCGAGCGGGCGGTCGAGCTGGCCGAGCAGGCCGCGGCCTGGGCCGGCGAGCGGGACGCATGGGAGCAGGTCGTCACCCTGCTCACCCGCGCCCTCGCGGTCCTCGACGAGACGGACGTGGAACGCCGGCGCCGGCTGATGCGCACGCGCGCGATTGCCTACGCGCGCCTGACCCACGCGCTGCTCGACCCGCAGATCTAGGAGACGGGCTGATTCGCCGCGCGGCGGCGGATCTCGGTCGGCGTGACGTCGTCCAGCAGCTCGTAGATCCGCGTGATCGTGTGCGATCCGAACGCGAGCGCGTGCTCGCGGATCATCTCCTCGCTCGGGGCGCCGTAGACGCAGAACGTGAGCACTTCGCCGTCATCCCCGACCACGATGTGGCTGTGCTCCCAGACGATCTCCGGGAAGCGCTCCGAGGCGACCGCGTCCGACTTGACGGCTGCGGCGAGCATGTCGTCGTCACTGATCGCGCCGAAATTCCGCTCGATCACGTAACGACCCATGCGGGGCATCCTATTCCGCAATCGCGTCCGAGGGAAGCGCCGATCACTACCCTCCCGCCCTATGCCGCTCCGCCGCGTCCGCGTCTCCCCGCCCGACTCCGCCGCCATCGCGGCGTCGCTCACTGAACTCCGCGAGAGCCTCGACGTCTCGCTGCACTTCCCCGAGCCCGTGCTCGCCGACGCCGAGCGGGCCATCCGCTCGCCACGATTGCCCGAGGCCGACGAGACCGGGATTCCCTTCGTCACGATCGACCCGCCCGAGTCGATGGATCTCGACCAGGCGCTCCAACTCGAGCGCCGTGACGGCGGCTATCGCGTCCGATACGCGATTGCGGACGTCGGCGCGTTCGTCGAGCCCGGCGGACCGATGGATCTCGAGGCGCACGCCCGCGGCCAGACGTTCTACGCACCCGACGAGAACGCGCGGCTCTACCCGCCGGCGCTCTCCGAGGACGCGGGCAGCCTCCTACCCGGCGAGACGCGACCGGCACTCGTCTGGACGATGCTGGTCGACGCGGGCGGTGAGGGCGTCGACGTCGATCTCCGGCGTGCGCTCGTGCGCAGCCGGGAGAAGCTCGACTACGCCGGTGTGCAGCGCTCGCTCGACGAAGGCAGCGCGTCCGAGTCGCTGCAGCTGCTCCGCGAGGTCGGGCTGCTCCGCCAGGAGCGGGAGCAGCGACAGGGCGGGATCGACCTCCGGATCCCCGAGCAGGAGGTCGTGGACGGCCCCGACGGCTACGCGCTCGCGTTTCGGGCCTTGCTCCCGGTCGAGGGGTGGAACGCGCAGATCTCGCTGATGACCGGCCAGGCGGCCGCCGAGCTGATGCTGGACGCGAAAGTGGGGCTGCTGCGGACGCTGCCCGAGGCCGACCCCGGGGCGGTCGAGCGGCTGCGGCGCACGGCGAAGGCTCTCGGGATCGATTGGCCGCACGAGGTCGGCTACGCCGCGCTGATCCGCACGCTCGACCCCGCCCGCCCCGAGCACGCTGCGTTCCTCGCGGAGTCGACCGTCCTCCTCCGTGGCTCCGGCTACGCGGCCTTCGACGACGAAGTGCCGAGCCGGCCCGCGCACGCCGGCGTCGGCGCGCCCTACGCCCACGCGACCGCGCCGCTGCGCCGCCTCGTCGACCGCTACGTCGGCGAGGCCTGCCTCGCCGTCAGCGCCGGGAAGGACGTCCCGGACTGGGTTCGTGCCGCGCTCCCGGAGCTGCCGAAGCAGATGGAGACGTCGAACCGCCGCGCCCAGCAGTACGAGGCCGGGGTGATCTCGACCGTGGAGGCCGCAGTGCTCGAGCACCGGGTCGGCGAGACCTTCGACGCCGTCGTCGTCGAGCTGCACGAGCACGACGGCGGCGGCACCGTGCAGCTGACGGAACCGGCCGTCACGGCCCGCTGCGAAGGCGACCTGCCGCTGGGCGAGCGCGTCCGCGTCCGCCTCGTCCTGGCAGACGTCGCGAAGCGACAGATCCGGTTCGAGCTCGCCTAGCGGGTCTGCGGGAAGCCCAGGTCGACCCGCGATCCGTGCGGGTCCGGCCAGCGCGAGGTGACGACCTTGCCGCGGGTGTAGAAGTTGATCCCCTCCGGCCCGTAGATGTGCGTGTCGCCGAAGAGGCTCGCCTTCCAGCCGCCGAACGAGTAGTAGGCGACCGGAACCGGGATCGGCACGTTGATCCCGACCATGCCCGCCTCGACCTCGAACTGGAACTGCCGCGCCGCGCCGCCGTCGCGCGTGAAGATCGCAGTGCCGTTTCCGTACGGGTTCTCGTTCACGAGCTTGACCGCCTCGTCGTACGTCTCGACGCGGGTAACGCCGAGCACGGGGCCGAAGATCTCGTCCTTGTAGGCGTCCATCTCGGGCGTGACGTCGTCGAGCAGCGTCACGCCGAGGAAGAAGCCGTCGCCCTCGGGCGCCGTCTCACGGCCGTCGACGACCACGGTCGCACCCTGCTCGGCGCCGCCCTCGATGTAGGAGGCGACCTTGTCGCGGTGCTCGCGCGTGACGAGCGGGCCCATCTCGACGCCGTCCTCGAGGCCGTTGCCGACCTTGATCTTCGGCAGGCGGAGCTTGATCGCGTCGACGAGCCTGTCGCCGGCGTCGCCGACGGCGACCACCTGCGAGATCGCCATGCAGCGCTCGCCGGCCGAGCCGTAGGCGGCGCTGACGGCTGCGTCGGCCGCCATGTCGATGTCGGCGTCGGGAAGCACGATCATGTGGTTCTTGGCCCCGCCGAGCGCCTGCACGCGCTTGCCGTGCTTCGTGCCCGTCTCGTAGATGTAGCGGGCGATCGGCGTCGAGCCGACGAAGCTGACCGCGGCGACGTCCGGGTGCTCGAGGATCGCGTCGACCGCGACCTTGTCGCCGTGGACGACGTTGAAGACGCCGTCGGGCAGACCCGCCTCCTTGAGCAGCTCGGCCGTCCAGACCGACGCGGAGGGATCCTTCTCGGAGGGCTTCAGGACGAACGTGTTCCCGCAGGCGAGCGCCGGCGCCCACATCCACATCGGGACCATGGCGGGGAAGTTGAACGGCGTGATCCCGGCGACGACGCCGAGCGGCTGCCGGATCGAGTAGACGTCGATCCCGGTCGACGCCTGCTCGGACATGCCGCCCTTGAGCAGGTGCGGGATCCCGCAGGCGAACTCGATCACCTCGAGCCCGCG
The DNA here is from genome assembly GCA_963737455.1 of uncultured Gaiellaceae bacterium. Taxonomy (GTDB): domain Bacteria; phylum Actinomycetota; class Thermoleophilia; order Gaiellales; family Gaiellaceae; genus Gaiellasilicea. Next base: position 8,513 of record CAVTSN010000004.1, on the reverse strand, counting down.
GGTGACCTCGCCCATTGCGTCGGAGAGGACCTTGCCGTGCTCGGCGGTGAGGATCCGGGCGGCCTCCTCACGGCGCTCGTGCACGAGCTCGCGGATCCGGAAGAGCAGCTCCGCGCGCTTCGCCAGCGACATCGCGCGCCAGGCGGGGAACGCCGCCTTCGCGGCGGCGACCGCCGCGCCGACCTCCTCCGTCGTCGCGAGATCGACCTCGCCCGACTGCTGCCCCAGCGCCGGGTTGAACACCGGCCCGGTACGGCCCGACGTTCCTGCGACGGACGTGCCGCCGATCCAGTGGCTGATCCGGGAGATTCCTTGCTGCTGCTCGGTGGGCGGGGTCGCCAGCTCGGTCATGTCGGGCCTCCTGAGGTGATGCCGCAAGCGTAGCGCGGTAGCATCCAACCCATGGCCACGATCGAGACGAACCCCCAGCTGGGCGCGCAGATCAAGGCGGACGCGAAGGAGTTCGTCCTCCACTCCTGGTCGGTGCAGAACGCGATCGACCCGATCCCGGTCGCCGGCGCCGAGGGCCGCCACTTCTGGGACTACGACGGCAACCGGTATCTCGACTTCGCCTCCCAGCTCGTCAACGTCTCGATCGGCTACGGGCATCCGAAGGTGATCGCCGCGATCAAGGAGCAGGCCGAGAAGCTGGCGACGATCGGGCCGCCGATGGCGACCGAGCCGCGCTCGACGCTGGCGCGGATGCTGGCCGACGTGACGCCGGGCAACCTGAAGATGTCGTTCTTCACGAACGGCGGCGCCGAGGCGAACGAGAACGCGATCAAGGTCGCGCGCTGGATCACGGGCCGGCACAAGATCATCGCGCGCTACCGCAGCTACCACGGCGCCACGGGCGGCGCGATCACGCTCACGGGCGACCCGCGCCGCTGGCACGCAGAGCCCGGCCTGCCGGGCGTCGTCCGCATGCTCGACCCCTACACCTACCGCTGCCCCGCCGGGCATCCGGATCCGTGCCCGGTCTGCTCCGGTGCGCCGCACCTGGAGGAGATCCTCCAGTACGAGGGCGCGCACACCGTTGCCGCCGTCATCCTCGAGACCGTCGTCGGCACGAACGGGATCATCGTCCCGCCCGACGGCTACCTGCAGTCGATCCGCGAGACGTGCGACCGGCACGGGATCCTGCTGATCTGCGACGAGGTGATGGCCGGCTTCGGGCGCACCGGCAGGTGGTTCGCGTGCGACAACTGGGACGTCGTCCCCGACATCCTCACCGTCGCGAAGGGGATCAACTCCGGCTACGTCCCGCTCGGCGCGATGATCGTCTCGGAGCCGATCGCCGATCAGCTGCGCGGCCGCTTCCTCGCCGGCGGGCTGACCTACTCCGGCCACCCGCTCGCCTGCGCCTCCGCGGTCGCCTCGATCGAGGCGTTCCAGGAGGAGGGGATCGTCGAGAACGCCGCCGATCACGGCGCCTACCTGGCCGAGGCGCTCCCTGCACTGGCGGCGAAGCACCCGTCCGTGGGCGACGTGCGCGGGCTCGGCCTCTTCTGGGGCCTCGAGCTGGTCAAGAACCGCGAGACCCGGGAGATGCTCGTCCCCTTCAACGCGGGCGGCGAGGCGGCGGCCCCCGTTGCGCGGCTGCAGCGCTCGGCGCTCGAGTCGGGCCTCTACCTGATGGCCCACTGGAACGTCGTCATGATCTGCCCGCCGCTGACGATCACGCGCGAGGAGCTCGACGAGGGGCTCGCGATCCTCGACGACGCGCTCGCGATCGCCGACGAGTACGTCGTCTAGCTCGGGCTAGGCGGCGCAGTCCCCGGCGCCGACGCCGGGCAGCTTGCCGAGCAGCTCCGACAGCTGCGCGACCTCGACCTCGTCGAGCCGGTCGCTGAAGAGCTCCTGTAGCCGCTTCGCGTAGGTCGCGCCGACGCACTCGATCGTCTCCACGCCCTCGTCCGTCAGTCGGGCCCAGGTGACGCGTGCGTCGTCGTCGCAGCTGACGTTCTCGACGAGGCCGCCCTCCTGCAGGCCCTCGAGCAGGCGGGTGACGCCGGAGGGCGTCAGCATCAACGCCTCGACGAGGTCGACGCGCCGGAGTCGATTGTCGTCGGCCCGCGAGAGGTTCAGGAGCGCATCGAAGTCGCTCATCGTCAGGCCGCGCGGGGTCAGCGCCTCCGCCTCGAGCTCACGTCGGAGGACCGTGTGCGCCCGCGCCAGCTTGGCGAAGGTCTCGAGCTCTATTACTTGCGGACGCAATACTTGACGGCTCAAGCTTTCTCCTCTATAGTTGCGAGCACAAGTAAGTGTACACGTCGAACCAGAGGAGAGCAATGAGCACCACAGAGCAGACCACCCGGATCCCGACGGGCACCTGGAACCTGGATCCCGTCCATTCCAGCATCGGCTTCGCCGTCGGCTACAGCGGCGTCGGCACGTTCCGCGGCACGTTCGCGGACTTCGACGCAACGCTCGTCGACGGCCGCCTCGAGGGCGTCGCGAAAGTCGCGAGCGTCGACGTCGACGACGAGAACCTCGCCGGCCACCTGCAGAGCCCGGACTTCTTCGACGCCGAGCAGCAGCCCGAGCTCCGCTTCGTCGCGAACGCGATCGAGCGGGAGGGCGACCGCGTCTCGATCCAGGGCGACCTGACGCTTCGCGGCGTCACGCACCCGGTCGAGATCACCGGCAGCGTCACGGGGCCGCTCGAGAACGCCTACGGGCAGCAGCGGGTCGGCTTCGACCTCGAGACGACCGTGAACCGCCACGACTACGGCATCAGCTGGAACCTGGAGCTGCCGGGCGGCGGCCAGGCCCTCGCCGACGACGTCGTCATCACCGCCAATCTCGCGCTGGTGCAGGCGTAGTCGGATGAGGATCCTCGCGATCAGCGGCAGCCTCCGGGCGGGCTCGCACAACACCGACCTGCTGCAGGCGGCTGCCGCCGTCGCGCCCGACGGCGTCGACATCACGCTCTACGACGGGCTCAAGGAGATCCCGCCGTACGACGCCGACGACGACGACCCGGGCGACCAGCCGGCGTCGGTCCGGCACCTCAAGGACGCGCTCGAGGACGCGGACGCCGTGCTGATCGCGACGCCCGAGTACAACTCCTCGATCCCGGGCGTGCTCAAGAACGCGCTCGACTGGGCATCGCGGCCGCTGGTCGAGTCGCCGGTGCGGAACAAGCCGGTCGCCGTGCTCTCGTCGAGCACCGGCATGTTCGGCGGAGTCTGGGCCGCAGCGGAGACCCGCAAGGTGCTCGGCGCACTCGGCGCCCGCACGCTCGAGGACACCGTCGCCGTCGCGAAGGCGCACGAGCGGCTCGCGAACGGCGTCGACGCGACGCTGTTCGACGAGCTGCGCACGGTCGTCGACGCGCTCGCGACCGCCGTCGAGGCGCGCGAGACGACGAGAGCCGCCGCCTAGCTCAGGAAGCGCTCGACGGCGCCGACGGTGTCGTCGAGCGCGTCCCACAGCACGGTGTGGCCGGCGACGATCCGCTCGACCCGGAGCAGGTCGCCGAGGGCGGCCTCGTGCGCGTCGAGCAGCGGGTCGTACGGGATGTAGGACGTCTCGCCGAGCACGAGCAGCGTCGGGATCCGCACCTGCTCGAACGGCGCCGGCGTGCGCGTCATCTCGCCGTACGCCGCGACGACCGCGCTCTGGCAGTAGCGGTAGCGAAACCGGCCGTCGTCGTCGGGGAGGAGGTGCGCCGCGAGCTCGCCTTCGACGAGCGCGCGCGGGGCGGTCGTCAGGACGCTCTCCTCGTAACGCCGATCGATCCCCTCCTCGAAGGAGACGTAGGAGCGGTCGCGGCGGGCGTTCTCCGCGGCGGCGATGCCGACGTGGGCCGGGATCTGGATCGCGGGATCGAGCAGCACGAGCCGCTCGACGCGGTCCGGCGCCGCCGCGGCGGCCTCGTAGGCGACCCGGCCGCCGAAGGAGTGGCCGAGCCAGGCCGCAGGCCCGGGCGGCGCCGCCTCGAGCACGTCGGCGACGTGCTGCTCGAGGTTCCAGGGCGGCTCCCACGGCGAGCCGCCGTGGCCGCGGAGGTCGAGCGCGACGACGTGGAAGCGGTCGGAGAGGCGCTCGGCGAGCTCCTCGAAGTGACGCCCGTGGCTGGTGACGCCGTGCAGGCAGACGAGGGCGGGCAGGCCGGCGTCGCCCCACTCGTAGCGGGCGAGACTCAAGTCGCGGCGGTCGAGAGCGGGCCCGAGACGAGCTCCGCCCGGCGCGTGTCGGAGTCGTTGACGAGGCTCCAGACGACGACGCCGTTCTTGTCGATCAGGAACGTGCCGCGCACCGCCGCGCCGCGGCTCTCGTCGAAGACCCCGTACGCCTTCGCCGCCGCGCCGTGCGGCCAGAAATCGGACGCGAGCGTGTACGTGAGGCCGAGCTTCTCCTTCCACGCCTGGCGGGCGGGAGCGGAGTCGCAGGAGACGAGGACGACGTCGGTCTCGGCGCTCTCGAACGACGGCAGGTTCTCCTGCAGGTCGCGCGCCTCCTCCTCGCAGACGGGGGTGAACGCGAACGGATGGAAGACGAGCAGCACGTTGCGCCTGCCGCGGAAGTCGGCCAGCCGGACACGCTCGGCACGGCTGACTTCGAGGTCGAACTCCGGTGCCTCACTCCCCGTCTCGATCATCCAGCGCCTCCTCCCCGTTGCCCGAAGGGCGATAGTACCGCCGCCCCTTCAGCTCCTCCGGCAGGTAGTCGATCTCGGAGCCGCGCGGATCGGTGTGGGGGTCGATGTAGCCCTCGCCGTGGCCGAGCTTCTTCGCGGCGGCGTAGTGCGCGTCGCGGAGCATCGCCGGCGGCCGCAGGTTCCCGCCGCGGCGCACCTCCTCGCGGGCGGACCAGATCGCGTTCGCGCTCGCCTTCGACTTCGGCGCGTTCGCGAGGTAGATCGCCGCCTGGGAGAGGTTGAGCTGCGCCTCGGGCAGGCCGACGTGCTCGAGCGCGTGCGCCGCCGCGACCGCGACCTGGAGCGCGCGCGGATCGGCGTTGCCGACGTCCTCCGACGCGAAGATGACCATCCGGCGCGCGATGAAGCGCGGATCCTCGCCCCCCTCGAGCATCGAGGCGAGGTAGTAGACCGCCGCGTCGGGATCGGAGCCGCGCATCGACTTGATGAAGGCGGAGACGAAGTCGTAGTGCTGGTCGGCGCCCTTGTCGTAGCGGAGCGGCCGCTTGCGCGCCGCGTCGTCGACGTGCCGCTCCTCGAGCGGCGCGCCCTCGGCGTGGGCCGTCTCCCAGGCGAGCTCGATCGTCGCGAGAGCCGTGCGAGCGTCGCCGCCGGCGCGCCGCGCGATCAGCTCGACGATCTCGTCCGGCACGTCCGCCCCGATCGCGGCCGCGCCACGGCGCACGACCTCGGCGAGCTCCTCCTCCGAGAGCGCCTCGAGCTCGACGACCTGACAGCGGGAGAGCAGCGCCGAGTTGACCTCGAAGTACGGGTTCTCGGTCGTCGCCCCGATCAGCGTCAGCAGCCCTTCCTCGACCGCGGGCAGGAGCGCGTCCTGCTGCGCCTTGTTGAAGCGATGGATCTCGTCGAGGAAGAGGATCGTCCGCTGCCCGTTGCCGCCGAGCCGGTCGCGCGCCCGCTGCATGACGCCGCGGACGTCGTCGACCCGGGCCGACACGGCCGAGAGCTCCTCGAACTCGGCGCCGGTCTCGGCGGCGACGATCCGAGCGAGGGTCGTCTTGCCGACGCCGGGCGGCCCGTAGAGGATCAGCGACCGCAGCCGGTCCTCCTCGATCGCGCGGCGGAGCGCCGATCCCTCTCCGAGCACGTGCGTCTGGCCGACCAGCTCTGCGAGCGAGCGGGGTCGGAGCCGCTGGGGCAGCGGCGCCTGCGTTGCCGAGCGCTCGCGCGCCGCGTCGGCGAAGAGGTCGCTCATGCCTCGCAGTATGCTCCGGCCGTGGCGACGCACGAGGACTACTCGGAGCCGATCCTCGCCGGCGACGGCGCCAGCGACTACGAGCGCTACCTCAACACCGACGCGCTGCTCGGGCTGCAGAAGACGGCCGAGGAGTGGGTCCATCGCGACGAACTCCTCTTCCAGACGGTGCACCAGTCCTCGGAGCTGTGGCTCAAGCTCGCGTGGAACGACGTCGAGGCAGCCACCGAGCATCTGCGCACCGCCGAGATCGCTCCCGCGCTGCGGCTGCTCCGGCGCGCGACGCTCTGCCTCCACTACGCAACCGAGCAGCTCGACATGCTCGAGCAGATGTCGCCGTGGGAGTACCAGGAGATCCGCAAGGTGCTCGGCCACGGCAGCGGCTTCGACTCGCCCGGCTGGCGCGAGCTGCGCCGCGTCGTGCCGGCGCTCGGCCAGGCCTTCCACGCGCTGCGCGAGCAGGCGGGGCTGTCGCTTGACGGACGTCTACGTCAAGGGGCGCGAGCACGAAGAGCTGTACCAGCTCGCGGAGGCCGCGATCGAGCTCGACGAGCGGATCAACTTCTGGCGGATCCGGCACTACAAGGTCGTCGCGCGGGTGATCGGGGACTCCGTCGTCGGCACGCAGGGCACTCCGGTCGAGGTGCTCGGGCGGCTGGTCCAGCACGTCTTCTTCCCGGAGCTCTGGCGCGTCCGCAACGAGCTCACGGCCCTCTCGCAGGAACAGTGAGCCTGCAGGACGAAGCGGTCGAGCTGCTGCGGCGGCTGCTGCGGCTGAACACGGTCAACCCACCGGGGAACGAGACGCTGGCGGCCGAACTGCTGCGCGACTACCTCGAGGCGAACGGCGTCGAGGTCGAGCTGTACGGGCGCGTGCCGGAGCGGATGAACCTCGTCGCGCGGCTGCGCGGCGGCGACGGCCCCTCGCTCTGCTTCCTCTCGCACACCGACACCGTCGTCGCCGACCCTTCCGAATGGTCGCGCGACCCCTGGTCGGGCGACCTCGCCGAAGACCACGTCTGGGGGCGCGGCGCGCTCGACATGAAGAACCAGGTCGCGGCCAGCGCGGTCGCGATCGCGTCGCTCGCACGCGAGGGCTTCGTCCCGCCGGGCGACCTCGTCTTCGTCGCGGCGGCCGACGAGGAGGTCGGCGAGAACTACGGCCTCCAGTGGCTCTGCGAGCATCATCCGGACGCCGTCCGGGTCGACTACGCGGTCAACGAGGGCGGCGGCGAGCGCGTCGAGCTCGGCGGCCGGGCCTTCTACCTCTGCGCAGCCGCCGAGAAGATGAGCTCCCCGTTCCGGGTCACCGTGCACGGCCGCAGCGGCCACGCCTCGATGCCCGGAATCGCCGACAACGCGCTCGTGAAGGCAGCACCGCTGATCGAGAAGCTCGCCGCATACCGGCCCGAGGCCGTCGATCGGGCCGGAGGTGGCCGGGTTCCTCGAGGCCGTGCTCGGCGAGCAGCCGCCGGCGGACGAGGTGCTGGACCGGCTCGCCGCCGTCGACCAGCTCGCCGTCGACACGATCGAGCCGCTGCTCGCGTTCACGCTCTCGCCGACGATGATCGAGGCGTCCGAGCGGCGGAACGTGATCCCGGGCACGTGCGAGCTCGTCGTCGACAGGCGGCTGCTTCCCGGCCAGAGACCCGAGGATGTCGACCCGATCGTGCGCTCGATCCTCGGCGACGGCGACCACTACGAGCTCGAGACGATCGAGCGGTTCGGCGGCACGCGCTCGCCGCTCGAGACACCGCTCTGGGAGGCGATCTCCGGCTGGGTCGAGGCAACCGATCCGGGTGCGAAGGTGGCGCCGCTCTGCTGCTCCGGCTTCACCGACTCGCACTGGCTGCGCGAGGCGTTCGGCACGGTCGCATACGGCTTCTTCCCGATGCGGACGATGAGCGCCGAGGTGGCCGCGCGGCTGATCCACTCCGCCGACGAGCGGACGCACGTCGACGACGTCGGCCTCGGCGTCGACTTCCTCCGCGCGATGGCGCGCTCCCTGGCCTAGCCGATGCTCGAGCTGCACTCGCCCGACGGCGCGTTCGAGCAGATCGAGGCGTACCTGCGCGGGCGCGGCTTCTTCGCGCCGGGTGGCGAGACGCTGGAGGCGGATCTCTACCTCGGCTACGGCCTCTCGGCGCCCCTGCGCCGGACGGCCTCTCCCCCGCCGCCGGAGCCGTGCCCGCTGCCGCTGGCGGCAGTGCGGATCCGCGACGAGAAGGAGATTGTGTTTCAGAAACACAATCCCCCGCGATCGGCTCGTGGGAGCGGTCGTGGGCCGATTCGGACTACGCGGAAGCTGTCGAGGCGGTGCGCGCTGCGATCGGACGCGGCGACGTCTACCAGGTCAATCTCGTCCAGCACCTGGCGGCGCCGTTCGCGGGCGGCACGGATACGCTCGCGGAGCGGCTCGGAGCGTTCGAGCCACGGGTGCTGGCGGGCGAGAGCTGGGCGGTCGTCTCCGCTTCGCCCGAGCTCTTCCTCGCCGTCGCGACCGGCGCGTCCGGACGGCGCCGATCAAGGGGACGCGGCCGCTCGGCGAGCACGTCGAGGGCGAGAAGGACGCCGCCGAGCACGTGATGATCGTCGACCTCGAGCGCAACGACCTCTCCCGCGTCTGCGAGCCCGGCTCGGTGCGCTGGCCGG
>CAVTSN010000003.1:0-81684 GCA_963737455.1 uncultured Gaiellaceae bacterium | reverse complement strand
TGAGCCAGGCGCCGTCGCTCTGGACGACTTCGCCGTCGACGGAGATCTCGCCGCCGGGGCGGAGGTCCTTGACCATGTCCCAGTGGACGGCGCTCTCGTTCTTGCCGCCGGTGTAGGTGTAGCTCGCGCCGACTGCGAGGTGGACCGTGCCGGCGATCTTCTCGTCGAAGAGGACGTTGCGCGTGAACCTCGTGATCCGCGGGTTGCAGCCGAGCCCGAGCTCGCCGAGCCGGCTGGCGCCCTCGTCGGTGGCGAGGATCTGCTTCAGGAACTCCTCGCCCTCGTCCGCCGACGCCTCGACCACCCTGCCCTCGCGGAAGACGAGCCGGGCGCCGACGACGTCGTGGCCGAGGTAGACGGCCGGGAACTCGGCATAGGTGATCACGCCCTCGGCCGAGTCCTCGACCGGGCTGTAGAAGACCTCGCCGTCCGGCATGTTGCGGAAGCCGGCCGAGACGACGCCTTCGCGACCCTCGATCCCGAGCGTCAGGTCGGTCTCGGCGCCGACGATGCGCACCGAGCCGGCGCGGTCGAAGCGCTCCTTGATCTCGCCCATCCGCTCCTCCTCGGCGTCCCAGTCGAGCAGGCAGGCGTCGTAGACGAAGTCCTCGTACTCCGCGAGCGACATCCCGGCCTCGGCGGCGGCGGCCTCGGTCGGGTACTCGACGAGCGCCCAGCGGACGTCGAGCGCGCGGGCGCGGCGGCTGGCGGGCTCGCCGGCGCGCTGGAGCAGCTTCCTGCGCTCAGGATCGAGCTGCGAGCCGGCATAGACGTCCTCGGGCGCGCGGATCGTCAGCCGCGCGTCCTCGTTGGCGACCTGGTAGCTCTCGATTGCGGACAGCTCGCCCAGCAGCTCGAGCGGCGCCTCGAGCGCCCAGTCGAGATCGGCGCGGAAGCGCTCCGGGCCCCAGTTGATCCTGGGCAGGTAGTAGGCGCCGCGGCGGGCGATCGCGCCTGCGACCTCGCGGATGAGCGGCCGTGCCAGCGGCGTCGAGCGGACGGAGACCTGCCAGCCCGGCTGCACGTCGAGGCACCGGTTCACCATCAACTCGGCCAGCTCGCGTACGCGCGGATCATCCACGGCGGCGGATCGTAGTCGCTGTAGCGTTGACCCGTGGACGCGGTCGTGCTCGCGCTGGCATCGGCCGCGCTCTTCGGCTCGATGACGGTCGCGCTTCGGTTCGCGCTCGTGCGGCGGCCCGATGCCGAGGCCGGCGCGCTGCACACGATCGCCGCCGCGCTCCTCGTGACGCTGCCCTTCGTCGCCGTCGGCGAGATCGACCTTGCCGGGATCTGGCCTTTCCTGCTCGCCGGCGTGCTCGGCCCGGGCTGCTCGCAGCTCCTCTTCACGCTCGCCGTCCGCGACGCCGGCCCGTCCCGCACCTCCGTCACCGTCGGCACGGCGCCGCTCTTCTCGGTCGCGATCGCGCTGGTCCTCCTCGACGAGCCGGCCAAGGCGGGCGTGATCGTCGGCGCGATCCTGATCGTGACGGGCGGGATCCTGCTCGTGCGCGAGCCCGGCCGGCCCGAGCACGTGAAGTGGATCGGGCTCGGCTACGCACTCGCGGCGACGATCGTCTTCGCGGTGCGCGACAACCTCGTCCGCCACCTCTCGCTCGACACCGACGTCGAGCCCGCACTGGCCGCCGCGGCGACGCTCTTCGCCGGCGGCGTCACCGTGGCGGCGTGGCTGCTGCTCTCGCGGCGACGGCTGCCCGTCGGCGGCTTCCGCGCCTTCGCGCTGTCCGGCGTCTGCTTCGGACTCTCCTACGTCTGCCTCTTCGAGGCGTACTACCGCGGCCGGGTCTCCGTCGTCTCGCCGCTCGTCGCGACCGAGTCGCTCTGGGGCGTCGCGCTCTCCGCCCTCTTGCTGCGGCGGCACGAGCTCGTCGGCCCGCGCCTCTTCGCCGGCGCCGCACTGGTGGTCGTCGGCGGCGCCCTGATCGCCGTCTTCCGCTGATCCTCTGATCTGATACGCTGACGCTCAGATTTCCTGACGTAACCACACTCAGCACGAAGGAGAACCAGATGGCAAAGACAATCGGAATCGACCTCGGCACCACGAACAGCTGCATGGCGGTGCTCGAGGGCGGCGAGCCGACCGTGATCCCGAACGCCGAGGGCGGACGCACGACGCCGTCCGTGGTCGCGTTCACGAAGGACGGTCAGCGGCTCGTCGGCGCGCCTGCGCGGCGCCAGCAGGTGACGAACCCGCAGAACACGATCTTCTCGATCAAGCGCTTCATGGGCCGCAAGTGGGACGAGGTCTCGGAAGAGATGACGATGATCCCGTACGAGGTCACGAAGGGCGACAACGGCGACGCGCGCGTCAAGATCGGACGACAAGGAGTTCGCGCCGCCGGAGATCAGCGCGATGATCCTGCAGAAGCTGAAGGCCGACGCCGAGGCCTATCTCGGCCAGCCGGTCACCGACGCGGTGATCACCGTCCCGGCCTACTTCAACAACGCCCAGCGCGAGGCGACGAAGGACGCCGGCAAGATCGCCGGCCTGAACGTGCTCCGGATCGTCAACGAGCCGACCGCGGCCGCGCTCGCGTACGGGCTCGACAAGGAGGGCGGCGACCAGACGATCCTCGTCTTCGACCTCGGCGGCGGCACGTTCGACGTGTCCGTGCTCGAGCTCGGCGAGGGCGTCTTCGAGGTCAAGTCGACGAACGGCGACAACCACCTCGGCGGCGACAACTTCGACAAGGCGATCGTCGACTGGATGGTCGCGGAGTTCAAGCGCGACCAGGGGATCGACCTCTCCACCGACAAGATGGCGCTGCAGCGGCTGTACGAGGCCGCCGAGAAGGCGAAGATCGAGCTCTCGTCGACGATGACGACGCAGATCAACCTGCCCTTCGTCACCGCCACGCAGGAGGGCCCGAAGCACCTCGACCTGCAGCTGACCCGCGCCAAGCTCGGCGAGATCACTGCCGACCTCGTCGCCCGCACCGTCGGCCCGACGAAGCAGGCGCTCGCCGATGCCGGCCTCGACCCGGCCGGAATCGACCACGTCGTCCTCGTCGGCGGGATGACCCGCATGCCGGCCGTGCAGGAGCAGGTCAAGGAGCTGCTCGGCAAGGAGCCGCACAAGGGCGTCAACCCGGACGAGGTCGTCGCCGTCGGCGCGGCCATCCAGGGCGGTGTCCTCAAGGGCGAGGTCAAGGACGTGCTCCTGCTCGACGTCACCCCGCTGAGCCTCGGGATCGAGACCAAGGGCGGCGTCTTCACGAAGCTGATCGACCGGAACACGACGATCCCGACCCGGAAGGCGGAGACGTTCTCGACCGCCGAGGACAACCAGCCGTCGGTCGAGATCCACGTGCTCCAGGGCGAGTCGGAGATGGCGACCTACAACAAGACGCTCGGCAAGTTCCAGCTCGTCGGCATCCCGCCGGCGCCGCGGGGCATGCCGCAGATCGAGGTCGGCTTCGACATCGACGCGAACGGGATCATCCACGTGAACGCGAAGGATCTCGGCACCGGCAACGAGCAGCAGATCCGGATCGAGGGCGGCTCCGGCCTCTCCGAGGACGAGGTGCAGCGGATGGTCTCGGAGGCCGAGGCGCACGCGGACGAGGCGCACAAGCTGCGCGAGCTCGCCGATACGCGCAACACGGCCGAGCAGCTCGCCTACCAGACCGAGAACACGCTCAAGGAGCACCGCGAGAAGCTCGACGAGTCCGAGGCCTCGACGATCGAGGGCCGGATCATGGAGCTGCGCGGTGCACGTCGAGTCGACGGACGTGAACGAGATCCGGCAGAAGACGGACGCGCTCAACGAGGCGTCGCGGAAGCTGGCGGAGCTGCTCTACGCGCAGGCGAGCGCCCAGGCGCAGTCGCAGGCGCCCGGCAACGGCGACGCCCCCGTCGAGGACGAGGTCGTCGAGGACGCCGACTACGAGGTGATCGACGAGGAAGAGAGCGAAGACGTCGTGACCGACGAGCCTCGTCCCGTCGAAGAGCAGCAAGAGCAGGTGAGCAGGAGGAGCAGGAAGAGCTCGTCGAGGAGCCGGCCGCGGAAGAATCCGCGCCGGCTCCGGACGAGTCCTACCTCCGCCTCGCCGCGGACTTCGACAACTACCGCAAGCGCGTCGCGCGCGAGCAGGTCGAGTGGACCAGCCGCGCGAACGAGCGGCTCCTGAACGAGCTCCTGCCGGTGCTCGACGATCTCGAGCGCGCGCTCGAGGCCGCCGCCGAGCACGAGGAGGCGAAGCTCGAGGAGGGGGTCCGCCTGGTCCACCGCTCGCTGCTCGGGCTGGTCGAGCGCCACGGGCTCTCGGAGATCGAGGCCGAAGGCGCCTTCGATCCCCACGTCCACGAGGCGCTGCTCGCGCAGCCCGGCGAGGGAGCCGAGGAGGGTTCGGTGCTGCAGGTGCTCCAGAAGGGCTACCGGCTCGGGGACAAGGTGCTCCGGCCGGCCCGGGTGATCGTGGCCGAGTAGATGGCCAATCCGTACGACACGCTCGGCGTTCCCAAGAACGCCTCGGCCGACGAGATCAAGAAGGCCTACCGCAAGCTCGCGCGCGAGCATCATCCCGACGCGAGCGGCGGCGACGAGGCGCGCTTCAAGGAGATCCAGGGCGCCTACGACGTGCTCTCCGACCCGGAGAAGCGGCAGGCCTACGACACGTTCGGGAGCGCGAACGGGCGCATGGGCGGGCCTGGCTTCGGCGGCGGAGCCGGCCCCCAGTTCGCCGACTTCGATCTCTCCGACCTCTTCGGCGGCATCTTCGGCGGCGGCGCGCGCCAGCGCGGTCCCGTGCCCGAGCGCGGCGCCGACGTCGAGGCGCACACGACGCTCTCGTTCGACGACGCCCTCCGCGGTGTCGAAGTGCGCGTGCCGGTCGAGCTGGAGACCGCCTGCCGCACCTGCGGCGGCACCGGCGCCGAGCCGGGGACGGCACCGACCGTCTGCCCGCAGTGCGGCGGCCGCGGCGTCGTCTCCGACTCGCAGGGGCTGTTCTCGCTCTCGCACCCATGCCCGCGCTGCCGCGGCAACGGCACGATCGTCGAGCATCCCTGCACGACCTGCCGCGGCTCCGGCCGCGAGCGGACGAGGAAGAACTTCAACGTCAAGATCCGGCCCGGGATCAACGACCGCGCGCGCATCCGCATCGCCGGCAAGGGCGAGGCGGGACGGAACGGCGGCCCGGCGGGCGACCTCTTCGTCGTCGTCCACGTCGAGCCGTCGCCGCTCTACACGCGGCGCGGCGACGACCTGATCGTCGACGTCCCGGTCGGCTACGCCGACGCCGCGCTCGGCGCCTCGGTCGACGTCTCCACGCCCGACGGCCCGATCTCGCTCAAGGTTCCCGCGGGCTCGCAGCCCGGGAAGCTGCTCAAGGTCAAGGGCCGCGGGGCGCCGAAGTCGGGCGGCCGCGGCAAGGGCGATCTGCTCGCCCGCGTCAACCTGACCGTCCCGGCGAAGGTGTCGAAGCAGGAGCGCGAGCTGCTCGAGCAGCTGCGGAAGGTGAGCCGTTGATGGACTCGCATCCCCGCTACTCGATCTCCGTCGCCGCCGAGCTCGTCGGCATGCACCAGCAGACGCTGCGCATGTACGAGAGCAAGGGCCTCGTCCGGCCGCAGCGGACGCCCGGCGGCACGCGGCGCTACTCCGAGGCCGATCTCGAGCGGCTGCGCGTGGTCCAGCGACTGACGACCGAGCTCGGGCTCAACCTCGCGGGCGTCGAGCACGTGCTCCGGCTCGAGGACGAGCTGCGCCGGCAGCGGGCGCGGGCCGAGCGGCTCGAGCGCGAGCTGCGCGAGGAGATCCGGACCGTGCACCGCTCGTACAAGCGGGAGATCGTGCTCTACCAGTCGACCACCCAGCACCCCGCAAGACGGAACTAAGGAACGAGATGGACTTCAACAAGCTGACGATCAAGAGCCAGGAGGCGGTCGCCGGAGCGCAGGAGCTCGCCCGCCGGAACGGCAATCCCGAGCTCTACCCCGAGCACCTGCTGCTGGCGCTGCTCGACCAGGAGCTCGTCCAGCAGCTCGTGCCCGACTCGACCGCGCTCCGCGCCGAGACGGCCGCGAAGCTGCGCGCGAAGCCGGCGATCGAGGGCGCCTCGCAGCAGCCCGCCGCCGGCGCCGCGTTCGCGCGCCTGCTCGACCGCGCCGCCGACGAGGCGCGGCAGCTCGAGGACGACTACATCTCGACCGAGCATCTCCTGCTCGCGCTCGACGCCGTGCCGCGCGAGCAGCTGCTGGCCCGGATCAAGGAGGTCCGCGGCGGACAGCGCGTCACGAGCCAGGATCCCGAGGGCAACTACCAGGCGCTCTCCAAGTTCGGCCGCGACCTGACCGAGGCCGCCGAGCAGGGCAAGCTCGACCCGGTCGTCGGCCGCGACGAGGAGATCCGGCGCGTGATCCAGGTGCTCTCGCGCCGGACGAAGAACAACCCGGTGCTGATCGGCGAGCCGGGGGTCGGGAAGACCGCGATCGCCGAGGGGCTGGCGCAGCGGATCGTCGCCGGCGACGTCCCGGAGGGGTCTGAAGGGGAAGCGCGTCTGGGCGCTCGACGTCGGCGCGCTCCTCGCCGGGGCGAAGTACCGCGGCGAGTTCGAGGAGCGGCTCAAGGCCGTGCTCGCCGAGATCAAGAACGCCGAGGGCCAGATCGTCCTCTTCATCGACGAGCTGCACACGATCGTCGGCGCGGGCGCCGCCGAGGGTGCGGTCGACGCGGCCCAGATGCTGAAGCCGATGCTCGCGCGCGGCGAGCTGCGCACGGTCGGCGCGACCACGCTCGACGAGTACCGGAAGCACATCGAGAAGGACGCCGCGCTCGAGCGCCGCTTCCAGCCCGTCTTCGTCGGCGAGCCGTCCGTCGCGGACACGATCGCGATCCTGCGCGGGTTGAAGGAGAAGTACGAGTCGCACCACCGCGTCCGGATCCGCGACGCGGCGCTCGTCGCGGCCGCCGTGCTCTCCGACCGCTACATCGCCGACCGGCAGCTTCCCGACAAGGCGATCGACCTGGTCGACGAGGCGGCGTCGCGGCTGAAGATGGAGATCGACAGCTCGCCGCTCGAGCTCGACCAGGCCGACCGGGCCGTGCGCCAGCTCGAGATCGAGCTGGCCGCGATGGGCAAGGAGTCGAAGGAGGTGCGCGAGCCGGTCGAGCGCCAGCTCGCCGACGCGAAGGAGCGCCACTCGGAGCTCGCCGCCCGCTGGGCCGAGGAGAAGGCGGCGCTCGACCGGATCGGCGAGATCACGTCCCGGATCGACGAGTTGAGGATGGAGGCCGAGCGCGCGGAGCGCGCCGGCGACCTGCAGCGCGTCGCCGAGATCCGCTACGGCGAGCTGCCCGCGCTCGAGCAGGAGCTCTCGCAGCGCGAGGCGCCGGCCGAGCCGATGGTGAAGGAGGAGGTCGACGAGGACGACATCGCCGCCGTCGTCGGTTCCTGGACGGGCATCCCCGTCTCGCGTCTGCTCGAGGGCGAGACGGAGAAGCTGATCCACATGGAAGAGCGCCTGCATCAGCGCGTGATCGGCCAGCACGCCGCCGTCGAGGCCGTCTCGAACGCGCTCCGGCGCGCGCGCTCCGGGCTGCAGGATCCCGACCGGCCGATCGGCTCGTTCGTCTTCCTCGGGCCGACCGGCGTCGGCAAGACCGAGCTCGCCCGCGCGCTCGCCGAGTTCATGTTCGACGACGAGCGGGCGATGATCCGGATCGACATGTCCGAGTACCAGGAGCGCCACACGGTGTCGCGCCTGGTCGGGGCGCCGCCCGGCTACGTCGGCTACGACGAGGGCGGCCAGCTGACGGAGGCGGTGCGCCGCCGGCCCTACTCCGTCGTCCTCCTCGACGAGATCGAGAAGGCGCACGCGGAGGTCTTCGACGTGCTCCTGCAGGTGCTCGACGACGGTCGCCTGACGGACGGCCAGGGCCGCACCGTCGACTTCCGCAACACCGTCCTGATCATGACCTCGAACATCCGCTCGGCCGAGCAGATGCGCGACCACTTCCGGCCCGAGTTCCTGAACCGGATCGACGAGATCGTCGTCTTCGACGCGCTCGGCAAGGAGCAGCTCGCCGACATCGCCGAGCTGCAGCTCGAGCGGTTGCGAGCGCGCCTCGCAGAGCGAAAGCTCTCGCTCGAGCTCACGGACGCGGCGAAGGAGGTGCTCGCCGAGGCGGGCTGGGATCCGACCTACGGTGCCCGGCCGCTCAAGCGCGCGCTGCAGCGGCTGGTCGAGAACCCGCTCGCGCAGCGCCTGCTCGAAGGGGAGTTCGGCGAGGGCGACACGATCCGGGTCGACGCCCAGAACGGCGAGCTCGTCTTCGAGCGGGCAGCCGATCCGGTCGCCGCCGCCTAGCGCGGACGAACCGGTGCGAGCGAGGCGACGCCGAGCTCCACCGAGCTCGCTGCGGTCGAGCGCCGCGCCTTCCTCCTCGGCCGCCGCGTACTCCGAGAGGCCGTCGCGCACCCGCACGGCGCGCGCCGCCTCCTCGTCCTGCGGGACGACGGTCGCCCGCGCAAACGCGGCGGTCGAGGCGCCGAGCAGGCGCGCGGCCCGCTCCTGGTCGCCGCGGCGCTGGACGAGATCTGCCGCGAAGAGGAGCGCGTAGGCGAGGGACTCGTCCTTCTGGAGCTCTCCCGCCACGGTGATTGCCTTGGCCGTCCACTCCGCGGCGGCGGCCAGGTCGCCCTCCCGCTCGGAGAGGTAGCCGAGCATGGCGAGCGTGTACGCGCGCGCCTCGGCGAAGCCGCCGCGCTCCTGGAGCTCGAGCGCCTCGACGAGGTACGCCCGAGCCGTCCCGAGGTCGCCGGCGTGCTCGTAATAGCGGGCGAGGTTCGCGGTCACCTGGCTCTCGGCGACGATCGCCCCGACCGCGCGGAAGCCTTCGCGCGCGAGCTCGGAACGCTCCATCGCTTCGGCTTCTCTGCCGAGCCGGCTGAGCGCGGTCGACGCGTTTGCGTCCGCCAGTGCCGCGCCGCGCACGTCGTCCGCCGCCAGGAGCAGCTCCCGCGCCTCGTCGAAGCACGCGAGCGCGCGCTCCCCGTCGTCGTCGTGCACCGCGTGGATCCCCGCCGAGATCAGGATCCGGCCTTGCTGGCCCGGTGAGGCACCATCGCGACGGGCGAGGGCGTCGGCGACCATCCTGCGATTCTCGGCTGCCGGCCAGCGGACGTTCAGGAAGATGCGGAGCGAGGTGACCAGGCGCAGTTGCCGCTCCGGATCGCCTTCGCTCGCTGCCTCGACGAGCGCCGCGCGGAGGTTGTCCCGCTCGACCTCGACGTCGTCGAGGAGCTCGGCAGTGACGCCCTCGCGGGAGCGGAGCTCCGCCGCCTCGGCGAAGGCGACGTAGTGGTCGAGATGGCGATCGCGGGCCGCCGACTCCTCGCCGGCCTCATGAAGCTGCACCGCCGCGAACTCGCGGATCGTCTCGAGCATCCCGAAGCGGGGCTCGCCCTCGGGCGCCTCGTGGGTGACGAGACCCGAGTCGAGGAGCGCCTCCAGCGCCGTCGGCACGTCCGTGCCCGCATCCGCGACGGCCTCGACCGCGTCGAGGGTCGCTCCACCGGCGAAGACGGAGAACGCGCGGAAGACGTGCGCGGCCGGGTCGTCGAGGAGGCGGTAGCTCCAGTCGATCGTCGCGCGCAGCGAGCGCTGCCGCTCGGGGAGGTCCGGTGCGCTCCGCGTCAGCAGCGAGAGGCGCTCTCCGAGCCGCTTCGCGGTGCCCTCGGGGCCGAGCACCCGCACCCGCGCGGCCGCGAGCTCGATTGCGAGCGGGAGCCCGTCGAGTGCCCGGCAGATGCGCGCGACGGCGTTCGCGTTCGCGTCGTGAGCTCGAAGTCGGGTAGCTCCGCCCGCGCCCGCTCGACGTAGAGCCGTACGGAGTCGCTGTCTGCGTCGGCGGCCGTCTCGACTCCGAGCTCCGGCACGCCGAGCGGCGGCACGCGGTACTCGTGCTCGAGCGCGAGGCGGAGCGGGACGCGGCTCGTGGCGAGGATCCGCAGTTCCGGAGCCGCCTCGAGCAGCCGGGCGATCTCCACGAACGCCTCCGGCAGGTGCTCGAGGTTGTCGAGGACGAGGAGCGGCGGGCGCGTTTCGAGCGCGTCGCACAGCGCCTCCAGCTCGCGACCCGAGACATCGCCGAGCCCGAGCGCGGTCGCGACGGTAGGGAGGAGCGAGCCGCGCGTCGGCGAGCGGAGCGAGGTCGACGAAGACGGCGCCGTCGTGCTCGGCCGCGGCGGCGAGGGCGAGGCGGGTCTTGCCGCTCCCGCCCGTGCCGGTGAGGGTGAGCAGACGCACGTCCGGACGGCCGAGGAGCGCCAGGATTGCGGCCAGCTCCAGTCGGCGGCCGACGAGCGCCGTCGCGGCGCGGACCGGAAGCACGTCTTCGCGCGGTGCCGGTACGAGCGAGGGATCCTGCTCGAGGATCCGGCGCTCGAGCGCCCGGAGCTCGGCGGACGGCTCGAGGCCGAGCTCGTCGAGCGCGTCCCGCGCCTCGCGGTAGGCGGCGAGCGCGTCGGCCTGGCGGCCCGCCCGGTAGAGGGCGAGCATCCTCTGTGCCTGCAGCCGCTCGCGGTGCGGATGGACGGTCGCGAGCGCGTCGAGCTCGCCTGCGAGCGCGCTGTGGCGGCCCGCGTCGAGGTCGGCGTCGATTCGCGCCTCCAGCGCGGCCAGCCGCGCTTCCTCGAGCCGCGCCATCTCCGCCTGCGCGAACGGCTCGAAGGCGAGGTCGGCGAGCGCCTGGCCCCGCCAGAGCGCGAGTGCGCCGTGCGGGTCGCCCTCCGCGACGAGGCGCGCAAAGCGGTCGACGTCGAGCTCGTCGGCGTCGACGCGGACGAGGTAGCCCGGCGACCGGGTGACGATCCGGTCGGGGCCGATCGTCCGGCGAAGCGCGTGCACGTGCACCTGGAGCGCGCCCGCAGCGCTCGCGGGCGGCTGCTCGCCCCAGATCCCGTCGATCAGGCGGTCGGTCGAGACGACATCGTTGGCGTTGAGCAGGAGCTGTGCGAGCAGGGCGCGCGGCCGCGCCCCGCCGAGCGGGATCGACGCACCGTCGTCTCCGATCACCTCCAACGGCCCGAGCAGCCGGAATTCCACGCCCTCACTCCTCCTTAAGCAGACCTTGGGCGGATCGTAAGCGGCTCGGTCGACGGTGCATACGACCCGTTTTGACCACTTCAGAAGGAGGAGCACGATGATCCAGCGCGGCCAGTCGCTCACGAACCACGCCACCGGCGAGACGCTCGTCTTCCGCACCACGTCCGCCGACACGAACGGCGAGTCGGTCGTCGTCGAGGCGTTCGTCACGCCGGACGGCGCCGTCGCCGCGGCGCACGTCCATCCCTCGCAGGAGGAGAGCTTCGAGATCGTCGCCGGCGAGCTCGAGTTCCGCCTCGGCCGGAAGAAGCTCGTCGCCCGTCCGGGAGACCGCGTCGTCGTCCCCGCGGGCACGCCGCACCGGTTCCGCAACGTCGGCGACGAGACCGCCCACTTCGTCTGCGAGGTCACGCCCGCGCTCGGCTTCGAGCAGCTGATCGAGACGATGTTCTCGCTCGCGGCCGACGGCAAGGTGAACCGGAAGGGGATGCCGAACCCCCTGCGGCTCGCCGTGATCGCCAACCACCACTTCGGCGACGTCCGGCTGCCGTTCCCGCCCGCCTGGCTGCAGCGGCTCGGTCTGCTGCTCGGGGCGCCGATCGGCCGGCTGCTCGGCTACCGGCCCACGTACGAGGCAGCGGCACCGCAGGCCCCGACCGCGCTCGGCATCTAGTCCCCACTCGACCAAGGAGGAAACGACAGTGACCACCACTGCACTGGACGCGGCGACGATCGGCTCCGAGCGGAGCAGGCGGCCGCTGCTCGCCCCGCTGGCAGGGCTCGCCCTTGTCGGCGGGCTGATCACGCTCTTCGTCTCGCCGGGCGGCGACGACACGGGGGAGACGCCCCGCGAGGTCGTCGCCTACGCCGCCTCGCACGAGGGCTGGACCATGGCAACGGCGTTCTTTGCCCTCGCGGCGATCCCGCTCGGCGGCATCTTCGTCGCCGCGCTGCTCGCCCGGCTGCGCGGGCTCGCCACGGAGACGGAGGCGACGCTCGTGCTGATCGGCGGGATCGTGTTCGCGCTCTGCTTCGCGCTCGCCTTCACCATCTGGTCGGCGCCGCTGGTCGACGTCTCGGGCGACGCCGGTCGTGCGCTCGCCCAGGCCGAGGCCTACCTCACGGTGGATGACATCGGCTGGTTCCTCCTCGGGGCTGCCGGCGTCGGGGCGGCGCTGATGGCGATCCCGGCCTCGCTCGCGGCCTCGCGCAGTACGGCCGTTCCGTCCTGGCTCTGCTGGCTCGGTGTCGCCCTCGGCGTCGCCTCGCTCGGCACGATCGCCTTCCTCGGCATCTTCGCCTGGATGGCGTGGATCGCGGGCGCGTCGATCGTGATGCTCGCCGGCAGGCGCTAGCGCTGAACGAGCGCGTCGGCTCCGGCCGACGCGCCCGTTCAGCTCGATCGCGCCGCGCGTTTGTCACCGATTGAGACAACACAGCGCTTGACCGGCGCCGGCGAGAGTGGTAGACCCGCCCCGGACGAGTCGACTCCGGTTTGCGGCCCCGGAAGAAGCCCTCATCTCGAGGTAGGAGGCCGGCACACGTGGCGACGCTGAGGATCGATCTGCAGGGTGGGTTCGACCGGGACGCGGCCGAGATCTGGGTCGACGAGGAGCGTCGCTGGCGCGAGGACGCCGTGACGACGAAGTTCACGCTCGACCTGGCCGCGTCGGTCCCGCTCGAGGTGCCGGACGGCCCGGTCGACGTCCGCGTCGCGCTGCCGGAGCGCGGGATCGAGGAGACGATCGAGGCGCTCGTCGCCGGCGAGACCTACATCGTCGCGCGGGTCGAGGACGACCGGCTCGTGCTCGAGCAGCTCGCGGAGTCGCCCTACTACCGCTGACGAGCCGGTCCGGCCGACCCGCGTCGTACCCTCGAATCATGCTGCCGCCGATCGTGAACAGCGATCCCGGCGACGAGACCGGCGCCGAGTAGCCCGTCCCGTCAGACCGGATCGAGGAAGGCCGTCTCGCCCCGCTCGGGCGGGGCTCCGAGGATGAAGAGGCGCAGCTCGGCCTCGTGCCGGTTCGAGAGCTGCAGCGCCGTGCCTGGTTGGACGACGAGGACGCTGCCCTGCGCGAGCTCGTGCTCCTCGACCGCACCGTCCTCGCCCATGTGGATCGTCAGCGTCCCCTCGAGGACGACGAAGACCTCCTCCTGGATCGGGTCGATGTGGCGGCGCCCGACCGCGCCCGCCGGGTAGCGGTAGAGGTTCGCCCGCGCCTGCGTCATCGCCTCTGAGAGCCCGACGCGCAAACGGGGGTCGTTCTCGCGGTGCGGCTGCCAGTCGAGCTCACCGGCGTGGAAGACCGTGTAGCCCACGCGGCGATTCTCACACACGCCTGTTCGGGACGTGGCCCAGGGACAGACCCTGGGACACGTCCGTATCAGGCAGGGAGAGGGGGCGACGAGGGGATGGGGAGGCGCTGGGTGCCCGTCACGCCGGCCAGGAGGGGAGAGAAGCCGGCGGTGGCGTAGGTGGGGCCTCGGTGGTCGCCTTTGAGCATGGCCCCACTCTTGCGCACCGGTCCGCGCCGGACGATTCGGTACGCAGGTGTCTGGAGGTGCGGTCTACCGCACTGTGGTTCAGGAACCTCGGACTTGAGGAACCGGTCGAACCACTCGAGCACGAGCTCGAAGCGCTGGACGCGGTGGACGGGGTTCCCCGACCGCGTCAGCTCGTGGCTCTCGGCCGGGAAGCGCACCATCTCGACGTCCTTGCCCAGCAGCCGCAGCGTCGTGAAGAGCACCTCGGCCTGCTCGATGTTGCAGCGCAGGTCGTTCTCGGAGTGGAGGATCAGGAGCGGCGTCTCGATTTCCTTAGCGTAGGTCCAGGGCGAGATCTGGAGGTACTTGTCGACCGCGTCGTGGACGAAGTCGCCGTGGTAGCCCTTGAAGACCCAGCCGACGTCGCTGGAGCCGTACATCGAGACGAGGTTGTTGACCGCCCGCTCCGAGATCGCCGCCTTGAAGCGGTTGTTGTGGGAGACGATCCACGACGTCATGAAGCCGCCGTAGGAGCCGCCGAGGACGCCGAGCCGCTCCGGGTCGATGAAGTCGTAGCGCTCGAGCGCGGTGTCGACGACGGCCATCAGGTCCTCGTAGTCGACCGAGCCCCAGCCCGGCCCGAGCTCGCCCGGGCCCATGATCGCCCGGCCCCAGTCCTCGGCGTAGCCGGACGAGCCGCGCGGGTTCGCGTAGATGACCGCGTAGCCGCCGCCCGCATAGACCTGCGTCTCGTCGAAGAAGCCGTTGCCGTACTGGGTGAACGGCCCGCCGTGGATGTTCAGGAGCGCCGGGTAGGTCTTGCCCTCCTCGAAGCCGGCGGGGCGCGCGATCCAGGCCTCGACCTCGGAGCCGTCCTTCGAGGTCGCCGTGAAGCGCTCCGGCGCGGTCAGCTCGCGCCCGGCGGCGAACTCCTTGCCGATCTCCGTCAGCTGGGTCTCGCCGACGTAGAGCTCGCCGAGATTCGGGCGCCGTCGAGCCGGTGCGGGCGACCTTCCCGTCGCGGACGTCGTAGCCGGAGAGGACGATGTCGCCGCCCGCGACCAGCTCCGGCTCGCCGCCGTCGGGGGAGACGCGGTAGACGTGGACGTTGCCGCGGTCCTCGATCGCGAAGACGATCGAGCCGCCGTCCCAGATCGGCTCACGGATCTCCGGGTACGGGTCGCAGGTGCGGTCGAGCGAGCCCGTCAGGACGCGGAAGTTCTCGCCCGACGCGTCCATCACCCCGATCTGCGTGTGGCGCGGGAAGTCGAAGCCGCCGGGATCCCACTTCACGGCGACCTGCTTCCCGTCGGGGGAGTAGCTCGGCGCGTAGTAGTTGGCGTCGTTCGGGGTCAGCCGCGCCGGCTCGCCCCCCTCGGCCGGGACGACGAAGACGTCGCCCTTCAGCTCGACGTCCCAGTTCTCGTTCCGCGCCGAGGAGAAGGCGATGCTCTTGCCGTCGGGCGTCCAGGTCGGGTGCGCGTCCTCGAAGTCGCCGTCGGTGATCTGCGTCGCCGCGGCCGAGCCGTCGGCGGGGACGACGTACAGGTGCCGCCGCCGGTCGCCCGTCCAGCCGACGGAGTCGAGCTTGTAGAGGAGCCGCGTGAAGCGGCGCGGGGCGCGCTTCTTGTCGTCCTCCTCCTCGTAGGCCTCGTGGGGGACGCGTGCCGAGAAGACGATCTTCGTCCCGTCCGGCGACCAGGCCGGCTCGCCGACGTCCTCCTTCAGGTCGGTCAGGCACTGTGCCTCGCCGCCGCCCATCGGCATCACGTACAGCTGCCGGTGCGCCTTCTCGTCACCGCGCTTGGCGACGAAGGCGAGCCGGTCGCCGTCGGGCGACCAGCGCGGCTGTGCGTCGTTGTCGCCGCTCGTCAGCCGGCGCGGGGTTCCCGAGCCGTCCGTTGGTGCGAGCCAGATCGACTGGCGGTACTCGTTCTCGTCGCCGTCGATCGACCAGACGACGTACGCGACCTCGTCCGCGCCGGGGCGCAGCCGGGGGTCGCTGACCCCCGTGAGCTGGTAGACGTCCTCGGGCCGCATCCCTGCCACGCGCGGAACTATGGCAGGTAGGTTCGCGCTCGTGCGTGCGCTAGTGATCGGAGCGGGCGGAGTCGGGGCCGCGGCCGCGTCGGTCGCAGCGCGCCGAGATTTCTTCGAGCGGATGGTGCTCGCCGACGTCGATGCCGAGCGTGCGCAGGCGGCCGCCGACCGAACCGGCGACCCGCGCTTCGCGGCCGCCGCGGTCGACGCGTCCGACCCGGCAGCGATCTCGGCGCTCGCCTTTGCCGAGAGCGCGGACGTGATCCTGAACGCCGTCGACCCACGCTTCAACCCGGCGATCTTCGAGGCCGCGTTCGAGGCCGGCTGCACCTATCTGGACATGGCGATGACGCTTTCCGAGCCGCACCCGGAGCGGCCGTACGAGGAGGCGGGCGTCAAGCTCGGGGACGCGCAGTTCGCCGCAGCCGAGCGCTGGGAGGACGCCGGCCGGCTCGCGCTCGTCGGGATCGGTGTCGAGCCCGGGCTCTCGGACGTCTTCGCCCGCTACGCCCGCGACGAGCTCTTCGCGGAGATCGACGAGATCGGGGTGCGCGACGGCGCGAACCTCGTCGTCGAGGGCTACGACTTCGCGCCCACGTTCTCGATCTGGACGACGATCGAGGAGTGCCTGAACCCGCCGGTGATCTGGGAACGGGACCGTGGTTGGTTCACGACCGAGCCGTTCTCGGAGCCGGAGGTGTTCGACTTCCCGGAGGGGATCGGGCCGGTCGAGTGCGTCAACGTCGAGCACGAGGAGGTGCTGCTGATCCCGCGCTGGATCGAGTGCAACCGCGTCACCTTCAAGTACGGGCTCGGTGACGAGTTCATCGACGTCCTCCGCACGCTGCACAAGCTCGGGCTCGACTCGAAGGAGCCGGTGGAGGTGCGCGGCGCCAGGGTCGCGCCGCGCGACGTCGTGGCCGCCGCGCTCCCCGATCCGGCCACCCTCGGCGACCGGATGCGGGGGCTGACCTGCGCCGGCACCTACGTGACGGGCACCGGCAAGGACGGGCGGCCGCGGGCGACCTACCTCTACCACGTGCTCGACAACGAGCACTCGATGCGCGAGTGGGGCCACCAGGCCGTCGTGCTGCAGACAGCTCTCAATCCCGTCGTCGCGCTCGAGTTGCTCGCCAACGGCAGCTGGGAGGGGACGGGCGTGCTCGGACCGGAGGCATTTCCGCCCGGCCCGTTCCTGGAGCTGCTGGCCGACTACGGCGCGCCGCACGGGATCGAGGATCGGTAGGTTCTGGGCATGAGCACGGTCACCACCGGCGCCGAGGCGGTCGAATGGAATCTCGACGATCTCTACGACGGCCCCGACGACCCGCGGATCGAGTCCGAGCTCGAGGAGTCGCTCGCAGCGGCGCAGGCGTTTCGGGAGCGCTACCGCGGCAAGCTCGGTGAGCTCTCGGCCGCGGAGCTGAACGACGCTGTCGCCGAGCTGGAGCGGATCGAGTCGACCTCGACCCGCGTCGAGACGTACGCGCGCCTGCGCCAGGCGGCCGACAGCACCGACCAGGCCCGCGGGGCGCTCGTGCAGCGCGTCCGCGAAGGGAACACCCAGATCGAGACCGAGCTCCTCTTCTTCGACCTCGAGTGGAGCGACCTCGACGACGACGTCGCCGAGCGCCTGCTCGCCGACCCGGCGATCGAGCACTACGCCCAGGTGCTGCGCTCGCAGCGCCGCTACAAGCCGCACCAGCTCTCCGAGCCCGAGGAGAAGATCTCGGCCGAGAAGAGCCTCACGGGCGTCAGCGCCTGGGGGCGGCTCTTCAACGAGCTCGTCTCCGATCTCAGCGTCTCGCTCGACGGCTCCGACCTCTCGCTGGACGAGGCGCTGGCGAAGCTGGCGCGCGAGACCTCGCAGGAGGAGCGCGGCCGCGTCGCCGAAGCGGTCACGGAGACGCTCCGGCCGGGCGTGCGCACGCGCGGCTACGTCCTCAACACGATCCTGAACGAGCGCGCGATCGAGGATCGCCTGCGCGACTACGACACCTGGATCTCGGCGCGCAACCTGGCCAACGAGATCCCGGACGAGGCGGCTCAGAGCCTCGTCGACGCGATCCAGGCCCGCTACGACATCCCGCAGCGCTTCTACGCCCTCAAGGCGCGTCTGCTCGGGCTCGAGCGCCTGAAGGACTACGACCGCTTCGCCCCGCTCCAGGAGGTCGGCGGCACGATCGCCTGGGACGAGGCGCAGGAGATAGTGCTCGGCGCGTTCAACGACTTCTCGCCGCTGGCGGGCGGGATCATCGGCGACTTCTTCGAGAAGGACTGGATCGACGCGGCGCTGCGGCCGGGGAAGATGCTCGGCGCCTTCTGTGCGACGACGGTCCCGGGCGTGCACCCGTACGTGCTGATGAACTACGCCGGCGAGCGCCGCAGCGTGCTCACGCTCGCACACGAGCTCGGGCACGGCCTGCACGGCGCGCTCGCCCAGGATCTCGGCCTGCTGAACGCGCGGACGCCGCTGACGCTCGCCGAGACGGCGTCGGTCTTCGCCGAGGCCCTCACCTTCGAGAAGCTGAAGGAGCGCGAGGACGATCCGCGGGCGCTGCTCGACCTGCTCGTCGGCCGGATCGACGACACGGTCGCGACCGTCTTCCGCCAGATCGCGATGAACCGCTTCGAGCATGCGATCCACACCGGCCGGCGCGAGGAGGGCGAGCTGACCGTCGAGCGCATCTCCGAGCTCTGGAGCACCGAGCAGCGCCGGATGCTCGGCGACGCGGTCGAGGTGACGGACAACTACGGGATCTGGTGGAGCTACGTCCCGCACTTCATCCAGGTGCCGGGCTACGTCTACGCGTATTCGTTCGGCTACCTGTTCTCGCTCGCGATCTACCGCCGCTACCTCGACGAAGGGGAGTCGCTCGTCGAGCCGTACTTCGACCTCCTGCGTGCGGGCGGCTCGGCGCCGCCGGCCGAGCTGGCGTCGCGGCTCGGCTTCGACATCGGCGACCCCGCGTTCTGGTCGGCCGGGCTCGACGCGATCGGCGAGCTCGTCGACGAGGCCGAGCGCCTCGCCGCTCAGCTCGACTGACGGATGCTGCTCGTCGTCGCCGCGACCGAGCGGGAGCTCGCTCCGGTCGAGGGCGCGCGCACGGCGATCTGCGGGATCGGCCCGGTCGAAGCGGCCGCTGCGACCGCCCGCGCGCTCGCCGAGGAGCGGCCGAGCGCGGTCCTGCACGTCGGCATCGCCGGCGCCCGCGGGCTCGAGCCGCTGACGCTCGTGCTCGGCTCCGAGGCCGTCTACTGCGACGCGGCGGGCCCGTTCGTGCCGGCGCGGGCGCTCCCGGACGAGGGCCTCCTCGCACGGCTGCAGGCCGCCTTTCCCGACGCCGCGGTGCGGCCGATCGGGACGAGCGCCCGCGTCGGCGGCTCGCACGGGGTCGAGGTCGAGGCGATGGAGGGGTTCGCCGTGCTACGGGCGTGCGAGCTGGCGGGCGTACCCGCCGTCGAGGTCCGCGTCGTCTCGAACGAGATCGACGAGCCGGACCGGGCGCGCTGGCGCTTCGAGGAGGCGTTCTCGCTGCTCGCCGAGACGTTGCCGCGGCTCGTTGCCGGAGCGTCGGGCGCATGAGCTCGAAACCGCTGCCGCCGCCGCTCCCGCCCGAGACGCGCACGGTCGGGCAGGTCGTCGCGGAGGCGATCCGCCTGTACGGCCGCCGCTTCCGGATCGCGCTGCCGCTCGGGCTGCCGCTCGCCGCGGCCGACACGCTCGCGGTCGGGACGACGGTCGCCGAGAAGATCGTCATCCTCGTCGTCGCCGCGCCGGCGTTCACGCTCGCCTTCGCCTGGGCCTCGGCGATCGCCGGCGAGGTCCGGCCCGGCCGGGCGACCTGGCTGCGCGCGTTCCTGCTCGGCACGCTCGCCTTCCTGCCCGCCGCCGTCTTCTTCCCCTGGTTCGCGATCCTCTCGGTCGCGTGGCTCGCGCTCGTCGGGCTCGTCGTGCCGGTGGTGATGATCGAGGACGCGCCCGCCCGGGCGGCGCTGCGCCGCGCCGTCGAGCTGTGCCGCGCCGACTACATCCACGCCCTCGGCTCGCTGGCGACGCTCGTGATCGTCTTCGTCCTCTCCCGCGTCGCGCTGGCGTTCCTGCTCCGCGAGCAGGCGGACAACACGATTCGGGTGGCCGTCTTCATCGCCGATCTGGTCGTCTCGCCGCTCCTCTTCCTCGGCGGCGCGCTCCTCTACTTCGACCAAGCGGCCCGACTAGAATCAGGCCCCCGAGCGAGGAGGAGCCGCTGATGCCGACCTATCTGATGCTGTCGACGCTGACGCCGCAGGGCGTGCAGACGCTGAAGGCGAACCCGAGCCGCCTGCGCGAGGTCAACCGGGACGTGGAGGAGCTCGGCGCGAAGGTCCTGCACCAGTGGGCGACGCTCGGCGAGTACGACTTCGTCAACATCGTCGAGGCGCCGGACGCGGCCACCGTCGCGAAGATCTCGCTCGCGCTCGGCGCGCGCGGCAGTGCCAAGCTGCAGTCGCTCGAGCTCGTCGAGATCGACACGCTGCTCGGCGTGCTCGACGGCTGATTTTGGGCGCAAGATCGAAATCTGCGGAAGCAGATTCCGATCGCGCGAAGACCCCTAAAGGGCCGCTTCGCGGCCTAGCGGAAGCCCGCCTCGGGGGAGGCGGGCGGGAGCGGGCTCTGCGGCAGGCCGGGGCGCGGGCCGCCGTCGTTGTACTCCTTCGGCGCCACGTCGTTCGGCATGTCGGCGTGGAAGAGCGAGGCGAGATGCTGGATCTGGCTGCGGCCCGGGCCGAGCTCGAACTGGCCG
Organism: uncultured Gaiellaceae bacterium; assembly: GCA_963737455.1. GTDB lineage: Bacteria > Actinomycetota > Thermoleophilia > Gaiellales > Gaiellaceae > Gaiellasilicea. The sequence continues at coordinate 61,300 of CAVTSN010000003.1, read as the reverse complement.
CCGCCGTAGACCTCGATCCCCTTCGCCGCGCAGTGGTCGTAGAAGTCGAAGAGCCGCTTGACGCTGCCGAAGCGCGACGGCTTCGAGTTCAGGCAGCGCGGCGACCACTCGAGCGCCTCGACGTCGTCGACGGAGTGGATCGGGAAGTCCCACGTCAGCCGGTCGCGGTGCGGCTCGAGAGCCGGCCGGGTCTCGTCGTTGATCCGCGCGTCCTCGAGCCACGCCTCCGGGAACGCCTCCGCGACCCGCCCGTAGAGCTCGGCCGACGGCGTCGCGTCGACCCAGTCGCCGTCGTAGAGGCCCTTGAAGTCGACGACGTCGACGGCGCCGGTGGCAGCGAGCTCCGCGACGACGTCGTCCGTCCACTTGTCGCTCGCGTCGAGCTTGAAGCGGAGCTCCGGATAGAGCGCGAGCAGCTCCTGAACCGCGCTCTGCGAGACGACGAACGTGACGGGCGCAGGCTCCCGGCCGACGGCGTCCGCGAGCGAGCGGCCCGCCTGGCGCAGCGCCAGGTCGAGCGCCGCCGACTCGAGCCCCCACTGTCGGTAGCCCGGCTGGCCGGCGACGAGCGCGGAGAAGGAGTCGAGCGTGTGCTCGCCGGCGAGATCCGGCAGCGCCTCGAGGGTGAAGGCGAGCTGGAGCGCCTCCTCGTAGGAGACGTCCTCGCCGACGCCCTCCTGGCCCTCGCCGTGCAGGTGGACGACCGTGGTGCGGCGGGTGATGTGCTTCAGCGGCAGGACGTGCGGCTCGAGCTCGACGCGCTCGATCGCGAGCGGCAGGTCCTGAACGGCGTCATAGAGCGGCATAGGCGACTGCGACCTCCCCGGCGAGTCGTGCGTTGGCGGCGATCAGCTCGCGGTTCGCGGCGAGCGTGCGCCCGCCGGACTCGCGATGAAGGTAGGCGAGGACGAACGGCGTCACCTGCTGGCCGGTCACGCCCTGCTCCTGCGCGTCGGCCAGCGCCCGCTCGATCAGCGGCTCGACGTCGTCGAGGCTGTCCTCGGCGGGGCGGCCGAGCAGGATCGAGGAGTGGCGGCCGAGCCGCCAGTGCGCCTGCGCGATCTGCGCCGCCTCCGCGGCCGACTCGACCCGCGCCGAGACGGGCGGGCCGCCGTGCGCGGCGTAGAAGAGCGGCAGGTCGTCCGTGCGGTAGCCGAGCACGGGCACGCCCAGCGTCTCGAGCAGCTCCGCGGTCGCGGGCACGTCGAGGATCGACTTCACCCCCGAGGAGACGATCAGCGCCTCGGTGCGAATCAGCTCGCCGAGGTCGGCCGAGACGTCCGGCGGGTCGGGGAAGCCGCGATGGACGCCGCCGAGCCCGCCCGTCCCCATGAAGCCGATCCCGACCGCGCGGCAGGCGGCGAGCGTGCCGCCCACCGTCGTGGCGCCGACGGCGCCCTGGACGATTGCGGCGGCGAGGTCGCGGGGGCCGACCTTGCGCGCGTCGGCGCCGAAGCGGCCGAGCTCGTCCTCCGAGAGGCCGACGCGAAGCTGCCCGTCGAGGACGCCGATCGTGGCCGGCACGGCGCCGGCGTCGCGGACGCGCCGCTCGCTCTCGAGCCCGACCTCGACCCCCTCGCCGGGCGGGAAGCCGTGCGCGACGAGCGTCGTCTCGAGCGCGACGACGGGCCGCCGGTCGGCGAGGGCGTGGCCGACCTCGTCGGAGATCCTGATCGGATCGTTCACGGCATCGAGCCTAGTTGCGCGACGCAGCGTGCGGCCGCGCTCAGGGCGAGCTCGGGTCCGCCGACGAGATAGCCGGCCGCGAGCGCGTCGCCGGCGCCGGTCGTGTCGACCGGCTCGGCGGCGACGGCCGGAAGCTCGAGCTCTCCGAAGCGCGCGCCGAGCGGGCCGCGCTTCAGCACCCATTCCGCCCCGGCGATCGGGCCGCCGATGATCCGGTCCTCGTCCTCGTTCGCGAACACGATCGCCGGCCGCAGCGCCTCGAGGCGCTCGCGGAAGCGGGCCGGGCCGAAGTCGCGGATCGCGCTCCAGGAGGAGAGGTCGACGGACAGGCGGGGCGCAAGCTCTGCCGCCGTGAGCGCGGCGGCGTCGATCGGCGAGCGGAGCAGCGAGTAGCCGGGCAGATGGAGGTGCGTGCAGCCCTGGAGCCACGCGGGATCGAGCTCCTCCGCCCGCAGGTCGGGCGAGACGCCGCGGTCGGAGGCCATCGTGCGGGCGCCGTCGGTGCCGACGAGCGAGACCACCGTCCCGGTCCGCCCGGGCACGACCGGCCCCCGGACGTCGACGCCGTAGCGCTCGAGCCCTGCAGCCGCCGTGCGGCCGGCCTCGTCGTCGGCGCGCTTGCCGACGAAGCGCGCCTCGCCGCCGAGCTCGGCGATCCACGCGGCGACGTTCGCCGCCTGCCCGCCCGGCCCGAGGCGCGTCACCGCATCGGCGTCCGCGCCGTCGGCGAGAGGCTGCGAAAGCCGGACGATCACGTCGAGGAGGAGGTCACCGAGAGTGACGAACAGTGCTTCCTCCGGCACGAGCGGCCATGTCGCCGTACCGCGCTGGGCGGCGCGAGGCCGGCGTCCTCGGGCGTCCATAGCACCACTATGGACGCTCCCTGCGTCCTTGCCTCGCACCACCCAGCGCACCCCGCCCACGGGCGCACGTACCGGAGGAAGCACGCGTACGATCCTTCCATGGACGGAGAGTCACGCCGCTCGCGAACGCGTTCCTTCCTCGTCGGCGCCGCCGTCGGCGCGTCCGCCGCGATCGCGGCCGCACGCCGGCTGCGGCCGAAGGACCGCAAGCGCGAGACGCCGGCCGGGCTCGCCGCCTTCGAGGAGGCGCCCTGCTACCGCGAGCTCGTCGAGAGCGAGCGGCTCACGCCGTAGCCGCGCAGCGCCCGCGCGGCACGCTCGATCGTCGGCAGGTTGATGTCGGCGTCGCCGAGATAGAGCCGCTTCCCGACCAGCATCGCCTCGCCCGCCCGCTCGAGGTACCGCTTCGGCGTCACCACGGGCTCTCGTGTGCGGATGACGAGGAACGGCCCGAAGTCGCGAACCTCGAACGCCGACTCCGGCCGGGGGGAGACGCGCGGGATCTGTAGCGAGCGCTCGATGTTCGTCGTCTTGCTCGAGTCGAGCACCCAGACCCCGTGCCCGAGCGGCCGCTCGAGCGAGAGCAGGCTGTGCAGCGCCAGATCGGCGTCGGCCCGCGGGAGCACGGCGAGCGGCACGTTCGAGTTCTGCTCCCACGCCTGCAGGTAGAGCGGGTCGTAGCCGAGCAGGACGTCGTCGCTCGCAGTCGTCGCGGCGATGTATGCGGCCGCGTCCGCCCGTGCCTCCTGGCGGACGTCCGGCTCCCACTCGAACAGCTCGGGCGTTCGATCCCAGGTCCACGCCAGCTGCGCGACGACGAGCGCAGCGAGCGCAGCGCTTCCCCAGACGCGGCCGAGGCGCGCTATCCCAGCGCCGACGGCGAGCGCGACGAACGGGAGCAGGAAGATCAGATGGCGCGTCTCCGGCGAGCCGCTGCTGCGGGCGACGACGAGCGCCGCCAGCGGGACGAGTGCCGCGCACGCCACGAGGATGCGAGTCTCGCGCGGGAGCACGGCCAATCCCGCGGCTCCGGCCACGAGCACGGCCGGGAGCACGGGGAAGCCGGCGCTGAAGTCCCCGGCCGCCTGCCAGACGTACTCGGCCACGTCGAGCCGGCTGCCGCCGGCGACGCCCGCGTCGAAGCGGCCGGCGAGCACCAGGTCGGTGAGCCAGAAGGGGATCCCGAGCACGGCGACGGCGCCGAACGCCCAGGCCGCCTGGCGCAGCCGCTCGCGGCGGGCGACGACGACGAACGCGGCCTGCGACGCCAGCACGAGCGCGCCGTAGGGATGCGTCGCGACGGTAGCGAGGACAGCGAGCGCCCAGAGCGCCCATGCGCGGCGGCCGCCCCGTTCGAGCGCGCCGAGCAGCGCGAGGTAGGAGAGAGCGGCCGTGAAGAGGAAGAGGCTGTACATGCGGCCGTAGACGCCGTGGAAGAGGAACGTCCAGCTGCTCGCGAGCAGCAGCGTCCCCGCGAGAGCGGCCATCCGGCCGCCGAGCCGCGCCAGCAGCAGCGCGACGACGGGCAGGCTCGCGACCGCGAAGATCGCCGAGACCGCCCGCAGCCCCCCGAGCCCCAGCTCGAGGTGCGCGACCGTCCACGCGAGCAGGAAGTGCAGCGGCGCGCCGCCGCGCTCCTCGAGCACGACCTGGAACATCTCGTCGAGCGGGTGGCGGCCGATGAAGAGCGGCAGCGCCTCGTCCTCGTGCGGGGGCCAGGCGAGCAGCTGGTGGAAGAGAAAGACGGCCGTCGCGGTCGTGATCGCCGCGACCCCGAGCGGGAACCAATGCGCCGCCAGCCACGGCCTCGCGATCGCCCATTCGCGGGCGCCGAAACGGGTTGCCTGTGCGGTCTCGCTCATCGTCGCCGTCAGTCTGCCTGGCTACACTCCTTCGCCATGCCGATCTACGAGTACCGGTGCCCGGACGGGCACACCTTCGAGGTCTTCCAGCGGATGGCGGACGCTCCGTCGGAGCGGTGCGAGGTGTGCGGCAAGAGCCCCGTCGAGAAGGTGCTCTACCCGGTTTCGGTCCACTTCAAGGGCTCGGGCTTCTACTCGACCGACTACGGCCGGGGCTCGGGGAAGAAGAAGGACGCCTCGAAGGACGGCGCCGGCGACTCGGGCTCGTCGGACAAGAAGGCGGACTCGGGCGAGAAGAAGCCCGCTCCGGCCGCCGATTAGCGGCGCGAGAGCGCGTTCAGCCCCAGCAGCAGCAGGATCGAGCAGACCACGGCGAGCAGGAACGGCTTCACGTCCCAGGCGAAGCGGACGTCCGTGTCGAAGACGGCTTCGCCGATGAAGCCTCCGAGCAGCGCGCCGACGACGCCGACGGCGAGCGTGCCGAAGCAGCCGATCTCCTGCCGTCCGGGCGTCAGCGCGCGTGCGACCGCGCCTGCCAGCAATCCGAAGAAGATCCAGCCGATGATCCCCACGCTGTGACCCTAACTAGACGCCGCGGCCGACCCTGCAGCCGGCTCCGAACGTCGTTCCCGGCCGCGGTGGCTGCGGCGCCGAGCGGCCGGTGAACATCGCGAGCGTGGCGCTGTTGTCCTCGCCGCCGACGAGGACCGATTCGCCGCCGATCGACTGCGGCTCGCCGCCGAGACGGCAGTGCAGCGACCGGCCCTCGTTCGAGCGGAAGCGGACCCAGCCGAGCTGGAGGAGCTGACCGGCGGAGAGGTCGGTCGTGAGCGGCTTGACGAGGTTGTCGCCGACGAAGGGCAGCTTGGCGAACGTCCGCGCGGAGACGAGCTTTTGCGTCATCGCCTCGACGACCGCCTGCTGCCGCTCGCCGCGTGTGAGGTCGTTCTCGGCCGGGTCGAGCCGGTTCTCGCGCACCCGTGAGTAGATCAGCGCCCGCTTGCCCGTCCATCGTCTGCTTGCCCTTCTCGAAGCGCCATCCCGGCCATTGCTGGCAGCGCGTCTCGGTCGCGTAGGGGCAGTCGAAGCGGTTGGAGAGGATCGGCTTCGGCACGTCGATCTCGACGCCGCCGAGCGCGTCGATCACCTCCTTGAAGTTGTCGAAGTCGACGAGGACGACGTGGTTCGGCTGCAGCCCCGTGAGCGCTCGCACCGTCTTCATCGTCAGCGCCGGGCCGCCGAGCTGGAAGGCGGCGTTGATCTTGTTCGGCCCCTGGCCGGGAATGTCGACGCGGAGATCGCGCGGGATCGAGAGGTACGACATCCGGTGCCGCTTCGGGTCGGTGCGCACGAGCAGGATCGAGTCGGAGCGGCGGAAGTCCTGGCGCGCGGCGGTCTTGTCGCCGTCGGTGCCGAGCAGCATGATCAGCGACGGCTTCGAGGTGAGCAGTCCGTCCTGGGCGGCGAGGTTCGCCTCGACTGCCTTCGGCAGGCGCGCGTTCGCCTCTTCGACGCCGTTGCGGAAGGCGAGGTAGCTGGCGACGAGCCAGACGATCAGCAGCACCCCGAGCGCGAGCACCGCGATCCCGATCCGCCGACCCCAACGCGGCTTGCCCGGCGGCTTCGCGCGGCCCGGCTCGACACGGGCTGCCCGCTCCGGACGCGGCGCCGTCGGCACCTTCCCTCGTGTGCGGCCGCCCTTGTAGAGCCTGTAGGGCTTCTCTGCGTCCGCCATCCGGGGCGGTATGGTAGCCGCGTCCCGTGGGTGCCCAACGCGTCATCGGTGTGGATCTCGGCGGCACCAAGATCGCGACGGGGTCGCTCGATGCCGACGGGACGCTGCACGAGCAGCACGAGGTGGCGACGCCCACCGAGTCGCAGGAGGCGCTGCTGGAGGCGATCGTCGAGGCGATCGAGCCGCTGCTGGACGACCGCGTCGCGGCGATCGGCTTCGGGATCCCGTCCGTGATCGACCGCAGCACCGGCAGGTCGCTCGGGTCGGTGAACATCCCGTTGCAGGACGTGGTGCTGGACGACCTGACGCAGGAGCGGTTCGGCCTCCCCGCGATGGTCGAGAACGACGCCAACGCCGCCGCGCTGGCCGAGTGGAAGCTGGGCGCGGGGCGTGGGGCCGACGACCTGGTCATGCTCACCCTTGGGACGGGCGTCGGCGGGGGAGTCGTCATCGACGGCGCGCTCTTCCGGGGGATCGCCGAGCTCGGGCACGTGGTCGTCGTCGCGGACGGGCCACCCTGCCAGGGGCGGTGCGGCGGCCGCGGGCATCTCGAGGCGGTCGCGTCCGGCAATGCCGCGGATCGGGCGGCGGAGAAGCTGTGGGGCGAAGGGGCGAACGCGGAGCTGCTCGTCGGCCGGGCCGAGGAGGGCGACCCGGAAGCGCTCGAGGCGCTCGCCGGGATCGGTCACCTGCTCGGCGCTGCGATCGGCTCCTTCGTGAACATCTTCGGCAACGAGCTCGTCATCGTCGGCGGCGGCTTCGGCATGGCGGCGTTCGATTTCCTCGCCCCGTCCGCGCTCGAGATCGCCCGCCGCGAGACGGTCGAGCCGGACGCGCTGCCGGTCAAGATCGTCAAGGCCGAGCTCGGCTCTGCCGCAGGCCTGATCGGAGCGGGGCTGAACGCGTTCGAGGCGCTCGGGGCGGAATAACCGATGCCGCTCGCCGTCTGCGCGACGCCGATCGGGAACCTCGAGGACGTGACGCTGCGGGTGCTGCGCGAGCTCGCCGAGGCGGACCTCGTCCTCTGCGAGGACACGCGCCACTCGAAGGGGCTGCTCGACCGCCACGGGATCACGGCGCGGCTGCTCAGCTACCACCGGCACAACGAGGCGGCGCGGACGGCCGAGCTGCTGCCGCGGCTCGCGGCCGGCGAGCGGATCGCGCTCGTCTCCGACGCCGGCCTGCCGGGCGTCAACGACCCGGGAGCGCGACTGATCCAGGCCGCGCTCGAGGCCGGTCTCCCTGTGACGGTGCTGCCGGGGCCGTCCGCCGTCGAGACCGCTCTCGTGGCAAGCGGCCTCGCCGGCGAGCGCTTCCAGTTCCTGGGCTACCTGCCGCGCGGCGAGAAGGCACTCGGGGCGCTGTGGGACGAGCTGGCCGCGTCTCCGCATCCCGCGGTCGCGTTCGAGTCGCCGCAACGCCTGCCGGCGACGCTGCGCACCCTCGCCGCGGCGCTCCCGGACCGCTCCGTCGCGGTCTGCCGTGAGCTGACGAAGCGGTTCGAGGAGATCGTCCGCGGGCCGGCGCGCGAGGTCGCGCCGCGGTTCGCGGAGGCACCGAAGGGCGAGGTGACGCTCGTGCTCGGCGGGGCGCCCGAGGCGGTCGGAGGTGCGACCGAGGGCGAAGCGATCGCGGCGGTGGGCGAGCTCGTCGCCTCGGGTGTGCCCCGGCGCCAGGCGGCCGACGTGGTCGCCCGGCTCACGCACGTTTCCCGTAACACTCTCTATGCGGAATCGTTGAAAAGCCGCTGAGACGCCCCGCTAGCGTGGATCGAGTAGCCCTCCACGTCACGAAGGCGGTATTCGATGCGGCGCGTACTCCTCGTCGCGGTCGTCGCTGCGATCGCGTCCTTGCTCGTCGTCCCGGTCGCAGCCGGCTGGGCCTGGCCGGCCGACGGGCCCGTCCTGAGGGCGTTCGCGCTCGCGGGCGACGAGTACGAGGCCGGCCAGCACCGCGGCATCGACATCGGCGCAGCGGCCGGCGAGCCGGTCCGCGCGCCCGCCGCCGGAACCGTGTCGTTCGCCGGCCCGGTCCCCGGCGGCGGCCGCGCTTTGACGATCCAGACGGCCGACGGCTACGCCGTCACGCTGCTCCAGCTCGGCGCTGTCGCAGTCCCGCGCGGCGCCTCTGTGGTCGAGGGCGAGGTCGTCGGCCAGGTCGGGGAGAGCGAGGACGCCGTCACCACCGCGCCGCACGTCCACCTCGGCATCCGGGTCGCGGCGGAGCCGAACGGCTACGTCGATCCGGCCCTCCTGCTGCCGGCCCGGACGCCGCTGGCTGCGCCCGAGCCGGCGCCGGCCCGGACGCCGCTGGCTGCGCCTGAGCCGGCGCCGGTGTCCTCGCCGGAGCCGGCACCGCCGTCGCCCGCGGCCGTCGAGCCGCTGCCGGCCGCGGCGGCGAGTGCTCCGGTGGTCGCGGCCCCGCCGGCAGAGGCCGGCGCACCCGAGCCGGTTGCGGCCGAGCCGCCGCAGGGGCGTGTCGCGCCGACCGCATCGATCGCGCCGGTGCAGGCGTCGGGCGTGCGGGCGGCGCCGCCGCTGCGACGTGTCGCGCAGGCAGACACGCGTGCGGTGGTGCAGCCCGTCTCGACGGTGCGTCGGACCACCTCTCCGGCACGGCCCCTCCCGGTGGCGCGGAGAGCGGCCCGCGGCCCGGCGCACCCGCGTCAGCCTGCCGCACCGGCAGCACGTCCGGATCGGCGCGTCGGCGATCGGCCTCGGCTCGACCGCCCCGTCACGCCCACTCCGGAGCCGCGCGACGCCATCAGGCCGCGCGACGCGATCAGGCCGGTCGTGCAGACGCGATCCGAGCTCGAGCCTGACCGCGACCGGCGGCCGCGGATCCTCTGGCTGCTGCTCGCCGGCGCCGCCGCCGCGGCCGGGCTCGCAGCCCAGGTCGCCCGCAGGGCTGCGCCTATCATTGATCGCGATGAGCTTCTATCTGACGACACCCATCTACTACGTCAACTCGACGCCGCACATCGGTCACGCGTACACGACCATCATCGGCGACATCCTCGTGCGCCATCACCGCCAGCGCGGCGAGCGCACGTACTTCCTGACGGGGGTCGACGAGCATGCGGACAAGGTCGCGCGCGTGGCCAAGGAGCAGGGGCTCACACCCAAGGAGTACGTCGACCAGATCGCCGTCGCCTGGCAGGAGCTGCCCGAGCGCGTCAACGCGTCGATCGACTACTTCATCAGGACGACGGATGAGGGGCACAAGGCCTTCGTCCAGGAGTTTCTCCAGAAGATCTACGACAACGGCGACGTCTACCAGGACGTCTACGCCGGCCTCTACTGCGTCGGCTGCGAGGCGTTCAAGACCGAGGCCGAGCTCGTCGACGGCAAGTGCCCCGACCACGGCACCGTGCCCGAGTGGCTCGAGGAGAAGAACTGGTTCTTCCGGCTCTCCGCCTACGAGGCGCGCCTGCTGGAGCTCTACGACGAGCGGCCCGACTTCGTCCTGCCGGGCTTCCGTGCCAACGAGGCCCGAAGCTTCATCGCCGGCGGCCTGCGCGACTTCTCGATCAGCCGCGCGACGCAGACCTGGGGGATCCCGATCCCCTGGGATCCGGATCAGGTCGCCTACGTCTGGGCCGATGCGCTGATCAACTACCTGAGCGCGCTCTCCTATGCGCCGGAGGCCGATCTCGCCTTCTGGCCGGCGAACCACTTGCTCGCGAAGGACATCCTTCGCTTCCACTGCGTCTACTGGCCGGCGATGCTGCTCTCGGCCGGATACGAGCCGCCGCGACAGCTCTTCGTCCACGGCTACCTCAACCTCGACAACCAGAAGATCTCGAAGTCGCTCGGGAACGTGCTCGACCCGCTCGATCTCGTCGACGAGTACGGCGTCGACCCGGTCCGCTTCTGGGTCGCGCGCGTCGTCCCGTTCGGCCAGGACGGCGACGTGACGCTGGACAGCTTCCGGGAGCGCTACGAGCGCGAGCTCGCAAACGACCTCGGCAACCTGCTCTCGCGCACGACGGCGATGATCGCCCGCTACCGCGACGGCGACCTCTCGCCGGCGCCCGACGAGAGCAGCGAGCTCGCCGCAGCTGCGCGCGCGCTCCACGACGACATTCCCGCCGCCCTCGACCGCTGGGACGTGACCGGCGCGCTCGAGAGGATCTGGGACTACCTCCGACGGCTGAATCGGCACGTGGAGCAGACGAAGCCGTGGGAGCTGGCCAAGGATCCCGGTCGCGCCGCAGAGCTCGATCGTGCGCTCTACGAGCTCGCGGACGGCCTTCGGATCGCGGCGGTCGCGCTGTCGGCCTACCTGCCCGAGACGTCGGAGCGGATCCTCGAGACCCTGGGCCAGCCGCTCGACGTCGCCTGGGAGAACGTCGCGTACGGCCGCACCGAAGCGACCTCCGGGATCGAGCCGGCGCAGCCGCTCTTCCCGCGGATCGACGAGCCCGCTACGGCGGCGTAGCGTGATCGACACCCACGCGCACCTCGACGCGCTCGAGGCGCCGGAGCGCGCGCTCGACCGCGCCCGTGCGGCCGGGGTCACACGTGTGATCACGATCGGGACGGGGATCGACTCGTCTCGTCGCGCGCTCGACCTGACCGAGCACGACGGCGTCTACGCGGCGCTGGGCATCGACCCGCATCAGGCCGCCACGGCCGAAGCGGAGCGCGTCGGCGAGCTCCACGCCCTGCTCGACCACCCGAGGGCGGTCGCGGTCGGGGAGGCAGGGCTCGACTACCACTACGGCGGCGACGCGAAGGCAGAGCAGCGCAGCCTCTTCTCGGCGCAACTTGCGCTCGCCACGGAGCTCGTTCTACCGGTCGTCGTCCACACCCGGGCCGCGAACGCCGACACCGAGGCGATGCTGCGCGCGCACGACGGCGTCGTCGTCATGCACTGCTTCTCGGAGCCGGAGCTGCTCGCGGCAGGCGTCGAGCGCGGCTGGTACTTCTCCTTCGCCGGCAACGCGACGTATCCGAAGGCCGAGGCGCTGCGCGAGGCGGCGGCCGCCGTCCCGGCCGACCGGATCCTCGTCGAGACGGACAGCCCCTACCTGGCGCCGCAGCCGGTCCGCGGTCGGCCGAACGAGCCCGCGCATGTCGTCCACACGGTCGCTGCGCTCGCCGAGGCGCGCGGCGAGGATCCCGCCGGCCTCGCGGCCAGGATCGAGGTCAACGCCGCGACCGCATTCCGCCTCGAATGAGCGTCCGCCCGAAGAAGCAGCTGGGCCAGCACTTCCTGGTCGACGAGAACATCCTCGGCGTGATCGAACGGCTCGCCGAGCTCGCGCCCGACGACGTCGTGCTCGAGGTCGGGCCCGGCCTCGGCGTCCTCACGCGGCGCCTCGCCGACCGCGCCGGCCACGTCCACGCAGTCGAGCTCGACCGGTCGCTCGCGCCGCACCTCGCCGAGGTCGCCGAGCGGCCGAACGTCGACGTCCACTGGGGCGACGCGCTCCAGCTCGACCTCGCCGCGCTCGAGCCGGCGCCGACCAAGCTCGTCGCGAACCTGCCCTACAACGTCGCGACGCCGATCGTGGCCGAGAGCCTGACGGGCCTGCCCAGCGTCGAGCTCTGGACCGTAATGGTGCAGCGGGAGGTCGCCGACCGCTTCTTCGCCTCCCCCTCCACGAAGGCGTACGGGAGCGTCTCGGTGCTCGTCCAGCTCGCGGCGGAGCGCACGGGTTTCCACCCCGTCGCGCGCACGGTCTTCCGGCCGCCGCCGAACGTCGACTCGGCGCTCGTCGCCTTCCGCCGTCTGCCGCTGCCCGACCACTTCGGGCGGATCAAGCGCGTCGTCGAAGCGGCGTTCGCCCATCGCCGCAAGACACTGCCCAACTCACTCGCGCTCGCGGGGCTCTGCTCGCGCGAGGAGGCGGCCGCGGCGCTCGCGTCGATCGGCCGTCCCCCGGAGTCGCGCGCCGAAGCGCTCACACCGCCTGAGTTCGTCGCCCTCGCGGAGGCCCTGTGAGAGCCCCCGCGCCTGCGAAGATCAACCTGGCGCTCGTCGTCGGCCCGACCCGAGCCGACGGTAAGCACGAGGTCGCGACGGTGCTGCAACGGATCGACCTCGCCGACCGCGTCGAGATCGCTCCCGGGCCCGAGCTCACGGTCTCCGGCTTCCCGGACGACACGATCGTCCGCGACGCACTCAGGGGGCTCGCAGCCGCGGCCGGCGTCGTACCGCGCTGGGCGGCGACGATCACGAAGCGGATCCCCGTCGCGGCCGGCCTCGGCGGCGGCAGCTCCGACGCGGCAACCGCGCTCCGGCTCGCGAACCAGCTGCTCGACGCCCCGCTGCCCGCGTCGGACTTGCACGCGCTCGCAGCCACACTCGGCGCCGACGTCCCCTTCTTCCTCGACGACGGGCCGCAGCTCGGCCGCGGCGACGGCTCGGCGTTGTTGCAACTCGGCTTGCCGCAGGACTACTGGATCGTGCTCGTGCTCCCGCACGGCGCCGCCAAGGCCTCGACCGCCGCCGTCTATGCCACCTTCGACGCACGTGGGGGAGAGACCGGCTGGGAGGAGCGCCGGGCTCGTCTCGACTCCGCTCTCGCCGAGGTGCGGCGCCCGCGCGACCTCGCCGCGCTGCCACCGAACGACCTCGTCTCCTCGCCCCTGGCCGACGCGTTGCTCGAGCAGGGCGCGTTTCGCGCCGACGTCAGCGGCGCCGGACCGGCGGTCTACGGCCTCTTCCACCACCGCCGGCAGGCCGAGGCGGCCCGCCGCGGGCTCCGCGACGCCGGCAGGACCTGGCTCACCGTCCCGGTCTGGTACGGCTGACGAGCCAGCGGACGCGGTACCGTTGTGGCTATGGACCGCCCCGCCACGATCGAGCACCGCAGTACCCGATTCGGACGCGGCCTGCGCGAGTACCGGCTCCAGATCGCGCTCCTCGTCGCGCTCGTCGAGGGGATCCTCGTCCTCGTCGGCTCGATCGACTGGTGGATCGTCGTCCTGCTCGCGATCGCCGCGGTCGTCGCCTACGTCCTGTGGGGCCGCGAGTCGCGGCGCGAGGAGGTCCGCGAGGTCTCGTGGATCGTCGCCGTCTCGCAGGTCGCCGTCGTGCTCGTGCCGGTGCTGGCGCTCGTGCTGACGGCGTTCGCGGTCGTCGCGCTCGTGCTGATCGCCGTCGTTGCGTTAGTCGTCCTGCTCCAAGACCGCCGTTAGGATGATCTCCCCGAACCGTGGGGCGTGGCCAAGCGGTAAGGCAACGGGTTTTGGTCCCGTGATCCCAGGTTCGAATCCTGGCGCCCCAGTCGTCCCGTGACAGATACCTCAATCGCAGCCGTGGTGATGGCCGGAGGGCTCGGCACGCGCATGCGCTCGTCGACGCCGAAGCACCTGCATCCGATCCTCGGCCGGCGGATGGTCGACTGGGTGCTGGAGGCGGCGCGGCCGCTCGGGCCGGACCCACTCGTCGTGATCGCATCGCCCGAGAGCCGGGACGAGTTCGGCGATACGCGCGTCGCGGTCCAGGAGCAGGCGCTCGGCACGGGCGATGCGGTGCGCTCCTCCCAGGAAGCAGTCGGGGAGGGCGCCGGGCACGTTCTCGTCCTCTCCGGCGACACACCGCTCCTGACGACGGCGCTGCTCGAGGCGCTGGTCGCGGAGCATCTCGGCGAGGGCGCTGCCGCGACCATCCTCTCCTTCGTGCCGGAGGACGCCCGTGCGTACGGCCGCATCGTGCGCGGGCCGGACGGAGCGGTCGAGGGGATCGTCGAGGCCGGCGACGCCACGCCCGAGCAGCTGGAGCTCCAGGAGTGCAACTCCTCGATCTACGTCTTCCGCAGCGACCTGCTCTGGCCGGCGCTCGACCGGCTCGAGCCGCACAACGTCCAGGGCGAGCTCTACCTCACCGATGCCGTGCGCGACCTCGTCGCCCGCGGCGAGCACGTCGTCGCCCACGTCGCAGACGATCCGGCCGAGACCGAGGGCGTCAACACGCGCGTCGAGCTCGCCGCCGCAGCGGCGACGCTCCGCGACCGGATCAACCGCGAGCACATGCTCGCCGGCGTCGCGATCGCGGACCCTGGCTCGACCTGGATCGAGCCCGAGGTGACGATCGAGCCCGACGCAGTCATCCTCCCGTTCACGGTCCTGCGCGGCGCGACGACGGTCGCCGCGGGTGCCGAAGTGGGCTCGCATGTGGTCGCGATCGACGCCGAGATCGGCCCCGATGCGACGGTCGGCCCCTTCTGTTACCTTCGCCCCGGAACCGTCCTCGGCCCGCGCGCGAAGGCCGGCGCGTTCGTCGAGATCAAGAAGTCGACCATCGGCCAGGACACCAAGGTGCCGCATCTCTCGTACATCGGCGACGCGGAGATCGGAGAGGGAACGAACATCGGCGCAGGATCGATCACCGCGAACTTTCCGCATCGCCCCGGCCAGCCGAAGGGGAAGACGACGATCGGCAGCAACGTCCGCGTAGCAGTGGACACTATGTTCGTTGCTCCGGTCACTGTTGGCGACGATGCGTGGACGGCGGCAGGAGCCGTCGTCACCGACGACGTCCCGGACAACGCGCTCGCAGGGTTCCCGCCCAGGCAGGTCAACAAGGAAGGGCGCGGTGGAAAGCGGAACGATTGAGCAGACGCTGCCCGGCCTCGAGGGGACGGGTGGGGCGGCACCGCAGCTCGTGGTCGGTCGAGCCTTGTCGGTGACGCCGCAGAAGCGGCTCGCCGTCGTCTCCGGCAGCTCGCACCCCGAGCTCGCCACGAAGATCGCCGGCCACCTTGGCGTCGAGTTGACGAAGGTCGAGCGCGCGACCTTCGCGGACGGCTCTCCCTACTTCCGCTTCGAGGACTCGGTCCGCGGCGCCGACATGTTCATCGTCCAGACGGCGGCGCCCTCGATCGGCGAGCACCTGATGGAGCTGCTGATCATGGTCAACGCGGCCAAGCTCGCCTCGGCGAAGCGGATCACGGCCGTCATCCCCTGGTACTTCTACGCGCGCCAGGACAAGAAGTCGCGGCCGCGCGAGCCGATCACCGCGCGTCTCGTCGCCGACCTGCTCGAGACCGCGGGCGTCGACCGCGTGATCACGATGGACCTGCACGCCGGCCAGGTGCAGGGCTTCTTCCGGATCCCGGTCGACCACATGGTCGCCGTGCCGATGTTCGCCCAGCACATCCGCGATTACCTCGGCACCGAGGTCGAGCGCGTCGCCGTCGCCCCGGACACGGGTCGCGCGAAGCTCGCAGGCAAGTTCGCCGAGATGATCGGCGGCGGCCTCGTCGTCCTCAACAAGGAGCGGCCCGGCCACAACCAGGCCAAGGTGACGGGTGTGATCGGCGACGTCGACGGCAAGGTCGCCGTGATGACCGACGACATCATCGACACCGCCGGCACTCTCTGCGCGGGGGCCGAGGCGCTGCGCGAGGCGGGCGCGACGCGCGTGATCGCCTGCGCGACGCACGCCCTCTTCAACGAGCCGGCGCTGCAGCGGATCGCGGACAGCGCCTTCGAGAAGGTCGTCGTCACGGACACAGTGCCCGTTCACGAGCTGAACAAGCCGGACAACATCGAGGTGCTCTCGATCTCCGGCCTGCTCGCCGAGACGATCCAGAACGTCTTCTCGGACGACTCGGTCTCGGCGATCTTCGCCGGCGAGAACCAGCTCTTCTAAGCGTCAGTTCGCCGCCGCCTCGACGCAGCCGCCGTTGACGACGCCGACCTGCCCGGCGAGAGCGGCTCTTCGATGTCGAGGACGAGCGCCCCGCCTCGGGCGGGACGCTCATCGTTCTCGAGCCGGCCTCGCGCTAGTCGAGCGAGCAGTCGTACGGCCCGGCGCCCGGCGGTGTCGGTTCGGTGCCGTTGATCGCCCAGGCGAACACGAACGCCAGCGCGTCGATGTCGCAATCCGACAGGACCGGATCGCCGAGGTCCGGCCAGCCGTACCCCATCAGGTCGGTGCTCTCGAGCAGGTTCGTCGCGTGCCCGAGCCCGAGCGCATGCCCCACCTCGTGCAGCGTCACCCAGCCGAGGTACTCCGGCTCGTACGGGTCGCGGTCGAGGCTGGGCGGCAGGTCCGAGCGGACGAGGATGTTCGGGCAGCCGTGGTCGCCGCAGAGGGCGTAGCCGCCGAAGACGACGCCGCCGGCCGTCGGCACGTAGTGGACGACGATGTCCGCCTCCTGACGCCTGCTCACCTGGGTCAGCGTGATCAGGCCGTCGAAGCAGTCCGCCAGCGTCGCCGACCACGTCGCGATGGCGGCGTCGATCGCGTCGAGCTGGTCCTGCTCGGCGCCGGGGTGAGCCTGGACGCTGATCGTGAGATCCGTGTGATCCCACCAGTAGCCCGGGTAGTAGTTGCTGAGGATCACGAGGCCCTCGGCGTTCGACTCCGGCAGGTTGCAGCCGGCCTGGGCGCTCGGCCCGCCGCCCTTCGCTGCCTGCTCACCCTTGCCTGCGAGCGCCGCGGCGGGCGCGAGCAGCAGGGCGCAGATCGCCAGGATGAGAACGCTCCTACGCTTGGTCATACGACCCCCCTTCGTGTTGCTTGTGACGCGAGCGGCGACGATACAACGGGCGCGCGATTCGTGCCGTGAAGCTCCGCGGGCTGCGGTTGAAAGTCGGGCCGCCGGGAACGCCCGCACTCATGCTGATCCCGCGCAAGCTCCTCGGCCTGATCTACCTCGCGATCGGGATCTTCCTCGCCGCCTCGAAGGACTACCTCGAGAACCTCGACACGCTCAAGCAGGTGCTGTCGGCCCTGCTCGCGATCCTGCTCTGGCCGCTCCTGCTGCTGGGCGTCGACCTTCACGTCAAATAGCTACAATCCGCCGCCGTGGCCGGCGTCAGAATTCGTCTCGAGGTGAAGGAACGGACCGGGCTCGGTACGCCCGAGTCTCGGCGCCTGCGCAAGCAGGGGTTCATCCCGGGCATCCTCTACGGCCGCGCGACGACGAAGGCATTCGCCGTCGGCGAGCGCGACCTGCGCGCGGCGCTGACCGGCCCCTCGGGCCTGCACGCCGTGCTCGACGTCGTGCTGGAAGGCCAGACGACGACGCATCCGTCGATCCTGAAGGAGTACCAGCGCGACCCGATCCGCGGCCACCTGCGCCACATCGACCTGCAGGAGGTGCGGCTCGACGTCGCGATCCAGGCGACCGTCAACGTCCACCTGAACGGCGCCGAGGATGCGCCCGGAGTGAAGGCGGGCGGCGTCCTCAGCCAGCCGGCGACGACGCTGAACGTCGAGGCGCTGCCGCTCGAGGTGCCAGAGTCGATCGAGGCCGACGTCTCCCATCTCGAGATCGGCGACGCGCTCCGGCTCGAGGAGATCCCCGCGCTCGAGGGTGTCACGTTCCTCGACGACCCGCACGAGACCGTCATTGCCACCGTCTCCGCTCCGATCGTCGAGGCCGAGCCCGAGCCCGAGGAGGGCGAGGAGCTGGCCGAGGGCGAGGAAGCCCCCGAGGGCGAGGCCGAGGGCGAGACCCCCGAGGGCGAGGCTACGGCCGAGTCCGACTCCGAGTCCACCGGAGGCGTAGTGGGTCACGCGGCGACGTCCGCCGGGCGTCTGACGCCCGCGGAGACGTCGCCTGGCGTCGTCCTCAGTCGCGCACGTGCCACCGGCACGCACGCTCCCTGCGTCCTAGCCATGCTCGCTCCGCGGACGCCAGCCGCGCGGCAACGACACCGCGCGACCCACTGATGCGCCTCTTCCGTCGGGGCGAGAGCGCCTCGACGCTGGACCTACTCGTCGTCGGTCTCGGCAACCCGGGCCGCGAGCACGCGCGCGACCGGCACAACGCCGGCTGGATGGTGGTCGACGAGCTCGCCCGGCGCCACGGCGGCTCCTTCCGCTCCAAGTTCTCCGGCCAGCTGGCCGAGATCCGCGTCGGCGAGCAGAAGCTCGCGCTGCTGAAGCCCGAGACCTACATGAACCTCTCCGGCAACTCGCTCGCCGCGGCCGCCCGGTTCTTCAAGCTCCCGACCGAGCAGATCGCCGTCGTCCACGACGAGGTCGACCTCGAGCCCGGCCGGATCCAGGTCCGCCTCGGCGGCGGCCTGGCGGGCCACAACGGCCTCCGCTCGATCAGGCAGGCGCTCGGCTCGGCGGAGTTCCTGCGCGTGCGGGCGGGCGTCGGCCGTCCCGGCCGCGGCGACCGCCGCCCGGTGGCCGACTACGTGCTGAGCCCGTTCGCGCCCGACGAGGACGCCGAGACGCTGATCTCGCGCTCGCGCCGACGCCGTCGAGACGCTCGCGGGCGAGGGGCTCGACGAGGCCCAGCGCCGCTTCAACTAGAGCGGACGGCGATCACGCGGGCGGTCCAGGCTCCTTTCGGTGCCTGCACCTGCACCGCATCGCCCACCCGGGCGCCGACGAGCGCGGAACCGAGCGGCGAGTCCGTCGAGACGCCGCCGGCGACGCTCGAGATCTCGACCTCGAAGCGGCCGCCGTTCTCGTCCTCGACCTCGACGACCGAGCCGACGCCGACGACGCCATCCTCGGGCCGCTCGACGATGACGGCGTTCTCGACGCGGTGCCGGAGGATCGCGATCCGCCGTTCGAGCAGGCCCTGCTCGTTCTTCGCGTCGTGATAGGCGAAGTTCTCGGAGAGGTCGCCGAAACCGCGCGCGGTCGCGATCGCCTCGACGAGCTCCTGCCGCTTCGGCCCTTCCAGCTCGGCGAGCTCGCCCGCGAGCGCGTCACGCTGCGCTGCCGTCATCGACTCGGGAGTCCGCTCGGCCACGGGCTCATCATGGCCGATTTCGCACGCGCGGCGCATACACTGGCGCGCCGATGAGGCAGCTCCCCTTCGCCGATCCGGGCACGCCCGACACGCGTTCGCCGACGCGGTTCCTGCTCTGGGTCGGGCGTCATCAGGCCGGGACGCTCGCACTCGGCATGACCTTCGGGATCGTCTGGATGCTCGCGCAGGCGCTGCTCCCGTGGGTGCTCGGCCGCGCGATCGACGAGGGCGTCGCGACCGGTGACACCGAGGCCCTCATCGCGTGGGCGGCCGCCCTCTTCGGGCTCGGCGTCGTCCAGGCGGTCGCCGGCACGCTGCGCCACCGCGTCGCGGTCAGCAACTGGCTGCAGGCGAGCTACCGGATGATCCAGGTCGTCGCGCACCACGCCGCGCTCACCGGGCCCGCGATCCGCGGGCGCCTGACCACCGGCGAGGTGGTCGCGACGGTCTCGAACGACGCGCTCAGGGCCGGCGGCGCGTTCGACATCACGGCGCGGCTCGCAGGTGCGATCGCCTCGTACTTCGTCGTCGCGGCGGTGTTGCTCTCCACGTCGACGCTGCTCGGCGTCGTCGTCCTGGTCGGGGTTCCGATCCTCGTCGCGAGCCTTTCGACGGTGATCCGGCCGCTCCAGGCGCGCCAGCGCGAGCAGCGGGAGCAGGTGGGCCGGCTGACCGCGGTCGGGGCCGACACCGTCGCCGGCCTGCGGGTGCTGCGCGGCATCGGCGGCGAGCGTGTCTTCCTCGACCGCTACAGGCGCCGCTCGGAGGAAGTCCGCCGTGCCGGTGTCCTGGTGGCCCTGCCACAGTCGACGCTCGACTCGGCGCAGGTGCTCCTGCCGGGCATCTTCGTCGTCGTCGTCACCTGGCTCGGCGCGCGGCTCGCGATCGAGGGTGAGATCAGCCCCGGCGAGCTCGTCGCCTTCTACGGCTATGCCGCCTTCCTCGTGATCCCGCTGCGTGTGGCGGCCGAGGCGGTCGACAAGGTCACCCGCGCGCTCGTCGGCGCCCAGCGGATGCTCGCCATCCTCCGGATCGAGCCGTCGGTCGGTGAGCCCGCAGCACCGGTGGCCGGCCCGGCGCCCGGCGCGCTGCTCGTCGACGAGCGGACCGGTCTCGTCGTCGAGCCGGGCGTGCTCACGTGCGTCTTCACCCCCGGCGCCGACGAGGGCGCCCGCCTCGCAGACCGGCTCGGCCGCTTCGTCGACGACGGCGTCGTCACGCTCGGCGGCGTCCCGGTCTCGGCGATCCCGCTGGCGGAGCTGCGGCGGCGCGTCGTCGTCAGCGAGACGGATCCCCTGCTCTTCTCCGGCCCGCTGCGGGAGGAGCTCGATCCGTGGGGTCGTGCCTCGGACGAGCAGGTGGTCGCGGCGATCGCCGTCGCGAACGCGGAGGACGTCCTCGACTCGCTGCCCGACGGCCTCGACGGCCACATGGAGGAGCGCGGGCGCTCGTTCTCGGGCGGTCAGCGGCAGCGCCTGGTCCTCGCCCGCGCGCTTCTCGCGGACGCGGAGATCATCGTCCTCGTCGAGCCGACGAGCGCCGTCGATGCACACACGGAGGCACGAATCGCGCGCCGCCTGCACGAGGCGCGTCGCGGCCGCACGACGGTCGTCATGACCGCAAGCCCGCTCGTCCTCGACCAGGCCGACCGGGTCGTCTTCATCGCGGACGGACGCGTCGCGGCCGAGGGCACACACCGCGAGCTGCTGCAGTCGAGCCCCGTCTATCGGTTCGCAGTCACCCGGGAGGACGCGGCATGAGTGAGCGGCTGCCGATCGCGGAAGGTCCGGAGGTGCGCCGCGACGCGGCCGTCCTGCTGCGCCTCTATCGCCGGCCGCTGGCGGTCGTGCTCCTGCTGAACGCGTTCGCAGCCGTCGCCGGCCTCGTCGGGCCGTTCCTGCTCGGCGAGCTGGTCGAGGCGGTCGAGGAGGGCACGACGGCCGGGTACGTCGACCGACTGGTCGGAATTCTCGTCGTGTCCGTGATCGCGCAGACCATGCTGACCTGGTTCGCGCGCCGCTCGTCGTTCGTGCTCTCGGAGCGGGTGTTCGCCCATCTGCGCGAGGACTTCATGCGCCAGGTGCTCGCGCTGCCGCTCTCCGTCGTCGAGCGCGCGGGCACGGGCGATCTCGTCTCCCGCACGACCGCGGACGTCGACACGCTCGCGCGGACCGTGCGCTTCGCGATCCCCGAGACGCTGATCTCGGCCGTCACCGTCCTGCTGACAGTGGTCGCGGCCGTCGTCGTCAGCCCGGTCGTGGCGCTGTCCTGCGTGGTCGGGCTGCCGGCGATCCTGATCGGGATGCGCTGGTACCTGGCGGCGCGCACCGCAGGGGTACCTCTGGGAAAGGGCGGCGTACGCGACGATGACGGGCACCGTCGGTGAGACCGTCGACGGCGGCCGCACCGTCGACGCGCTCGGCCTCGGGCGCCGGCGCGTCGGCCGGATCGACGGCGATCTCGCGGATGCGTACCAGGCCGAGCGACGGACGCTCTATCTCCGGACGGTGCTGTTCCCGACGGTCGAGGTCGCCTACGTGCTGCCGGTGGCGGTGGCCCTCGTGTGGGGCGGCTGGCTCGTCTCCGCCGGGCACGCCTCGATCGGCGAGGTGACGACTGTCGCGCTCTACGTCCAGCAGCTCGCCGACCCGGTCGACCGCCTGATCTCCTGGCTCGACGAGATCCAGGTCGGCGCGACCTCGTTCGCACGGCTCGTCGGGATCACGAGGGTTCCCGACGACCGGTCGGCGACGGGCGAGGAGCCCGAGCACGAGCGGCTGCGCGCCTCGGACGTCCGCTACGCCTACATCCAGGATCGCGACGTGCTCCACGGTCTCGACCTCGATCTCGAGCCGGGTGAGCGGATCGCCGTGGTCGGCCCGTCCGGGGCCGGCAAGTCGACGCTGGGCCGGCTGCTCGCCGGCATCCATCCGCCGCGCACCGGCCGCGTCGAGGTCGGCGACGTCCGGCTCGTCGACCTGGAGCTCGAGACGCTGCGGCAGGAGGTGGCGCTCGTGACCCAGGAGCAGCACGTCTTCGTCGGGACGATCGCGGACAACCTCCGGCTCGCCCGCGTCGATTCGAGCGACGAGGAGCTGCGCGCCGCGCTCGAGGCGGTCGACGCGGCGCCCTGGCTCGAGACGCTGCCGCTCGGGCTCGAGACCGTCGTCGGCGCGGGCGGGCACCCGCTCTCGCCGCCGCAGCAACAGCAGGTCGCGCTCGCACGGCTCGTGCTCGCCGACCCGCACACGCTCGTGCTCGACGAGGCGACCTCGCTGCTCGATCCGCGCGCGGCCCGTCACCTGGAGCAGTCGCTCGCCGCCGTGCTCGAGGGGCGGACGGTCGTCGCGATCGCACATCGCCTCCAGACCGCCCACGACGCCGACCGCGTCGCCGTCGTCGAGGACGGCAGGCTGACCGAACTGGGAACGCACGACGAGCTCGTCGAGCACGAGGGCTCCTACGCCGCCCTCTGGGAATCCTGGCACGGCGGCGGCCCGGCCCCCGCGGACTAGGATGCGGGTGGCGGAAACCCGGTTTCCGCCTGTCGTCATGGACCGTCCGGTACTCCACTCGTTCGTCAGGGAGCTGCTCGCGCTGGAGCGCCTGCAGGCGTTCGCGGCTGCCCTGCCCTCCCGTGCCCGCGTTTCCGAGCCCGTGCTGCCGCTGCTGCTCGCGACCCTGCACGAGCAGCTCGAGCGCGGCCTCGTCGTGCTGCTGCCCGAGGATGTCGACGCGCGCGACGTCGCCGAGGCCGCCGGCTGGTTCATCGGCGCCGAGCAGGTCGCGCTCCTGCCCGGCCGCGGCGTCCGCTGGGGCTCGGGCCTGGAGCCGCCGCCGCATCTCGTCGGCGAGCGCGCCCGCGCCCTCGACGTGCTCGCGGGCGGCGGACTCGTCGCCGCGTCGGCGACCGCGCTCGCCGAGGGTATGCCGCCCGCGGCGCAGCGGCCGGAGCCGCTCCGGCTCGAGGTCGGCAGCGAGCCGGGGCTCGACGGGCTGGCGGAGCACCTCGCGCTCGCCGGCTACGAGCGGGTCGAGCGCGCCGAGGAGCGCGGCCAGTTTGCGGTCCGCGGCGGCCTCGTCGACGTCTTCCCGACCACCGGCCGCGAGCCACTCCGCGTCGAGCTCTACGGCGACGAGATCGAGCAGGTGCGCGCCTTCTCGCCCTTCACCCAGCGGGCACTGCATCCGGTCGACGGCGCCGTCGTCTATCCCGCCGCCGAACGGCGGGCCGACCTCTCCGAGACCGTCCTCCTCGACGACGACGAGCAGCCGTCGCTGCCCGAGGTCCCGGACGACCTCGTACCTGTGCTCGACTCGCCGCCCGACTTCGTCTGGCAGCCGGACGAGGTGCGGCGCGTCTGGTCGGAGGAGGGGCTCGAGGAGATCTCGCTCAGAGGCGCGTCCGAGCTCGACCCGTTTCCCGCAGGCGCAGCCGTTCTCGTTCGAGGCGCAGCGGCCCGCGATCGCCGCCCGCGGCCTCGCCGAGGCGGAGAACGAGCTGAACGGCTTCGTCAACGGCGGCAACCGCGTCGTCGTCGCCTTCCCGCACGCGGGCGAGGCGCTCCGCACCGACAACCTGCTGAAGCGGGCCGACGCACGCGTCCTCGAGGCCGGTCAGGACCTCCCCGAGCAGCCGGAGCTCCTGTTCGCGGTCGCGGCCGCGCGCCGCGGCTTCGTCTGGCGCGAGCTCGGCCTCGTCCTGCTGCCCGACACCCAGGTCTTCCGCAAGCGCCCGCCTCGTGCAGACAAGCGGCTCGGCCGCGCACTCGCCTCGTTCGCCGACCTCCGCAGCGGCGACTTCATCGTCCACGAGGACCACGGAGTCGGGAAGCTGCTCGGCTTCGAGACGAAGGAGGTCGCCGGCGTCACTCGCGACTACCTCTTCCTCGCGTTCCGCGGCGAGGACCGGCTCTACGTTCCCCACGAGCAGCTCGGCAAGATCTCGAAGTACATCGGCGCCGCCGCGGGTGCGCCAGCGCTCTCGAAGCTCGGCGGCAAGGCGTGGCAGAACCTGAAGGCGCGTGCCCGGGAGAGCGTCCATGAGCTCGCGACCGAGCTGATCGCGCTCTACGCGCAGCGCCAGCAGGCGCCCGGGACGGCGTACGAGCTCGAGAGCGAGTGGCTCGAGCGGCTCGAGACCGAGTTTCCGTATCGCGAGACGGAGGACCAGGCTCGCGCGATCGAGGCGGTCAAGGAGGACCTGGAGGCGCCGCGCCCGATGGACCGCCTGGTGTGCGGCGACGTCGGCTTCGGCAAGACCGAGGTCGCCGTTCGGGCCGCGTTCGCGGCGGCGGTGAACGGCAAGCAGACGCTCGTCCTCTGTCCGACGACGATCCTCGCCGAGCAGCACTGGAACACCTTCAAGGCCCGCTACCGCGACTTCCCCGTCCGGGTCGAGATGGTCTCCCGCTTCCGCAGGCCCGCCGAGACGAAGCAGATCCTGAAGGACTTCGCCGAGGGGAAGATCGAGGTGCTCGTCGGCACCCATCGTGTCCTCAGCCGGGACGTGATCCCGAAGGATCTCGGTCTCGTGATCCTGGACGAGGAGCAGCGCTTCGGCGTCGCCCAGAAGGAGCTGCTGCGCAGCCTGCGGCTCGAGGTCGACGTGCTCGCCCTCTCCGCGACGCCCATTCCGCGGACGCTGCACATGTCCCTCTCGGGCCTGCGCGACATCTCGATCATCGAGACGCCGCCCGAGGGCCGGCGCCCGATCCGCACGACCGTGGGCGAGTACGACGAGGAGCTCGTCAAGACGGCGCTCGAGCGCGAGATCGAGCGCGGCGGCCAGGCCTTCTACCTCCACAACCGGGTCGAGACGATCGAGGAGGCGGCCGAGAAGCTGCAGCAGCTCTGCCCGAAGCTGCGCTTCATCGTCGCGCACGGGCAGATGAGGGAGCGCGAGCTCGAGGAGAAGATGCACTCGTTCCTGCGCGGCGACGCCGACGTGCTCGTCTCGACGACGATCATCGAGTCCGGCATCGACATCCCGCAGGCGAACACGCTGATCGTCGAGCGGGCCGACGTGCTCGGGCTCAGTCAGCTCTACCAGATCCGCGGCCGGGTCGGCCGCTCGGACGTGACGGCGCACGCCTACCTCCTCTACCCGGATGCGATGGAGCTCTCGCCGGAGGCACGCGCGCGCCTCTCGACCCTGGCCGACCACACCGAGCTCGGCGCCGGCTTCCAGATCGCGATGCGCGACCTCGAGATCCGCGGCGCCGGTGACCTCCTCGGCGCCGAGCAGTCCGGCCACGTCGCGGCGCTCGGCTTCGAGCTCTACGTCGAGATGCTCGCCGAGGCCGTGGCCGAGCTCCAGGGCCAGCGCCGTCTTGCGACCCGGCCGGTGCGGGTCGACGCCCGCGTCGACGCGTACGTGCCGGCGAGCTACGTCGCCTCGGAGGCGCTCAAGATCGACATCCACCGCCGGCTCGCGCTCGCCGAGTCGGAAGACGAGCTGCGCGAGCTCCACGCCGCGCTCGAGGACCGTTACGGCCCGGTGCCGGAGCCGGTCGAGCACCTGTTCGCGATCCAGGAGGCGAAGCTGAAGCTGGCGCGCCTGGGCGCGGACTACCTGATCTACCGCGGCGGCCGGGCCACCGTCGGCCCGCTCGTGCTCGGCTCGGCGGAGCTCCGAGCGCTCAGGGACGTGTCCGACACGGCCGTCTACACGTCAGCAAAACGTGAAGTTTCGCGTAGAACGGATGAACTCGGGGGTGCGATCGAACTTGTCGATGCTATCGTGATGGCCCGTCAGGCGGCTTAAGTCCGCCCCAACGCGAATCCCTGGAGCTTTCTTACATGAAGATCTCTCGTCTCGTTCTCCTCCTCTGCGCGCTTGCGTCCATCGGGCTCGCCGGTTGTGGCGGTGGTGATGAGGATGTGCCGGCCGACGCCGTGGCAGTTGTCGACGGTGAGGAGATCGCGAAGAGCGACTACGAGGCGCTGATCGCGCAGGCGAAGAAGAGCTACAAGAACCAGAAGCGCGAGTTCCCGGCAGCCGGTTCCCAGGAGTTCCAGACGCTCCGCAACCAGGCGGTCCAGTTCCTGGTCCAGCGGGAGCAGTTCGAGCAGAAGGCGGAGGATCTCGACGTCGAGGTGACCGACAAGCAGGTCGATGCGCGCCTGGCGCAGATCCAGAAGCAGTACTTCGGCGGCGATCAGAAGAAGTTCGAGAAGCAGCTGAAGGAGCAGGGGATCACGGAGAAGCAGGTGCGGAACGACATCCGCTCCCAGATCGTCTCCGAGAAGATCTTCGCCAAGGTCACCGGCGACGCGAAGGTGACCGATGAGGAGATCGCGGCGTACTACGCGAAGAACAAGGCGCAGTACAGCCAGCCGGAGAGCCGCGACGTGCGGCACATCCTGGTGAAGACGAAGAAGCAGGCCGACGATCTCTACACGCAGTTGGAGAACGGCGCCGACTTCGCCGCCCTCGCGAAGAAGTTCTCGGAGGACACGGGCTCGAAGGCGAACGGGGGGAAGCTGACGATCTCGAAGGGGCAGACGGTGGCGCCGTTCGACCAGACCGCGTTCCTGCTGAAGGTGAACGACATCTCGAAGCCGGTGAAGACGGAGTTCGGCTACCACATCATTCAGCCGCTGACGGCGACGAAGGCGGCGAAGGTGACGGCGCTGAAGGACGTTCAGGCCTCGATCAAGCAGCAGCTGCAGCAGACGGAGAAGAACGAGGCGATGACGAAGTGGGTGGACGACCTGAAGAAGGACTACAAGGACAAGGTCTCCTACGCGACCGGCTTCACCCCGCCGCCCGACGCCAAGAGCACGACCGCAGAGAGCAAGTAACAGGTTGCCTCTCGGCGAGGCGCTCGAAGAGCTGCAGGAGCTGACGCGGCGCCTCCGCCGCGACTGCCCCTGGGACCGCGAGCAGACGGCGCGGACGATCGTCCCGCACACCGTCGAGGAGGCCTACGAGGTCGCCGACGCGGCCGAGGCGCGGGATCCGGCCAAGCTCCTCGACGAGCTCGGCGACCTTCTCTTCCAGGTCTACTTCCTGGCCCTGCTCCTGGAGGAGCAGGACGAGGGCGATCTCGAGCAGGTGGCGCGCGCGGTGCATGCCAAGCTCGTCCGCCGCCATCCACACGTCTTCGGCGACGTCGAGGCGGACCACCGCCGGCCGGGTGCGGGAGCGGTGGGAGCAGGTCAAGTCGGAGCAGGAGGGCCGCGAGGGGATCTTCCACGACGTCCCCGCCGCGCTGCCCGCGCTCCTGCAGGCCAGGAAGCTGCAGCGGCGCGCGGTCGCTGCCGGCTTCGACTGGCCCGATCTCGCCGGGCCGCTGGCCAAGGTGCGGGAGGAGCTCGGCGAGCTCGAGGCCGAGGTGGCGCGCACGGGCGAGCCGAGCCCCGAGACGGAGGCCGACGCGAAGGTCGCGCACGAGGTCGGCGACGTCCTCTTCACGATCGTCAACCTCGCGCGGCGGCTCAACGTCGACCCGGAGCTGGCGCTCCGCGGTACGAATACGCGGTTCGTCGAGCGCGTCGAGCGGGCCGAACAGCTCGCGGCGGCCGCAGGCGAGCGCTGGAGCGAGCTGCCGCTCGCCGAGCAGGACCGCTACTACGACCAGGCAAAGGAGCTACTGGGATGAGCGCGATCAAGCGACTGCACGGCCGCCAGATCCTCGACTCGCGCGGCAACCCGACGGTCGAGGTCGACGTCGAGCTCGAGTCGGGCGCCTTCGGTCGCGCCGCGGTGCCGTCGGGCGCGTCGACGGGCGTGCACGAGGCGGTCGAGCTCCGCGACGGCGGCGACGCCTGGGGCGGCAAAGGTGTCACGAAGGCCGTCGCAAACGTGAACGGCGAGATCGCCGGGGAGCTCGTGGGAGTCGACGCGCTCGACCAGGAGGCGCTCGACCGGAAGCTGATCGCCCTCGACGGCACCGAGAACAAGGGTCGCCTCGGCGCGAACGCGATCCTCGGCGTCTCGCTCGCCGCCGCGAAGGCTGCTGCGGCCGAGAGCGGGCAGCCGCTGTACCGCCACCTCGGCGGCGAGGAAGCGGCGACGCTGCCCGTGCCGATGCTGAACGTGATCAACGGCGGCGTCCACGCCGCCAACTCGATCGACCTGCAGGAGTTCATGGTCGTCCCGGTCGGAGCGCCGACCTTCACCGAGTGCCTGCGCGTCGGGGCCGAGGTCTACCACGAGCTGAAGCGCGTGCTCGGCGAGCGCGGCCTCTCGACCGGTGTCGGCGATGAGGGCGGCTTCGCGCCCGACCTCGACTCGAGCGAAGCCGCGATCGAGGCGATTCTCGAGGCGGCCGAGCGCGCCGGGCACGGCGAGAGCGTCGCAATCGCGCTCGACCCGGCCACGAGCGAGGTCTTCGAGGACGGTGCCTACCGCTTCGAGGGCCGCGTGCTCGAGAGCGCGGCGATGCCCGCCTTCTGGGCCGAGCTGGTCGAGCGCTTCCCGATCGTCTCGATCGAGGACGGCCTCGCCGAGGACGACTGGGAGGCCTGGGGGCAGCTGACGCGCGAGCTGGGCGGACAGGTCCAGCTCGTCGGCGACGATCTCTTCGTCACCAATCCGGAGCGGCTCCGCCAGGGGATCGAGCGCGGCGTCGGCAACTCGATCCTGGTCAAGGTGAATCAGATCGGGACGCTGACGGAGACGATCGAGGCGGTTCGACTGGCACAGTCGAACGGCTACACGGCGGTGATGTCGCACCGCTCCGGCGAGACCGAGGACGCGACGATCGCCGATCTCGCGGTCGCGCTCGGCACCGGCCAGATCAAGACCGGTGCACCGGCCCGCTCGGACCGGACGGCGAAGTACAACCAGTTGCTGCGGATCGAGGCGGAGCTCGGCGACCGGGCCGTCTATCCCGGCTGGTCGGCGTTCCCCAAGTCGCGCCGCGGATAGTCTCAACGGCATGCCGATCGTCCCGCGCCGCACCAAGATCGTCGCCACGATCGGGCCCGCCTCGTCGGATCCGGCCGTCCTGAAGCAGCTGATGGGCATCATCGACGGAGCTCGCCTGAACTTCTCGCACGGCACGCAGGAGGATCACCGTGCGCGGGCGGCGCTGATCCGCTCGCTGCAGGACGAGGTCGGGCGCCCGGTGGCGATGATCGCCGATCTGCAGGGCCCGAAGCTTCGCGTCGGCGAGCTCGCCGAGCCGGTCCTGCTCGAGCGTGGGGAGGATGTGACGATCGCAGGCGAAGACGTCGCCCAGGGGGACGACCTTCCGGTCGCGCCGGCCGTGCTCGGCTCGGTGCTGCAGCCGGGCTTCGACGTGCTCATCGACGACGGCGCGGTGCGTCTGCGCGTCGGCTCCGTCAATCGCGGCCGTGCGCACTGCGAGGTGCTCGTCGGCGGCGTCGTCACGTCGCACAAAGGCGTCAACCTGCCCGGAGTCACGCTGCCGATCCCGTCGCTGACGCGCAAGGACATCGACGACCTCCAGTTCGCGCTCGAGCTCGGGGTCGACCACGTCGCGCTTTCGTTCGTCCGTTCCGCGTCGGACGTGCAGGCGCTGAAGACCCTGATCGAGGCGTCCGGCTCGACCGCTCACGTGATCGCCAAGATCGAGAAGGCCGAAGCGGTTGCGGTGCTCGACGACATCCTCCGCGAGGCGGACGGCGTCATGGTCGCGCGCGGCGACCTCGGCGTCGAGATCGGCGCGGCCGAGGTGCCGCTGCTGCAGAAGCGGATCATCCTGCGGGCGCTCGAGCGCGGCAAGCCGGTGATCACGGCCACCCAGATGCTCGAGTCGATGATCCACACACCAGAGCCAACACGCGCCGAGGCGTCCGACGTCGCCAACGCGATCCTCGACGGCACGAGCGCGATCATGCTCTCCGGCGAGACAGCGGTCGGCGAGTTCCCGGTCGAGTCGGTCGCCTACATGGACCGGATCGCCCGCGCCGTCGAGCCGAGCCTCGGCTACCGGCACGAGATCCCCGAGGCAGAGGAGAAGCCGACCGTCGGACAGGCGATGTCGAACGCCGCCTGCGACATCGCCGAGGCGCTCGAGGTCCGGGCGCTGCTCGTGCCCACCTTTACCGGCCGGACCGCATCGGCGGTCGCGCGGCTGCGCCCGCGCCGGCCGATCATCGGCCTCACCCACCACGACTACTCGCTCCAGCACATGGCGCTCGAGTGGGGCGTGACGCCGGTCAGCATCCCCGAGTGCCCCGACGTCGAGGAGCTCTGGACGACGTCGCTCGCAGCAGCCGTCTCCACCGGGATCGTCGAGAAGGGCGACCGCGTCGTGATCACCGCGGGCACAGCCGTGAACATCCCCGGCTCGACGAACGTGATCAAGGTCGACATCGCGTAGAGGAACGGCCGCGCGCCCGCGGAATCGTTCGGCGTGGCCACCCGCAGGACACCGCGCGCCAAGACCCGCCCCGCCGCGAAGCGGCGGGGACTGCCCCGGACGACCGTCGTGCTGCGCTGGTGCATCGCCGGGGTCGCCGTCTTCGTCGCCTTCCTCTACTACCAGCCGCTCTCCAGCTACCTGGAGACACGCTCGGCGCTGAACGAGCGCGCCGCCGAGGTGCAGCGCCTGCGCGAGGAGCGAACGCGGCTCCAGGCGCGGCTGGCCGATTCCGAGACCGTCACTGCGCTCGCTCGCGAGGCGAGGCGGATGCGGCTGGTGCGGCCGGGAGAGCGGATCTTCATCGTCAAGGGCGTCGCCGAGTGGCGCCGGGCGCAGGCGCGCGCGAAAGCCGAGGCTACGCTGGGCGGCGATGGATGACCGCGCGCTCGTGGAGCAGCAGCTCGGCCGGCCGCCACGCGCATTTCGGCGCGTAGCCGCGCGCTGCCCCGGCGGAGCGCCCGCGGTCACGGAGCAGTGGCCCTACGACGACACGGGCGACCCGTTCCCGACCACCTATTACCTCACGTGCCCGCACCTCGTCGCGGCGATCGCCAGGATCGAGGCAGCGGGCGGCGTCGAGCGCTGGAGCGAGGAGGTCGAGCGCGATCCCGAGCTCGCCGCCGACCTCGAGCGGGCGACCGCGGAGCAGCGCCGGATCCGCCGCGAGCTCGCCGGTGACGAGGTCGGCCGGGACGGCGGCTCGTCGCTCGAGCTCGGGATCGGCGGCAGCGGGAACCCGCGGCGGCTCAAGTGCCTGCACGCGCACGCCGCCTATGCGCTCGCCCAGCCCGGCTACCTCATCGGCGAGCGCATCCTGGCCGAGCTCGACCCACGCTGGCCGCCGCAGTGCTGCCTAGGATCACCGTCGTGATCACCGAGGCGGAGGTCGAGAGCGCGCGGCGCGAGTGGGAGGAGGGATACCGGCGCCTGCACGACGAGGCGAGCCGGGCTCCGCACCCCGAGCGGCTGCTCGCGCAGGTCGACGCCGTCGCCGCCGAGCTCCGGCGGCGCGTCGGCGGCACGTTCACGCTCAGCGAGCTGGCGGCGGCGTACGCCGGTGCGGAGCGATGGAGCCGCGCGGTGGTGGCGGAGCAGTCGCCCGCACCGGGCTGGCCGAGGACGCTCTCGCTCGTCGAGGCGGCGGCCTTCCGCGAGTACGCGCGCGGCGCCCAGGACTACGAACCGTGAGCACGTCGCCCGCCTGCCCGCGGTGCGGCCCATGAGCACGGCGCCCCGGCGCCGGCGCCCGCGGCGGCAGCAGCACCCGCTCCTGCGCCCGGCGCTGGCCGCGCTCGGCCTGCTTGCACTCCTGCTGCTCGGGATCTCGATCGGCCGTGCGCTCGAGGACGGCCCGAGCCCGGGCGGGACGCAGACGAACGTGCGCACGCTGACGCCGCAGCCGCTGCCGCCGGCCGAGCGCACGGTCACCGTCACGGTCACGACCGGCTGATCGGGCCGTCGCAGCACGTTTCGAGATCTGCGTTTCAGGTACCGTCAGGTTTGGGTAGGTTCAGCGCCGATGGCTAACGACGGCAACCGTGACACGGCCGCAGCTCAGCCCGAATGGCTGACGTTGGGGCAAGCCGCGAAGTATCTCGGGGTCGCGCAGAGCACGATGCGCAAGTGGTCCGACCTCGGCCGCGTCTCGGCGTTCTACACCCCCGGCGGGCACCGCCGCTATCGCCGTTCGGACCTCGATCAGTTCCTCGACCGCTCCGGCCCGGGCGGGGCGCCGGCCGCGGTGCCGAGCTCGGGTCCGCTCGTCCTGATCGTCGACGACGACGAGGGGCTGCGCGAGTTCGTCCGCGTCAACCTCGAGGCCGAGGGCTACGAGGTCCGCGAGGCCGGAAGCGCGGAGGAAGGGCTCGAGGCACTCGGTGAGCGCTCGCCCGACCTGATCCTCCTCGACGTGATGATGCCGCAGGTGGACGGCTGGGAGACTCTGCGCCGGATCCAGGAGCACACGGGCGTCGGCGCGATCCCGGTGATCATGTTCTCCGGCAAGGTCGACGAGGAGTCCGCGTCCGAGGCCGCGTCGCGCGGCGTCCAGGGCTTCATCGGCAAGCCGTTCGACCCCCGCTCGCTGATCGAGTCGACCAAGCAGCAGCTGCCGGTCTCCTAGAGCGCGCCTGTGAGCGGTCTCGACCGCCAGCTCCGGGACGTGGTCGTCGACAACCGCATCGGCGTGCTCGACCCGCTCTTCCAGGCGCTCTCGTACGCGGGCTCGTTCGGAGTCATCTGGCTCGCGATCGCGGTCGCGATCTCCGGCTTCTCCTGGAGCCGGCCGTGGCTGTGGACGCGTGTCGGCGCCGCGATCCTGATCTCCGAGAGCGTGTCTGCCGCGCTGAAGGAGTGGATCGAGCGCGACCGTCCCGCTGTCGCCGACCCTGATCCCGAGACACTCGTCGGCTTGCCCGCGACGTACTCGTTCCCCTCGGGTCACGCCACCGTCTCGTTCGCCTGCGCGACGACGCTCGCACTTGCCGTGCCCCGCCTCAGCGTGCCGTTGTACGCCCTCGCGACGGCGATCTCGTTCTCACGCGTCTACGTCGGCGTCCACTACCCGCTCGACGTGCTCGCCGGCGCCGTGCTCGGCGTCGCGATCGCTATAGCTCTTCGGATGCTTGCAACAGCCCTGCGCCGATCAGCGCCACCGATGCAACAAGGCTGATCCAGATCCCGATCCCGCGCCCCGCGAAGAAGAACTCGTCCGGGATCGAGATCGCCCGCACGAGCACGAAGATCGTCGCGAGGGCGCCGAGCGAGATCACGACGAGGCTCTCGGGCACGGCCGCCGGCAGATCGATACCCGACTGACGCAGAGCGACGACGAGGATCGCGAGCAAGCCGATCGCGAGCACGAGCTTGCCGAGCACGCCGGTGTGCCAGCCGATCACGCTCACCGTCACACCCTCACCCTGGCCCGAGTACCAGCCCGTCAGGGCCGAGAGCGCGAGCACGAGCCCCGTGATCCAGGTGATCTGCTCGCCGAGGCCCCACAGCGTCGGACCGCCGCGGCGCGCGGCCGGCGGGGGCTCGCTCGCGGGCTCCCAGCCCGGGTCGGGCAATGACTCCGGCGTTTCCACGGACGAGAGTATGGGCATATCCGGAGCGAAAGTCACGCAGGTACGGGGTCGTAGGACAGGGGGTCGGACGGCAGTGCAGATCGAACCGCGGCGCAGCAACGGCGCCGCGCTCGACGTCGACGGTGTGCCGGTGTTCCTCGAGGCCGGGAGCCACGCGAGCGGTGAGTACCACTGCGCCGACTGCGGCTACGGCGTCACCGTCCGGCGGCTCCTGCCCGTCTGCCCGATGTGCCGCGGGCGCTCGTGGGAGGACACCGCGACGAGCCCGTTCGCCCGCTGGCGGGTCTGAAAAGCGCCGCGGCGGACTACACTTCCGCACATGGCTGAGCCTGCGACGGACTCTCGGGCAGGCGACGACGCGCCGCCGTTCGATCCGGTAGCCGTCGACCGCGCCTACCTCCAGGAACGAGCCCGGCGCCGCGCCCGGATCGAGCGCTCCCGCGCCAAGCGCCGTGCGGCCGCGCGCTTCTGGGTCGTCCTCCTCGGGCTGATCGCCGTCAGCGTGCTGCTGACGTTGACGATCTGGCGCGAGGTCGAGCGGCTCTTCGGACTTTGATCGGCAGCCGGGCGAGCACCGGCGTCGCCGAGGCGCTCGCGGTCTTCGCCCGCGCGGCGCGCTCGCTCGCCGCCGGCGCCCCGATCGAGCAGACGTTCGCCGAGCTCGCCGAGGCGGCGGCGCTGGGAACCGGCGCCGAGGTGGCCGTGCTGTGGTTGCCGGAGCCCGACGGCGGCCTCGTGGCGCAGTCCGTCTGGTCGGCCTCCGCCGGCCTCGCCGCGGAGATCGAGGGGCTCCGCGTCAAGTCGCTCGAGCGCGCAGCGACGGTCGTCCGGGCCCGGCTCGACGAGAACGCCGAGGAGGTGACCGTCCCGATCGACGCCGCCGAGGGAGGCGGCGCGATCGAGCTCGCCAGGCGCGGACCGGCCTTCGATCGCGACGAAACGCGCGTCGCCGTGCTCGCGGCCGAGCTCGTCGGGCTCGGAAGGCGCCTCGAGGGGCGCGGCGCGGCGTTGAAGGGCGGCGGCGGCACACTCGACGTCGCCGGCGACGCCCTCGCCGCCGTCGCCGCCGATGACGGCGCGCCCGCGCGCGTGGCGCGCCTCGCGGCCGTCGCCTCGGGCGGGGATGCGGCGCTCGTCTGGCGGCTCCGGGACGAGACGCTGGAGGTCGCCGGGGCGTACGGCCCGATCGTGGCCGACGAGGAGCTCGCGGGCGCCGCCAATGCGGCACTCGAGGAGCTGAACGTCGTCTCCGTCAACGGGAACGCTCCGGCGCACGTGGTCACGCTCCAGCTCGGCCGGCCCGTGCTCGGCGCGCTCCAGGTCCGGTTTCCGTCCGGGCGTGCCCCCGATGAGCTTGGCGTCGAGCAGCTCGCGAGCTTCGCCGTTCGCGCCGCCCACGCCCTGCGTTCCTCCGAGCGCGCCCGGGACACGGGATTCGAGCTCGAGCGCAGCCGAGCGCTGCTTTCCGTGGTCGGGGAGGCGATCTCGCGGCTCTCGCTCGCGCACACGCTGGAGACGGCGATCGAGCGCGTCGCCCACCTCCTCGGCGCCGACCGCGTCGCCGTCTACCTGACCGAGGGCGACGACATCGCGGTGGCCGCGAGCCGCGGGATCGAAGGCCCGCACCAGGCCGTCGCGCACGCGTTGCTCGCCGCGGCGGTGGAGTCGCGTCAGAAGGGTGTGATCGCCGAGATCGACGCACCGACCGACGAACGGCTTGCACCGGTTCGTTCGCACGTCGAGGAGTCGGGGATCGGCTCGGTGCTTGCGCTCGGACTCGTCGTCGGCGACGAGCCGATCGGCGTTCTCGCCGTCTACCCGCGGCAGCGGCGGTTGCTGAGCGAGAACGAGCGGTCGCTCCTGACGGCTCTCGCCGGGCAGCTCGCGGTGGCGGTCCAGAACGCGCGGCTGCACGAGCGTGTGACGACGCTCTACGACGACCTCAAGCAGGCGCTCGCCTCGGAGCAGGAGAAGTCGAAGCGGCTGCACGCGCAGCACGAGATCTCACGCAGCTTCGCGCAGAGCCTCTCGCTGGAGACCACGCTCGACGTCCTGGCGTCGTCGATCGTCGAGCTGCTCGGCGTCGACGCAGCGGTGGTCCGTACGCCGGACGAGCGCGGCACCGCGCTGACTGCACGGGCGGTCCACGTCAATGACGAACGCGTCGATCCGGCGGCACGGGCACTGCTCTCGCGGCCCCAGCCGCTGGCGCGGCGCGACCTACTCGCCCTGCTCCGCCGCAGCGAGCCGCTGATCCTGGACGCGGAGCTGGCGGAGTCGTTCGGAGGCGCGCTGGCGCTGCTGGCGCCCTTCCTGCGCAAGGGCTCGAGCGCAGCGTTGATCCCGATCGCGACGCCGTCGGAGCTGCTCGCCGCGCTGACGATCATCTCGCTCCATCCGGAGCGCCCCGTCGCCGGCGAGATCGCGGAGACGGCGCTCTCGATCGCGGGCCAGGCTGCGCTCGCGATCGACAACGCCCGCCTCTACGGCCAGCAGAAGGCGTTCGCGGACACAATGCAGCGCTCGCTGCTTCCGCGTGCCGCGCCGGAGCTGCCCGGGCTCGAGCTCGGCGACGTCTACGAGTCTGCCGCACGGGTCGAGGTCGGCGGCGACGTCTACGACTATCTGACGCTCGGCGACGGCCGGCTCGCGGTCGTCCTCGGCGACGTCACCGGCCACGGCGTCGACGCGACCGCCGACATGGCGATGGCGAAGTACGTCTTCCGCTCGCTCGCCCGGGAGCACACCGATCCAGGCACGTTCCTGGCCGCCGCCAACGAGGTGGTCTCCTCGGAGATCGCGCCCGGCCGCTTCATCACCATGGTCGAGGTCGTGCTCGATGCGGCGGCGGGCGAGCTCGCCTGCGCGAGCGCCGGCCACCCGCCGCCGCGGCTCGTGCTTCCGGACGGGACGGTCGAGTCGATCTCGGCGCGTGGGCTCGCGCTCGGGATCGATGCACCGCAGGCGTACGACACGGTCACGGAGCCGTTTCCGCCGGGTGCGATCGTGGTCGTGTACACCGACGGTGTGATCGAGGCCCGCCGCGGCGGCGAGCAGTTCGGCGTCGAGCGGCTGGACGCGCTCCTGACTGAGCGGCGGGAGCTGCCGCCGCAGGAGCTCGCGGAGGCCGCTCTGGCCGCCTGCCGCGACTGGACCGAGGGCGAGCTCTCCGACGACTTCGCGATCGTCGTCGTCAAGCGTTCGCCGCACTCGAAAGACACGGCGGCATGAACCGCAGCCAGGCAGCACTCGCGGCGCTCGTCTTCGGCGCCGGCATCGGCTCGCTCGCGACCGAGATCGCGGCGTCGCGGATGCTCGCGCCCTATTTCGGCTCGTCGACGATCGTCTGGGCGAACCTGATCGGGATCGTCCTCGCGGGCCTCGCGCTCGGCTACTGGCTCGGCGGCAAGGTCGCCGACCGGCGGCCCGAGCGCCGGCTGCTCGGGCTGATCGTGCTCGCGGCGGCGCTCTGGGTGGCGATGACACCGTTCATCGCCCGGCCGTTCCTCGACGCAGCCGTCGGCAACCTCGACGACGCCTCCGCCGGCGCCGTGATCGGATCGTTCTTCGCCGTGCTGCTCCTGTTCGCGCCCGCCGTCGTCCTGCTCGGGATGGTCTCGCCGTTCGCGATCCGGCTCGCGATCACGGACGTCGAGAGTGCAGGCGAGGTCGCCGGCCGGTTCTACGCGCTCTCCACGGTCGGCTCGCTGGTCGGGACATTCGTGCCGGCGCTGATCCTGATCCCGCTCGTCGGGACGCAGCGAACGCTGCTCGCGACAGCGGCGCTGCTGGCGATCTCGGCCTCGTTCCTGCTCGGGAGGAAGGCGGTCGTGCTCGCGGCGGCGATCGCCGCGCTCGTCGCGCTTCCGCCCGGCGCCATCAAGGCCGAGGAGGGGCTGCTGCACGAGGAGGACTCGCTCTACCAGTTCATCCAGGTGGTCGAGCGCGACGACGGCCGGCGGCTGCTGCACCTGAACGAGGGGGTCGCCGTCCACTCGGTCTGGCGCGAGGACACGGTGCTCACCGGCGGCGTCTGGGACGCGTTCCTGGCGCTGCCGCCGCTGCTCGACCGGCCGATCCGGAACGTCGCGATCCTCGGCAACGCAGGCGGCACGACGGCCCGGGCGCTCGGCCGCTTCTACCCGGACGCGCACGTCGACGGCGTCGAGCTCGATCCCGCGGTCAGCCGCGCCGGGCGGGAGTACTTCGGGATGGAGGACAACCCGAACCTGACCGTGTACGACGCAGACGCGCGACCGTTCCTGCGCCGCACCGACGAGCGCTACGACCTGATCATCGTCGACGCCTACCACCAGCCCTACGTGCCCTTCTACCTCGCGACGCGCGAGTTCTTCCGGCTCGCGCGGGAGCGGCTCGCACCCGGCGGGATCGTCGCGCTGAACGTCGCCTCCGTGCCCGGCGACGACAGTCTCCTCGACGGGATCGCCGGCACGCTGACGCACGAGTTCGAGTCGGTCGCCGTCTGGCCGGCGCTCCGTTTCAACCAGATCCTGCTCGCGTTCGACCAACCGCAAGGCCAGCTGCCGTCCGGGTACGTCGCCGACGGCCCGGCCGAGCTGCGGCCGCTGCGGGAGCTGCTCGCGCGTGACCTGACGCCGATCTCGAAACGGGCGAAGCGGCCGTGGACGGACGATCGCGCGCCGGTCGAATGGGTGACCGACCGGATGATCGTCGAGTACGCCGCCCGCGGCGGCGAGCTCGACGAGGACTTCCTCCCGACGAGACCGTGAGGCTGCTCCGGGCAGACGGTGGCCTCCTCCGCGTCGGGCATCGCGGGGCGGCCCGGCTCGCGCCCGAGAACACGCTGCGCTCGTTCGAAGCGGCTCTCGAGCACGGCGTCGACGCGATCGAGTTCGACGTCCTCGACGCCGGCCCGGGTCCGCTCGTGCTCGGCCACTCGCTCGCCGAGCTCGCCGCCGACCCTGCCACCCTCGACGACGCGCTGGACTATCTCGCCGGACGCGACGTCGCCCTCCATGTCGACCTGAAGCTGACGACGCGGCTCGACGAGCTCACGGCGGCGCTCGACCGCTACGGCGTCGCCGAGCGGGCGGTCGTGAGCTCGTTCCACCTGCCGAGCCTGCAGGCGGTGGCGCTCGCCGCGCCACAGCTCCCGCTCGGCTTCACGTATCCCGAGGACCGCTACGGCGTCTCGAAGCGCCGCGGGCTGAAGCCGGCGATCCGTCTGGGCACGCTGGCGCTTCGCCGCGCGGTCGTGACTCGGATCCCGGCGATGATCGCGCGGGCGGGCGCGCAGGCGTTGATGTTGCAGCATGCGGTCGTCTCGCCGGCCGCGGTCGCGCGCGCCCACGCCGCGGGCGCGGCCGTCTGGGCGTGGACGGTGGACGACGCCGACGAGCTCGCGAGGCTCGACGCGGCGGGGGTCGATGCAGTCATCACAAACGATCCCAGGATCTTTTCGGGCGTGGCTACACTGCCGCCGTGAGGCGCTCACTCTCATTTGCCCTGCTTGGGGCCTGTCTTGCAGGAGGCGTGCTCTCGGCTGGATTGCTGGTCGGAACGCCGTCCGCCGACGCCCAGGAGGTGACGACGACCGGGACGACGACGACCGTGCCGCCGCCCCCGCCCACCACGACCACCACGACCACCACGACCACGACAACGCCCACGACGCCGACCGTGCCTCGTCCGACGACGATCGCCGCAGGCGTCACGGTCGGCGGTGAGCTGCTCGTCGGCGGCCTCTCGCCTGCGGCCGCGACGGCCGTGATCAAAGACTTCTTCTCCCGGCCCGTCACGCTCCAGCTCGGGAAGGTCTCGCTCCGGGCGACGCCGAAGCAGCTGGGTGCTGCCGCCTACGTCGGCGACGCCGTCAAGCGGGCCAGGATCGTCAGGCCGGGCGCGAACGTGCCGCTGAAGGTCGAGGCGCCCCTGCCGCGGATCGAGCGCTACGTGGCCACGCTCGCCCGGCGGTTCGACCGCACCGCGGCCGACTCGGAGCTCTCGCTCCGGAACGGCGAGCCGTTCGTGACCAAGGAGCGGGTCGGTCGTCGCCTCCGCCAGTCGAGCGCCGTGCGCGCCGTCTTCCGCAGTCTCAAGACCCACAACCGCGACCCGATCGCGCTTCGCACCGACACGCTCACCCCGACGACGACGCGGGCGTCGATCGGCGACGTGATCGTGATTCGCCGCGGCTCCAACAAGCTCAACCTCTACGACGGCATGAAGCTGCGCCGGACGTTCGGAGTCGCAACCGGCGAGTCGCGCTACCCGACCCCGCTCGGCTCGTTCCAGATCGTCGTCAAGTGGCGCAATCCCTGGTGGTACCCGCCGCAGTCCGACTGGGCCAAGGACGCCAAGCCGATTCCCCCCGGCCCCGGCAACCCGCTCGGCACCCGCTGGATGGGGATCTCCTCGCCGGCGGTCGGGATCCACGGCACGCCCGATCCCGCCTCGATCGGCTACTCCGTCTCGCACGGCTGCATCCGCATGCTGATCCCCGAGGTCGAGTGGCTGTTCAACCAGGTCGACGTCGGGACGCCTGTCTACATCGTCCAGTGACCGGGCGCCTCCGCCTCGTGGGCCAGATCGCTGCCGTCGCGGTCGTGGCGGCGCTGCTCGGCCTGCTCGGCTGGAAGCTCACGCAGGACGAGAGCGCGGTCACCGCGCAGCTCGACCAGGGCGGCGCGCCCGCCGCGCCGGAGTTCACGCTCGAGCGCCTCGACGGCAAGGGCGACCTCGACCTTGCATCCCTGCGCGGCAAGGCGGTCGTCCTCAACTTCTGGGCCTCGTGGTGCGGGCCGTGCAAGGACGAGACGCCTCTCCTGCAGGAGGGCTGGAAGCGCTGGCAGGGAAAGGACGTCGTCTTCGTCGGCATCGACGTGAAGGACTTCCGCGGCGACGCGAAGGACTTCCTCGCTCGCTACGGCGTCACCTACGCGAACGTCTACGACGGCAAGGGGTCGACGGTCGGGCGCTACGGCGTCACCGGCTTCCCGGAGACCTACTTCGTCGACAAGGCGGGCAACGTGCGGTACCGGATCGCCGGTCCCGTCGAGGACGCTGCGGAGCTCGACGCCGGCATCGAGCGCGCGCTCGCCCCGGCGTGAGGGCGGCGGCCCTCGCGCTCATCGCACTCGCCCTCGCGGCTCCGGCCGGGGCGAGCGAGGAGCGCCCGACGGCGGCCGAGCTCGAGTCGGAGCTCGTCTGCCCGGTCTGCGAGACGACGCTCGACACCTCGAACGCGCCGGTCGCGCTCCGGATGAAGGCCTTCATTCGCGAGCGAATCGCCGCCGGCGACACGAAGAGCGAGATCAAGGCGTCGCTGGTCGACCAGTTCGGCCCGGCCGTGCTCGCCGTGCCGCCGAAGCGCGGCTTCGAGCTGGTCGCCTGGCTGCTGCCGCTCGCCGGGCTGGCCTTCGGCATCGTCGTCGTGGGCCTGCTCGCCTGGCGCTGGAGCCACGCCCGCGGCGCCGAGGACGAGGCTCCGGCCGACGGCGACGAGCCGCTCGATCCCGCGCTCGAGCGCCGGCTCGACGACGAGCTCGCCCGCTTCGAGTAGTGAGCGTCGCGCGCCTTCGGCCCGCTCCCGTGGGGGAAACCATGTTTCCCCCACGAGCCCCCTTCTTCGGCCATGTGGGGGAACTTCCAAGTTCCCCCACACCCCCTAAAGCTCACGGGCCGGTCGGCCCGTGAGCGGTACCGCCATCCTGGTCTCGTTCGGCGCGGGGTTCGTCTCGTTCCTCGCCCCCTGTGTCCTGCCGCTCGTCCCGGGGTATCTCTCCGCGGTCTCCTCGGTCGAAGCCGAGCGGCTGGGCGAGCCCGGCTCGTCGCGCCGGGTCGTTCGCGCGAGCATCCCCTTCGTCGCCGGGCTCATCGCCGTGTTCGTCCTGCTCGGAGCCGGTGCTGCGGCCGTCGGCCTCTCCTTCACGAAAAACCAGTTCCTGATGGAGCAGATCGCCGGTTTCGTCCTGATCGTCTTCGGCTTCGCGTTCATGGGCCTGCTGCCGTGGCCGCAGCGCCTCCTCGGTGCCGGCCTCGTCCAGGACGCGCGCCGGCGCGGCTCCGGCTTCCTGCTCGGCGGCGCATTTGCGATCTGCGCCGCCCCCTGCATCGGCCCCGTCCTCGGGTCGATCCTCGTCCTCGCGGGCGACTCCGACACGGTCTGGGAGGGGTCGCTCCTGCTCGCGGTCTACGCCTTCGGGCTCGCGATCCCGTTCCTGATCGCGGCGGCGCTGTTCGTGCCGGCGATGGGCATCTTCCGCCGCGTCCGCGACCACTACGTCGCGATCCAGTTCGTCAGCGGCCTGATCATGGTCGCACTCGGCGCGCTCCTCTTCGCGGGCGAGTTCTGGCGGCTGCGCGTCTACCTGAACCGGTTCCTCGAGGCGCTCGGCATCTCCGGGTAGGAAAGCTCCGCGGTCGCTGATACATTCGCGCGGTGGCGACGATCCTGCTCGCAGGCGTCGATCTCTTCTTCCGCGGGAAGCTCGAGGCCCTTCTGCACGGCCATCATCTCGTCACGAGCGACAGCGTCGACCCGCCCGACCTGGTCATCGTCGACATCGCGCGCGTCGAGCCGGACGAGGTCGTCGACTCGTGGCCGGACATCCCGATCGTCGGCTTCACCAACCACACCGAC
The DNA here is from genome assembly GCA_963737455.1 of uncultured Gaiellaceae bacterium. Lineage (GTDB taxonomy): Bacteria > Actinomycetota > Thermoleophilia > Gaiellales > Gaiellaceae > Gaiellasilicea. The sequence continues at coordinate 19,427 of CAVTSN010000003.1, read as the reverse complement.
AAGTCCGGGCTTCAGCGCGCGCACACGGCCGGGTTCGACCAGGTGATCGTCAAGTCGGCGCTGGCGGAGCGCGTCCCCGAGATCGTCGCCGAGCTGACCGCGCCATCCGTCTGACCCCGCTCGTATCTAGCTCGCTAGACTCGCCGCCGTGACGTACATCATCGCCGAGCCCTGCATCGACATCAAAGACCGCTCCTGCGTCGACGTCTGCCCGGTCGACTGCATCCACGAGTTCGACCGGATGCTGATCATCGACCCGGAGGAGTGCATCGACTGCGGCGCCTGCGAGCCCGAGTGCCCTGTCGAGGCGATCTTTCCGGAGGACGCCCTCCCGGACAAGTGGGAGCCCTTCGTCAAGATCAACTACGCCTACAGCGATGGCCCGGCGGCCGTGAACCCGCTCGTCGATGCCTACGCGACCGAGCACGACGTCCAGAACGAACCTCTCGACTCGGCGTAACACCGGTCGAAAACGGGAAAGAGACCACCTCCACGAGCAAAGGAGGGGTCATGCCGCCAAAGGCCTGGAACGCGAAGCGCGAGCGGCAGTACGAGCACATCAAGGACAGCCTCGAGGATCGGGGCACCTCGGAGGACAAGGCCGAGGAGATCGCCGCGAGGACGGTGAACAAGGAACGCGCGCGGGCCGGCGAGGCGAAGACGTCGTCGCGCCTGTCGCGCACCGACATCTCGTCCGGACGCCGCGGTGGGCTCCGCTCCGGCACGCGCCGGTCGAAGGGGCGGACCCGCGACCAGCTCTACGAGGAGGCCAAGAGCATGGGGATCGAGGGCCGCTCGAAGATGACGAAGGAGCAGCTGCAGCGCGCGGTCGACCGGCGGAAGTAGACGCGGTCGCTGCGGCTATCCTCGGACGGTGAATCCGCTGACGCTCGATCACGTCGCGCTCTGGGTCGCAGACCGCGAGCGCATCGCCGCCACGGCGGTCGCGCGGCTCGGGCTGCGCGTGATCGAGCAGACGGACCGGTTCACGCTGCTCGGCGCCGATGCCCGCCGCGGCAAGCTGACGCTCTTCGACGCCGAAGGGCCGCGCGAGCGGGGCGCGCTCGCGCGGATCGGGTTGCGCGTGTCCGCGCTCGAAGGCCGCGAGCCGCTGCACGATCTCGGCGAGGGGCTCGAGGTCGTGCTCGTCGAGGCCGAGACGGACTCGGAGCTCGACCTCGACCACATCTCCCTGCGGGCCACGGACCCGGAGGCGGCCGCGCGCGGCTGGGAGCAGCTCGGCTTCACGCGCACGGACGACGGGCGCCTCGAGGTCGGCGGCGCGTTCCTCGAGCTGACGGAGGGCGACGCGGGCGAACCGGAGCGGCCGTTGCTGAACCACATCGGCGTCCTCGTCGACTCGGTCGACGAGCACCAGGCGGAGGCCGAGGAGCTCGGCGTCGAGATCGACGAGCTCGTCGACGCGCCGAACACGCTCGCGCTCTTCGTCTGGGGCCCGGACCGGGTCAAGCTCGAGTACATCGAGCACAAGCCGTCATTCAGCCTGACCTGATCGTCGCAGGCGCCGGCATGGCCGGCCTCGTCGCCGCCGCGCGCGCCCGCGAGCTCGGTGGGGTGCCGGTCGTGTTCGAGAAGGGCGACCGTGCGGGCGGTTCGATGCTGCTCTCGAGCGGCGTGATCTGGCGCCACCGGACGCTCGACGAGTTCCGCGCGGAGTGCCCCGGCGGCGATCCCGCGCTGCAGGCGCGGATCGTCGACGAGCTCGACGATGCGCTCGACTGGCTCGAGCGCATCGGGATCGAGCCCGTGCGGCGGCAGACGGGCAACCCGCTGACGAGTCGGGCGGCGCTACGACCCGCGTGTCCTCACTGATGTGCTCGTGCGCGCCGCGGGCGACGTGCGTCTGGCTGATCCCTTCCGGGAGGCGCAGATCCTCGCCACCGGCGGCTTCGGTGCGAGGCTGGCGGAGGAGCGCGGGCTGCTGCTGCGCGCGGCACCCTGGAGCAACGGGGACGGGCGCGCGTACGCCGTCGAGCGCGGCGCCGCCGAGACCGCGGGCATGGAGCAGTTCTACGGGCGCGCGCTCCCCGCGCCTGTGCCGGAGGACGAGTTCGTGCGCTCTTCGCAGCTCTACGCACGAAGCGCACTCGTGCTCGACGACGAGGGACGGGACCTCGGTGACGCGGCCTGGCACGAGAGCGACATCGTCCAGCGCTTTCCGGCTGGAAAGGCGTGGTATGTCGTCGATGCGCGGGCGCTGCGCGCGCCGGTGCGGGAGCGGACGGTGGCCGATCTCGTCGAAGCGGCTCGCGAGGTGGGAGGGGACGTGCGGCCGGCCGAGCAACTGCCGTTCGAGCTGCCCCCCTCGCCGAAGCTCGTCGAGCCGCCGTTCCTGGCGGTGCGCGTCTACGCGGCGGTGACGCACACGATCGGCGGGCTGCTTACCGACGACCACGCGAGGGTGCTCGACGGCAGCGGCGTCGCGATCCCGGATCTGTACGCGGCGGGCGCCGACGCGGGCGGGATCTTCACCGGCGGCTACGGGAGCGGGCTGGCGGCCGCGCTCGTCTACGGCCGGATCGCCGCCGAGACGGCCCTCGGCTGAAACCTCCCCGAACGGCCGGTTGAACGGCGGAGTCGGGGCCGTGGATGACGGCTGCCGACGCAGATCGCCGCCTACCCGAGCAACACCCTGTTCATGGGTCCCGGCCTGCTCGCCGGCGGGACGCTCCAGCTAGCACCTGAGTCGTGGGCGGCCCCGAATCACGGGGCCGCTCGCGGCACTAGGCGAGCTGCGTGTAGGCGCAGGGGCGCCGGTCGCCCGGCAGCGGCGAGGGCCCGATCTTGCTGATCCGCAGCAAGGTCTCGTTCGCCTCGACCGTCGAGCCGACGGCGGGGACGTCGCCGTCCCGCTGCTGCAGCGTCCAGCCGCTGGACGACCAGACGAAGAGGAGGTGCCCGCCGGGCGAGTGGTGATGGCCGTTCTCCATCGGCGGCGATTCTAGTCGCTGTTCGGACGGCCGGCGTAGGCCGGGAGGACGACCCGGATCGCCGTGCCGCCGTCCGCGCCCTGCTCGACCGAGAAGCGGCCGTTCAGTGTCGCGGCACGCTCGCCGATCGCGGTGAGCGCGGCCGTCCGCCGCTCGCCGGTGCCGTCGTCGGCGACGATCGTCTCGATCTGCCCGCCGGCCGTCTCCCGGATCGTGACCGAGATCTTCGAGGGCGGCCCGCGCCGGACCGCCTGGTTCAGCGACTCGCGGACGATCTGGTAGAGCCCGACCTGCTCCTTCTCGCCGAGCCGGGAGGCTTGGGCGACGTCGACATCGATCTGCACCCGGTGCTCCATCCCGAGCTGGTTCGCCAGCTCCTCGACCGCGGCGCCGAAGCCCTGGTCGCGGAGGACGACCGGCTCGATGTTGAACGAGAGGTCGCGCAGTGACCGGATCGTCTCGCGGTGGCGTTCGAGCGCCGAGGTCATGATCCCGCGGGCCGCCTCCGGGCGGCCGTCGTCGATCGCCGCCACGGCCGCGTCGAGCATCAGGGCGATTCCGGCCAGGTTCTGCACCGGCCCGTCGTGGAGGAAGAGCGCGAGCCGCCGCCGTTCGTCCTGCTCGGCCGTGATGATTCGCGCGACGAGCTGCTCGCGCTCGTCGTCGGGGGCGCTGTCGGCCACCAACGCTCGCTAATCGATGATCGCGTCGCGCAACGCGATCGCGACCGCGTGTGTGCGGGTGTCGGCCTCGAGCTTGGCGAGGATGTGTCGCACGTGGCTCTTGACCGTCTCCTGGCTGATGAAGAGGCGGGCGGCCACGTCGGCGTTCGACATCCCGTCGGCGAGCAGCTGCAGGATCTCGCGCTCGCGCGAGGTGAGCATCTCGTTCTGCTCCTTGCCGGTGAGGAAGGCCGGCATCAGTGCGGGGTCGACGAAGCTCTCGCCGCCGGCGACCTTCTCGATCGCGCGGAGCAGGGTCGCGTGCGGCGCCTCCTTGAGGATGTAGCCCTTCGCCCCCGACTCGAGCCCGCGGCCGAGCAGCGAGCGCTCGCTGTACGCGGTGAAGATCAGCACCGCCGTCTCGGGCACCTTTTCCTTGATCTGCTTCGTCGCCTCGAGCCCGTCCATGCCGGGCATGCGGACGTCCATGATCACGACCTGGGGCCGCCGCCGCTCGACGAGAGCGACCGCGCCGGCGCCGTCCGAGGCCTCGCCGATCACGCGCACGTGCGGCGCGCGGGAGAGCGAGAGCCTGAGGCCCTCACGGACGACCTCGTGGTCGTCGACGATCAGGCAGGTGATCTCTTCGGGCATCGCCGGGGAAGTGTATTGCGCGGGTCGGCTTTCACACGCCGAGGGAGAGCTGAGCGGGCTCCGGCGGCGGTTTCAGCGGCGCCGTGCGGCGGTCGCGAACGCCGTGCGACCGCGCCAGGCTGCGCACCTGCTGCCGGACCGGGTCGAGCGTGGCCCGGGGGAGATAGGCGCCTCTCGCATAGAGCTCCTCGTAGCGGTCGAGCTGCTCCGGCCAGTCGCGCGCGAGCGCCTCGAGGAAGTGCTCCTTCGTCCCAGGCGCGAGGTAGAGCAGGTTCGCCCAGATCCCCGTCGCTCCCGCCGCCCGAGCCTCCTTGACCACCGCGGCCAGCTGCTCGGGCCGGTCGGAGAGCCCGGGGAGGATCGGCGCCATGCCGACGTTCGCCTCGATCCCCGCGTCGACGAGCAGCGAGAGCGCCCGCAGACGCTGCCGCGGCGGCGCCGTCCCCGGCTCCGTCGTCCGCCAGACCTCGTCGTCGAGCGTCGGCACCGAGAAGGTGACGGTCACGGACGTCCTGCGGGCCGCGTCGGCGAGGACGTCGAGGTCGCGGACGATCAGCGGGCCGCGGGTGATCAGGCCGAACGGTGAGGCGGCGCGGCCGAGCGTCTCGATGCAGGCGCGCGTCAGCCGGTAGCGGCCCTCGGCCGGCTGGTAGGGGTCGGTCGCGGCGCCGATCGCGACCAGCTCTCTCGCCCACGAGCGGCGGCCGAGCTCCCGTGCGAGCACCTCCGCGACGTTCACCTTGACCCGGATCGAGCGGCCGTAGCGGTCGTCCGCCGGCCGGTCCGCGCGCCGCTCGAAGGCACGGACGTAACAGAACGTGCAGCGATGGGCGCAGCCGCTGTACGGGTTCAGCGACCAGGCGAACGGCATCCCCTTGACCCGGTTCAGGGCCGTCCGGCACGGCTCCTCGCGGTACTCGACCCGCATCTCCCGATGATAGAACATATGTTCGTATCGCGTGCAACCGGCGTACGATATGGATCTCGGATGCATTGGCAGTGCCTCACCGTGTGCGCCGGGCTGCTCGCGGCCGCTCTCGTGTTCGCGCCCTCGACGCGTGCAACCGAGTCGGCACCTGTGCGCCTACCTGCGGCGGGTGAACTCGTCAGTTCGCGTGCGGCCGTTCGGGCTGCGCCGTCGTCGCGGGCGCGGCTCGTGCGGGTACTGCGCCAGTTCCAGTCGGGCGGGCAGTTCCAGGTGGTGCTCGCTGTCGGAGCGCGTCGTGGAAAGGACGGGCGCTGGTGGTACGAGCTCAGCCTGCCGGGTCGGCCGAACGGTCAGCGCGGGTGGGTGCGGAGTGACCTGGTCGATCTTCGCCCGGCTTCAACTCGGATCGTCGTGCATGTCGGCGCGCGCCGGATCGAGGTTCGACGCATCGTCGGTGGCAAGCTGCTGCTCAGTGCGGTCGTTGCCGTGGGGAAAGCTGGCGCGGAGACGCCGTTGGGACGCAACTTCTACGTGCAGGCTCGGCACGTGCCGGATGATCCGTTCTACGGCCCGTTCGTGTTGGTGACGAGCGCCTATTCGAGGTTGAGTGACTGGCCCGGCGACGGGCTGGCCGGGATCCACGGTACGAATCAGCCGGGCCTGCTCGGCCAGGCGGTCTCGCATGGCTGCGTGCGCGTCGCCAACTCCGTGGCATCGGCGTTGGAGCAGCTCGCGCCGCTCGGGACGCCGGTCGATCTCTTGCCGTAGCTAGCCCGTGACAGGCTTCGTGGCCGTCGCGCCCAGGACGGCGAGGAGCGTTCTGCAGCGCGATCGGACTCCGGCCGGGAGGAGGCGCACGCCATGTTGGAAGTAGACGAGGCCGCGTTGGCGCGGTGTGAGGGCGAAGCGGGCGACTCCACGGCTGTCCGTTCTCGCCTGCTCGTTGATTCCAGGTCCCAGTGCGCGCACGGTCAAGCTCCGGAGCGGCTTGCCGTAGCGGTTGCGGGCCGTGGTCAGGACGATCGAGGTGCGGCTGACCTGCAGCGTCCGCGGTTGCGCGACGACTGTACTGCAGGCGCGGGAGACGGCAACACCCTTGACGGCGCTCGCCGCGGCTTCCTTGATCGGCGCCGTGACGCGCACGAGCGCCGCGGCGGTGTTGTTCAGGTAGTTCGACTCTTGTTCCTCCGAGCTGACCCGGACGGCGTTCAGCACCCGGCCGGTGCCGCTCGCTTTCCCGAGGACGGTGATGGTGGCGCTGGCGCCGGGTTGGAGGCGGCCGAGGTTGCAGCCGCCGAGGTTGCAGGTTCCTTGCGACGGTCTGATCGCGATGATCTTCACGCGATAGGTCAGCTCGGAGATGCGCGCCACATCGACCGTCGGCGGCGGCGAGGGTCGAGTGGTTCGTGACGGTCACTTGCCAGCGGATGGTCTGGCCGAGCACCGCCCTCGCCGGCGCCGCTGTCTTGACGACGCTCAGATCGCCAAGCGGAGGGGACGGGGCAGGCGGGGGCGGGAGCGCAGGTTGTGGCGGTGGCGGCTGCGGAGGCCCTGGCGGCGGCGCGGTTGGCTTGCGGGTGTTGGTGAAGGTGCAGACGACGACGTCGCCCTGAGCGACCGCGCCATCGACCTTCGTCCCCGTCGCCGACACTGCGACAGCGCCGTTCCGGGTGCAGGCGACGGTGGAGTCGTAGTTGGCGAGATCGGTTCCCGGCCCCGCGGTCTCGCTGACGGTTCCTTCCCCGACTCCGATCGTGATCGGCCCGGTCGTCGTACCGTTGCCGCCGACCGCCCACGTCTGCCCGTTGACCTGCAGGTTGAAGAAGCCGGGATCGTTGGCCGGGACGGTCACCTTCCGCAGCTCCAACGTGGCCGTGCATCTGGTTGAGCTGCTGTCCGCGGTCTCGGTCTCCGTGCCGACGGTCCACGCGAGGGTGCTGGCGCCCGCGAACGGAGTCTCGAACGCGCCGACCAGGCGCCCCGGCTGGAAGACGAGTGGCTGTCCGCGGTCCAGCCGGCGCCGGAGCGAACCCGTTCGCGGCTCCGATGGCGATCGTGACCGGGAAGCTGTTTGGGTTCGAGTAACCCCAGACCGCAGCGGTTCGGGACTCCGCTCTGGAAGACGACGCACTCCAGGACAGGGCTGATCGTCTTCGTGACCTTGTTCGTGTTCGTGATCACGCACACGATCGCTTGCCCGTTCCTGATGGTCACGCTCAGCGTCTGGTCCGCTGCCCTCACTGACGACGCCCGTGCGGTCGGAGCACGTAATTTGCACGTCATAGTCGGACAGGTCGGGTGTTCCCGGCCGCCGACTCACCGACCGTGTGCTGCCCGGCGCTGACGGCGACCGTCCCGGTGTTGCCGCCATCGCCAACGGACGCGGCGCCGCCCGCGGTGTCGCCGTCGATTTTGAGGTTGAAGCGACCCGGGTCGCTCCGTCGGATTGAGGACTTTCATGATCGTGATCGACCCCTCGCATCGGTTCGAGCCTGCCGTGGCGGTGACCTCGTTGCCCGTCAAGTGCCAGGTCAGCGGCTCCTCCCGCCCGACGGCACCTGGAACGCATCCTCGACCCGACCCGGCTCGAACAGCGTCGGCTGCTGACCATTCGCCGACAACGGGTCGAACACGTTCTCGAACGGCACCTTGATCTTCAGGTTCGGGTTGTCGTAGCCGAAGTGCGCCAGGAACCCACCGCCCGGCCCGGTCCTCGACGCACTCCAAGATCGGTTTCAGCGGCTTGAGCCCCGGCGTGCAGCCGAGCTCCCAGATCGCCTGCCCTTCCGGCGACCAGTTGTAGCCGGGAAAGACCTGCGCTTTCCCGTTCTCATCGACGTAGTCGTAGGGCGGGATGATGTCGCCCCAGTCCGCCGCCGGAAACACAGGACCGGTGTGTGTCAGGTGCCCACCGTTCAGGTCGCCGTTGTTGGCGATGGCGGGCTCCGGCGACGTATAGGGATTGCTCTCCGAACTCGTCGCGTGGCAGATCCTCACCTTCTTCTCGTTCTCGTTCTGCGCGGAGGCAGGCTGCAGAAAGACGACCAGCACGCCGACAAGCCCGGCCAGAACCACGCCCCCGAGCCAGACCCGGCGCCGTGCAGCGGCAAGCCGAACGATCACAGTGAAGCCTGCGGCGTACTTCACGAACCCCCCGATCGGCAGAACCCGACTCTGACGAGGCTACTGCCGGGAAGCTCCGGTGTCCAGCCCGCGGCGCGAAGTAGCATCGCCGTGTGGACGAGCTCCCCTTCGGCATCCGCCGGATCACGACGCCGCTGCCGACCCGCCCCGGGCACGTCCACTCGTATCTCCTCCCGGGCGAGGACGGCTGGACGCTCGTCGACACGGGGATCGGGCTGCCCGACGCGCAGGAGGTCTGGCGCGAGTCGCTCGACGGCGCCGAGGTGGCGCGGATCTTCGTCACCCACTTCCATCCCGACCACGTCGGCGCGGCCGCCGACGTCGCCGAGCTGACGCGGGCGCCCGTGTACCAGGGCGCGCTCGACTACGCGCAGTGCGAGCTCGTCTGGGGGAATCCGAACTGGCCCGAGCGGATCGCCGAGTGGTTCCGCACGCACGGCGTCCCCAGCGAGATCACCGAGGAGCTGATCGGGTCGGGTGACGTCTACCGGCCGTTCATCCGCTTCCAGCGCGACCCGATCCTCGTCGACGACGGCGACCGCCTCGACGGCTGGGAGCTCGTCGCCGCGCCGGGCCACGCCGATGGCCAGCTCTGCCTGCTCAAAGACCGCGTGCTCGTCTCGGCCGACCACCTGCTCGGCCGGATCTCGCCGACTGTCGGGCTCTGGCCGGCCAGCCGGCCCGATCCGCTCGGCGACTTCCTCGAGTCGCTCGAGCGCACGATCGAGCTCGAGCCCGAGCTCGCGCTTCCCGGCCACGGCGACCCGATCTCGGACCCCGTCGGCCGGGCCCGCGAGCTGATCGAGCACCACCACGAGCGGCTCGCGTTCGCCGAGTCGGCGCTGACCGACGTGCCGCGGAGCGGGTACGAGGTCTCGTTCGACCTCTTCGGCGCCGAGCTGAAGCCGGCCTCACGCCGCTTCGCCGTCGCGGAGACGCTCTCCCACCTCGAGCGGCTCGTGCTCGAGGAGCGTGCCGAGCGGGTCGAGGACGTCGGAACGGTTGCCTATACTGCGCGCCAGCTTGGACGAGCCCTCTAGTACCCATGCCCCGGAGAGCGGGGCATGAGCGACACCCTCCGCATCCTCGCGATCTTCCTGCTCGTGCTGGGAAACGCGGTCTTCGTCGCGGCCGAGTACGCGCTTGTGACGGCGCGGCGGACGCGCCTCGAGCCCGAGGCCGACGCCGGCAGCCGGCGCGCCCGCGCCGCGCTCGACCTGATGGAGCACCCGGTCAAGTTCATCGGCACGGTCCAGATCGGGATCACCGTCTTCGGGATCGCCCTCGGCGCCGTCGGCCAGCCGCTCCTGACCGACTACTTCGACTCCCCGTTCTCGTACGGGGTCGCCTACGCGCTCGCGTTCCTGATCCTCACGTACCTCAGCGTCGCGCTCGGCGAGCTCGTGCCGAAGGCGCTCGCGCTGCAGCGGGCCGAGCCGATCGCGAAGGTCGTTTCGATCCCGCTCGAGTTCTTGCAGATGGCCGTAAAGCCGTTCACCTGGCTGCTGCAGGTCTCGGCGAACGCGGTCACGAGGCTCTTCGGCGTCACGCCCGCGCCGGCCGGCGAGCTGGCTCACACCGAGGAGGACATCCGCCACATCGTCGCCGGCGCCGAGGACGCTGGCGTGATCGCGACGACCGAGGAGGAGATGCTCTACAAGGTCTTCGACTTCGCGGACAAGGAGGTCCACGAGGTGATGGTGCCGCGGCCGCAGGTCGTGGCGATCTCGATCACGATGCCGACCGAGGAGGCGCTCGCCGCGCTGCTCGAGTCCCCCTACACGCGCTATCCGGTCTACCGCGAGTCGCTCGACGAGATCGCCGGGATCCTGCACGTGCGCGATCTCTTCTCGGCTCTGCACGACCGCGGGATCGCGAACGTCGACCTCGAAGAGCTGCTGCGGCCGGTCTACATCGTCCCCGAGACCAAGGACCTCGCCGCGCTGCTGGCCGAGTTCCGCAAGCAGAACCAGCACATGGCCGTCGTCGTCGACGAGTACGGCGCCATGCAGGGGATCGTCACGCTCGAGGACCTGCTCGAGGAGATCGTCGGCGAGATCGAGGACGAGTTCGACCTCCCGGACGAGTCGATCGAGCGGATCGACGAGACGCACATCCGCATCGACGGCACCTTCCCGATCGACGATTTCAACGAGCAGTTCGGGACGCGAGCTCGAGGCCGAGGACTACCACACGATGGCAGGCATCGTCTTCGGCGAGCTCGGTCGCGCAGCCGAAGTCGGGGACGAGGTTCAGATCAACGGGCTGGTCCTGCGGGTGATGGAGGTCGAGGGCTCGCGGATCCAGCGGCTCGAAGTCGAGTTCAACGACCCGATCGAGGAGGAGCCCGAGCCCGTCGAGGGCTAGCCTTACTCGGCCCAGAAGGCGTCGAACGCCGCCGGGTCGCTCGGCAGCGCAAGCACCTCGGTGACGAGGCCGTCCCGGATCGTGAAGAGGAGCAGCTGGTCGATGTCGATCGACCTGCCCTCGCGCTCGCCGCGCGCGCGGTAGAGCCCGGCGCCGCGCTCCTCGCTCGCGAGCGCGTCGATGAAGGTCGAGCGGTAGGTGCCGTCCGTCAGCTTCGGCAGCCGGGCGAGGAAGCGGAAGATCTCGGAGCGGCCGCGGTACGTCCCCGACATGACGCCGCCGCCGGGCACGTGCCAGACGGCGTTCTCGGCGAAGCACTCCCGGAGCGCGAAGCCCTCCTTGTTCGCGAACGCCTCCATGATCCGGCGTACGAGCGCAGTGTTGGCGGCCACGCTCATTGGCCGGCTCCCGGCCAATGAGCGTTAGGGGGTGTGGGGGAACTTGGAAGTTCCCCCACATGGCAGAAGAAGGGGGATCGCGGGGGAAACATGGTTTCCCCCGCGGGAGCGAGCCGACGGCGAGCGACGCTCACCGTCCCTGCTCCCAGCGGTCGATCAGCCCGGAGACGTGCTGCCGCTGCGCCTCGGTGAAGTCCATCCTGTCGAGCAGGCGGCGCGCCTCGACCGGGTCGTCGTTCGCGACCGCGGCCTCCAGGTGCTCTCGCAGCGGCGTCGGCTCGCGCAACTGCCGGCGCAACCAGCGGAGGAGGCTCACGCTTGCCTGGTCGGTCATCGAACAGGCAGGCTACAACGGTGAAGGAGATCCTCACCGAGATCGAGCGGTGGCAGCAGGAAGGCGAGGCCGTCGTCGTTGCCACCGTTGTCGCGAACCGCCGCTCGGCGCCGCGACCCGTCGGCTCGAGCCTCGCGGTGTCCGAGAGCGGCAAGCTCTGCGGCTCCGTCTCCGGCGGCTGTGTCGAGGGGGACGTGTTCGCGCAGGCGCAGAACGTGTTCGCGACCGGCGAGCCGAAGCTCCTCTCCTACGGGATCAGCGACGAGGAGGCCTGGGCGGTCGGGCTCCCCTGCGGCGGCGAGATCGACGTCTTCGTCGAGCGCCTGCCGTGATTGCTCGGCTGCTGCAGCTCCAGCGCGACGGCGGACGCGCGGTCGTCCTCACCGTCGTCGAGGGCGATGATCTCGGCTCGAAGCTCCTCGTCGTCGAGGGAGGCGAGACGGTCGGCGACGGCCCGCCGGAGCTGGCGGCTCACGCCGCCGAGTTGATCCGCGACGCCCGCAGCCGGACGGTCGAGCTCGAGGGCCGCACTGTCTTCGCCGAGGTCTACGGCCCGCCGCCGCGGCTCTTCGTCTACGGCGCCGTCGACACGGCCGAGGCGCTCGCCGCGGCGGCGAAGTTGCTCGGCTGGACGACGGTCGTCGCCGACGCGCGGACGAAGTTCGCGACGAGGGAGCGGCTGCCGAGCGCCGACGAGCTGATCGTGGCCTGGCCGGAGGAGGCCTTCGCCCAGGTCGGCCCTGACCACGCGACCGCGATCGTGATCCTCACGCACGACGACAAGTTCGACCTGCCCGCGCTCGAGCTCGCGCTCGCGACCGACGCCTTCTACATCGGCCTGATCGGAGGCCGCCGCAACCAGGAGCGCAAGCGCGAGCGCCTGCGCGAGAGCGGCGTCGGCGAGGAGGCGATCGAGCGGATCTCCGGGCCCTGCGGCCTCGACATCGGCGCCGACTCGGTCCCGGAGACGGCGCTCTCGATCCTCGCCGAGGCGATGGCGGCGCGGAACGGGCGCGCCGGCGGACCGCTCGCCAGCTCGACGCAGCGCATCCACGCGTGACCCGGACGGCGATCGTCACCGGCGCGGCGCGCGGGCTCGGGGAGGCGATCGCGCGGCGGCTGGCGGCCGACGGCGACCGCGTCCTCCTCGCCGACCTCGACGTCGGCCGGTGCCGCACGCGTCGCGGAGGAGATCGGCGGCGAGCCGTTCGAGCACGACGTCCGCAGTCTCGAGTCGTGGGAGCGGCTGCTGGCCGCGGCCGGCGACATCGACGTGCTCGTCAACAACGCGGCCCGCACCGAGATCCGCTCCTTCTGGCAGATCGACGTCGAGGAGTGGGACGACGTGCTCGCGACCAACCTGCGCGGCACCTATCTCGGCATCCGCGTTGTCGGCGCGCAGATGCGGGAGCGCGGCGCGGGACGGATAGTGAACCTCACCTCGGTCGCGGGTCAGAACAGCCGCGCTGTCACCGGCGTCCACTACGCGTCCTCGAAGGCGGCGATCGTCGCGCTCACCCGCCATGCCGCCACCGAGCTGGCGGGCACGGGCGTGACCGTGAATGCCGTCGCGCCGGCCGCGATCGACGGGCCGATGGTCGCCACCGTCGCTCCCGAGCGGCTCGAGGCGATGCTGAAGACGATCCCGGTCGGCAGGCTGGGACGGCCGGAGGAGGTGGCGGCCGCGGTGGCGTATCTCGCCTCCGACGACGCGGCCTTCGTCACCGGCGCCACGCTCGACGTCAACGGTGGGATGCTGATGCGATGAAGACGCTCGCCGCCGTCATGCACGAGCCCGGCAGGCTCGTCGTCGAGGAGCTCGACGCCGAGGAGCCCCTGCCGGGCGAGGTCGTCGTCCGGATGAGCGCCGTCGGCGTCTGCGGCACCGACCTCCACTCGTACAAGGGCGAGTGGGACCGGCCGACGCCGATCGTGCTCGGCCACGAGGGCGCGGGGCTCGTCGAGGCGGTCGGGTCGGACGTGGCCGGGATCGCCGTCGGCGACCGCGTCGTGCTCTCCTGGGCCCCTGCCTGCGGGGAGTGCGGCGCCTGCCGCCGCGGCCGGCCGGCCGCATGCGGGCCGCTCTCGTCCGCGATCGGGCGGGGGACGCTCCTCGGCGGCCGCACCGGCCTGACGCTCGGCGGCGAGACCGTGTTCCGCGGCACCGCGACCGGCGCTCTCGCCGAGCGGGTCGTGGTCGATGCGGCGGCGGCGATGCGGCTCGGCGACGCGGTCTCGTTCGAAGAGGCCGCGCTGCTCGGCTGCGCCGCGCTCACCGGCGTCGGCGCCGTGCTCAACGCCGCGCGGCCCGAGCCAGGCTTCACCGCGCTCGTGATCGGGGCGGGGGGCGTCGGCCAGTTCGTCGTCCAGGGCGCGCGGATCGCCGGCGCGGCCGAGATCCTCGTCGTCGATCCAGTCGAGGCGCGACGCGAGCAGGCTCTCGCGCTCGGCGCCACGCGCGCGTGCGAGCCCGACGACGTGCGAGCTGCGGTCGCCGAGCTCGATCCCGAGGGTGTCGACTACGCCTTCGACGCGGTGGGAGCGGCGGCGACGACGAAGCTCGCCCTCCGCTGGACGCGCGGCGGCGGCACCGCCGTCGTCGTCGGGCTCCCCGCCCGCGGCGAGAAGCTCGAGCTCGACCCGTTCGAGTTCTCCAATCGCGAGAAGACGCTGACCGGGACGATCTACGGCTCCGAGGACCCGGCCGTGGCGCTGCCGCAGCTGCTCGACTTCGTCGCCTCCGGCCGGCTCGAGCTCGCCGGCCTGGTCGGGCCGTCGTTCCCGCTCGACCGGGCCGACGACGCTTTCCGGGCCAGCCTGGCAGGCGAGCCCGGCCGGGTGCTCGTCACCCCGTAGGATCGGGGGACATGGACTTCGGCGACAACGTCTGGGACGTCGACTGGGGCGAGCCCGGCGAGTACGAGGCCGAGGCCGAAGCCGCCGGCTTCGGCGGCGTCCGCGGCAAACGGCTGCGCCGCCAGCTCGGGGCGGCGCTGTCGGCTGCTGTCTGGGAGCTCGAGCCCGGCGCGAGGCAAGCGCCCTACCATTTCCACCACGGCGGCGAGGAGCTCCTGATCGTGCTGCGCGGGACGCCGACCCTGCGCTCGCCCGAGGGCGAGCGCCAGCTGAAGGAGGGTGAGGTCGTCCACTTCCCGCGCGGCCCCGAGGGCGCACACCAGCTCCTGAACCGCTCCGGCGAGCCCGTCCGCTACGTGATCGCCGCGTCGCAGGGGACGCCGGAGATCATCGAGTACCCGGACAGCGGCAAGATCGCAGCGATGGCGCGCACCGAGACGTCGGCCGGCGGCCCGCTCTTCACGATCAACCGCCTCGCCGACACCGTCGACTACTACGAGGGCGAATCGGCCTGAGCCGCGACCTGACGGTCCGGAGCGGCGACGTCACGCTCGCCGGGAGCGAAGCGCTCTCCTCGTTCGTCGCGGCGTCGGTCTAGCCGGGAAGCGCTTCGCGGAGGAATCGGAGCAGGTTCCCGCCGAGCAGGCCGTTGAGCCGCTCGCCCTCCCAGCCGCGCTCCCGGAGCGCCTCGACGAGGGCGGGGTAGTCCTCCGGGCCTGCGAGCCCGGGGATCGTCGTGCCCTCGGCGAGCCCCGGCGGCATCAGGCCGTCGGGCGGCGCAGGCGCGGGCATCAGCTCGTGCAGCCGCTTCGTCCAGTCGCCACCGAGACAAACCCGCTCCGGCCCGATCACCGCCGCCGCGTGGTCGAGGTGGTCGATCACGCGGTCGATCGTCGGGTCGGCGGGGTCGATCGTGAGCGGGTGCAGCATCAACCCGAAGACGCCTTCGCGCTCGGCGAGCCCGAGCAACTGCTCGTCGGAGAGGTTGCGCGGCGTCTCGTTGACGGCACGGCAGCCGGCGTGCGTGACGCAGATCCGGCCCTCGTACGAGGCGAGGCACTCGGCGAAGAGCTGCGGCGAAGCGTGGGCGAGGTCGAGGATCACGCCGAGCTCGGCGAAGCGCGCAAGCAGTGCGCGGCCGAGCCGCGAGAGCCCGCCCTCGTCCGCGGCGCCGTCGGCGAACGGATTGCGCCGGTTCCACGTCAGCCCCGCCATCCGCAGCCCGAGCTCCCAGAAGAGATCCGCGGTCGCGACCTCGTAGCCGAACGGCTCCACGCCCTCGAGCGCGAGCATCAGCCCGATCAGCTCGCCGCGCTCGACTGCGTCGAGGTCGGCGCGCGTGCGCACGGCGAGCAGGCGATCCGGGTTCTCGCGGAGCGCGTGCTGGAGCGCCGTCACCTGGCGCAGCGCCTCCCGGAGCGAGCCTTCTGGCTGGAGCTCGAGGTCGACGAAGACCGGACACACCTGGAGCCCGACCCCACCCGCCTCGAGAAGCGGCAGCCAGGTCCGCGCGAAGACGTTCGTCTCCTGGAGCCGGTGCTCGCGGTAGGCAAGCTCGAGCAGGATGTCCACGTGGGCGTCGGCGATCACGGCGCGTTTATCCTCTCAGCCATGACCGCCGTCGCCGCCGCAGAGACGTTCGCCGTCACGAATCCTGCCACGGGCGACGTGCTCGAGCGCGTACCGAGGCACGGGGTGGAGGAGACGCGGGCGGCGATCGCGGCCGCCGAGCGCGCCTATCCGGCCTGGCGCGAGCGGACGGCCAAGGAGCGGGCGAGTGTGCTTCGTCGGCTCTCCGACCTGATGCTCGAGCGGCAGGAGGAGCTGGCGCGGCTGCTCACGAGCGAGCAGGGGAAGCCGCTGGCGGAGGCGCGCGGCGAGATCGCCTACGCGGCCTCGTTCTTCGAGTGGTTCGGCGAGGAGGCGAAGCGGGTCTACGGCGACACGATCCCGGCGCATCAGCCCGACAAGCGGATCGTCGTCCTGAAGGAGCCGATCGGCGTCACCGCCGGGATCACGCCGTGGAACTTCCCGGCCGCGATGATCACCCGCAAGGCCGCGCCCGCGCTCGCGGCGGGCTGCACGATCGTGGTCAAGCCCGCCGAGCAGACGCCGCTGACAGCGCTCGCACTCGCGGACCTGGCTGCCGAGGCGGGCGTGCCGGAAGGCGTGCTCCAGGTCGTCACCGGCGACGCCGAGGACGCGCCCGTGATCGGCGGCGAGCTGACGTCGAATCCGGCTGTGCGCAAGCTCTCCTTCACCGGCTCGACGGAGATCGGGAAGCTGCTGATGGGCCAGTGCGCCGCGACGGTGAAAAAAGTCTCGCTCGAGCTCGGCGGCAACGCGCCGTTCCTCGTCTTCGACGACGCCGACCTCGATGCCGCGGTCGAGGGTGCGATCCTGTGCAAGTTCCGCAACTCCGGCCAGACGTGCGTCTCGGCGAACCGGATCCTCGTGCAGGACTCCGTGCACGACGAGTTCGTCTCCCGCTTCGAGGCCGCCGTCGGCCGCCTCGTCGTCGGCAACGGGCTCGACGACGGGACGCAGGTCGGCCCGCTGATCGACGAGGGCGCCGTCGAGAAGGTCGAGCGCCACGTCGCCGACGCCACCGGCTCGGGCGCGGAGCTCGTGCGCGGCGGCCGCCGGCTGGAGGGGACGTTCTTCGAGCCGACGGTGCTCACAGGCGTCGACGGCTCGATGGCGATGACGCGGGAGGAGACGTTCGGCCCCGTCGCCGGGATCCAGCGCTTCGCCGCCGAGGACGAGGCGATCCGGCTGGCGAACGACACGCCGTACGGCCTCGCCGCCTACTTCTACAGCCAGAGCCTCGGCCGGGTCTGGCGCGTCTCGGAAGGGCTCGAGTACGGGATCCTCGGCGTCAACACCGGGATCATCTCGACCGAGGTGGCGCCGTTCGGCGGCATGAAGGAGTCGGGGATCGGCCGCGAGGGCTCGAAGTACGGCCTCGACGACTGGCTCGAGCTCAAGTACGTCTGCATGGGTGTCTGAAAGCAGAGCTGTGTGACCTCGCTCTCGCTGTACGAGGATCTGCTGGCGCCGGGTGAGGCGATCCGGCTGCCCGCCGGCGGCCGGATGGTCTATGTCGCCTCCGGCGAGCTCGCGACCCTGCACGCCGGCTCGGCCGCCTTCGGCGACGACGAGGCCGAGCTCGCGGCCGGCGTCGACGGCGCCACCGTGCTCCGCTGGGAGCTGACCGAGTGGTCGGTCGAGGACGCGAAGCTCTCGGCCCACATCGAGCTCGACCCCTGGGCCGACTACGCGATGCGCTGCGAGCGTGACGGCGGCCCGGCCGAGGGGCCGGGGATCGGCTGTGTCCTTCGCGGCGAGCTCTCGGTCGACGGCGAGCGGGTGCAGCCGTTCGGCGCCTTCGTCGAGCCGGCCGAGGTCTCGGGGCACGGCTCGTTCGTCCGCGTCGTGCTCGTCCGCGCCGAGGACTCCAACGGCGGCGACGCACTGGCCCAGGGCGCGATTCACCTCTGATGCTGCGCACCGGCGGGAAGGTGCTGGTCGACCAGCTGGCGCTGCACGGCGCCGAGCTGGCGTTCTGCGTCCCCGGCGAGAGCTATCTGGCAGTGCTCGACGCCCTCTACGACGCCCCCATCCGCCTCGTCACCTGCCGCCACGAGGCCGCGGCGGCGAACATGGCCGAGGCGTACGGGAAGCTGACCGGCCGGCCCGGCATCTGCCTCGTGACCCGCGGCCCGGGTGCCACGCACGCATCGATCGGCGTCCATACCGCCTATCAGGACTCGACGCCGCTGATCCTCCTGATCGGCCAGGTCGGCCGCGACATGCTCGAGCGCGAGGCGTTCCAGGAGATCGACTACCGCCGCATGTTCAACTCGATGGCGAAGTGGGTGGCGCAGATCGAGAGCGCCGAGCGGATCCCGGAGCTGCTCGCCCGCGCGTTCACGGTCGCGACGGCGGGGAGGCCGGGGCCGGTCGTGCTCGCGCTGCCCGAGGACATGCTCGTCGACGAGGTCGACGTCGCCGACCCGGGGCCGTACACGCCTGTGCACACGCACCCCGGCCGGGAGGAGCTCGAGCGCCTGCGTCAGCTCCTCGACGCCTCGCAGCGCCCGCTCGCGATTGTCGGCGGCGGCAAGTGGAGCGCGCAGGCCGCCGAGGACGTCGCCGCCTTCTGCGAGGCGAACGAGCTGCCGGTCGCGACCTCCTTCCGCCGCCAGGACTACGTCGACAACCGCTCGCGGGCCTTCGCCGGCCACGTCGGCGTCGGCATCGACCCCGCCCTCGCGGACCGCGTCACCGAAGCCGACCTGCTGCTCGTCGTCGGCCCGCGCCTCGGCGAGATGACGACGGGCGGCTACACGCTCGTCGAGCCGCCGCTGCCGAAGCAGACGCTCGTCCACGTCCACGCCGGTGCGGAGGAGCTCGGCCGGGTCTACCAGCCCACGCTCGCGATCCACGCGGGCTCGCCCGAGTTCGCGGCCGCGGCCCGGGAGGCTTGTGTCTCAGAAACACAAGGTTCCTCGCGCCGCGCCTGGGTCGAGGCCGCCCGGGCGGACTACCTGCGCACGCTCGAGCCGGTCTCGGCGCCGGGCGCGCTGAACATGAGCGAGGTGATGGCGCTGCTGCGGGAGCGCCTCCCCGAGGACGCGCTGATCGCCAACGGCGCGGGCAACTTCGCCACCTGGCCGCACCGCTTCTGGCAGTACACGCGCTACCGCTCGCAGCTCGCGCCGACGAGCGGGGCGATGGGCTACGGCGTCCCGGCCGCGATCGCCGCCAAGATCGTCCAGCCGGAGCGGACGGTTGTCTGCTTCGCGGGCGACGGCGACTTCCTGATGAGCGGCCAGGAGCTCGCGACCGCGGTGCGGGAGCGCGCCGACGTGCTCTTCCTCGTCGTCGACAACGGCATGTACGGGACGATCCGGATGCACCAGGAGCGCGAGTACCCCGGCCGGGTGGCCGGCACGAGCCTGACGAATCCCGACTTCGCCGTGTTCGCGGCGTCGTTCGGCATCCACGCCGCGCGCGTCGAGCGGACCGACGAGTTCGCGGCCGCGCTCGAGCAGGCGCTCGCAGCGGACGGCCCCTCGCTGCTGCATCTGCTCGTCGACCCGGAGGCGATCACGCCTCACACAACCCTTA
>CAVTSN010000002.1:0-52372 GCA_963737455.1 uncultured Gaiellaceae bacterium | reverse complement strand
CTCATACCCGCGGCCCACTCTAGCCTGCAACACCCGGAGGGTGGCCGCCGGCTGGGACGCGCTCGTCGGCCGCAGCTACCCGAGGCCGTATGCGCCCGGGAAGCGCTCGGCGAGGAGGCGCACGAGCAGCGCGGCGGGAAGGCCGACGACGTTCAGGTAGTCGCCCTCGATCCGCTCGACGAGGGCAGCGCCGCGGCCCTGGATCGCGTACGCGCCCGCCCGCCCCTCCCACTCCCCGTGCGCGAGGTGACGCGCGAGCTCACGGGGCGTCAGCTCGCGGAAGCGTGACGTCGGTCGACTCGTGCTCGACGACCTCCCAGCCGGGCGTGAGCAGGCAGAGACCCGAGACGACCGTGTGCGTCTTGCCGGACAGCCGCCCCAGCATCCGCTCGGCCTCGGCCGCGTTCGCCGGCTTCCCGAGGATCGCGCCGTCGAGGCGACGGCGGTGTCGACGCCGAGCACGGGCCGGTGCTCGCCGCCGAGCCCGGCGACGGAGCGCGCCTTCCCGCGCGCGTGCTCGCGGACGAGCTCGTAGACGTCGGCGTCCGGGGGGTCGTGCTCCTCGTACTCCGGCGCAACGATGTCGAACGGGAGGCCGAGCTGCTCGAGGATCATGCGGCGCTGAGGGCTCGTCGACGCGAGCAGGATCGGATCGACGCGTGCGAGCTCATCGCTTCCGCGCCCTCCAGATCTCCTCCCAGGGCCAGCGCTTCCCCCACTCCGTGATCCGAGTGGTAGTACTCGGCCTTCTCCGCGTCGACGGGCGCATACAGCTCCTTGATGTCGAGGACGTCGAAGCCGGCCTCTCGCAGGAGCGCGTAGAGCTCCCCGAGCGGCAGGTGGAACTCGGTCTCCCGTCGTCCTGCCAGTCGATCCGGTTGAGCCCGCGCTGCGGCCGCTGCAGCGTCTCGTGCCGGCCTCGAGCGCCGCACAGAGCATGGAGAGCGTCGAGTTCCGCAGGAAGACGAACTCGCCGCCCGGCCTGAGCAGCCGTGCCGCCTCCGGGATCCAGCGGTAGGGGTCGCACCAGATCGAGGCGCCGTACTCCGAGACGGCCAGGTCGAACGACGCGTCCGGCAGCGGAACCTCCTCCGCGTTCGCCTCGAGCAGCGGGAACTCGATCCCGTCTCCTCCTGGAGCCGCCGCGCCGTCTCGAGCTGAGCGGGCGTGAGGTCGACGCCGACCGGCCGTGCGCCCCGACGGGCCAGCCAGGCGGAGAAGTAGGCGGTGCCGCACCCGAGCTCGACGACGTCCTTGCCGACGACGTCGGGCGAGCACATTCAGCTCGGCCTCGGGCACTCCCCAAGGCCCCAGTGATCTCCTCCGCCTGCCAGGCACGGAGGCCGTGGTCGTGCGAGTACTCGGCGTTGGTCGTCGTCCAGCGCGCGCGGTTGCGGACCGCGTACTCCGGTAACTCAGACGAGCTCATCGGCGGCGAACCAGAGCGCGATCTCGCGCTCGGCCGACCCGGGTGAGTCGGAGCCGTGGATGAGGTTGTTCGGCATCGACGTCGCGTAGTCGCCGCGGATCGTGCCGGGGTCGGCGTCGGCCGGGTTCGTCGCGCCGATCGTCTTCCGCATCGTCGCGATCGCGCCCTCGCCCTCGACGACGAGCGCCCAGGTCGGAGCGGAGGTGATGAAGGTGACGAGCTCGCCGAAGAAGGGCTTCTCGCTGTGCTCGGCGTAGTGCTCCTTGCCGAGCTGCTCGCTGACGCGGAGGAGCTTGCCGCCGACGACGGTGAAGCCGCGCCGCTCGATCCGGGCGAGGATCTCGCCCGAGAGCGCACGCTCGGTCGCGTCCGGCTTGATCAGGATCAGAGTGCGCTCGACGGCCATCGGGCCGGGATGTTACTGCGGTCACGGCCGGCTGCGCCGGAGGCCGGCCCGCGCCGCTACTCGTCGCCGGCTGCGCGTTTTCGGGGAGCCGTCCAGGAGTCGGCGATCGTGTCGTCGATCCCGGGCAGCGCCGGCGTGACAACGGGTGTCGCGCAGTGAGGGCAGATCTGCCAGAGCGCCTCGAGCGGCGCGTTGCACTTGACGCACGCCTGCTTCAGCCGGGTCGTGCAGACCGGGCAGACGAGGAACGTCCCCTCGACGGCGGCGCGGCAGACGGGGCAGTGCAGGTCGCGCTTGGCAAGCCGCTCCTCCATCGCCCTGATCTCGAGCTCGCGCTCGCGCACGTCCTCGATGTACTCCGGCGGGCGGAAGAAGAGGTAGATGATCGGGCCGACGAACGGCGGCACGAGCCCGAGCACCGTCGCCATCGCGACGAGCCACGGATCCTCGATCCGGCGGCGGGCGTCCTTGTAGACCCAGTACGCCGTCGCGAGCCAGAAGACGGCGACGAAGAAGACGCTCAGGTTGCGGATCACCATCCACGAGCCGGACTCGAAGAAGTCGTTGACTCCTCCGAGCAGGTCGTCGTTGGTGGTGGTGGCGGCGAGGATCACAACAGCAGTCTTCCCACGAGATAGCCGATTCCGAACGCGGAGCCGATGATGAAGCCGAGCACCGCGAGCGCGAAGGCGAGCACGGTGACGCGTTCGCGCATCTTCGTCATATCACGCCTCGTTCCTCGCCAAAGCCGCAAGAAGGTACAGCGAGCCGGTGACGAGGACGGGCGGGTGCTCGCGCGCGCGGGCGAGCGCGGCGGCCGGATCGGGCTCGATCTCGACCTCGGCGAAGTGGTGCGAGGCGAGGTGGGCGAGCTCGGCGGCGCCGAGCGCGCGGTCGTTGTCCGACTGGGTCGCGACGAAGCGGCTCCCCCGCGTCGCGAGCGCGGAGAGCATCGCGACGGCGTCCTTGTCGCGGAGGATCGAGGCAACGACCGTGTAGTCGTCGCGGCCGAGCCGGGCGACGAGCCAGCGGGCGCCGTCGGCGTTGTGGGCGCCGTCCCAGACCTCGTCGCCGCGCCGCTCGAACCGGCCGGGAAGGACGACCTCGACCTCGTGCTCGACGGCTGCGGCCGAGGAACGCGGCAGCCGCGTCACGAGCGCCGCCGGCGACGACGTTCGCGCCGGCGAGCAGGGCGAACTCCCCGTCCGGCACGACGGCGATCGTCCCCTCCTGGACGACGGCGAGCTTCTCCGCCGCGATCTCCTCCCGTGTCTCGCCGAGGACGTCGGTGTGCTCGAGCCCGACGTTCGTGAGCAGGACGACGTGCGAGCGGAGCACGTTGGTCGCGTCGAGCCGGCCGCCGAGGCCGGCCTCGACGACGGCGACGTCGACGTCGCGGGCGGCGAACTCGGCGAAGGCGGCAGCGCAGAGCGTCTCGAACTGCGTCGCCTCCTGCGCCTCCGCCTCAGGCCGGACCCGCTCGATCGCCGCCTCGAAGTCCGCCTCCTCGCCGTCGACCGTGATCCGCTCCGCCCACGAGCGGACGTGCGGCGAGACCGTCGCCCCGACCGACAGCCCCTCGGCGAGCAGCAGCGCCTCGATCGTCCGCGTCGCGGTCGACTTCCCGTTCGTGCCGACGACGTGGATCGCCGGATAGGCGAGCTGCGGGTCGCCGAGCGCCGCGAGCAGCGTCCGCATCCGTCCGAGCCCGAACTCCTGCGGCCACGGGCTCAGGCCCGCGAGCCAGGCGGTCTGGCCGGTCACGCTGCCGCCCCTGCGCCGCTCGCAGAGCGAGCGATGCTAGGACGCAGGGAGCGCCCATGCCGGTGGCATGGGCGCGACTGAGGACGACGCAGCGCGAAGTCTCTGCGGGCGGCGCAGGCCGGCGTGTGTGGCCGGCCAGACCGCCTACTGTGTGAGGGCATCGAGCTCGCGCCGGTAGCGGGCGAGCTTCTCGCGCTCGGCCTCGACCACCTCGGGCTTCGCGTTCGTGACGAACTTCTCGTTCGCGAGCATCCGCTCGCCGCGCTCGACCTCGCCGCGGAGCCGCTCGATCTCCGCGGCGGCGTTGCCGTTCACCTTCGCTCGCTCCGGCCGGACGACCGCGTCGAAGATCCGCTTCTCGTCGCCGGCGAGCTCGACGACGACGCCGCTGCGGCGGAACATCGCCGCCGCCTCCTGCACGGACTGGAGTGCATCCGCATCGGCGGCGTACGACTCCCCCGGCTCGGGCCAGGCCGAGACGATCAGCCGCGACTCGTGGAACTGCGACCAGATCTCCTCCGTCACGTGCGGCATCACCGGATGCAGCAGCGCCAGCAGCTGCTCGAGCGCCGCCAGCGCAGTCGCCGCCGCGTCCTCGTCGCCCTCGCGCAGGCGCGGCTTGATCGCCTCGGCGTACCAGTCGCAGAAGTCGTCGAAGGTGAGCCGGTACAGCGACTGGACCGAGTGCGAGAAGTCGAACGCCGCCCATGCCTGCTCGAGCTCGGCCCGCGTCGCGTCGAGCCGCGCCAGGATCCAGCGCTCCTCGACCTCGCGCGGACGCGCCTCCGGCTCGACCCGGTGCTGGAGCAGCAGGCGCGAGACGTTCCAGAGCTTGTTCGCGAGCTTGCGGCCCTCCTCGAGCGGGCCCTCCGTGAAGCGGACGTCCTGGGTGGAGGACATCTTCAGCAGCCCGTACCGGGTCGCGTCGGCGCCGTGCTTCGCGATCAGGTCGAGCGGGTCGATGCCGGTGCCGAGGCTCTTCGACATCCGCCGCCCGTCCGTCGCGAGGATCGTCGAGTGGATGATCACGTCGGTGAAGGGGATCTCGCCGTGCAGCTCGAGCCCCGTCCAGATCATCCTGTTCTCCCAGAGGCGGATGATCTCGCGCGCGGTCGAGTTGACGTTGCCGGGGTAGTAGCGCTCGAGCTCGGGCGTCCGCTCCGGCCAGCCGAGCGTCGCGTACGGCCAGAGCGCCGACGAGAACCAGGTGTCGAGCACGTCCGGGTCGCGCTCGAGCTCGGCCGAGCCGCATTCGGCACAGGCGTCCGGCGGCGGCCAGGCGCAGGTGACGTGGCCGTCGGGGCAGTACCAGAGCGGCTGCTGGTGGCCCCACCAGAGCTGCCGCGAGATGTTCCAGTCCGGGATCTCCTCGAGCGAGCGGATCGCGAACTGGTGCTGCGACTCCGGGTGGAAGCGGACGCGCCGCTCCCGCAGCGCCTCGAGCGCGGGCTTCCGCGGCTCCTCCATCGCGCACCCACCACTGCAGCGAGACCAGCGGCTCGATCCGCGTGTGGCAGCGCTCGCAGGTCCCGACGGCGTGGCGGTAGTGCTCCCGCTGCTCGAGCCGGTCGTGCTCCTTCAGCCACGCGAGGATCGCCTCGTCGGCCTCCTGCTGCGTCCTGCCGGCCAGGTCGCCCGCGTTCTCGTTCATTCGCCCGTCCGGTCCGATCACGGTCAGGATCTCGAGCCCGTGGTCGCGGCCGATCTCGAAGTCGGTTGGATCGTGGCCGGGCGTGATCTTGAGCGCGCCGGTGCCGAACTCGGGCTCGACGCGGGCGTCCGCGATCACCGGGACCGCCCGCTCGACGTAGGGGACGACCACCTCCTTGCCGATCGCGTCCCGGTAGCGCTCGTCGTCGGGATGGACGGCGACCGCGACGTCGGCGAGGATCGTCGCCGGCCGCACGGTCGCGATCGTGATCGCGCCGGAGCCGTCCGCGAAGGGGTAACGGGCATACGTCAGCGTGTCGTCCATGTCGACGTGCTCGACCTCGAGGTCGGAGATCGCCGTCTCGTGGAACGGGCACCAGTTGACGATCCGCTCGGCGCGATAGATCCACCCCCGCTCCCAGAGGTGGACGAAGAAGCGCATCACCGCCTCGACGTAGGCGTCGTCCATCGTGAAGCGCTCGCGGCTGTAGTCGAGCGAGGCGCCGAGGCTGCGGAACTGGCCCATGATCGTCCGGCCGGTCTCCTCGAGGTGGCGCCAGACCCGCTCGACGAACGCCTCGCGGCCGAGCTCCTTGCGTGACGTCCCCTCCTTCGCGAGCTGCTTCTCGACGACGTTCTGGGTCGCGATGCCGGCGTGGTCGTAGCCCGGCTGCCAGAGCGTGTCGAAGCCCGCGCATCCGGTGCCAGCGGATCAGGACGTCCTGGAGCGAGCCGTTGAGGGCGTGGCCCATGTGCAGCGCGCCGGTGACGTTCGGCGGCGGCACGCAGATGACGAACGTCTCGTCGCGGCGCTTGCCGGCGCCGGCCCGGTAGAGACCCTCGGACTCCCAGGCCTGCTGCCAGCGCTCCTCGACGCCTTCCGGCCTGTACAGCGGCTCCATCGAGCCATTGTAGGAGCGCGTCAGGCCGCGGTCGGCGCCTTCGCGCTCCTTCTTCTCCTTGCCGGCGGTGTCGTAGATCAGCCAGCTCGACGACGCGTGCGCGAAGAGCGTCCCCTCCTCGTCGAGCAGCTTGGCCTCGGCGGTGGCGACGCGCGAGCCGGGATGGACGATGCTGCCCTCGGCCCGGAGCAGGCCGGAGGCGAGCGTGACCGGGCGGACGAAGCTCGTCTTCAGCTCGATCGTGACCGGGGCCGACCCCGCGTCGAGCTTCGAGTGGACGGCGCAGCCCATCACCGTGTCGAGCACGGTCGTGAGGATGCCGCCGTGGACGGCGCCGAGCGTGTTGTAGTGCTCCTCGCGCGGCTCGTAGGCGAAGACGACGTAGCCGGGGGTGACGAAGATCGGGTGGAAGCCGACGAGGTCGGCGACGGGCGGCGGCGGCAGCAGGCCGTTGCCGATCCGGTGCAGGGCCTCGAGCCCGGTGAGTCCGTCGGCCTGGCGCGCGGCGTCGACGGGGTCGTGCCAGCTGATCGTGCGCGTGCGGGACATCGCTCCTCCCAGTGCGTTGCGTTCTGCAACTGACTCTAGACGAGTGGGTTGCAAAATGCAACTATGTCGATGTGGGAACCGGCGACTGGAGCCGCGACAACTGCGCGGTCGGCAACACGCTCTCGATCATCGGCGAGCGCTGGACGCTGCTCGTCCTGCGCGAGGCATTCCTCGGCGTCCGCCGCTTCGAGCAGCTGCAGCGCAACACCGGCGTCGCGAGGAACATCCTCAGCGACCGCCTGAACACGCTGGTCGCGCACGGAGTCCTGCGGCGCGAGCTCTACCAGGAGCGGCCGCAGCGGTATGAGTACCGCCTCACGGAGGCGGGTCTCGACCTCTACCCGGTCCTGCTCTCGATGATGGAGTGGGGCTCCCGCCATGTCGGCGGCCGGGCGATGAGGCTGACGCACAAGAGCTGCGGCGCGACCGTGATGCCCCACCTCGCCTGCCCGGAGTGCGGCGAGCACGTGGAGGCGCGCGACATGCACGCCGTCCGCACGGACGCCGCTCTGCGCGAGTCCGCCTAGCTAGCCGAAGTCGAGGAACTCTTCGAGGAAGCTGCTTCGCTTTTTCTTCTTGTGCGGCTTCGCGTGCCCAACCTCGGGGGAGCCGCCGGCCGGTGTGCCGCGGATCTCCTGCTCGAAGTCGTCCAGGTCGGAGCGCTCGCGCTCGACGATCTTGTCGAGCTCGCCGCGGTCGAGCCAGACGCCGCGGCAGCTGGGGCACGCGTCGACGTGGACGCCGCTGCGCTCGATCCGGCGCAGCGCCGTGCCGTCGGTGGGGCAGAGAAGCTCGCTCACGCGGTCCAGGCTAGCGGCCGGCCGCGTAGCCCTGCATGCCCCTCGGATTCGCGCCGGCCTTGAGCAGGCCGTCCTCCTCCCGGGCGACCGCGGTCACCCGGCCGAGCGTCCACGGGCCGGAGACGTCGACGTCGTGGCCGCGCCGGCGCAGATCGGCGGCCACGTCGTCGCCGAAGCGGTCCTCGATCGTGACCGACCGCCGCGCGAAGCCGCGGGGATAGAAGGACGAGATCAGGTGGTCCATGTGGAACTCGGGTGCGTCGATCGCCTCCTGCAGGTTCAGCCCGAGGGCGACGTGGCGGACGAAGACGTGCAGCGCCCACTGCTCCTGCTGGTCGCCGCCGGGCGTCCCCCACGCGAGGTACGGCTTGCCGTCGCGGAGGGCGAGCCCCGGACAGAGCGTCGTGCGCGGGCGGGCGCCCGGCCGGAGTGAGGAGGCGAGGCCCTCCTCGAGCCAGAACATCTGCGCGCGCGTGCCGAGGGGCCAGCCGAGCGCGGGGATCACCGGCGAGCTCTGCAGCCAGCCGCCGCTCGGCGTCGCGCTGAACATGTTCCCCCAGCGGTCGGCGACGTCGAGGTGGACCGTGTCGCCGCGCGTCGGCTCCCCCGCTCCCGGCGTCACCGCGGCCTCGACG
Source organism: uncultured Gaiellaceae bacterium (assembly GCA_963737455.1). Lineage (GTDB taxonomy): Bacteria > Actinomycetota > Thermoleophilia > Gaiellales > Gaiellaceae > Gaiellasilicea. The sequence goes on along the minus strand of CAVTSN010000002.1, from coordinate 44,237 downwards.
AGGTGCGGGAGCCGCCCGATCCCGGGTGTGTAGTCGCCGGACGCTTCCTCGCCGACGAGCGCGCGCCGCTCGTCGTTGTAGGCCTTCGAGAGCAGGGTCTCGAGCGGCACGGCGTCATCGCCGCCCGTGTCGTCGCCGTAGAGCGCGTCGCGGTCGGCGAAGGCGAGCTTGGCGCACTCGGTGACGATGTGGACGAACTCGGCCGGGCCGAGCTCGGCGAGGTCGAAGCCGTCGAGCAGCGCGAGCTGCTGCAACCCGACCGGCCCCGCCGCCCAGGGGAGCGTCTTGCAGACGGTCAGCCCGCGGTACTCGAGCTTTGCAACCGGCTCGAGCGAGGCGCGCCAACGGGCCATGTCCTCGCCGGTGAGCAGCCCACCCTCGGCGGAGCTGAAGCGGTCGATCTCCTCGGCGACGAAGCCCTCGTAGTACGCGCGCCGGGCCTTCTCGATCTCCTGCTCCCGCGAGCCGCCGCGTGCCTCCTCGACGATCCGGCGGTAGGTCGCGGCGAGCGCCGGGTTGCGGAAGAGCGCGCCGACCTCCGGCGCCGGCAGGTACAGGTCGCGCGAGCCGGGCCAGCCGCGCAGGAGCTCCTCGGTGCGGTCGATCGTGGCACGGATCCCGGCGACGAGCGGGAAGCCGTTCTCGGCGTAGCCGATCGCGAAGGCGAGCACGTCCTCGAGCCGCCACGTCCCGAACTGCTCCAGCAGCAGCAGCCAGCCGCCGAAGGCGCCGGGGACGCAGGCCGCGAGCACGCCGGTGCCGGGAACGAGCTCGTGGCCGAGGTCGTGGTAGCGCTCGATCGTCGCGGCGCCGGGCGCGACGCCCTGGCCGCAGAGCGCGATCGGCTCGCCGCGGTCGACCGGGAAGAGCAGCGCCGGCACCTCGCCGCCGGGGCCGTTCAGGTGCGGCTCGACGACCTGCAGCGTCAGCCCCGTCGCGACGGCCGCGTCGAACGCGTTGCCGCCGCGCTCGAGCACGGACATCCCGGTCGCGGATGCGAGCCAGTGGGTCGACGCGACCATCCCGAACGTGCCGCGCAGCTCCGGGCCGGGTCGTGAAGCTCACTGGAAGATCAGGCACGTCGTCGTGCCGTGCGCGAGCAGCTTCCCGTTCGGGTCGGTCAGCTTCCCCTCGGCGGTCGCGATCCGCGAGCCCTGATGGATGACGATCCCCTCGCAGCGGATCACACCGGTATCGGCGGTGATCGGGCGGACGAAGTTCGTCTTCACCTCGAGTGTCGTGTAGCCGACTCCTTGCTCGAGCTGCGTGTGCACCGCGCAGCCCATCGCAGAGTCGAGCAGCGTCAGCGCGATGCCGCCGTGCACCGAGCCGATCGGGTTGTAGTGCTGCGGGCCGGGCTCCATCTCGAAGACGGCGCGCCCCGGCTCGGCCAGGACGAGGCGAAAGCCCATCAGCTCGGAGATCGGCGGCGCCGGCAGCTCGCCCGTGACGATCGCCTGGATGTACTCCATCCCGGACCGCTGGAGGCCGCTCGCGGCGACGTCCCGGAGCTGCGCAGCGTCGAGGTCTGCCATGCCTCGAGCCTAGCGAGCCAGACCGGACTAGGCGGACTCTTCGGCGAGCGCGGGTGCGTCGTCGATGCCGTCGGCGCTCGTCACGAGCGTCGGCTTCAGGCCCTTCGAGATCGTCTCCTTCGTGATCACGCACTTGGAGACGTCCTTGCGCGATGGCAGCTCGAACATGACGTCGAGGAGCGCGGTCTCGATGATCGAGCGGAGGCCGCGGGCCCCGGTCTCGCGTGCGAGCGCCTTGTCGGCGATCTCCCAGAGAGCGTCGTCGCGGAACTCGAGCTCGATCGAGTCGTAGCCGAAGAAGCGCTGGTACTGGCGGGTGAGCGCGTTCTTGGGCTCGGTCAGGATCTGGACGAGATCCTCGCGCCGGAGCTGGTGCACGGCAGAGATCACGGGCAGGCGGCCGATGAACTCCGGGATCAGGCCGAAGTTGAGCAGGTCCTCCGGCATCACGTCGGCGAGCAGCTCGGCGCTCTCCTCGGAGTTCTTCGAGCGGACGTCGGCGCCGAAGCCGACCGAGTTCTTCCCGATCCGCCGGCCGATGATCTTGTCGAGACCTGCGAACGCGCCGCCGCAGATGAAGAGGATGTTCGTCGTGTCGATCGAGAGGAACTCCTGGTGCGGATGCTTGCGCCCGCCCTGCGGCGGCACCGACGCCACCGTCCCCTCGAGGATCTTCAGGAGCGCCTGCTGGACGCCCTCGCCCGACACGTCGCGCGTGATCGACGGGTTGTCCGCCTTGCGCGCGATCTTGTCGACCTCGTCGATGTAGATGATCCCGGTCTCGGCCTTCTTGATGTCGAAGTCGGCGGCCTGGATCAGCTTCAGGAGGATGTTCTCGACGTCCTCGCCGACGTAGCCGGCCTCGGTCAGCGCGGTTGCGTCGGCGATCGCGAACGGCACGTTCAGGATCCGCGCCAGCGTCTGCGCCAGCAGCGTCTTCCCGCAGCCTGTCGGCCCGAGCAGGAGGATGTTCGATTTCTGCAACTCGACGTCGCCGTCCTCCTGGCCCATCCGGACGCGCTTGTAGTGGTTGTAGACCGCGACGGCGAGCGTCCGCTTCGCCTCCTCCTGACTGACGACGTAGTCGTTCAGCACGGAGTAGATGTCGAGCGGCCGCGGCAGGTTGTCGAGGTCGAGCTGGGTCGGAGTGGTCAGCTCCTCGTCGATGATCTCGTTGCAGAGATCGATGCACTCGTCGCAGATGTAGACGCCGGGGCCTGCGATCAGCTTCTTGACCTGACGCTGGCTCTTGCCGCAGAAGCTACAGAGGAGCTGCTCGTTGCCTTCGGATGCGCGGGCCATGTCTCTCTTGTACTCCAGTTTCGGGGGAACCGCTAGGTCAGGTCAGGGCCAGGTTTCTCAGCGATGCTCGATCACTCTGTCAATGATTCCGTACTGTTCAGCTTCTTGCGCGGTCAGGAAGTAGTCGCGCTCCATGTCCTTGGAGACCTTCTCGATGTCCTGACCTGAATGCTGGCTGAAGATCTCCTCGAGGCGTCGCTTCAGCGCGATCGTCTCGCGCGCCGCAATCTCGATGTCGGTCGCCTGTCCCTGGAAGCCGCCCGACACCTGGTGGATCAGAATCTTTGCGTTCGGCAGGGCCATGCGCTTCCCTGCCGCGCCGCCCGCGAGCAGGAGCGCGCCCATGCTCATCGCGATCCCGACGCAGATCGTCTGGATGTCCGGCTTGACGAACTGCATCGTGTCGTAGATGGCGAGGCCGGCGTAGACCGAGCCACCAGGGGAATTGATGTAGATCGAGATGTCCTTGTCCGGGTCCTCCGACTCGAGGTGCAGCAGCTGCGCCACGATCAGGTTCGCGATCTGGTCGTCGACCGGGGTGCCGAGGAAGATGATCCGCTCGTTCAGCAAGCGGGAGTAGATGTCGAACGAGCGCTCGCCGCGCGACGTCTGCTCGATCACCATCGGGATCAACGGGCTCATGCAGTCTCCTTGCGAGTCACATCAATTGCCTGGGGTCCACAACTTTGTCTCTTGCTCGGGTGATTCCTTGTCCGGTGTCCAGATCGCCTCCCGCGCCTGGGCCTGCTCGAGCGGGATCGGCTTCACCTCGGCGGCGACCCGGTCGAGCGCCGCGCGCAGGCGCAGGTCCTCGCGCAGGTCCTCCTGGCGTCCGTGCTGCCACAGATCCTCGATCACCTCGTCAGCATCCTCGCCCGCCGCTTCAGCCTGCTCGCGGATCAGCGCCTTGACCTCGTCGTCGGAGACCTCGATCCCGAGCTTGTCGGCGACGGCCTCGAGCGCCAGCTCGCGCGCCACCGAGAGCGCTGCCTCCATCTGCATCGAGCTCGTCAGCTCCTCGGCGGAGCGGCCGGTCAGCTGCAGATAGGTCTCGGGGGCGATCCCGCGGCGCTCGAGCGAGCGGATGAAGCCGGTCAGCAGCTCGCGCGTGCGCGACTCGACGAGCGGCGCTGCCGGCGCCACCTTCGAGGCTGCGACGAGCGCGTCGACGGCGTTGGCGCGGAAAGCGTTCTCGATCTCGGCGTCGACGGCCTCGCGCAGCCGCTGCTCGATGTCGGCGCGCAGCTCGGCGAGCGTGTCGAACTCGCTGGCGGAGCGCGCGAGCTCGTCGTCGAGCTCCGGCAGCACCTTCTCGCTGATCTCATTGACGGTGATTTCGACGTTCGACGTCGACTCGTCCGCGAGCTCGTAGGCGACGCTCTTGGTCTCGCCGGCTGAGGCGCCGACGAGCGCCGCCTCGACCTCGTCGACGAGCCGCCCGGAGCCGAGCTCGACGACGGTGTCGCGCTGAGCCTCGCCCTCCGGCGAGACGATGTCGACGACGAGCGTGTCGCCCTCCTTCGCCGGCCGGTCGCCGGCGGGCACGAGCTCGGCGACGGACTCGCGCAGCGCCTCGAGCTCCTGGGTGACGAGCTCCTCGGGCACCTCGGCCTCGGGCTTGCCGACCTCGAGCTCGGTCCAGTCGACCACGTCGACCTTCGGCTGCACGGGCACGGTCGCGGTGAACTGCCAGTCGCCCTCGTCGTCAGCCGGGAGCTCGTAGTCGTACTGCGGCTGCGCGACGGGCCGGATGCGGGCGCGCGCAGCGGCGTTCCAGAACCAGCCGCCGATGTGGCTGTCGACCGCCTCGGCCATGATCCGCTCCTTGCCGAGCCGCTGGGTCAGGATCGGTACCGGCACCTTGCCCTGCCGGAAGCCGGGGATCTTCACCGACTGCGCGAGGTCGGAGGTGGCGTGCTCGACCGCGTGGTGGACGTCGTGCGCCGGCACGTCGACCTTGAGCCGGACTGTGTCGCTGCCGAGCTCCTCGACCTGCGCCGTCATTGGACCATTCAAGCAGAGCCCGCGCGGGCCGAGTCGAGCTCTCCAGCCAGCGCGGCGACGCGTTGGTCGATCTCGTCGCGCAGCTCGCGGACCTGTGGGAGCGACATGAAGGCCGGATCCGCGAGGCCCCAGTCGACATAGCTCTTGCCCGGCAGGACGGGGCAGACGTCGCCGCAGCCCATCGTCACCACCACGTCCGCCCAGGCCGCGTCCGCCTCGGGCTCGAGCTGCCGCGGCGTCCGGCCGGAGAGGTCGTAGCCGATCTCGCCCATCGCCGCGACCACTTCAGGGTGCAGGTGGGACTCGGCCCGGCTGCCCGCGGAGCGCACCTCGTGGCCGCCCCGGCGCTCGAGGAACGCGTGCGCCATCTGCGAGCGGCCGGCGTTGCCGATGCAGAGGAAGAGGACGTTGGCCATCGACGTAGGCTAGCGCCGTGGGAGCGGGAGACCTCTGGCTGCGTAACGCACGCGTCCCCGGCTCGGCAGCGCCGACCGACATCGTCGTCCGCGACGGCCGGATCGACACCGTCGGCGGCGCTCCGACAGGCTGGGGCGGACCCGCCGTCGATGCGCGGGGGCACCTCGTGCTCCCAGGCCTCGTCGACGGCCATGCCCATGTCGACAAGACGCTCTGGGGTTTGCCGTGGCGACCGCACTCCGCGGGCGCCGGGCTTGCTGCGCTGATCGAGAACGAGCGGACAGGGCGCCGCGAGCTACCGCCGGTGTCGGAGCGCGCAGCCGCCCTCTTCGAGACGTACAGCGCGAACGGCACCACTCTGATCCGGACGCACGCCGACGTCGACCTCGACAACGGCGTCACGGCAGTCGAAGGCGTCCTCGAGGCGGCGGCGCGCTTCGGCGACCGGCTCGACGTCGAGGTCGTGGCGTTTCCGCAGAGCGGCATGCTGATCGCCCCCGGAACCGCCGACCTGCTCGACGCGGCGGTCGAGGCGGGCGCGGCGCTCGTCGGCGGCATCGACCCGGCCGGGCTCGACGGCGATGCCGTCGCGCATCTCGACACGGTCTTCGCGATCGCCGACCGCCGCGGCTGCGGCGTCGACGTCCATCTGCACGACCGCGGCACGCTCGGCAGGTGGCAACTCGGCTTGATCGTCGAGCGCACGCGCGCCCTCGGCCTGCAGGGCAAGGTCACCGTCTCGCACGCGTTCTGCCTCTGCGACGGCGATCCCGCCGTAGAACCGCTGCTGGAGCACCTGGCCGAACAGCGGATCGCGCTCGCCACCGTCGCGCCCGGGAGTGTCGAGCCACTCCCGCTCGCCCGAATCGCCGAGCTCGGGATCGCGGTCTGCCTCGGACAGGACGGCGTTCGCGATCTCTGGTCGCCGTGGGGGGACGCCGACATGCTCTCGCGCGCCGCCCAGCTGGCGTGGCGCGCGGGCTTCCGGCGTGACGACGACATCGCCCTCTGCGTCGAGATCGCGGGCGCCCGGGGCGCGGCTGCGCTCGGCGTCACCGATCAGGTCGTCGCGCCGGGCGGCCGCGGCGATCTCATCCTCGTCGACGCGAGCGGCCCTGCCGAGGCTGCGGTCGCGCACCCGCCGCGCTCGCTGGTCGTCAAGCGCGGCGTGCCGGTGTCCGGCGCGCTGGCCATAGGCTGAGCGCGTGCGCCTCTTCGTCCTCGTCCGGCACGGGCAGTCGGAGCTGAACGTGATGCGCCGCGTCAACGGCGACCCGGACGTGCCCGTCGGCCTGACCGCGCAGGGCGAGGCCGAAGCGGGCGGGCTTGCCCTGCAGCTGGCCGGGATCGCGCTCGACCTCTGTGTACATACTCGTTTCGGCCGCACTCGCGCGACGGCGAGGATCGCGCTCGAAGGACGCGCCGTTCCCGTCGTCGTCGAGCCGCTGCTCGACGACATCGACGTCGGCGAGCTCGAGGGCCGATCGATCGACGACTACCGCGCCTGGAAACGCGAACACACCCGAGTCGACGCGTTCCCGGGCGGCGAAAGCCTCGATGATGCCGCCCGCCGGTACGCGTCCGCGTACGAGCGCCTGCTCGCCCGGCCGGAGCGCCGCATCCTCGTCGTCTGCCACGAGATCCCGGTGCGCTACGCGATCAACGCCGCCGCCGGCTCGAACGAGCTGGACGGCCCCGCGCACGAGCTCGGCAACTGCGTCCCGCATCTCTTCGACGAGGACGGGCTCACGCGCGCCGTCGCGCGGATCCGCGAGCTCGCTACGAGTCGAGGTGCTCGAGCGAAACCTTGAGCGCGGGCGGCGAGACGTCGTCCCGCAGCGCGGACCCGTCGGTGTAGAGCGTCACGGCGATGCGCGCTTGGCCGGTTTCGAGGGTCCGCGAGCCGAGCCCGACGACGCCGCCGACGACTCTGCTGCGGCTCGCCGTCCAGATTCCAGCCGGCGTCCTCCGCTGCCGCGAGCGCGTCGTCGAGCGCGTCCTCGCCGTCCCCGCTCAGCGCGAAGAGCCGGCTCAGCTTCGCCTGCTGCGGCTTGCCGAGCGTCGTCTCCCCCTCACGCTGCTCCTCGGTGTCGACGAGCTCTCCGCCCGGCGGCACGTACGACGCCATCGGATCCGCGCGCAGGGCGTCGAGCTGCGCTGAATCCTCGTCGCCGCCGCCGCAGCCGGCGAACGTGGTCGCGGCAGCCACCAGGGCCGCCGCGACCGCGATCACGATCGCCTGTCTCGGCACGCGGCCGCTGCCTACCCGACCAGCGTCACGTTGAGCCGGTACTCGTTGACGGCGTCGAACTGCCCCGGCTTCGGCAGCACGGCGAGGAGATAGCGCCCGGCCGGCATGCGTCGCCCGGATCCTCTCGCTCCGCGTCCCGGCCTCCTCGGAGCGCTGGAGCACGGTGCCCGCCAGGTCGGTGAGCACGAGGTCGTAGTCCTTCGGCAGCTCGATCAGCTGGGCCTGCAGCAGCCCGCCCAGGTGCTCGATGCCGACGTAGTCGGCCGCGTCCTGGGCGGACTCGATCTTCGAGCCGATGTTGAAGTGCGGCGGACGGAAGCTGGTCACGCTCTGCGGCCTCGAGTCGCCGTCCGGGTCGACCACGTCGCCGTTGTCGTAGATCCCCGGCTTGCCCGGCCCCAGATGCGGCAACCCCGACGTCTCGTCGCAGACGTCGCCGACGCCGTCGTCGTCCCGGTCCTCCTGCCCCGGGTTGGTCGCCGACGGGCAGTTGTCCTCGGCCTGCGCGATCTCGTCGCCGTCGACCGACGCGTGTGCGACCGCGGTCGAGAGCCCGACCCGGCCGTCCGCGTCGGTGACGCGCAGCGTCACGAGCCCGTCGAACGGCGCCGAGTAGGCGTGCATCGCCGTCGGCTGCGTGCTGTCGTACTCGTACGTGCCGTCGCTCTCCACGTCCCACTCGTACTTGACGATCGGGGCGGCGATCCCGTAGGAGCCGCGACCGTCGAGCGTGAACATCGCACCCGTGAGGCCGACGTACGGCCCCGCTGCCCACGCGTATGGCCGCTGCAGAGAGCTGTCGATCGCGGCCGCGATCTGCGTCGCGGCCTGCGAGGGCGAGGTGCGGTAGATGCCGCCGTTCGTGCGCGCGGCGATCTCCTGCACCTCGGCGCTCCCGGTGGCTCCGCCGACGTCGACGATGTGCACCTCGGCCGGATCGATCGCGAGCGCGCGGAGGATGATGTCGAGCCCGGTCAGGCCCGTGAACGGCTCGGGCGAGAGCGGCGGCGCGTCCGCGAGGACGATCACCATCTTCTTCGCCCCCGGGCGCCAGGCGAGGTCGAACGCGGTGTCGATCCCCGAGTACATCGTCTCGGGCAGGTCACCGCCGTTGCCGAGCACGAGGCTCTGAATCGCGGTGTTGATCGTGGTCGGATCCGAGGTGAAATCCTGGTCGAGCCGCGACGGATAGTCGATGGAGGAACCGGTGCGGGAGGGGAAGTCGCGGTAATCGATCAGCGCGAAGCGCGCGCCCGCAGTCTGGGCCGAGACGGTGTTCACGAGCTGCGTCGCCGCGGCCTTGACCGACGCGATCGCGCCGCCCATCGATCCGGTCGTGTCGATCACGAAGGCGATGTCGACGGCGCCGTTCCCCGTCGGCGCGCTGCCCGAGCCGAAGTCGCCGTGGTCGGCGAGCAGGTTCGCGATCTCGGTGTGGCCGGTCTCGTTGTAGTGGTACCACTCCATCATGGTGAAGCCGTCGAACTCGTTCACCCAGCGGTCCTCGTTCTCGCAGCAGACGCGCCCGTCCGGCTCGTGGCCGGCGAAGTGCGGCTTGACCTCCTCGAGGAAGTAGACCTGTGCTCCGCCCTCGGCGTTGATGGCTTCGACGGCCCCCCGCTGTGCCTGGTCGCCGAGATCGCCGAGCTCGCGGATCTCCTCGCCGACGTCGTAGCAGTCGGTGAACGGCCACGGCAGCAGGTCGCAGAGCTCGTAGTCGGGGTTCTTCTCGAGATACGGGTACGCCTTCAGCACGATCCGCGCGTCCGGGCGCAGCTTCTCCTTCAGGTCGCGCAGGAACTCTTCGATCCGTGGCCCGACCTGAACGATGTCCTCCTGGGCATCGTCGACCAGGTCGCGGCAGGTGTTGACGTCGCGGAGCACCCATGCGAAGCAGTTCTCGATGATCGACGAGAACTCGACGTCGTTGCCGCCGATCGAGAAGAGCACGAGGTCGGTGTCGAACCCGACGGCATTCCACTGCGGCTCCATCCAGCGCGTGCACTCGAAGGTGATCGCGGTCAGGCCGTTGATCGTGGGCACAGCGTGCAGCGGCACGATGTCGTACGCCTCGTCGTCGCGGTAGCTCGTGTTGCACGAGCCGGTCGCGTCGAGCGCGTCCCGGGCGGCCGGATCGTCCATCGAGACGGTGCCCGGCAGGAAGACGGTGATCTCCTTGTCGTCCATCCGGTTCCGCTTCGTCAGGTCGTCGATGACGCCGCCGGAGCAGGCGCGGTTGACGAAGGTGACATTCCGCGTCGGCCGCAGCGTGTCGAGGTACTTCTCGGCCCAGTTCCGCGTGCTGCGGTAGCAGTCGCTCGGGCCCCAGTAGTTGTCCGCCCCGTTGCCGGCGGAGTACGAGTCGCCGAGCAGCACGACCCGCAAGGGATCCCCGGCGACGGCTGCCGCCGCGTCGTTCGGCGTCACAGCGGCGAAAGCGGCGCATGCAAGCGCCAAGACGACCAATGCCCTCATCGAAGCATCTCCCCGGTCCTCGGATCCGCCCCGGCGGCGGCTCGCACTGGTCGGGTTGTAATTGATCGGGCCGCCGCTTACAAGAGGCGACTCAGGTGCTCAGACCGCGGGCTCGCTCCCGCTCGCCTGTGCCTTCCAGACGCTGTTCAGCCCACTCTGCATGTACGCGTAGAGCACCGGCGAGATGACGAGGTAGAGCACCAGCCCGAGCCAGCCGTTGATCGGCGTCTGCCCGGTCAGGCGCTGCGCGGCCTGCACCCGCTTGAACGTTGTCACCGTCGTCCAGAGCGCCGGCACGATCAGGAGCGCGCCGGGGAAGAGCGCGAGCGTCGACTTGGCGGGGCTGTCCCCGAGCTCGTTCGTTCCCTTGGCACGGCCGAGGTCGGCGAGCTCACGGTTGATGAAGTACCACCAGAAGACGAGGTAGATCGCGAGCGTGATCACGACGAGCACCGCGACCGCGATCGGGTTCCGCACCTTCGCCGTCGAGCCCGCGCCGGCGATCTGGAGCTCCTGCGCCATCGTGCCTCCCTTGTCTCGAGTCCGCCTCGGCCCTACTTCTTCGGGCCCTTCTCCTTCTCCTTGTCCTTCCCTTGCCCCGGCGGTCCGGTGTGCCCGTGGTTGTCGTCGCCGTGTCCCCAGCCGGGCCGGTCCGGGTCCGCGGTCGGCGCGGGCGGCGTCGGAGTCGGGGTGGTCGGCACCGACGGCGTCGGCGGGATCACCGGCGGCACCGGGGTCGGCTTCGGCGGTCCGGGCTCAGGGGGCGTCGGCGTCGGGGTCGGGCTGGGCGTCGGTGTCGGCGCAGGAGTCGGAGTCGGCGTCGGCGTCGGGCTGGGCGTCGGTGTCGGCGCAGGAGTCGGAGTCGGTCTGCCGGGGGTCGGCGCCGGGGTCGGCGCCGGCGTTGGGGCTGGCGTCGGCGCCGGGGTCGGCGTCGGCTTGGGGGCCGGCGTCGGCTTCGGCTTCGGCGTCGGCTTGGGCGCCGGCTTCGGCGCTGCCGGCGTCGCGGGCCGTTCGGTCGGAGAGCTCGGCGTAGTCGGCGACACCGACGCCGGCGGCGGAGCCGCGGCGACGACCAGGCCGTCGGCGGTCGGACTCGGCGCGCCCGCGCCCCGGCGCGACGGGCCGGCGCGAACGGCCGGATCCGCACGGGCGTCTCGACAGGGTCGGGCACGTAGATCACCGGCGGCCGCGACGGCTGCGAGAATGCGTCCGGCGGCAAGATGCGGCTGATCCGATCCGGCTCCTCGAGGGCGCCGTACCAGAGGTAGCCGGCGGTGACGGCGACGGCCGACAAGCCCGAGACGCGAACGACGCTCCAGGGGAATCTCATTGCGGGGCGGAGTATTCCCTGTTCACCGGATGCTCTCCCCCGGAAGGCTAGAGGGGTGGCGAACGGGACTCGAACCCGCGACCACCGGGACCACAACCCGGGGCTCTACCAACTGAGCTACCGCCACCTCGACGCGCACAGGATAGCGGTGGGACGTGGGGCATACTGACCGCGAGCGGCCCCGTAGCTCAGTGGATAGAGCGGCAGGCTTCGAACCTGCGTGCGGAGGTTCGATTCCTCCCGGGGCCATCCTCACCGGTCCGACCACGATCTCGACGCTACCCCCACTCGGTTCGTCCTCGGTTTATCCCCCTGTACTCGTTATAGGCCGGAATCGGGAACCGTGCGTAAAACCTGGACTACCGCATCTCTATGCTGTCCCATCAGGCGGGCGTGGCGGAACTGGCAGACGCGCCGGGTTTAGGTCCCGGTGGGCTTCGGCTCTTGGAGGTTCAAGTCCTCTCGCCCGCATCCGTAAGCCCCTCGAGGACGTCCTCGAGCTCCGGCTCGGGCGGGATCGACTCGGGTGCAGCTGACCCGAGCTCCGTCTCGGCGAGCCGCGCGTACACCTCCGCCATCGACTCGAACAGCGCGGGCGTCAGCCCGGCATTTGCCTGCGTGGCGGCGATCTCGCGCATCTCGCCGACGTAGCGCCCCGCCTTCGTCGTCGAGACCGCGAGGAGCCGCGCCGCGCGCTCGATCTGCCGCGGGAAGGAATCGCGGAGGTCGTCGAGCACCTCCGCCAGGACCCCGTTCGCCTGTGCGGTCGCGAGCGCATGGGCGAGGAGAGCCGTGTGCCCCTTGTAGACCGAGGCGGTGCACATCTTCACCGCCGACGCGAGCCCGACCTCGGCGCCGACGACCCGTAGATCGAGCCACGGCGGTCCCGACCCGGCGAGCTCGGCTGCCCTGGCTCCCGAGACGTAGACGCGCGTGCGGTAGTCGGCCCGCGGCGGCCCGCCCGAGATCGACCCGTCCACGAGCTCGAGACCGCTTGCCGCAAGGAGGTCACTGAGCTCGCGCACGGTCGCCGGCGAGACGGCGTTCCAGTCCGAGACGAGCGGCCGGGCGCCCGTGCGCGCCGCTGCGCCGACGAGGTCGGTGGCGATCGCGCGCGCCTGGTCGGGCGGTGCGATCGAGAGCACGAGGTCGGCCGAGCCGACGACGGCGTCCAGGTCGGCGACGAGCTCGAGCCCCGCCTGCGCGGCAAGCGCCTGTGTCCGCTTGCTCCGGCCGGCGACCGTTGCGACGACGCGCCGGCCACTCGCACGGTAGGCCGCACCGACGGCGCTCCCCATCGCGCCAGGGCTGACGATCCCCACGGTCATCGCGTGATCCTTGCAGCATCGCGTCGTCGCAGCGGCGGGCTGCGAACACGAAGACCATCCCACGGACTATCCGATTCGCCAGTGCTTCCGGCACCGGCAGCGTGTATCTGACTGCACACGCAGTATGAAATCTGCGTGTCCCATTCAGACCCGCTTCCGCACTGACTCGATACCGACGGGCTCTTAGAACGCCGGCACATCTTCGGCGCCGAGGTAGCAGCTAAGCGGCTTGAAGGCGCCTCCGGTGCCACGTGCCCGCTAGGCGGCGAGGTCGAACGGGATGCCATGGCGCTCTCGGAGCCGCTCGAAGTCGCGCCGGTAGAGCACCGTCACGAGCACACCCTGCTCGCGCAGTTTGCGCAGCTTCCGATTCTTGCGATAGGTCAGCTTCTGGCGCATCGTCGTGCACTCGACATACATGTCCTGCTCAGGCAGGTAGAAGTCGGGCGTGAAGGCCTCGGTGACGCGGCCGTCGGGGTCGCGCTCGAGCACGAACGTCGTCGGCTCGTACTCCCACGGCAGGCCGAGCTCGTCGAAGATCCTCGCGAGCTCCCGCTCCACCACATGCGCGAACACAGGCTGCACCGAGCGGGTTCCTACCCCTGTGGGATAACCCTTTACACCTGGCCTACCTCCGCTTCGACCAGATCGGAAGGAATGTGAGCAGTCCGGGGATCATCAGCACCAGTAGGAGGGCGAGCAACCCTTCCACGCTCAGCGGCCTCGCACGAGGACAAACTGTCGGCTGATATCGACCCGGGCGCGGTCAGGCTGTGTGGCAGGACGCAGATCATTGGTCACCACCGCGTGGAGAAGGAGCGCGGTGGTGAACAGCATCAGCGAGAGCATCAGCGCCGCAAGCGTTTGCATCCCACCGATTCAACGGCCTTGACGATCACTTGGTTACGAACGGGCGGGAATCTGCACCGTGCTCGATTTCGTGCTCGGCCCGCTCGACCTGAAGCTGCTCGGTTGATGGAACATAGGGGCCCACCAGGAGGCAGGCCCCTATGCGCTTTACACGGCCTTGGAGGACGTCTTCCTCCCGGCCTTGATTTCGCCGCGCCAGGCGCCGCTCTCTGCGCCGCGGCGCTCGACAAGCTCCTTGAACCGTTCGAGGTCGCCGCGGACCCGGCGGTTGTCGAGGCCTACCGCCGAGCCCGCCCGCTCGAGTGGGCCTTCCGGCGTGTACGTCATCGCCAGCCGGATCTGCGTCCGTTCGTCACTGATCGGCTCGAACGTGACGGTGCCAGTCGTCTGTTTGCCGTCGGTGGACTGCCAGCCGATGCGCTCGTCCGGGTCCTGGTGGAGGATCTTCGCCTCCCATTCCGCTCGCTTCCCGGCGACCTTGGCCACCCAGCGCAGACGCGTGTCGTCGAGCTGTTCCACGGTCTCGACGCCCTCCATGAACTCCGGGAACTCCTCGAACTGCGTCCACTGGTTGTAGACGGTGCTCAGCGGCGCATCGACCTCGATCTCCTCAGTGATCGTCGTTGGCGAAGAGCCACCAACGATTGAGCCGAGCCGATCCTTCGCGCCGACGAGCCCCAGCACACGTGCCCTGACAGCCGGAACAGCCACGACCGCCGTGGCAGCGCCAGCTCCGCCGAGGAGCAGCAAGATGTTGCGTACCTTGTGGCTGCGCCGCCGCTCGACCCGCTGCCGCGCCTCCTGCAACGACGCGAGCATCGTCACCGCGCTCGCGCGGAGAACCGGATCCTCCGCAAGGCGCCGGAGCAGCCCGGAGACGCCGGTTTGCCGCTTCGCTCGCTGCCGCGCGGCGAGGCCGGCGGTCACGGCCGCGACGAGCCGCCGTCGAGCCTTCTTGTCCTCCAGCACATCGCCGCCGTAACTCGTGAACTCTCCGGCGGCGTCCATCACCGCCTGGCTTCTACCGTTTCGTCCGAACATCTGACCCCCAATCTCGGTTGCAACTTTCAGATGAGCCTGCTCGTTCGGCGACCCGAACAAACGCACGAATAGGAAAAAGCTCCCGATAGCCCGACGGCACTAACTGCCACGACCTCGCGAGACGCAGGGGCTGCCACACTGTCGAGTTGCCTCGCGACTGTCCTGCAACGCGGGGGACGTGGCCCTGCCACGTACCAGTCGCTAGGAACAAAGCGGCGAAGACCAAAAAGTGTCACATGACGACGCGTACCTCCCGTTCCACGCCGCCACGATGGCGGCGTACTAGTTCGCTCTCGGTTTCCAGCCGGCGACAGTTGGGGAAGAACGAGATGTTCGAGCCGCGGGTCTGCGGCCGGGATGAAGCGGCGATCTTCCGGGGTCTGCTGAGCGTCCCGTACCCGCGAACTCGAATACGTCCACTACTCCGTCACCGGTGGACGAGGGGGCCAGAGCGCCTGAGGTGGGGGCATCGAAGGCGCTCGGCCCTCCCATTCCTGCGCTGCGAACCGCGCTTTCAGTACCCGCCCAAATGTGTTCCAGATGACGCAGCGTGGCATGCGTCGATCCAAGGTTGCTAGTACTGAGCACATGGGGCGAGCGCCGCTTAGACCCCGCGGCAGCTCGCCCCACATTTCTGCCCGGCTCGGTTTCAAGCCGTTGACGCTTGGGGAAAATTCAGATCCGAAGCGGGTCTCGACGGCACGGGACGCCGCGATCATCATGGGTTCGGTCAGAGCGTCCTGGACCCGCGAACTCGGAAGGAGGGCTTGAGCGCCACATCGGGGTACCTCGGCGCTCAGCCCTCCACTACAACGAGCAGATCCGCGTAAGGTCGCCCGGCTGCGACGCGAGGCACGGAGTCATCCCGCCCCGAAGGGGAACCGTTTTGCTTGTCGGTGGCATCTTCGAATTCCTTGCGTATCCGCTCTCACGTTCGCGCCGCCGCCGCGCCTTCCGTTCGCGACGCTCCCTCAGCACGTCACGCACACCCATGTGACCGGTGCTACGACCGCTGCCGCAGGGTGCCTGGGTAATGCGGCTGCTCACCCGTCGCGCCAGTCCGGTTGTTACGGGCCACAAAACGCCTTGAACAGCCCGTACGCGCTTTGTGATGCGCCCGGGAGGATTCGAACCTCCGACCAACGGATTAGAAGTCCGTCGCTCTGTCCACTGAGCTACGGGCGCTCAGGCGGACAGCCTAGCCCTGTCGGAGGCTAGGAGCGGACGCCGAAATCGGTCGTGATGATGACGACGTCGTGACCGCCGTAGACGCCCGGGGCGGTGCTGACCCTGAGGGCGGAGAGGCCGATCTCGCGCCAGCGGGCGGTGAGGATGTTCCGACGGTGGCCGGGACTCCCCATCCAGAGCTTGAGCGCGGCGGCGCCGGTGAGCGTGCCGGAGGACCAGAGCAGGTTCTCACCGACCGACCAGCTCTTGTATCCGTCCTGGCCATAGAAGCGCTGAACGCGCTGCCAGAACTCGGAGCCGTCGCGCGAGTTGTGGGCGAAGAAGCCGAGTGTGCCCATCGCGCGCGAATGCGCGTCCGCGGCAGTGGAGAGAGGCCGTGAGAGCCGCAAGGGTGTGAGACCGTGCCTTCGCCGGATCCCGTTCAGCTCGGCCAGCACCTGCGTCTCGAGCTGGTCGGCCGCGGCGAGCGTGCGAACGGGCTGCGACGCGGCGCCGGCACCTGCGGCGAAAACGCTCAGCAGCGCCAGCGCGCCGGCGAGCGCGAGGATCGAGACCCGGGTGCGGTGCCCGCTCACTCCCAGTCAATCGGACGTCAGCCGGCGGGCCGTGATCATCCGATCGAGTTATCTTCTCGAACCGGTATTCCTGCGCTAGACGGCCTTCGGCTCGGCTGCAGGCCCGCCCTTCGCCCGGCGTCGCTCGAGCCAGTCGCGGAGGACCACCTGAATCGTGCCGGCGACCGGGATCGCCGCCAGCGCACCCACGACGCCGGCGAGCTCGGCGCCGATCAGGACGGCGACCAGCACCGCCAGCGGCGACAGCTGCACGGTCCGCCCGTACACGACCGGCTGCAGGACGTGGTTCTCGAGCTGCTGGTAGAGGATGAAGAAGATCAGCACGATCACGCCCGACGTGGTCGCGTCGAGGAACGCGACCGTCGTGACGAGGATCGCCGCGATCGTCGCGCCCGCGAGCGGGATCAGGTCGAGGATCGCGACGAGCAGCCCGAGCGCGATCGCGAAGGGGACGTCGAGTGCGAGCAGGACGGCGGTCGAGACCACGCCGGCGATCAGGCTGATCGCGAGGTTGCCGGTCACGTAACCGCCGATCGTCCGGTAGATGTCGTTCCCGATCTTGCGCCAACGCGGCTGCTGCTCGGCAGGCAGCAGGCTGTAGAAGCGCTCGACCCACGCCGGCCCCTCGAGCAGCATGAAGAAGGTCAGGAAGGCGATCGTCACCGTCGCGACCACCGCCGTGACGACGCCCTTCGTCACCGCCAGGGCCGTCCCTGAGAACCCGAGCAGCTTCGACGCTCCACCGTCGCCGAGCGCCTCCCGCACGCGCTCGGTGATCTGATACTCGCGCTCGAGGAAGCCGAGCTTGCCCCGCCCCGCAGTCAGGTCCTCGACGTAGCCGGGAACCGCGTCGACGAAGTCGTTCACCTGGGAGACGAGCGTCGGGATGATCGTCGCCGCGATCGCAGCGATGACGAGGATCGCGCTGATGAACACGATCCCGACGGCGAGCCCGCGCCGCGCGATGCCGCGCCGCTGGAGCGCCTCGACTGCCGGGTTCAGCGCCAGGGCCAGGAAGACTGCGACGAAGATCCAGATCAGGATCCCCTGCGCTGCCCGGATGATCTCGATCAGGACGACGCCCGCGAGGATGATCCCCAGCACAATGAGGACTGCCCGCGGGCGGAAGCGGACGAGACGCTCCTCCATTCGCCGGAGCCTACGGAGCGCCGCGGACGGCGCTCAGATTCTCAGCGCGCTGCGTCTCCGAAGGCACTGAGGTCGGCGAACGAGACCTCGTAGGGCTCGGTCTCCTGCACCTCGACGCTGACCGTGGAGGTGATCCGGTCGCGCAGCTTCAGCCGGGCGACGCGGCTCCGCTCGGCGATCTCCTTGCTCTCCCAGAACGAGATCACGTGCGTCAGGCCCGTCTCGTCGCTGCTGAGCATCAGCAGACCCTGGAAACCCTCGATGTCGCGGAGCCACTCGACCATGGTCTCGCCGGCCATCGTCGCGAGCGCAACCATGTCCTCGGCCGTCCCTCTCGTGGTCGTCATCGATGCGTGCATCGGAGAGCGGGTGGAGGGAATCGAACCCTCATAACTAGCTTGGAAGGCTAGGGCTCTACCATTGAGCTACACCCGCAGCGGTCACGTAGCGTAGCCGGGTGGATCCCTACGCGTGGTCGTGGAACCCCGAGGCTCTGCTCCTCGTCCCGGCCATGACGGCGGCCTACTTTCTCGCCCTGCGGCGGACCCCCGCCGCGGGCTGGCGGATCGCCTGCTGGTTCGCCGCGATGGCGCTGCTGCTCGCCGTGACGATCACGCCGATCGAGACGATCTCGCTCAACTACCTCCTCTCGGTGCACCTGATCCAGAACGTCGTCCTCGCCGAGTGGGCGCCGCTGCTGGTCGCGCTCGCGATCCCGCCTGCGCTCGCGGCGCGGGCGCCACGGGTGCCACCGCTCCTGGCACTCGCGGTCTGGACGGTCAACTACGGCGTCTGGCACCTGCCCTGGGTGTACGACGGCGCGCTCCGCCACCCCCACTCGCTCCTGCACCTCGAGCACGCGCTCTACTTCCTCACCGGGCTCGTCCTCTGGTGGCCGGTCGTCCACGGGACGCTGAGCGCAGGCGCGAAGGCGGCATACGTCTTCGCCGCCTTTCTGCTCGCGAGCCCGATCGGGCTGATGATGGCGCTCGTGCCCGAGCCGATCTACGACTTCTACGTCGATGCACCGCGGTTGTGGGGGCTCTCGCCGATCCTCGACCAGCAGATCGCCGGGGTGTCGATGGCGGGGGCGGAGGCGGTCGTCTTCTTCGCAGCCTTCGCATTCTTCTTCGTGCGCTTCTTCGCCGAGCAGGACGCAGTCGCCTGAGACCGAACGTCACGGACATGAATGCCCTTCGCAGATGGTTCGGCTCGCTCTTCGGCACCGGCTCGGAGCCGGGCTCGAGCCCTGATCCCGACCGGCGAGCCGGCAGCGACCGGCGCACCGGCGAGGACCGCCGCTCGAGTCTCGGCGAGCCGCGGTCGGCCGCCGAGGAGCGCCGCTCGGGCACCGACCGCCGTGCGGGCACCGACCGCCGCAACAGCAGCTAGAGCGACGCCTTCCGGCACGAAGGTTCTCGAGGCCCGCGAAGCAGGCCTCCTTCAGGGGTCTTCGCGCGATCGGCGTCCGCCGAGAGGCGGATGCCGATCTTGCGCCAGATAGGTCGGGGCGGCCGGATTCGAACCGGCGACTTCTCGCTCCCAAAGCGAGCGCGCTACCAGGCTGCGCCACGCCCCGATCCGCTGATCGTACTCGCGGTCGGGCCGAGCCACGGTCTGGGAGGATCGGGAGGTGCCGCACGAGAAGCGCATCGAGATCCGCTGGCGCGATCTCGACTCCTATGGCCACGTCAACCAGGCCGTCTACCTCACCTACGCCGAGGAGGTGCTCGACGACTGGTTCCGGACGAAGCTCGGCCGCGACCCCGGCACGATCTGGGACTACGTCGCGCGACGGACGACGATCGACTACCGCGGCGAACTGCGCCTCGGCGACCGCGTCGCCGTGGGCTCGGCCGAGCTCGTCCGGCTTGGCACGACCAGTCTCACGGCCGCGGTGACGCTGAGCGCGCCGGACGGCCGGGTCGCAACCGAGCTCGAGCTCGTGGTCGTCGTGATCGACGGCAAGGGCGGCGCCGCACGGCCGCTGACGGACGCCGAGCGGACGGCGCTCGCCTCGTAGCAGGGCAGGAAACCGCGCCGCCGGGCGTTACAACACTCCGATGAACGATCTCGCCAGGCGGATCCAGCGGACGTACCTCACGCTCCTGCTCGGCAACACTCTGGCGGCCTCGTTCATCTGGGGCATCAACACCCTCTTCCTCCTCGACGCAGGCCTCTCGAACCTGGAGGCGTTCACAGCCAACGCGTTCTTCACCGCCGGGATGATGATCTTCGAGATCCCGACGGGCATCGTCGCCGACACCTGGGGGCGGCGCGTCTCCTACCTGCTCGGCACGCTCACGCTCGCCGGCTCGACGTTCGTCTACTACCTGCTCTGGGTGATCGAGGCGCCCTTCTGGCAGTGGGCGATCGTCTCGATGCTGCTCGGGCTCGGCTTCACGTTCTTCTCCGGGGCGGTCGAGGCGTGGCTCGTCGACGCGCTCCATGCCGCTGGCTACGAGGGTGGTCTCGAGACGGTGCTCGGCCGGGGCCAGATCGTCGGCGGCGTCGCGATGCTCGGCGGCTCGGTCGCCGGCGGCGTGATCGCGCAGGCGACCTCGCTCGGCGTGCCCTTCCTGCTCCGCGTCGGCGTGCTGCTCGTCATGTTCGCGGTGGCGTGGCGGCTGATGCACGATCTCGGCTTCACGCCCGCTCCCGACGGAGAGCCCGCTGAAGGCGACGAAGGCGGTCTTCGACGCGTCGCTCGAGTACGGGCTGAAGAGCCCGCCCGTCCGCTGGATGATGCTGGCGGCGCCGTTCACGGCCGGCGTCGGCATCTACACCTTCTATGCGCTGCAGCCCTATCTGCTCGAGCTCTACGGCGACCCGAACGCATACTCGGTCGCGGGCCTCGCGGCGGCGATCGTCGCCGGCTCGCAGATCCTCGGCGGCTGGGCGGCGCCGAGGATCCGCGCGCTGTTCGAGAAGCGCACGACCTCGCTGATCCTGGGCGCGATCACGAGCGCGACGATCCTGGCGCTGCTCGCACTGGTCGGCTCGTTCTGGCTCGCGCTCGCGCTGCTCGTCGTCTGGGGCCTCGTGTTCGCCGCGAACATGCCGATCCGCCAGGCGTACCTGAACGACATGATCCCGTCGCAACAGCGAGCGACCGTCCTCTCGTTCGACTCGCTGATGGGCTCGAGCGGCGGCGTCGTGATCCAGCCCGTCCTGGGCAAGGCGGCCGACGCGTCGAGCTACGGCACCTCCTTCGCCTTCGGCGCGCTCTTCCAGCTGTGCGCCGTCCCGTTCCTGTTTCGGAGCCGGCACGAGGGGGCCGCCGCCGATCGGGCGGTCAGCCTGGCCGAGCCGACCGAGCCTGCCGCGACCGCGACGCCCTAGTTCAGTCGACCGAGAGCAGGTCGACCACGAACACGAGCGGCTCGTGCGGAGCGATCACGTTCCCGGCGCCGCGCGCGCCGTAGGCCATCGCGGAAGGGATCGTCAGCTTGCGGCGGCCGCCGACCTTCATCCCCGCGACGCCGGCGTCCCAGCCGGGGATGACCTGGCCTTTGCCGAGCTTGAACTCGAACGGCTGGCCCCGGTTCCAGGAGGCGTCGAACTCCTCGCCGGTGGAGAAGGCGACGCCGACGTAGTGGACGGAAACCTTCGTGCCGGCCGCGGCCTCGGCGCCGTCGCCGACGGTGATGTCCTCGATCCCGAGCTCGAAGGGGATGTCTCCCTCGGGCTTGTCGACGTGGGGCCGCTCGGGTGCCATCGGCCAGAACCTACACCTCCCGATCGTCCGCCGGAACGAGGTGGAATCGTCCCCGAGAGTGACGGATTCGCGCCGGCGCCGACGTTGATTGATGGTGACGCGCCAGGCCCCGCTCCCCCGCGGCCTGGCGCGGCCTGCGCCGGCTCGGATGCCGCGCTGACAATAGTGCGATAGGCTCGGGGCGTCCTCCGACGTGGAGGGATGCCGAGCGTGCAGATCGGTCCCGGCCCCGACGGGGTGCGGGGCCCGGCTGGACACGGCAGCCAGGCACGTCAGAGAGGACGGGCAGGCGTACTCGTTGCCTCTGCGGCGCTTGTCTTCTCTTGCGCGCTTCCGGCCGCCGCGCGACTGCCGGTGCCCTTCGTCCCGAACGACAGCCTCTACCACCTGAGCCGAGCCGGGCTCGAGTCGATGTCGGTCCCGCAGGCCTGGCAGGTGACCCGGGGGCACCCGCGCGTCGTCGTCGCCGTCGTCGACACGGGCGTCGCCACGAATCCCGACCTCGCACCGAACCTGCTCCCCGGCTTCAATGCGATCGACGGCAGCGCCGACACGACGGACGAGAACGGCCACGGCAGCGAGCAGGCCGCGCTGATCGGCGCAGTGCTCGACAACGAGCTGGGTGCCGCGGGCATCTGCGGGAGGTGCCGGATCCTGCCGGTGAAGGTATTCGGCGCCGACGGCCGCGCCGGCGCCGACACACTCGCGCGCGGGATCCGCTGGGCGGCCGACCACGGCGCGCACGTGATCAACCTGTCCTTCGCGCTCCAGCCGGGGTCGCATCCATCGCCGCCGCTGAACGACGCGATCGCCGACGCCGTCGGCCGCGGCATCGCCGTCGTCGCCGGAGCCGGGAACAACGGCAGCGCCGACCCGGCTGCGAACGCCCTCGCCGCGCACGAACCCGCAGGCGATCCGCGTCGCCTCGATCGGCGCTGAGAGCCACCGGTTGGACGCCGGCTCGAACCGCGGCTCCTGGGTCGACATAGCCGCTTCGGCCGAGCTCTCCGCGCAGAGCTCGCGCTCGGCGTTCCACGGGAACGGTGGCACCTCGGCCGCCGCGTCCGCGGTGTCGGCGATCAGCGGGCTGCTGCTCTCGTGCAACCCCGCCCTGACGCCCGCGCAGATCAAGGACATCCTCATGCGGACGTCGACGCCCTACGACATCGACGTCGTCGCCCGCGGTGAGGTCAACGCGTATCGAGCGGTCATCTCGAGCGGCTGCCGCGAGCCGGCCGCGACCGTGCAGGCGGTCGAGCGGGTGAAACTGAGGGTGGTGATCAAGGGCGCAGGGGCAGTGAGCAGGCAGCCCGCGGCCGGCCGCTACGAGCCCGGAACGATCGTCACGCTGCGAGCGAAGCCGCAATCCGGCTGGCGCTTCGCAGCGTGGCGGGGACCGTGCGCCGGCAGGCGCCTGACCTGCCGGCTCACGGTCAAACGGCCGACCACGGTCGACGCGGTGTTCGGCCGGTAGCCGCTACGTGCGGGCGAAGCGCTTGCCGGACGCCGCGACGCGCGCGAGCGCGACGTCCGGCAACGGGCCGCTCGAGCGAACGCTGAGCATGTAGCCCGTGTGGGTCCTCGGAGACGTGACGCAGCGCCAGGCGATCCACTCGCCGCCCCAGCCGCCGTAGTAGACCTTGTTCCCGTCCATCTGGATGATCCGGTGGAACGAGCCCTCGAGGTCGCACCCCATGCCCTGCGGCACGCGCTCGACCTGGAACGTGAACCGATCGGCGGAGCTCTTGTGCTTGAAGGTGACGACGAGCTTGCCGGGCGGACGCTGCCAGCGCTCGTAGCGGTAGCCGAACGGGAGCCGGGTCGGCAGGTAGGAGAGGTCACCAGCGTTGGCCTGGATCCGCTTCAGCGAGAACTGAGGCACCTGCGCACCGGGAGCGGCGGCGGCGGGGCCGGCGAGCAGCACGCCAAACAGGACGGCCGCAGCGATCGGAAGGAGTCGTCTCACGCGCCTATCGTGCCGACGGCAGATGAAGCTCCGATGGCCTTCCTGTGCGGATTCTGTTCGAGATCCGCGGGCGTGGTCTACCCTGCCCGACGTGGACGAGCGCGAACGCCGGCTGGCGCAGAACGAGGCACTCTTCCGGGAGGTCAACGAGCGGGTCGAGGCCGTGGCACACCGGCTCGGCCCTGACGTCCCGTACGAGTTCGTCTGCGAGTGCGCCAACGCCGACTGCACCTTCCGCGTGCAGATCTCGTTGCGGGCGTACGAGGCCATCCGCTCGGACCCGAAGCGGTTCGTCGTGCTCCCGCTCCACTACACGCCGGAGGTGGAGGACGTGGTGGAGGAGAACGACGCCTACTGGATCGTGCGCAAGTCGGGTGAGGCCGGCGAGTACGTCGAGCGCCTCGACCCACGCGGTCGCTAGGCGATCAGGCCGGGTTGGCGATCAGGAGCAGCGCGGTCGCGACGCCGAGCACCGCGCCGACGCCGGCGAAGACCAGCGCGACGCGATCCGGCAGACTCGAGTAGCCGCCGGCTGAGAGCTCGCGCTCGACGTCTCGATGCCTCACGTAGCCGTAGGCGATGAACGAGACGCCCGCGAGCGTGAAGCCGATGCCGATCACCTCGAACGGCCAATTCGACCCTCCCGCCAGCTCCGGGACGAGCCTCCCGGCTCCGAACCCGACCGCGAGCGCCGTCAGGCCGGTTCGCCACCACGCCAGGAACGTGCGCTCGTTCGCCAGCCTGGTACGGCGGGTGGCGTCGGTCGCATCGGGCGCCTGCTCGGACACGCTCTAGCTTTCTGCAGCTGCCCTGCGGACCCCTGCCCGCCTCCGCCCGTGGCTCCGAGAAGTATCGTCTCGGCGGTGAAGCGGCGTGCGCTGTTCGTGCCTCTCCTAGCCCTTGCGACAGTCGCGGGCTTCGCCCTGGGAGCGTGCGGCGGCGGCGACGGCAGCGCGCTGGCAACCCTTACCGGCCTCACGACCACGAGACCGGGCCTCACGGCCACGCTACCCGCCGCGACCGTGACGTCACCGCTCACGACCGCCGAGATCACGACTAGTGAGATCGAGACGACCGAGATCGAGACGACCCCTCCCGAGCCGACGACCCCGCCGGAGACGACACCGGCCCCACCCGTGACCACCTTCGAGCCTGAAACGACGCCGGTCGAGCCGGAGCAGCCCGCCGAGCCGACGGCGGCAACGACGAGCACGCCGTGGGGCTGGATCATCCTCGGTCTCGCGTTGGCCGCAGCGCTCGTCGCCGGAATCCTGATCTGGAGGAGGCGTCAGGCTGGATCCGCCGCCTGGTCAAGGCACATGGCGGATCTCACGCAGCGCTGCTTCGTCCTGCTGGACGACGTCCTCGCCCGGGGATCCGTCGTCACCGGCCACGTCCAGGCTCTCGCCGCCGAGGCGCAGACGCTCGAGACACGGGCACCCGATGATCTCTCGAGGCGAACCGCCGGCCGGCTGCGGGCGCAGCTCGTAGAGCTCGCAGCCGCGCTCGAGACCGACCGAGCTCTGCGGCTCGGATCGCCGCCTCCGAGCGCGGAGCAGCTCTCGTACTCGACGGCTCTGATCCGCCAGCAGGTCAGCGAGCTCCAAGGCGTGCTGCGGCCGCCCGGCACCGGCAGCACTTCTGCCTGGTAGCCCTCCGTTGACGTCGCCTGGATGGATGACCTCGAAGACGGGGGAAGACGACACCCTTCTCTCGCGTCCTGAGAAGCAAGCTCCTATGGAGGCTCGACCATGATCCGTGTCCTCATCACTCTCGCCGCCGCCGTCGCGCTCGCCGTCTCGGCCGCGCCCGCATCCGCTGTCAACGACGGCACGTCGAACACGCGGCGTGCGGCGTTCTCGCCGCCTACAACCCCGCCGACGCCACCCGGTGTCCCGATCCCCTATCCGAACCTCCCAGACCCCGTGCAGCTACCTGCGCGTCCGGTCAAGTAGAGGGCACGCGCCACGCACCGCCGGTCTCAGGGATAGTCGGCGACGAACACCGGGCTGCCGATCCGGGTCACGTCCGCCGCGTCGCCCACTCCGTTGACGACGTGGTCGATCGTGCCGGCGCTGAGATTGACCGTCATGACGTGGTGTAGCCGGACACCCGGGGTCTCGGGAACCTCGAAGCCGTTTTCCGTGTGGATCGAGGGATTGTTGCGGTTGAAGACGTAGACGCCGCCGCCGTCGAGCCGGTGGGTCTTCACGTGGTCGCCGACCTTGTAGCCGGCCCAGCCCTCGACGCCGTCGTGCATCCAGTCCGCCTGGGTCGGAGGGTCGTACGGCAGCTCGTTCTGATACAGGATCGTCCGTCCGTTCTCGCCGTTCCAGATGAGGTTGTACTCCTGGAAGTGCTCGACGAAGAGGCCGGTGGCCGTCACGTTGTCACCGTTGACGACGACGCCGTTGCGGCCGGTGTTCGTGCTCCAACGCTCGGTGTCCCCGGAGAAGCCCTCGATGCCGTGGTCGGCGCGCCACACCCAGGTGTGGTCGATCAGGACGTTGTCGCGGTTGACCTCGAGCGCGACGTCGGCCTTGCCGATGTGCGGGCCGCCGACGCGGAAGTAGACGTCCGACAGCGTGGTCGGGTTGGAGGGGTCGCCCTTCTTCGAGCTCTGGTTGCCGTTCTTCTTGCCGACCTCGAGCAGCACCGGCGATTCGACCGTACCCGCGTCGATCGTGACGCCCGCGACGATCACGCCGGGGACGTCGGCGAGGGTCAGCGGGATCGCCCCGCCGACAGCGGTGAGCGTCGCATGTCCGAGGCCGAGCACGACCGTGTCGGCGCGCTTGACCGCGATGCTCAGCCCGACGTCGTAGACGCCTGGGGTGAGCAGCAGGTTCTTGCCCCGAGCGAGCTGGTTGTTGATCGCCTGCACCGAGTCCGACGGCGTCGCGACGAAGAAATCGTCGAGCGGGATCGTGCGCCCCGCCGTCATCGCCAGACCCCAGGAGGTGCCGCTCGTGTCGGTGTGCGCCGACGGAACGCGGACCGCGTACTCGCCCTGCTCGTCCAGGAACAGGTACGGCTTCTCGCGGCTGACCGGCGTCGTCGCGAGCGTGGTGTACGGCGGGTTCGGGAACGTCAGATCCGACGGCGCCCCCTCGACGCCCGCGAAGACCTGATTCCAGACGGCGTTCGACCAGCCCCCGATCCTGCTGTTCCGGATCAGCCACTGCTGCTGCGAGCCGTTGATGACGAACGGGAGGCTCGAGTCGGCGATGAAGCCGCCGCTCGCAAACTGCGGTCCCGCCGTGCAGTAATCCATCAGCGAGAGGTTGGCACCGGTGATGTTGAGTCGGCGCATCGACACGGCCTGCGAGACCGCCCAGAAGTTCGCGGACGCACGACAGCCGTCCTGCCCGAGCGAGTTGATGCTGAGTGTCAGGTTCGAGAGCGTGCGCCAGAAGTTGACGAGCGCGACACAGTTGCTCGTGCCCCCACCCTCGAGGCAGCGGTTGTACACCTCGATCTTGCCGTTGATCGTCACGTCGGTCGGCGAGGCACCCAGCCCGGCGATCTCGGTGTAGTAGCCCACCTTGAGCTGCAGCGGCTGGGTGTCACTGCCGTAGACGCCGGGCTTGAACAGGAGCGCATAGCGGTTCGTCCCCATCTCTGCATCGACCTGCTGCGCGTGAATCTCGTCGACAGTGGCCTGGATCTGCGCGACAGCCATGCTCGGGTCGAAGACGATCACGTTCGGCCCGAACGGAGACGCCGGCGTTGCCGCAGACGATCCGCCCACGCCCGCACTCGATCCGAGTGCGACCAGCGCCAATGCAAGAGACAGAATCGTCGTCGTTCGAGCCCGTGGCATGGCCACCTCCTGCTCCAGGCAGGTGCCCCGACGGCAGGGGCTCGAAACTCCGGTTCTTCTAGGGGAGGGGACAACTTCAACGCCGCCAGGCGGAGGTGGTGTCCCCCCGGGTCGATGCGGTGCGGACGCTCTAGCGTCGGAGAAAGATGTTCAGCACGATCGTCCCGATGATCGAAGCCACGACCATCAGACCGATCGGAACGAAGACGGTCACGTTGTCTGATCGCCAGGTGAGTGTCGCCGGGAGCCGATCAACTCCCAGCTTCGAGAGCGCCAGTGCGCCGACACCGAGGATGGCGAGGATCAGCGCCGTACCCAGCAGGACTCTACCGGCGGTTTCCATGCTGCGAGACTACCCAGCCGAGTCGACGCGGAATCGCCGTCAGCGAGAACAGCGCACCGGCTGCGTGCGACCATTCGCTCGACCACCGCCGCCGGCCGCCGCTACTTGATCAGCGTCAGCAGCTTGAACATCGGCAGGTACATGCTGATGATCACGATCCCGACCATGATTCCGACGCCGAGCATCATGATCGGCTCGACGATCGAGGTCAGCGACTGGATCGACGCGTCGACCTCGTCCTCGTAGAAGTCGGCGATCTTGCCGAGCATCTTCTCGAGCTCTCCGGTCTCCTCGCCGATCTTGACCATCTGGCTGACCATCGCCGGGAAGACGGGGTTCTCGATCAGCGGCTGCGCGATCGGCACGCCTTCTCCCACCTTCTGCCTGACCCCGGCGAGCGCATCCTCGACGACCCAGTTGCCGGCGGTCTGGCCGGTGATCTCGAGCGCCTTGATGATGTCGACGCCCGCCGCGACGAGCGTCGAGAGCGTGCGCGAGAAGCGCGCCATCGTCACCTTGCGGACGACGTCGCCGATCTTCATCGGCAGGCGGAGCTTCATCCGGTCCCAGCGCCGGCGCCCCATCTCGGTCTTGAGGAACCTCTTCACGCCGAAGACGGCCGCGATCGCACCCGGGAAGAGGATGAACCAGGTCGCCTTGATGAAGTTCGAGCAGGCGAGCACGGCCTTCGTCAGCGTCGGCAGGTCGCCGCCGAGCTGCGCGAAGATGTTCACGAAGACCGGGACGAGGAAGAGCAGCATCCCGACGAGGACGAGGGTGGCGAAGATCAGCACCATCGTCGGGTAGATCATCGCGCCCTTGACGCGGCGCTTGATCTTCGTCTCCTTCTCGATCTGGTACGCGACCCGGTCGAGCACGGTGTCGAGGATTCCGGCGGCCTCGCCTGCCTCGACCATCGAGACGTAGAGGCGGTTGAAGACCTTCGGGTGGCGGCCCATCGCCTGTGAGAGCAGCATGCCGCCCTCGACGTCGGCGCGGAGCTCCCGGATGATCGCGCCGAGGTACTTGTCGTCGGTCTGCTGCTCGAGGATCACGAGCGCGCTGACGACGTTCAGTCCCGCCTCGATCATCGTCGCGAACTGGCGCGAGAAGATCTGGAGCGACTTCGGCTTGATCTTCTTGAAGGCGGTGCGCGCGGACTCCTCGCCTGCCGACGGCAGCTCCTCGAGCTTGGTCGCGAGCAGGCCGCGGACGCGCAGCTGCTCGCGCGCCGACGACGGATCGGGTGCATGCACCTCGCCGAGCGATTCGACGCCGAGCGAGTTGATCGCGTTGTACGCGTAGGCCGCCATACCCCACCTGGTATCGGCAGAGGGATACGTCCGCTTGAGGTTCGAGGCCGCGTTGCCGATGAACCGGATGTGAATGACCTGCGGTCCGAAGAGGGCTTTGGCCTGATCGAGCTCTTGATCTCGATGATGATGCTGAACATCGGCCTCCTCGCGATCGTGGCCGCCTTCAACTCGGGCGCGATCGCGCTCAAGAGCGCCGGCGAGGTCTCGACCGCCTCCGTGCTCAGCGACAAGCAGATGGAGCTGTACCGCGCGCTCAAGTACACGGAGATCGCGCTCGACACGAGCGCGGTCGCGACGGCGAACACCGACACGACCTACCAGTGCGACCTCGCGAACAAGGTCGATCCGGCCGGCTCGTGCGGCGGCGGCAACCAGCAGACGCAGGAGCAGAAGACGTGCGCGACGATGACGCCGCAGTGCAACCCGCGCCAGACGGTGCGAGGCCCCGACCAGCGCGCCTACCGCGTCGACACCTACGTCGTCGCACAGACGCCGCCGACCGGACGGACCGTGAAGCTCGTCACGATCGTCGTCCGGCGGGGCTCGGATCTGCACGTGCTCGCCCGCGTCTCGTCCTCGTTCGACCAGTCCAGCGGCGAGTAGCCCGCTCCGCCGCATAGGTGCCACCCGCGGCGGGCGCAGCGATCAGGTCGGCAGGCGTCGGGCGATCCAGGTGGCCCGCAGGGTCGAGGCGTCCACCGGCTCGTGCGTGTACTCCTCGCAGACCGCGGTGATCGCGAAGCCGCCGTCGTGGACAGCGGCACGGACATCCGCATCCGCGTGGAAGTACTGGCGGTGCTGCTCGGTGAAGGGGTCGCCGTCACGGGGCCGCGTCAACTCGATCGTGGTGTCGCAGGTGCGGGTGGCGGGATCGACGGTGCTGGTGATCGTGAAGCTGTTTCCGGCCGACTCACCCGCGACGTCGGGGTTGGAGATCGTGAAATCCATCATCGCGTCGGTGTGGAGATCGAAGACGAGCCAGCCGCCGGGCCGAAGGCGGCGGGCCACTGCGGCCATCGTCTGCCGCAGCTCGTCCGGGGTGAGGTAGTTGAGGCCGTCGAACGTGCACACAGCCGCGTCGAAGACGCCTTCGACCCTCAGGTCCGGGAGTGTCATCCGACTCAACGGCACGTCGGGGCCGAGGCGCTCGCGAGCGAGGGCCAGCATCGCCTCGGATGCGTCGACGCCGACGACCCGGTAGCCCCGCGCAGTCAACTCACCCGCGAGGATGCCGGTGCCGCAGCAGAGATCGAGCACGGAGCGTACGCCCGCCGGGTCGGCGCTCCAGAGCTCGTCGAGGAACGAGGCCCACCGCGCATGGCAGGGGTCGATGACGATCTCGTCGTAGACCCCTGCCAGCTGCGAGTACGCCTCGACGTGCCTCACAGGCCCGCCGCGTGTCCGGTCAGATGCCGAGGATCTTGGCCTTGCTGGCCGCGAACTCCTCGTCGGTGAGCACGCCCTGAGCGTGCAGGTTCGCCAGGTTCTGAAGCTGTGCGGTCGCGTCGTCCTCCTGTGCCGGCGGCGGCGGAGCGGCGGCCTGCTGCTGCTTGCGTACTGCTGGGCGTCCTGCTCCTCCCACTTGGCGTTCTGACGACGCGCCACGCGCCCGGAGACGGCCGTTGCGGTTCCCGCGACGACGGCGGTGCGGGTTGCCATGCGTAGAAGTCCCATGTCGTTCCTTTCGATCTCGAGTGGAAGGGTCTAGGCGGTGTCGAGCGCGGCTTGCACGACGTCGACCGGGATCCGGATCGAATCGATCACGATCGCGTCCGCAGCCTGGAGGGCATCGACCAGCTTGGCGGCCCACAGGTTCTCGAATGCGACCAGCAGGGCCGCGCTGTTGGCCGGGAGGTCGTCGCTGACTTCCTCGGCGTCCTCAGGCCCCAACGCACCCGGCTGCGCGACGTCGATCGAAAGGAAGGCGGCGCCCTCCTCGTCGATGTCCGCAGCCTGCAGTGACGTCACGGCGCCGTCTGCATCCTTCATCACAAACAGGAGATCGAGTACGCGAATCGTCCCGTTCTCCACGAGCTCCAAGATCGCCGGGGCGATCCGTCCGGTGAACTTGTTCCCCGGAAAACCAATGATGTATACGTCGACGGGGCCGACTGCCATGACCTCTCCTTGTTGAGACTGCGCTGTCGCTGAAGTTCTATGCGAACGGATCACCGAGGCCAACACGCTTCCTCGTTCCGTTCCGTGAGTATATGCCGGGCCCAATCGTCACTACGCGCCGGCGGCCGCGCGCAACCCCGGCCCGAGGTGCGCGAACGCGACCTCGTAGTCGGCGACGTCCTCGATCTGCACGCCGGCGATCGAGAGCATCCGCTCGCGGAACTGCGCACGCGCGTGGTTGTGATGCTCGGCGACCTCGCGGCTCGCCCAGAACGCGAGCCCGACCGCCTTCTGCTCGCCGGCGAGCAAGAGGAAGCCCTCGAAGCCGTCGGTGTCGCGCAGCCAGCGCGCCATCTCCTCCCCCACGACCGAGGCGTCCTCGATCGACGCGCCTGTCGTGTCGGCGGTGGTGAGTGTCACGTACACGCTTCTCCTCCTTCGCGGTGAAGGCCGACGTTAGCGGTCGGGCCCGAGCCGGAGCGACGCACACCGGCGGGTCTGCGACGATCGGCGCGTGTTCAGTGTCGAGGACCGCGACCGCGTCCAGGAGCATGTGCTCGCGCTGGCCGAGACCGATCGCCGCATCGTCGCAGCAGCGGTCGTCGGCGGGCTCGCGGACGGCGCCGGCGACCGCTGGTCCGATCTCGACCTGACGTTCGCCGTCGAGGACGCGGTGCCGCTCGACGATGTCCTCGGGGACTGGACGAGGACGGTCGCCGCCGAGCTCGACGCGGTCCATCTCTTCGATCTCCCGGCCGGAGCCGCGATCTACCGCGTCTTCCTGCTGCCGGGCTGCCTCCAGGTCGACCTCTCGTTCGCGCCCGCTTCCTCCTTCGGTGCGCGCGGGCCGAGGTTCAGGCTGCTCTTCGGCGATGCCGTCGACCTGCCGCAGTCGGCGCCGCGATCCGCAGACGACCTGTTCGGGCTCGGCGTCCACCATGCGGTGCGGGCGCGCTTCTCGATCGAGCGCGGCCGCTGGTGGCAGGCGGAGCACTGGATCAGCGGCGTCCGCGACCAGGCTCTGCTGCTCGCCTGCCGCCGGCGCGGGCTCGAGGGAGGATCCGGCCGCTGCTTCGACGAGCTGCCGCCGGAGGTGTTGGCGGCGTTCGAGCCCGCGCTCGTCCGCTCACTCGAGCCGGAGGAGCTCGTCCGTGCGCTCGGGAGCGCGATCTCGCTCCTCCAGCGGGAGTCGGCGGAGGCGGCCGACCTCGCCGCGGCGGTCGAAAGCCAGCTTCAGGCGCTCGCGTCCGGGAGCCAGCCCTCCCGGTAGCGGGCCGGCTGACGGCGCGTCAGGTGCGCGTACGCCTCCGGCGGCTGGGTCGTCTCCACGGCGGATGAAGCGCCGTACCGGGCGGCAACCTCGTTGACGGGGTAGCCACCCCAATCCGGCTTGCCCTCGTGCTCGCGCGCGCCGACTGCGACGACGATGCAGGGGCCGTCCCCGGCGCCGACGATCGTGTGCGTCGCGTGCGGTGGACAGTGGACGAAGTCCCACTGCCGCAGCGGCCGCTCCTCGCCCTCGATGATCAGCACCGCCTCGCCGGCGACGACGAGGAAGTCCTCCTGGTCGGCCTCCCAGTGGTACATCGCCATCGACTCGCCCGGCCCGAGCACGCTGACGTTGATCCCGAGCTGCGTGAAGTCGACGTCGCCCTCGAGGTCGGAGAACGCCGAGCGCCCCTCCGCGTGGTACCAGCGCGCATCGCGGGCGTTGAGGACGAACCAGCCGTCCGACTTCGCGACGAGACCCTCGTCGGTCTGCTCGAGCTTGCGCCTCGGGGACCATGACGGGAGCCTAACGCTCCCGCGCCCGCGCTACTTCTTCTCTGGGACGGGAAAGCCCTGGACCGCCAGCAGCTGGAGCTCGTAGCGGCTGCCGTCGGCCGTGTTCTGGAGCGTCAGCTTCTTGCCGAGCGCGAGCGTGATCGTCTCGTCGCCGCCGGCGTACTCGCCGCCGGCGATCCCGATCTCGACCGACTTGCCGTTCTTCGCGATCTTGACGAGGACGAAGGTCGGCTCGTCCTTCGGGAACGAGCCCTCGGTGGCGACGTCCTCGGCGACGCCGTTGACCGAGATCGACGTTGCGCCCGCGACCTCCGGAGCGGCCGGCGTCGAGCCGCCGGTCGTGAAGCCGCCGTCGGTGGCGCCGTCGCCCTCCGCGGCGCTGTCGGCCGGCTTGGCGTCGTTCTTCGTGTCGGCCGGCTCCTTCTCGGTGCCGTCCTTCGGCTCGGAGACGCGGGCCGGCGCCGACGCGACCGGCTCTGCCTGCTGCGCGAACGGATCCTTGCTGGAGAAGCGCTCGAAGGTGGCGAGCTGGCCCTGCTCGGCCTCGGGTGCGAGGTCGGAGTCGGCCACCGCGGAGAGCTCGGGCGCGGGCGCAGCCGGCGACCTCGCCTGCAGCGCCGCCGGTCGCCGTGCCGGGAGCGGACGTGGCGCCGGGCGTCGTCGTCGCGGGCGCGGTCGAGGTCGGCGCAGAGACGGGCTGTGGGCCCTGCAGCATCTTCAGCGTCTTCGGGCCCTGGAAGCCGACCAGTGCGAGCAGGAGGACGGCGCCTCCGATCGCGATCTTCTTCTGCTTGGCCTCCTTCGCCTTCAGCGGATCGACGCGCTTCGCCATTACCCGGTCGCCTCGCTTCCTGTCGCCTCGCTGCCTGCGGGCGGCGGCACCTCGCCGCCCTCCGTCGTCGCCGGCGGCGTCGTCGTCGCCGGCGGCGGCACCGCGCCCCCTGCGCCGTGTCGAGCCCGTAGACGTATGCGTTCAGCTTCAGCGTCGCCGCCAGCATCGGGAAGCCGCGGTCCGACTCGGAGAAGTCGACGCTCGCGACCGAGAAGAGCCGCCCGGCTGCATGCAGCTCGCCGCGGCGCACCGTCACGAGCGTGCGCAGCCGGAAGAGGAAGTCGGAGAGGGCGTAGAAGGAGCCGTCGAAGGCGACGTCGATCGGCACGACCTGGTACGCCGCGATCGGGAGTGCCGCCTGCGGCGTGATCGACTTGAAGCGGATGCCGGTCTCGTCGGCGATCCGCGAGAGCTCGAGCAGGATCCCCGGCATGTCGGGCGTGCTCGGCATCGCGATCGAGAGCCGGAAGATGTCGGCGACGGCGATCGGCTGCGTGTCGTCCTGCGCCGCGGTCGCCGCGAGCGCATCGCGCAGCTCGAGCGAGGTGGCGGCGATCTCCTCGTCGAGGCGGGCCGACTCGGCCTTCTTCGGGCTGACGACCATGAAGTAGCCGGCCGCGGCGTAGACGAGGATGACGGCGCCGACGATCGCGCCGAGCGTGCGGGTGTTCAGCTTCCGCTTCACGAGGGCGGCACCTGGGCATCGGCCGGGACGGCAGGCGCGGGCGCGGAGCCGGGCGGCGCGGACGTCGGCGAGGATCGTGAACTGGACGAGCTCGCGCTCGTTCAGCAGCTGGCTCTGGCTCGACTGGAGCCGCACGTTCCCGAGGTCGGGGATCACGGAGAGCCTGGAGAGGAAGCGGGCGACGCCGTTCTGCGAGTAGGTCGCGCCGGTGAGCGTGAAGCCGGATCCGGCGGCCGTCGCCTGCGTCGCGTCGGGAGCCGCCGCCGAGAGGTTCGTCAGCCAGACGTCCTCGGGCAGCACGAGCGAGACCTGGCGGAGCACGCGGTCCCAGGCGATGCGGCCGGCGAGCGCCGCGGAGAGCGCGCCGACGCGGGCGCCCTTCTCGGCCGCGAGCGCGTCCTCCTCGGACGTGTCGATCACCGGCACGGTCGGAATCGCCGCGATCTGCGCCCGCAGTCCGTCGAGCTCCTCCTGCTTGCTGCTCGCCGCGCCGCCGGCGCTCATCATCATCGACGCGAGCACCACGGTCGCGAGCGCCGCGCCGCCGACGCCGCCGAAGAAGACGCCGCGCTTCGCCTCGAAGCTGCGCTTCGCCTCGTCGCGGGGCAGTAGGTTGACCGCGCGCATCGACCTAGTCCTCGATCCCCAGGCCGATCGCGACGGCGAGCGAGCCGACCTGCTCGCGCTCGCGCACCTTCTTCGAGACCTTGACGCGGCTGAGCGGATCGACGACGCGGACGGGGACGCCGATCAGGCGCTCGAGCTCCGCGCCGAGGCCCGGCAGGTGAGCGGTGCCGCCGGTGAGGGCGATCTCGCCGATGCCGAGCGAGCCGGGCTGGTTCTGGTAGAACTGGAGCGAGGAGACGAGCTCCCGCGCGAACGTCTGCAGCTGCTTCCTCGAAGCCTCCCGCGCGGTCGCGAGCTGCTCCTCGGTGAAGCCCTCCGGGACCTCCTCGCCGCCCGTGAACGAGAGCGCACGCTTGATCGTCTCGACCTCGCTCGGCGACATGTCGAGCGCGCGGGCGATCGCGATGTTGAGCGCCCAGCCGCCCCACTCGAGCACGCGGGTGAACTCGCAGACGCGGCCGTCCGAGACGGCGAACGTCGAGCGGTCGTGCCCCACCGAGACGGCGACGAGCGCGCCGCGCTCGGCGCCGCTGGTCGAGTCGTGCGGCGGCGCGACGGCGCGCAGGAGCGCGAACGCCTCGAGGTCGATGCCGACGATCTGCAGGCCGGCCTTGCGGCAGGCGTACACGTAGCGGTCGACGAGCTCGCGGTAGGCGACGACGAGAAGCACTCGCCGCAGCGGCTGGCCGTCCTCGGTGACGCCCTCGGAGAGAACCTGGTAGTCGAGCACGGCCTCCTCGAGCGGGATCGGCAACACCTCCTGGGCGCGGAAGCGGATCGCGTTCGCGAGCTGCTTCGCGTCGTCGATGCCGGTCACCTCGAACGTGCGCACGCCGATCCGGTTGTTCGCGATCCCGAGCCGGACGCCGCGCTTGGGCAGCTTGTGCTCGGCGAAGAACGCCTTCAGTGCGACCGCGAGCGCCTCCGGGTCGCGCAGCTCGCCGTTGACGACGATGCCGTGGTCGAGCGCGGTGCGCGCGGCCTGGACGAGCTCGGGCGACTCGCCGTTGCGAATCCGGGCGGCCGCGATCTGCGAGCCGCCGATCTTGAGGCCGACGAGCTGCTTGCCGCCACCGCCGCCGCCACCGCCGCCGCGCGAGAACGACGGCAGCGTCGGGCGCGGCCGCGGCAGCTTCACGCGCTCCTTCGGAGGCTCGTCGGTGAGCCCCTCGCCGGCGTCCCACTCCTTCGGGCCGCGCTTGAACGAGAACTCGCGCTTGTAGAACGGCACCTTGCCGTCGCCGTCGTCGGCGGGCTTCCGTCTTCGCCCGCTTCTGCTTCGGCTGCTTCGGCTCCTTGGGCGGCTTCTGCGCCCTCGGCGTCAGCTTGAGCTCCTTCTTGTAGAAGGGGACCTTCGCCGGCGGCTCGACCTCCGCCTCGGGCTCGAGCTCCGCTCGCGGCTCGAACACGGCCTCCGGCTCCGGCGCGGGCTCCGGCTGCGGCGCGGGCAGGACTGCGGTCGGCAGGTCGAGCTCCGAGGTCGAGCTCCGGCTCGAGATAGGGCGGCCGGGTCCAGCGCGGGCACGGCCGCGATCGGGAGGACGACGGGCTCGGCCGCCTCGGGCACGAGCGCGACCGGCGGGACGCCGTCCGCGGGCGGCTCGGAGATCTCCTCGAGCGGCTGCGTCAGCCAGCCATGCTCGACTGCGGGTGCGGGGGGCGGCGCGACGGGCGGGGCCTCGGCCGCCACCGGCTCCGCCGGAAGCGCGAGCGCCGCGATCGCGGCGTCGACGTCGGGCTCGAGGGCGGCCGGAGCGCCCGGCTCCTGCGGGAGCTCGGGCTCGGGCTCCACGTCCTTCTTCCGAAGCGAGAGCTCCTTCTTCCAGATCGACGTCGAGCCGGACTCAGCCGGCGTCTCGACGGTCTCGTCGTCCGGCTTGCGCCGGAACGAGAGCTCCTTCTTCCAGATCGAGGTGGGCTTCTCGCCGTCCGCCACCGTCAGGCCCCTGCGATCCTGAGGCCGCCGTGCAGCGGCGCTTCCGCCGCGGCCGGCGCCTCGAAGCCGGCTCGCTCGAGCAGGCCGTCGAGCTGCTCGACGCGGCTCGAGACTGCCAGCGCCGCCTCGCGCGTGATCACGCGCCGGAGGACGAGGTTCGCGAGCGACTGCTCCATCGTCGTCATCCCGCGGCCGGTGGAGGTCTGCATGATCGAGTAGATCTGCTCGACCTTCCCCTGGCGGATCAGGTTCCTGGTCGCGTCGTCCGGGAGCAGGATCTCGAGCGCCGCGACCCGGCCCTGCTGGTCGGCGGTCGGGATCAGCGCCTGGGTGATGATCCCCTGGAGCGAGCCGGCGAGCATGATCCGGACCTGCTCCTGCTGCTCGGCCGGGAAGACGTCGATGATGCGGTCGACGGTGCCCGGGGCGCTCTGCGTGTGCAGCGTGCCGAGCACGAGGTGGCCGGTCTCGGCGGCCGTGAGCGCGGTGCCGATCGTCTCGAGGTCGCGCATCTCGCCGACGAGGATCACGTCGGGGTCCTGGCGGAGCGCGGCGCGAAGGGCCTCGCCGAAGCTGACCGCGTCGACGCCGATCTCGCGCTGGTTGACGATGCAGCGCTTGTGGCGGTGCACGAACTCGATCGGGTCCTCGATCGTGAGGATGTGATCGGTGCGGTTGCGGTTGACCTCGTCGATCATCGCCGCGAGCGTCGTCGACTTACCGGAGCCGGTCGGGCCGGTGACGAGGACGAGGCCGCGCGGCTGCATCGCCAGCTCGGCGAGCGAGCGCGGCAGGTTGAGCTCCTCGAGCGTCTTCAGCTCCTCCGGGATGACGCGGAAGGCGGCGCCGAGCGCCTCGCGCTGGAAGTAGACGTTGACGCGGAAGCGCGCGAGGCCGGGAACGGAATGGGAGGTGTCGATCTGCCGCTTGATCTCGAGCTGCTTCTGCTGCTCGGTCGAGAGGACGCGGTAGAGCAGCTGCTGGGTGTCCTCGGGCGTGAGCACGGGAGCGCCTTCGAGGCGCTCGAGCTCACCGCGAACGCGGATCGCCGGCGGCGTCCCCACCGAGAGATGGAGGTCGGATGCGCCGCGCGCGACCATCGCCTCGAGGAGGTCGTCGATCGATCGAACCGCAGCGGGCACGGAGGGCGTGATCCCGGTCACGAGTTCGGCTATCGGCAGGGTCCGGGGGTAACTTGAGTGAGGGATCGCCAGGTTTTCCCGCGAGCGCGAACCTCTCTCTTCCTGCCGGAACCAGACTCACCCACCGTGGGGGATGGGGTGGGTGAGCGTTCACCCAATCGAGGGGTCTACCGGCGCGCCGAGCCGGCCGATGTCCGGTCAGCCACGCAGTAACTGACCGTCCCCTCGGAAGGAGACACCCCAATGCTTACAGCGCTTCGCAAGCGCCTGGACGCCAAGAGCGAGCAGGGCTTCACCCTGATCGAGCTCCTGGTCGTCATCATCATCATCGGCATCCTGCTCGCGATCGCGGTGCCGTCGTACCTCGGCTTCCGCGACCGCGCCACCCGCGCGGCCAACCAGGCCAACCTCCGCGCCGCGATCCCGGCGATCGAGACCTACTCGGCGGACAACGTCGGCGCCTCGACGGATGCCGACCTGACGCTGGGGACGACCGGCTACCAGGGCATGGTCCTCACGGAGCTCGACGACATCGACGCCGGCATCTCGCCGAACCTCCGCTTCACGAGCCTCGCGGTCGGCTCCTACTGCGTCGAGACGGGTGCCGACGCCACCGCGTTCGAGTACTACTACGCGCTCGGCGTTGCGGCCCCCACCATCAACGGTGTGGTCACGCAGGGCAGCTGCCCGTAAGCCAGAGCTCGACTGAACTGCCTCGGAGGGCGCGGGAGACCGCGCCCTCCGTCTTTTCTCACGCCAGACCTTCAGACCGCCACGACCACTGCCGACGCCATAAGGAGAGTGAGATGGAAAAGATCAGCCTGCCCGTCCGCATCTTCGCGGTAGTGATCGTCCTCGTCGGCTCTTG
Source organism: uncultured Gaiellaceae bacterium (assembly GCA_963737455.1). Classification (GTDB taxonomy): domain Bacteria; phylum Actinomycetota; class Thermoleophilia; order Gaiellales; family Gaiellaceae; genus Gaiellasilicea. The sequence goes on along the minus strand of CAVTSN010000002.1, from coordinate 5,613 downwards.
CGGGCATGCTCGCGATGCGGACGATGAGCCCCAGCGTCGAGGAGTCGGCCCCGATCCCGCAGCCGGCCCAGGCGGCCGCGCCGGTCAAGAAGGCGGCGACGCAGCCCGCGAAGGCCGCGGCCGCCCCCAAGCCTGCGCCCGCACAGGCCGCGAAGCCGAAGCCGCCCGTCAACCCCGTCGTGCCGCCGTCCGGCTTTCCCGTCGTCGTCGACCGCGCCCTGCAGCAGCACCGCGTCGTCGTCCTCTCCCTCGTCGTCCCGGGCGCGCGCGTCGACGAGCTCGCAGCGGCGGAGGCCGAGGCGGGCGCCAAGCTCGGCGGAGCCGGCTTCCTCGCGCTCAACGTCCTCAACGAGCGCGTCGCCCGCGCGCTGCTGGCCAAGCTCGACTCCGTCCAGGATCCGAGCGTGCTCGTCGTGAAGCGGTCGGGCGACGTCGCGGTCGAGCTGACCGGCTTCGTCGACCGCGAGACGGTCGCCCAGGCCGCCGCAAGCGCGCTCCAGTGAGCGCGGTCGCGAAGGCCGACGAGCGCGAGCTCTTCGTCCGGCATGCCCGCAAGGACGGACGCTCGGTCGCCGTCCTGCGCGCGATCGACCACGGCGACTCGTGCGTCGTCGAGACCGAGGTCTACCCGGCAGGTGCGGCAAACGGCGCCGACCCGGTCCGCCCGGGCCCGTACAACTTCGCGAACGCGGCGCAGGCGACGCAGTTCGTCACCGAGGCGGTCGAGGCGCTGATGGTCCTCGGCTGCGACGTGCAGGCGCAGTAGGCGGCAGCCCGTGGACGTCGGCGCGCCGCTGGCCCCATCGAGCGCCGTCCCGCGCGTCCCGGCCCGGCTGGCGACGCCGCCGTTCGTGCTCGCCGGAATCGTCGCGCTCTCGAGCCTGCTCCAGACGCTGCTCGCGTGGCGCCGCCCCACCCCCGGCTACTTCCCCGACGAGTACATGTACGCCGAGCTCGGCCGCTCGCTGCTCGAGAGCGGCTCACCGCTCGTCCGTGGGGAGAGCTCCCACTTCCTGCCTCTCCTCTACCCGCTCCTGACCGCTCCTGCCTGGCTCTGGGACGACGTCGAGCAGGCGTTCCGCACGATCCAGGCCGTCAACGCCGTGACGATGTCGCTGGCGGCGGTGCCGGCCTTCCTGCTCGCGCGCCGGCTCCGCATCGGCGACCGGCTGGCGCTCGCGACGGCCGCTGTCGCGGTGCTGCTGCCGGAGCTCCTCTATTCCTCCTCGCTGCTGGCCGAGACGCTCGCGTACCCGCTCGCGCTCGCGGCAGCAGCTGCAGCGGTCGCCGCGCTCGAACGGCCGACGCTTCGACACCAGCTCGCCGTGCTGGCCTTCTCCGGGCTTGCGACGTCGACGCGGCTCCAGCTGGCGATACTGCCGCTCTGCTACCTCGTTGCGGTCTTCGCCGTCGGCCTGCGCGACCGGCGCCTGCGCGCGACGCTCCGCGAGCACGCAGTTGCGGCCGGCGCGATCTCACTGGCGCTCGTGGCCGGGCTCGGTGCGGCGCTCGCCGGCACGGTCGGCATCTACGGCGACGTCACCGCGTACTCGGTCGACCTCCCCGTCGCCGTCCGCGGATTCGGCGCGAACGCACTCGTGCTCGCGTATGCGGCCGGCTGGGTGATCGTCCCCGGTGCCCTGATCGGGCTCGCGCTGGCACTCGTGCGGCCGCGCTCCCGCGCGCGAGCTCGGCTTCGGCGTCTTCGCCGTCGCGGAGCTCGTGCTCCTGCTCGTGCGAGGCGTCGGTCGTCGGCGACGCCGGTCGCGTGCAGGAGCGCTACGCGATGTACGCGCTGCCGCTCGTGGTCGTCGCGTTCGCGCTCTACGCGAGCCGCGGCTGGCCGCACCTGCGCGCCTACGCGCTGCTCGCCGCGCGTGGCCGCGACGTCGGCCGCGGTCGTCCCGCTCGCCGGCTACGCAGCCGACGGGAGCGGCCAGTCGGTCGTGCTCGCCGCGCTGCGCCACCTCGAAGGCGCGGCTCGGCGACGTCGGCCTCGCCTCGCTCACGTCGCGCTCGGCGCGTCCGCCCTCTCGGCGGTCGTTCTCGTCGCGGCCTACTCGCGGCGGCGGCTCGCGACCCCGGTCGCCCTGACCGCGACGGCCCTCGTGGCGCTGGCGACGACGAGCGCAGCGTTCGCCTACCAGCACGACGCTCGAGCACGCTGCGGACGAGCTTCCTCCCGACCGACCCGTCCTGGATCGACGCCGCAGCGGACGAGCCCGTGACCCTGCTCGTCGGCCCCCGCTCGACGCGGGCCGATCTGCTCAGCACCCTCTTCTGGAACCGCTCGGTCGACCATCTCGCGCTGCTCGACGGGGCCGACCGACCAGACGCGTTCGCCGTGCTCGAGCCCGCGGTCGACGGCGCCGGCCGCCTCGACCTCCCGGCCGGGCTCGTGCTCACCGACATGCACGGATCGACGATCCTCCTCCGCGACGCCGAGCGCGTCGCAGCCGGCCCGACGAAGACGCTCTGGCGCTCCGCCGGCAGGACCGCAGCTGAAGCTCCTCGTGGCCGGTCGCTACTTCAGCGGGCTGCTGGCCACGGACGGCGGCTTCCGCGTCTGGCCGAGCGAGCCCGGCGGCCGCTCGCCGGCTGGCTCGAGCTCGAGCTCACCGCCGCCGGCACGACTCCCGTCCCGTTCGAGGTCGAGCTGCCCGGCGACCGCTCGCTCGCGGCTGACGATCCCGCCGCGGACGGCGAAGCTCGTCCGGATCCCCGTGTGCGGCAACGGCGTCTGGACGGCCGGCTACGCGAGCGGCAGCGTCGGCGTCGTCCACGGCACCCGCGTCGGCCTCCGCTCGTCCGAGCCCAGGCTGGTGGCGGACCCCGCCGCCTGCGCCTAGGGCGGCTCGAACGCCTTGTGTTCCTGTAACACAAGCTCCTCCGCGCCGCGAAGCTCTCGCAGCCGCTCCAGCACGAGCACCGCGCTCGGCACGCGGCCCGCGGCGAGCGTCGCTGCGGCGCGGCCGAGCACCGCCCGCCCGCGCGCCTCGAGCTGACGCCGACGGCGCTCGATCCGGACGAGCCGGCGGACGTGCTGGTAGCTCGGACGCCGCATCCCGAGCCGCTCCGCGGCGCCGGCGACGTCCCGCCAGGTCTGCGCCATCGGCACGTCGTCGCGGTCGAGCTCGACGACGAGGACGGCGATGCGCGGGTCGTTCGGCGAGAGCGGCGAACCTCATCACCCGAGCGTGCCAGGGCGCGGTCGCCGGTTTGTGCCGATTTCGTCGCGAGCGACGAAAGCTTGTGTTACAGGAACACAAGCCGCTCGTTCGCCGGTGCGGCCTCGCGACTACACGAGCACGCGGGCGAGCTCTTCGACCGACGTCAGGCCGGCCGCCACCTTCGAGAGGCCGTCGTCCCAGAGCGAGCGCATCCCGGCCTCCATCGCCGCCCGCTCGACCTCCTCGCGGCTCGCGCGGGCGACTGCGAGCTGGGCGATCGTCTCGGTCATCGTCAGCAACTGGTAGACGCCGACGCGCCCCTTGTAGCCGGTCTGGTTGCAGCGGGGGCAGCCGCGCTTGCGGTAGAAGGCCATCCCGTCGGACGCGAGCGCCACGTCCGGCGCGACGCGCGACTGGAGCAGCTCGTCGACCGACGGCTGGTACATCTCGCAGCAGTGCGTGCAGAGCTTCCGCGCCAGCCGCTGCGCGAGCACGCCCGTGACGGCGGCGCCGGTGAGGAAGGGCTCGACGCCCATCTCGTTCAGGCGCGTGATCGCGCTCGGGGCATCGTTCGTGTGCAGCGTCGAGAGCACGAAGTGGCCGGTGAGGGCGGCCTCGATCGAGATCTTGGCGGTCTCGCCGTCGCGGATCTCGCCGACCATCACCACGTCGGGGTCGGAGCGGAGGATCGAGCGGAGCGCCGAGGCGAACGTGAGCCCGGCGCGGTTGTTGATCTGCACCTGGTTGACGCCGCGCGAGCCGGTACTCGACGGGGTCCTCGACCGTGATGATGTTGATCTCGGGCCGGTTGATCGTGGTCAGGCCGGCGTAGAGCGTCGTCGACTTACCGGAGCCGGTCGGCCCGGTGACGAGGAGGGCGCCGGTCGGCCGCGCGAGGATCTCGGCGAGCCGCGCGCGCATGTCGTCGGAGAGGCCGAGCTCCTCGAGCGTCGGGGCGCGGCGCGACTTGTCGAGGAGGCGCATGACGACCTTCTCGCCCTCGACCGTCGGCAGCGTCGCGACGCGGATGTCGAGCATGCGGCCGGCGGCGGCGGCGTTGAGCGAGATGCGGCCGTCCTGCGGCTTCCGCCGCTCGGCGATGTCGAGCTTCGCGAGCACCTTCAGGCGCGTCGTCACCCCCGGCGTCATCCGCTTCGGGATCCGCTGCATCTCCTGGAGCACGCCGTCGATGCGGAAGCGGACGGCGAGCGCGTCCTCCTGCGGCTCGAAGTGGACGTCGGAGGCGCCGTCCTCGGCCGCCTGGAAGATGACCGAGTTGACGAGCCGGACGAGCGGCGCGTCGGAGACGCCGTCCTCGACCTCGAGGTCGTCGGCCTCCTCCTCCTCGGTGACCCGCAGCTCCTCGTCGACCTCCTCGAGGACGGCGCGGGCGCCGAACGCCTCCGAGGCGCGGGCCATCCGCCGCAGCTCGAGGAGGATGTCCTCGCTCGAGGCGACGCCGAGGTCGAGCGGGAAGCGGGTCGCGAGCCTGAGCTCGTCGATCCCGTGCAGGTTGCCGGGGTCGGCGACGGCGATCCGCAGGGTGCCGTTCTCGAGCGCGTACGGGATCGCGACCACGCGCTCGAGGACGTGGAGCGGGATCTGCTCGGCCGCGTCCTTGTCGACCCCGGCGAGCGCGAGGTCGACGAGCGCGACCTGGTAGCGGACGGCGAGCGAGCGCGCGATCCCCTCCGGCGGCGCGACGCCCTCGTCGACGATCGCCTGCGCGAGCGAGCCCTGGCCGGCACGGCCGCGGACCATCGCGAGCTTGTCGTCGGGGACGAGCCCGGTCGCCGAGAGCAGGTCGACGACGAGCTCGGCCATCGCGTTCAACGCCATGCCCGAGCTGAGCGGCTCCGCGCCGGACGTGCCGGTCTCGCCGGCGCTGCCGGGCGTGCGGAGCTTCGGTGGGCGGTCGCTGGCCATATCCCTCGTTCGAGTTATCGGCAGCGGCGCGGGATCCCTTGACCGCTCGCCCGAGGCGGCGCAGGAGCTAGAAGGAGCTCAGATACGCGTCGAGCAGCTGCTCGCCGAAGAAGAGAGCGACGATGCCGCCGAGCGAGAGGAACGGGGCGAACGGGATCCCCATCTTCCGGGCCGCACTGCCGTGGCGAACGAGCAGGATCACCGACGGCACGAGCGCGGCGACCATGCCGATCATCAGCGCCACCGGCACGGTGCGGCCGAGCATCGCGCCCAGCAGCAGCGCCAGCTTGACGTCGCCCATCCCCATCCCCTTCGGGTACGCGAGCGCGGCGAGGAAGAGGAAGAGCGAGGCGCCGAACGCGCCGAGCAGCCCACTCCGGGCTCGGGTAGAGCGCCGTCATCGACGACGAGCACGATCGCGGTCGCGGGCAGGACGATGACGTTGGGGATGATCCGGTGCGAGAGGTCGGTGGCGGAGACGGTGACGAGCGTCGCGCAGAAGAACGCGGCGACGAAC
>CAVTSN010000001.1:0-39445 GCA_963737455.1 uncultured Gaiellaceae bacterium | reverse complement strand
CTGCTCGTCGATCGCGACGACCACCCCGCAGGTCTCGGCGTCGAAGCCGTACTTTGCGCGCGTGTAGCCGATGCCGCCGATCGTCCTGCGGACGAGCCGCGGGATGTCGACGTACGTCTCGGTGGTGATCTCGCCGGCGACGACGACGAGGCCGGTGGTGATCAGCGTCTCGCAGGCGACGCGGCCGGTCGGGTCGTCCTTGAGGACGGCGTCGAGGACGGCGTCCGAGACCTGGTCGGCGATCTTGTCGGGATGGCCCTCGGTGACCGACTCCGAGGTGAATGAGAACTCGCGCGCAGCCATGAGCGGAGAGCTTACCGACGGTGCCGGGGTCAGCCTCCCGAGTACCCGCCGCCTCGGCGACGCTGGCTGCAAGCGCGACGGTGCGAGCCTCGGCGCCCGCTGCACCTGCCTCGGCGAGCGCCTCGCGCGTCGCCTGCGCGTTGTTCGCCCGCAGCGCCGCTCTGTACTTCGTCACGGCCCGCTCGACGACGCGCAGCTTGCCGATGAAGAGCGCCGTGCGCTCGGCGTTGTCGGCGGCGGTCGGGGCTTTACCGCCTCGACGGCCGCGACCTGCCTGCGGACGAGCGACGCCGCTCGGCCAGCCACGGGTCGAGGGACTTCCCTCCAAAGAGGGACTTTCTTATTCGTCAATTGGCAACTCGGAATTGCTACTCGGTCGTCGGCTCGCGGCGCATCAGGTTGCCGACGAGCTCGTGCAGGGGCTCGCCGCCGAGCACCGCGCAGACGCCGTTCGTGATCGGCAGCTCGATCCCGAGCCGGTGCGAGAGGTCGCGCAGCACCGGCGCGGTCGTCAGCCCCTCGACGGTCATCCCGATCTGACGGACGGCGTCGTCCGGCTCGACGCCCTGCGCGATCAGCTCGCCTGCGCGGCGGTTGCGGCCCGACGGGCGACCAGCAGGTGACGACGAGGTCGCCCATGCCGGCGAGGCCCGAGAACGTCTCCTCCTTGCCGCCCGCCTCGACCGCGAGCCGGGCCATCTCGGCGAGCCCTCGCGCGACGAGCGCCGCCTTCGCGTTGTCGCCGAGAGCGAGTCCGTCGGCCCCGCCGGCGGCCAGCGCGATCACGTTCTTCGCCGCCGCGCAGAGCTCGACCCCGACGATGTCGTCGCTGCTGTAGACGCGGAACGTGACCGAGTTGATCGCCGCCTGCAGGTCGAGCGCGAGCTGCTCGTCCTCGCTCGCGATCACGGCCGCGGCCGGCAGGTCGCGCGCGATCTCGTCTGCGATGTTCGGGCCCGAGAGCACCGCCACCGGCCTGCCGATGACGAGCGTCGAGAGGCGCTCACCGGTCGCGGGGTCGAGCCCTTTCGTCAGCGACAGGATCGGTGCGTCGCCCGGGCAGCGACCTGACGACGTCCCCGAAGACCGCGCTCGGGACGGCGACGACGACGAGCTCGGCAGCGGCGAGCGGCGCCTCGTCGATCGTCGTCGCGGCGACGCCGCGGAGGTCGCAGTGGGTGAGGTAGCGCGGGTTGCGGTGGGTCGCCGCGATCGCGGCGGCCTGCTCGGCGTCGCGGCAGGCGAGCGTGACGTCGTGCTCCCGGTTCGCCAGCACCCGCGCGAACGCGGTGCCCCACGAGCCCCCGCCGACGACGACGACCCTCACGAGCGCTGGACGAAGTCGATCGAGACCGGCACGCCGGCGAGGTTAAACCGTTTGCGCAGCTCGTTCTCGACCCAGTACGCGTAGTCGCGCGTGACGAGGCCGGGGTCGTTGACGTGGATCCGGATCCGCGGCGGCCGGGTCGAGACCTGGGTGCCGTAGAGGAGGTTGAGCCGCTTCCCCTTCGAGGACGGCGGCTGCCGCGCCTGGCGCAGCTCCGCGAGCGCGTTGTTGAGCGCGGGCGTCGGGATCCGGCCGGTGTGCTTCTCGAAGAGGTCGGCGATGTAGGCGAGCAGCCGGTCGAGGCCGCGGCCGGTCTTCGAGGAGACGGCGATCAGCGGCGGCCGCTGGCGCAGCTTCGCCTCGATCCTCGGCCGCACGTCCTCGATCGTGACCTCGCTCTCGTCCCACTTGGCGAGCACGACGAGCGTCGAGTTGCCGGCCTTGCGCGCGACGTCCGCGACCGAAAGATCCTGGTCGACGATCCCCTCGCTCGCGTCGATCAGGACGAGCGCGACGTCGGCGCGCTGGGCGGCCTCGAGCGCACGGAGCTCCGAGTAGTACTCGATCCCCTGGCGCTGCTTCCGCTTCCGCCGCAGCCCGGCGGTGTCGACCAGCTGGTAGATGCGCCCGTCGCGCTCGAGGATCGTGTCGACCGTGTCGCGCGTCGTCCCCGGCACGTCCGAGACGATCACGCGCTCGGCGCCGACGAGCGCGTTCAGGAGCGACGACTTGCCCACGTTCGGGCGGCCGAGGATGGCGACCCGGATCGCCTCGTCCCCGACCTGCACCGGCCCCTCGCCGGGGAGCATGTCGACGACGCGGTCGAGCAGGTCGCCGGTGCCGTGGCCGTGCAGGGCGGAGAGCGGGAACGGATCGCCGAGGCCGAGCTTGTGGAACTCGACCGCCTCCAGGTCCTTGCGCGGGTCGTCGATCTTGTTCGCGAGCACGATCACGGGCTTCTTCGCGGCCCGCAGCGTCACCGCGAGCTCCTCGTCGCCCGGTGTGATCCCGTGTCTGGCGTCGACGACGAAGAGTATGAGGTCGGCCTCGCCGATCGCGGCCCGGGCCTGCTTCGCGATCTCGGGGCTGAACGGGTCGGTCGCGAGGTCGTCGACCCCGCCCGTGTCGATGAGGAGGAAGTGCTTGCCGTTCCAGTCCGCGAGCAGCTCCTTGCGGTCGCGGGTGACGCCGGGCGTCTCGTGCACGACCGCCTGCCTCGACTCGGTCAGCCGGTTGATCAGCGTCGACTTGCCGACGTTCGGGAAGCCGACGATCGCGACCGTGCCGATGATCTCGGGCTGCTGGACGTCCGGCGTCTCGGTCGTCTCGCTCATGCCGGCGGCGTCGCGTGCCGGGGCCGTCCGAGCTCGTGCATCTCGGCGAGCCAGGCGTGCAGAGCGTGGATCCGCTGTTCGATCTCGGCGGAGGCCTCGCGGTACCCCTTGGCGCCCTTCGGCAGCCCTTCGAAGCGGAGCGGCTCGCCCCACGCGACCGAGATCGGGTGGTAGTTACCCGGCTTCCACTCGTACGAGCCGTAGATCGCGGCGGGCACGACCGGCACGCCCTCCTGGAGCGCGACCATCGCCGCCCCCGGATGCACGTGCCCGGGGACGCCGGTGAGCTGCCGCGTCCCCTCGACGAAGAGTCCGAGCGCGTGGCCTTCGCGGACGGCCTCGCGCATCAGCCGCACCGCCTCGCGGTCCGATTCGCCGCGGCGGACCGAGATCGTCCCGAAGCTCCGGATCAGCTGGCCGAGACCCGGGATCCGGTGCGCCTCCACCTTCGCGACGAAGTACATCGGCCGCGGCGAGAAGAGGCCGAACACGGGCGGGTCGACCCAGTGGAAGTGGTTGAAGGCGAGCACGACGCCGCCGGTTCGCGGCACCCGCTCGACGCCGTAGTTGCGCAGCGGCGTCAGCAGCCGGACGAGGGTGCCGATCGTGTACCGGCCGACCGTCCAGACTGCGTCGGCGCGACGTCATGCCGGCGAGCTGCGAGAGGACGATCTGCTCGATCCGGGCGACGACCTCGTCGACGGCGAGGTCGGTCGTGTCGATCTGGATCGCGTCCTCGGCCGGCCGCATGTTGATCGCGTCCCGCTCGTCGCGGAGGCGCAGGTCGGTCGCGAGCGCGTCGGCGCCGATCCCCGGCCGCTCCGTCGAGCGCCGGGCGGCGCGGATGCGCTCGTCCGCGACGAGGTAGACCTTGACCTGAGCCTGAGGCGCGACGACGGTGCCGATGTCGCGACCCTCGATCACGACGTTGCCCTCCGCCCCGAGCGCGCGCTGGCGCTCTCGCATCACCTCGCGCACGTCGTGGTGGCGGGCGACGACAGGGACGAGCTTGTCGATGTCCGGCTTACGGATCGAGGAGGTGACGTCGCTGCCGTCGATGAAGACGCGGCCCTCCTCGTCGAACCCGACCGGGTTCTCGGCCGCGAGCGCGGCGAGCTCGCCGGCTCGATCGAGCGCGACGCCGCGGCGGCGCGCCAGCCACGTCAGCGCGCGGTACATCGCCCCGGTGTCGAGGTAGCGGAAGCCGAGCCGCTCGGCGAGAAGCCGTGCGACCGTGCTCTTGCCGGCCCCTGCGGGCCCGTCGATGGCGACGATCATCAGGTGGTTGTGGCTCTCAGCGAGTCGAGCAGGTCGTAGAAGCCGGGGAAGCTTACCGCCGCTGCCGCCGCGCCCTCGACCTCCACGCCCTCGCGGGAGACGAGCCCTGTGATCGCGCCGAGCATCGCGATCCGGTGATCGCCGCGAGAGTCGAACGTGCCGCCGCCGCGGATCCGCGACGGGACGCCGCGAACGGCGAACCCGTCGGGCGTCGCGCGGATGTGCGCGCCGAGGCTGCGGAGGCCGTCCACGACCGCCTCGATCCGGTCGGTCTCCTTCGCACGCAGCTCGGCGGCCCCGCGGAGCACGCTGTCGCCGTGCGCGTGCACGGCGAGCAGGGCGAAGAGCGGCAGCTCGTCGACGAGCAGCGGCACCTCGGCCGCGCCGATCGTCGTGCCGACGAGCTCGGTCGGGCGGATGTCGAGATCGCCGGCCGGCTCGCCGCCGATCCGCCTCCGGTTGAAGACGGTGATGTTCGCGCCCATCCGCTCGAGCACGACGAGCAGCCCGGTCCGGCGCGGGTTCAGGTTGACGCCGTGGATCGTCAGCTCCGAGCCGGCCAGCAGCGTGGCCGCGACGATGAACGGCGCCGCCGAGGAGAAGTCGCCGGGGATCTCGACCTCTCCCAGCTCGAGCCGCTCGGCGGGCGCGACCGAGACGCTGCGCGGCTTCCGCGTCACGCGCACGCCGGCCTGCGCGAGCAGGTTCTCGGTGTGGTCGCGCGTCGGCAGCGGCTCCTCGACGGTCGTCTCGCCGCCGCCGGCGTAGAGGCCGGCGAGCAGCACCGCCGACTTCACCTGCGCGCTCGCGACCGGCAGCTCGTAGGTGATCGGCGTCAGCGTGCCGCCCTCGACCGTGAACGGCGCGCGGCCGTCGGTCGTCTCCACGGTCGCCGCCATCAGCCGAAGCGGCTCCGCGATCCGTTCCATCGGCCGCGAGCGGAGCGACTCGTCGCCCGTGAGCTCGAAGCGGCCCTCCTGGCCGGCGAGCAGGCCGGGCAGCAGGCGCATCAGCGTGCCCGCGTTGCCGCAGTCGAGCGGCTGCTTCGGCGCGCGTCAGGCCGCGCAGGCCCGCGCCGAAGACGCGCAGCGTCTCGGGGTCGGCCTCGTAGACGCGGACGCCGAGGTCGCGGACCGCCTTGATCGTCGCCTCGGTGTCCTCGGAGCGGCCGAAGCCGGAGATCCGCGTCTCGCCCTCCGCCACCGCCGCCAGCAGGACGGCGCGGTGGGAGAGCGACTTGTCGCCGGGGACGGCGATGTGGCCGCTGATCGCCGCCGCGGGCTCGATCCTCACGCCTCGTCCTCGAGCACCGGCGCGACGACGACGCCGTAGCCCTGCTGCTCCAGGAGCGCCGCCGCGCGCTCGGCCTCGCCCTCGCCGGCGACGAGGATCGCAAGCGTGCCGCCGCGCTCGCTCGAGAGATGCTGGAGGTCGAAGTCGGCGATGTTGATCCGCTCGGCGCCGAGCGCCTGGGCGATCCCGGCGATCACGCCCGGCCGGTCGGGCACGTGCACGCGCAGCCGCTGCAGCGCGCCGGCGTTCTCGTAGGCGGTCTCGAGCAGGCGGCGGCGGTTGGCCGAGGCCTCGCCGATCCAGCGGGCGAGGAAGCCGGCGTCGCCGGCGGCGAGCGCGGTCTCGAGCTGCTCGACCCGGCGGCGGTGCTCGGCGAGCGACGCGGCGAGCGCCTCGCGGTTCTCGAGGAAGATGTCGACCCAGATCCTCGGGTTCGCGCCGGCGACGCGCGTCATGTCGCGGAGCGAGCCGCCCGCGGCGTCGAGCGGGTCGTGTCCCTCGACCTTGCCGCCGCCCGCCTGGTTCAAGAGGACGTTCGCGAGCGCGTGCGGCAGGTGGCTCGTGACCGCGACGAGCCGGTCGTGCGCCTCGGGGTCGATCGCGACGGGCACCGCGCCGAGGGCGGAGACGAAGCCGTGCAGGACCTTGTAGCTGTCCGGGTCGGTGGCGGCGACCGGCGTCAGGAACCAGGTCGCGCCCTCGAAGAGCTCGGCGGTCGCCCACTCCGGCCCGCGCGCCTCGGAGCCGCAGATCGGATGGCCGCCGACGAAGCGGCCGACGCCGGCCGCGGCCGCGCAGACGCCGCCCTTCGTCGAGCCGACGTCGGTGACCGTGACCGAGGGCGCGCTCGCGTCGAGCACCGCCCGCACCTGGGCCGGCAGCGCGGTCACCGGAGCGGCGACGACGGCGAGGTCGGCGCCGTCGAGTGCCGCGGCGAGGTCGGGTGCTGCCGCGACCGCGCCGCGCTCGGCGGCAGTCGCGAGGTGCGCGGGATCGGGATCCCAGCCGCGCACGTCCTCGATCCCGCTGCGGCGTGCAGCCAGCCCGACCGACGCCCCGATCAGCCCGGTACCGACGATCGCGACGGAGTTCACCCGATCGTCTTGCCGAGCAGCGAGGCGAGCGCCCTGATCTCGTGCGCGAAGTCGGCGAACTCGCCCGCCGGGATCTGCTGCGGCCCGTCGCAGAGCGCCTCCTCGGGCCGCGGGTGCACCTCGACGATGATCCCGTCGGCGCCCGCGGCGACGGCGGCGCGCGCGAGCGGCAGCACGAGGTCGCGCTTGCCGGCCGCGTGCGAGGGATCGACGATCACCGGCAGGTGCGTCTCGTGCTTCAGCACCGGGATCGCGGAGAGGTCGAGCGTGTAGCGGGTCGCCCGCTCGAAGGTCTTGATCCCACGCTCGCAAAGGATCACCTGCGTGTTTCCCTCCTTGACCACGTACTCGGCCGCCATCAGCAGCTCCTCGATCGACGACGCTGGGCCTCGCTTGAGCAGCACCGGCTTCGGCGCGCGGCCGACCTCGGAGAGGAGGTTGAAGTTCTGCATGTTCCTCGCCCCGATCTGGATCACGTCCGCGATCTCGACGACCGCCTCGACGTCGCGGGGGTCCATCAGCTCGGTCACGAGCGGCAGCCCGGTCTCCTCCCGCGCCTCGGCGAGGATGTGCAGCGCCTCGACGCCGAGCCCCTGGAAGGCGTAAGGAGAGGTGCGCGGCTTGAAGGCGCCGCCGCGGAGCATCGTCACCCCTTCGGCGTGGACGACCCGCGCCGTCTCGAGCGTCTGCTCCCGCGTCTCGACCGTGCACGGCCCGGCGATGAAGCCGAAGTAGTGGTCGCCGAGCCGGCGGCCGCGCGCCTCGATCACGGTCGGGTCGCGGCGCAGCTCGCGCGAGACGAGCTTGTAGGGCTTCAGGATCGGCAAGACCTGCTCGACGCCGGGGAAGCCCTCGAGCGGCAGCGTCGCGAGCAGCTCGCGCTCGCCGATCGCGCCGATCACGGTCGCGTCGCGGCCGTGGCTGACGTGCGCGCTGGCGCCCGCTTCCTCGAGCCGTGCGACGACCTCGTCGACCTGCTCGGAGGACGCCTGCGCGCCCATCACGATCAGGAGCTCCGGTGAGCCGACTGCTGCCATCGGATGAGTGTAGTTGCGCCTCTGCGGCCGGAAGCCGGTAGAAATGGAGCGCAAATGCGCATCTTCTCCGGGATCCAGCCCACGGGCGACAAGCACCTCGGCAACCTCATCGGCGGCTTTCGCCAGTACGCGGCGACACAGGAGCGCGGCGAGGGGTTCTTCTGCATCGTCGACCTGCACTCGATCACGGTCGAGTACGACCCTGAGGACTTCCGCGAGCGGACGCTCGACCTGGCGGCGATCCTGTTCGCGACCGGTCTCGACCCGGAGCGCTCGACGGTCTTCGCCCAGAGCCACGTGCCCGCGCACGCCGAGGCTGCGTGGCTGCTCGGCTCGGTCACGAGCTACGGCCAGCTCGGCCGGATGACGCAGTTCAAGGACAAGTCCGACCGGCACGAGTTCATCTCGTCCGGGCTCTTCACGTACCCGGTGCTGATGGCGGGCGACATCCTGCTCTACCAGACCGACATCGTCCCGATCGGCGACGACCAGCGGCAGCACCTGGAGCTGACGCGCGACATCGCCGAGCGCTTCAACAGCCGCTTCGGCGAGACGTTCAAGCTGCCGGAAGGCGTCTATCCGGAGGTCGGCGCGCGGATCATGGACCTCCAGGAGCCGACGAACAAGATGTCGACGACCATCGGGACGCCGCAGGGGACGGTGCGGCTGCTCGACGAGCCGGACGTGATCAGGAAGAAGTTCCGCTCGGCGGTGACCGACTCGGGCTCAGAGGTACGCCGCGGCCCGGACAAGGCCGGCATCACGAACCTGATCGACATCCTCGGGGCGCTCACCGGCGAGGGCGCCGAGGCGATCGAGTCCCGCTACGAAGGCTCTGGCTACGGGCAGTTCAAGACCGACGTCGGCGACGCGGTCGTCGAGGCGGTGGCGCCGATCCAGGAGCGCTACCGCGAGCTGCGGGCCGACCCGGTCGAGCTGCAGCGGCTGCTCGGCCGCGGCGCCGAGAAGGCGCGGAAGGCGTCGGAGCCGACGCTGACCGACATGTTCGAGCGGATGGGCTTCGTCAAGAGCGAGGCCGGGCGGCTCTTCGGGGCGGCGCGGCCGCAGTCGCTCTGAGCTCGCGCCATCTCGCCTGGCGCCAGGCCGTCCACGCCGAGGCCCGCGTAGACACTCCGATGCAGCCGCCGGACGCGGTGGCCGACGGCCTCGCACATCCGGCGCACCTGGCGGTTGCGGCCCTCGTGCAGGACGAGCTCGAAGCGGGCAGCGCCGAGCCGGCGGACGCGTGCGGGCGCAGTGAGTCCGTCCTCGAGCTCGACGCCCTCGGCGAGCGCGCGGAGCGCGTCGTCGTTCGGCTCCTTCCAGGTCTCGACCTCGTAGACCTTCTCGACCCCGTAGCGGGGGTGCGCGAGCCGGTGCGCGAGCGGGCCGTCGTTCGTGAGCAGGAGCACGCCGGTCGTGTCGACGTCGAGCCGGCCGACCGGGACGACCCTGGACTCGTGCTCGACCAGGCCGACCACGGTGGGGCGTCCCTGCGGGTCGCTGGCCGTCGTGACCACGCCGGCCGGCTTGTGCAGGAGCACGTACGCCAGGGTCTGCTTCGCGACCGGCTGCCCGTCGACCTCGACGGCGTCGGCCGCCTGCACGAACGTGTTCAGCTGCCCCGGCTCGCCGTTGACGAGCACGCGCCCGGCCTTGATCAGCTCGTCCGCCTTCCGGCGCGAGGCCACGCCCGCGCGTGCCAGATACGCATTGAGCCTCACAACGGCACATGCTGGCACGGGCGCGGCCGCAAAGCGGCCGCCTTCAGGGATCTTGCGCGTTCGGATTCCGCGAGAGCGGACTCCGAACCCGCGCGGCAAGGTAGTCTGCCGCCGCTCATGCGCGACCGCTCTCAGGACGTCGACCGCCTCGCCGATCTCCTCGTCGGCTTCGGCGCGAACATCCAGCCGGGCCAGATCCTCGGCGTCACCGCGTATCACGGCATGGAGGACGTCACCTACGCCGTCGCCCGCGCCGGCTACAAGCGCGGCGCCAAGTACGTCGACGTCTTCTGGTGGGACCACCTCGTCAAGCGGCAGCGGCTCGAGCACGCCGACGAGAGCACGCTCGACTTCGTGCCGCCGTGGATCGAGCAGCGGATGCAGTGGCTCTCGGACGAGCACGCCGCCCGCGTCTCGCTCGCCGGCACGAGCGCCGCGGTCTTCGACGGCCTCGATCCCGCCCGCACGGGCCGCGACCTGCTCCCCTACGTCGCCGCGGTGCCGCGGATCGTCAACGCGCGGACGACGAACTGGTGCGCCGGGCCGGCACCGAACCTCGCCTGGGCGCAGCGCGTGCATCCGGACCTGGAGCCTGAGGCTGCGCTGGAGAAGCTCTGGGACGAGATGGTGCACGTGCTCCGGCTCGACAGCGACGACCCGGTCGAGGCGTGGCGCGAGCGGATGAAGACGATCGTCGCGAGCGCCGACCGGATGACGGAGCGCCGCTTCGACTCGCTGCACCTGCAGGGGCCGGGCACGGATCTGACGATCGGGCTGATGCCGAGCTCGCAGTGGCTCGGCGCCGACTTCAAGACGGTCGACGACCTCACCCACTATCCGAACCTCCCGACCGAGGAGGTGTTCACGACGCCGGATCCGGAGCGCGTGGACGGCCACGTCTCGGCGACGATGCCGCTCGAGTTCTACGGCTCCTACATGAACGGGATCCGGATCGAGTTCGAGGGCGGCCGCGCGGTCAAGGTCGACGCCGACGAGGGCGCCGACGCACTGCGCGCGACGGTCGCGAAGGACGACGGCGCCTCCCGGCTCGGCGAGATCGCGCTCGTCGACAAGGAGGGGCGGATCGGCCCGCTCGGCACCGTCTTCTACGAGACGCTGCTGGACGAGAACGCGGCCAGCCACATCGCGCTCGGCAACGCGTACACGTTCCCCGTCGAGGACGAGGCCGAACGCGAGCGCATCAACAAGAGCGCCATCCACGTCGACTTCATGATCGGCTCGAACGAGCTCGACGTGGACGGGATCACCCGCGACGGAGACCGCGTGCCGGTCCTCCGCGGCGGCTCGTGGCAGATCTAGTCCGGATCGTCCCCTACGACCCGGCCTGGCCGGCGGAGTTCGAGGCCGAACGCGCGCGGCTCCTGCCCGTGCTCGCGCCGTGGCTCGCGGGCGAGATCCACCACGTCGGCAGCACGAGCGTTCCCGGCCTGGGCGCGAAGCCGGTGATCGACATCCTCGCCGAGGTGACCGGCCTCGAGGAGAGCCGGGCCGCGATCGAGCCGCTGCAGGCGCTCTCCTACTGGTGGGCGCCGTACCAGGAGGAGCGCATGAACTGGTTCTGCAAGCCCTCGCCCGAGCACCGGACGCATCACCTGCACCTCGTCGTGCCCGGGTCGGAGGCCTGGCGCGAGGAGCTCGCGTTCCGCGACGCGCTCCGCGCAGAGCCCGAGACGGCGCGCGCCTACGAGGAGCTGAAGCGCCGGCTCGCCGACGAGCACGCGACCGACCGCGAGGCCTACACGGTCGCGAAGACCGAGTTCGTCGAGTCGGTGCTGGCGCGACTGGGCTTGACGGACTGACAGGTATCGCGCCTCGCGGTTCCTGGCGCGTCGCTCGCGGTGTGGAGGCCGGTGGAACAGTACGAGCGTACGGGCCGCCGGCTGGAGCGCCGCGAACGGCGCGAGGCTGCGCCGGAGGCCGGCTCCGCCGGCCGGGAGGTGCAGCCGGCCAGGGATCGCTAGGCGGTCTTGCCGACCGCGACGCTGTGCAGCCGTTCGCGGATCTCCGCGGCGCTTTCGCCGAGGTCGTCGAGCCGCGGCAACGCAGCGGCGCTCTCGAGCCCGAAGACGCGCTCGAAGAGCGGCGTCGTCCGGTAGCGCACGGCTCCGCCCGCTCCGTCGTCACGCCCGGCCTCGGCGATGAGGCCGCGCTCCAGCAAGCCGGCCACGGCCGAGTCGGCGGCGACGCCCCGGATGCGAGCGATCTCGGGCCGGCTGCACGGGCCGAGGTAGGCCACGATCGAGAGCGTCTCCATCGCCGCCTGCGAGAGCCCGCGCTCGATCGGCCGCTCGAACAGTCGCCCGCACGCCTCGGCGGCCTCGCGCGCGGCCCGGAAGGCGTAGCCGCCGGCGACGTGCTCCAGCACGATCCCGCTGCGCCCCTCGCGGTAGCGGTCGGAGAGCAGGCCGAGCGCGAGCTCGATCCGCTCGACGTCGTCCGCCGCAGCGTCGGCGAGCTCGTCGACCGACAGCGGCGCCGAGGCGACGACGAGCAGGGCCTCGAGCGTCCGGGCGAGCTGGTCGACCGGATTCGCGGTGATCAGGCGGAGCGGACGATCCATTCGGCAGTCCTTTTCGCGTTTGCGGATTCCTCCTGCGATTCGGCCGCGGCCTCCTGGGACGTCGCTGGTGGTGCGTAGGCCGGCGGGACAGTATGTGAATACGGCCCGCCGGCTGGAGCGCCGCCAGCGGCGTCAGGCGGCGGCGGAGCCGGGCTCTGCCCGGCGGGAGCCGCTGCCGGCCAGGAGGGCGCGGCGGGGCGAGAAACCCTTATCGGGGCGAACGGCGCGGCTTGGTCGAGCGCGATCTCCCCCGCCTTGCGCAGCTCGAGCAGCGCCAGGAAGGCGACGGCCTGATCGACGCGTGAGAGCGAGCCGACCTCGGCGTCGAAGTCGAAGCGGCGGCGCGTACGCAGAACGGCGCGGAAGCGCTCGAGGAACTGCGAGACGGGCGGGAAGCGGAGCGCCATGTGCGAGAGCGAGACCTCGGGCGGCGGCGCGGCGAGCAGGCGCAGCGTCGCCGCGAGCTGCTCGGGGTCCTGCGGCGCCAGCTTGCGCTCCGGCCGCGGCGCGAGCGCGGCCGGGCCGATCCGGAAGTAGCGGTCGCGCTCGCCCGCCAGCCGCTCGCTGAGCCAGGCGGCCGCCTCCTTCATCCGGCGGTACTCGGCGAGCCGGCGCGCGAGCTCCTCGGCCGCCTCCTCGGGCTCGAGGTCGGCGAGCTCGGCCTCCTCGTCGGGGAAGAGGGCGCGGGCCTTCAGCTCCAGCAGCGCCGCGATCAGGACGAGGAACTCGCCGCACGCCTCCAGATCGAGCTCGTCGCGCTCCGCAAGCCGCTCGACGAACGCGACGACGATCGCGGCCATGTCGACGTCGGCCGGCTCCAGCTCCTCCTTCAGGAGCAGCGTCAGGAGCAGGTCGAAAGGGACCCTCGAACGCGTCGAGGTCCAGCTCGAGCTCGCGCACAACCATGTGCGCCGCGTGGAGGCTAGCGACGGGTCGGACGCGCCCGCTCGGGACGGCCATCGTCTGCTTCGGCTCGACGCGCCGCGGCCCGCCGCGGCGGCTGGGCTGGTCCCGGCGGCCGCGGAAGAACTGCCAGTAGATGAAGAAGGCGAGCGAGGCGACGAAGAGGATCAGTGAGACCCACGCGTTGGTGCGAAGCCCGCCGATCTCCCCGGACGGGTCGATCCGGAGCGTCTCCAGGTAGAAGCGGAAGCCGGTGTAGAGCACGATGTAGAGCGCGAAGAGCGCCGGCGGCCGGAAGCGGAAGCGGCGGTCGAGCAGGATCAGCGCCCCGGCCGCGAGGAGGTTCCAGAGCGCCTCGTAGAGAAACGTCGGGTGGAAGGTCTCGTTGAAGATGTACTCGTCGGGCCGGCGCGCACTGTCGATCTCGAGGCCCCAGGGGCGGCTCGTCGGCTCGCCGAAGAGCTCCTGGTTCCACCAGTTGCCGATCCGGCCGATCGCCTGCGCGACGAGCAGGCCCGGCGCTGCCGCGTCGAGCAGCTCGGTGACGCTCGCGCCCGCACGGTGGGCGACGATCCCGCCGACGAGGACGCCGCCGGCGATCCCGCCCCAGATCCCGAGTCCGCCTTCCCAGACTGCAACGGGCCCCCACCAGTCGTCGGGGACCTCGCTCCAGCTCGTCGCCAGGTGATAGAGGCGCGCCCCGACGATCCCGGCGCCGACGCCCCAGACGGCGACGCGGAAGATCAGGTCCCAGTCGCCGCCGCGCGCGACCCAGCGCACACCGGTGATGGCGATGCACGCCGCGATCCCGGCCAGCAGCATCAGGCCGTACATGTGGATCGTCACGGGCCCGAGGTCGAGGGTGCCCGAGGACGGTGAGGGAATCGATGCGAGCAGCGTCACGGCAGACCGCATTGTGCCGAGTCGCGCAGACAGACCGCGGAGGAACTACTAGAGCAGGATCTGGAGCGCCAGCTCGGGAGCACAGCCGTTCCGGAGCAGGTCGATCGCGTAGTGGAGATCGACGTCGGCGCGGCCTGCGAGCAGAGAGGCGGCGGTCGCCTCGTAGCCGGCCCGCTCGAGCTCTTCGGCGCGCCAGCGCTCGATTCGCTCCTGTTCCGTCTCTGTGGTGGTCGTCTCGGCCGCAGCCATGTCGTACCTCTTGGTCGTGTGTATCTGTAGTTCGTCCAGTGAAGCGAAGAGGTTGTCCCCCTTGTAGGGGATTGCGATGAAGCCGGAGTAAGGGTTTTGCAAACCACATCGGCCGGAGATACCTCCGCGCGGGGAAACACGACGAGGGGAGGTCGTCCGATGTTCCGCATGCGCGTGGTGCGCGCCCTGCTCGTGGGGTGCGCAGCGTTCCTGCTCACAAGCGGTGTGGGCGCTGCCGCCGACTTCACACCGGGCTCCGCCGGGCTCGGCGATCCGTTCTTTCCGAATGCCGGCAACGGCGGCTATGACGTCGCCAACTACAACCTGAAGCTCGCCTACGACCCGGGCACCGACGTGCTCGTCGGCCAGGCCGTCGTCACCGCGACGGCGACGCAGGATCTCTCCCGGTTCAATCTCGACCTGCGCGGCTTCCAGATCTCGAGGCTGACCGTGAACGGCGTCGCCGCCGCCTTCGCGCGCGACGGCCAGGAGCTCGTGATCACACCACAGACCGGGATCCCGAGCGGATCGAACTTCAGCGTCGCCGTCGACTACAGCGGCGTGCCCGAGGTGATCGTCGATCCCGACCAGTCGATCGAGGGGTGGATCCCCACGGACGACGGCGCTTTCGTGGTCAACGAGCCCCAGGGATCGCCCGGCTGGTACCCGTGCAACGACAACCCCCGCGACAAGGCGACCTTCGACTTCGCGGTCACGGTGCCGGAGGGGCTGACGGCGATGGCGAACGGCGTCCTGGTCTCGTCGACGACGACCGGTGGCAGGACGACCTGGGTCTGGAAGGAGACCGACCCGATGTCGACGTACCTGGCGACGTCGACGCTCGGCCGGTTCGACCTCTCGATCACGTCGATGCCGAACGGGCTGCCGGTCTACGTCGCGATCGACCCGCAGCTGGCGAAGGGGCAGGTGCTCTCGAAGCTCGTCGAATCGGTCGAGTTCTACACCGGCCTCTACGGGCCGTATCCGTTCAACTCGGTCGGGGCGATCGTCGACTCGGCGAAGTTCGTCGGCTACTCGCTGGAGACGCAGACGAAGCCGAACTTCCCGTACGTCCCCAACGAGGCGACGCTCGTGCACGAGATCTCGCACATGTGGTTCGGCGACTCGGTGACGCTGACGGAGTGGCCCGACATCTGGCTGCACGAGGGCTTCGCGACCTGGTCGGAGTGGATCTGGAGCGAGGAGCAGGGCAACAAGAGCGCGGCGCAGTGGTTCAAGCAGCTCTACAACACGCCCGCCCAGGACAGCGCTTTCTGGAATCCGCCGCCGGCGGTCCCCGGGACGCCGCAGTTCCTCTTCAACGGGACGATCTACTACCGCGGCGGGATGACTCTGCAGGCGCTCCGGGAGAAGGTCGGCGACTTCACGTTCAACCGGATCCTCCGCGACTGGGCAACGCAGAACCGCTACGGCAACGTGACGACACCGCAGTTCATCGCGCACGCCGAGCGGATCTCGGGCCAGGACCTGACCGCGTTCTTCGACGCGTGGCTCTACCAGGTGGGCAAGCCGACGAGCTGGTGAGCGGCATGGTGGGGTGAGCCCGGAGTCGCCCGGGCTCACCCCACGGCCGTCAGACGGCGACGATCAGCACCGGCTTGAACGTGTGCACGCGCGCGCACTCGGCGACGGGAAAGCCGTCGTAGACGCCGAGCGTGTAGCGGCCGGCCTTCGGGAAGACGACGCGGGCGCGATACGACCCGACGATCGCGGTCGTCTTCGCCTTGAAGGTGAACAGCTTGCCGGCGGCGTTGCGGATTCGGACCTCGGGCTTCGCGTCCGGCATCGGCGTGCGGCCGTGCTGGAGGACCCGGATCGTGACCACCCAGGGCTGGCCGGCGGCCAGGCCGGGCTTCGGCTTCGAGCTGAGCCCCACCGTGGCCATGCAGCCGGCGTTGGCGGCGGCCGTGACCGCGAGTGCGGCGACGACCGTGGCGACGAAGACGAACAGTTTCTTCATGCGGCCTCCCTCAGTTGGATCGGCGCCGGCTCGGGGCGGCGGCGGCGCAGCACCAGAGTCGTCGCTGCCGCGAGCGACGCGGCCAGCACGAGCGCGAGCGCGAGCCACCCGTACGGGACGCCGCCGTCCGTCGCGCCGATCACGACCGGCTTGAAGGTGTGCGTCTGTGCGCCTCCGTACTGGGTGAAGCCGTCGTAGACCTCGTACGAGTACGAGCCCTCGGCCGGGAACCTGACGGTGGCGTGGTAGACGCCGGGCCTGCCGGTCGGCGTGGCGGTGAAGCTGTTCACGACCTTGCCGCCGTCGTCGCGGATGCGCACGACCGGCGTCACGCCGGCGAGCGGCGTCTCGCCGTGCTGGAGCACGGTGATGTCGACCGGCCAGTCCTGGTTCGCCGGCAGGCCGGCGGGCGGCAGCGAGCTGAGGCCCACGGTCGCCCAGCCGCCGGCGCTCGCGGCCGGAACTGCCACGGCGGCGACGGCGAGCACGAGCAGGAGCTTCTTCATCCGGACCTCCGTTCGGGTTGATGCAGCCGATACACCGCTCGCGCGACGCGGGTTCCGCTACTCGACCGACTCGGCCAGCTCGAGCGCCTCCTCCTCGGTGAGGTCGCCCTCCAGGCGCAGCAGCAGCTCGTCCCGGTTCCAGAGCAGGACGGTGCCGGCGAGGTAGGTGCGCTCGTCCGAGACGAACCCGTTCTCGTCGAGGAACATGACGAAGTGGAGCGGCCCGTCGACGAAGAGGCCGGGCTCCCCGTCGACGGTGACCTCGTCGATGATCGTGTCCCGCTCGGCCGTCTTCTTGACGAAGCCGTCGTAGATCGCGCCGCGTGCCTGGGAGAGCACGAGCCGCGGGTGCTCGGGGTCGCCGTACAGGACCGAGGCGAGGCCGTCCGGCCGGACATAGATCGCGTCCGGCTCCTCGCCGAGGTCGAGCAGCTCGAAGCCGACGCGGCGCTCGGCCTCCTCGCGGCTGACGCGCTCGCCGAAGTCGACCCGCTGCGCGCGGACGTCCGGCAGCGTCTCGACCCGCTCGACCGTGGCGCCGCGGATGTGGAAGATCTCGAGGAAGGCGCTGCGGGCTCCGGGCGAGAGAGCGAGCACGCCGGCGGCGACGGCGAGCAGGATCGCGAAGCCGACTGCGAGCGGGCGCAGGCTCCAGGCCCGTGCGGGCCGGCGCTCGAAGCCGAGGTCGAAGCTCGGCGTCGCCGGGTATGCGATCTCGCCGCCGAGCTCCTGCAGCCGACGCTCGAGCTCGTTCATCCCGCCTCCTCCAGCCGCTCACGCAGGCGTCCGAGTGCCCGCGAGGTCCGTGACTTGACCGTGCCCCGCCGGAGCGAGAGCACCTCGCCTGTCTCCTCCTCGCCGAGGTCGAGCAGGTAGCGGCACGAGAGCACGAGCCGGTCGTCCTCGCTCAGCTGCTCGAGCGCCGCCGAGCAGCTCGGCGCGCTGCTCGGCGGCGAGAGCCCTCCCCTCGGGAGACGGAGCCGCGTCCCCCGAGGGAAGCTCGTGCGCCGCCCGCAGCGCGAGGCCCTCGCGGCGGCCTTCGGCCCGGCGCCGGTTGCGCGCCTCGTTGGCGACGATCGCGAGCAGCCAGGGGCGAAACGGCGCGCCGCGGCGGAAGCGCGGCAGCGCGCGCCACGCCTTCGTCAGCCCGACCTGCGCGGCGTCCTCGGCGTCGGCGGCGTTCCGGGTGATGAGAAATGCGGTGCGGAAAGCGATCTCCTCGTGTGGTTGGACGAGCGCGGCGAAAGCTGCGGCGTCACCGCCACGCGCACGCTCGACGAGCTCGTCCTCTGTCGGTGGTCGGCTCACCACTCGTCGCTTCTACACCTGCGACGCCGCGGGAGTTCCGGCACCGTCAGGCGCTGATCGAGGAGACGCCTGCGCCGGCGAACTGCACGGCGGCGCGGCGCAGGGAGGCCGCGTCCTCCTTCCGCGCGAAGAGCGCCATCGCCTCGGCGACGAGGTCCTGCGGCGGCGTGCCCCCGTTCAGGAGTGCCTCCACCTGCGCGAGGTCGAGCACGGCCCAGCCGTGGAAGCTGAGGCTGTCGGTCGCGGCGGCGAGCTTCACGGCGTGCTTGGCGAGCTCGCGTGCTTCCTCGGTGCCGTCGCGGCGGGCGCGCACCTTCGCGAGCGCCGAGCGCCAGAGCAGCTGCGAGTAGACGTCGTCGGCGGCGGCGAGCTCGTCGCTCGTGAGCGCGAACTGCTCGGCCTCGTCGTCCTGCCCCTGGTCGTACAAGACCTGTGCGAGCACGGCCGCCGCTGTGGAGCGGACTTCGGTCTCGCCGACCTGCTCCAGCTGCTCGTATCCCCAGCGCAACTGTCTCTCCGCCGTGTCGAGGTCGCCGGCCATCACCGCGATTCGCGCCGAGTTGACCGACCTTGCTGCGAGCGGAAACGCCATCCCGAGCTCCTCCAGGATCACGCCGCTGCGGTCGTGGTGGTCGCGCGCCAACTCCGGTGCGTCGGCCATCGCGTGCAGGTAGCCGAGCATGCCGTAGATCGACGCCTCCACCCACCGTACGCCGCGGGCCTGCTCGAGCATTTCGCTCGCCCTGGCGATCGCGGCGCCGACCGGCATCGGGCCGTAGCAGAGGCACGAGCCGAGCCAAAGCCGGTTCTCGGTCGCATAGCGCTCGTCACCGGCCGCCTCCGAATGGGCGATCGCAAGCTCGAGCGCAGCGGCTTCCTCGGCGAATTTGCAGACGAGGCGCGCGACCTTGCTGCGCAGCCGCCAGGCCCGCGCCAGGCCGAGGTCGTCTCCCGTCGACTCGAAGTACGGCACGAGCCGGTCGGTCAGCTCGACGATCCCCGCCGTGCGCTCAGCCGGGTCCGTCTGGAGCAGGACAAGCTCGAGGCCGATCTCCGCGTGCGCGGCCCACCGCTCGTGCCCCTCGTCGCGGGCTATGTCGCGCGCCACCTCGAGCAACGCCTCCGCCTCGGCGAACTGACCGAGCTGCATCAAGACGCCGGAAATACGGATCTGCAGCTCGGCGTGATCCGCGACTCCCTCGGTGAGTGCGGCCGCCCTCTGGAAGAGGTTGAGTGCCGCAGGCAGGTCGCCGCGATAGAGCGCCCGCTCGCCCGCCGAGTCGAGCCGCGCGCGGCCGCGGGCGCGAAGATCCACAGCGACCTCGTTCAGCGGCCCGAGCTCCATGCGGAAGCCGAAAGCCTGCTCGAGGTGGTAACCGATGATCTCCTCGTACTCCCCGACGCGGTCCCCCGTCGAATCGGCGAGGAACGTCGCGAAGCGGTCGTGCAGGTCGGCGCGAGTCTCCTTTGGCAGGCCCCGGTACGCTGCGTCGCGGACGAGGATGTGGCCGAACCGATAGGCGTCCTCGCCGCTCAGCAGCTGGGCATCGCTGAAAACGACCTCCTTCCTCAGCAGACCCTGCAGCGCATCGCCGACCGTCGCGCGTTCCGACTCGGGCGACAGCTCCCGCACGGCTCCCCAGCCGAAGATCCGGCCGATCACGGATGCCCGCTGCAGCACCTGCAGCTCGGCCGGCTCGAGCCGGTCGAGACGGGCAGCGAGCAGTGCCTCGATCGACGGCGGCAGAACCGCCTCGGCGAGGTCGCGCTCCGGCTCCCAGCGGCTGCCGTGGCGCGCGATCAGCCCCTCGTCCACGAGCATGCGCACGGTCTCCTCGATGAAGAGCGGATTGCCCTCGGCGGCGGCCTCGACGCGCGCGGCGATCTCCGGTGCGACGTCGTCGCCGAGGAGGTTGGCGATCAACGCCCCGGTCGCCTGCTGCGGCAGCGAGGCAAGCACGATCGAGCGCGCGTCCGGCAGGTCGAAGAGGGGCGGGAACTTTTGGGTCAGTTCCGGGCGCGACGAGCAGACGAGCAACATCGGCGCGTCGCGAGCGTGCTCGCCCAGGTACTGAATGAGCCGCAGGAACGTCGGCTCGGCCCAGTGGAGGTCGTCGAAGAAGACGAGCAGCGGGCGCGTGAGAGCCAGGGTTTCCAGCAGACGGCGGACAGCCCAGGCGATCTCCTCCGGCCGCGCGAGGACGTCGTCGAGGCCGATGGCGCCGGCGAGCCGGGTGACGACGAGGCTTCCGTCGTCGGCATCGGGCAGCAGAGCGAGCAGCTTCGCGCGCGCCTCGTCGCGGCTGTCGTCGTCCTCGATCCCGGCGAGCGGCTTCAGCATGATCGCCAGTGGGAAGTACGTGATCCCCTCGCCGTATGGGACGCAGCGGCCCTCGAGCCGCCACGCGCGCTCGCCGACCACCGACGCGAGCTCGTGGCTCAGCCGCGACTTGCCCGCGCCGGCCTCACCGAGGATCGTCGCGGTACGGCAGGCTCGATGCTCGAGAGCCGCATCGAACGATTCCAGGAGCTCCGCCAGCTCGAGTGACCGACCCACGATCGGCGACTCGAAGCGGCGCAGTAGCCCGGGCGTGTCCGGCGCAACATCGACGACCCGGAACGCTGAAACCGGCTTTGATTTCCCCTTCAGCTCGAGCGGAGGCAGCTCCTCGGCGGTGATCGCGTCCCGGACGAGCCGGTAGGTGGCTGCTCCGATCACGATCTCTCCCGGCTGCGCCCGTGCTTCGAGCCGCGCCGCGACGTTGACCATGTCGCCGGTCGCCAGCGTGCTGCCAGTGGCGTTGTCGCCGGTGACCACCTCACCGGTGTTGATCCCGGTGCGCGTGTTCAGGCCGAGCCCGTAGTCGCGCACGAGCTCGTCGTTCACAATCGCGAGCGCCTCGCGCGCCTCCGCGGCGGTACGCACCGCGCGGAGGGCGTCGTCCTCGTGCAGGACGGGGAGGCCGAAGACGGCGACGAGCGCATCGCCGGCGAACTTCTCGAGCGTCCCACCGTGCCGCGCGACGATCGCGGCGACCTCCCCGAAGTAACGCGAGAAGATCCGTCGGACCGCCTCCGGATCGAGGCGCTCGCCGAGCGGCGTCGACCCGGTGACGTCGACGAAGAGAACGGTGACTATCCGCCGGGTCTCGACCGGAAGCGCCTCCGGCACGACACTGCTGCCGGCCGCGATGCGCGTGCCACAGGCCGGGCAGAACTTCGCACCGTCCGGCGCAGCGTGACCACACTCGTGGCAGAACATCCTTCGAGTGTAGAAGCGGGCGTCCGCAGCGCAAGGGCTGCGGACGCCCGCCGTCTAGCTACCGAACGCCGTGCACGGACTCGGAGACGAGAGTCGTCGTCAGCTGAACGACCTCACCGCCGTCGATCGAGAGCACGAGGCCCGAGAAGATCACCCGGTCGAACTCGAGCACCTGTCCCGACGGGCACGCGAATCCGTTCGCCTCGGCCGCGTCGGCCGCAGTCGGGAGTGGCCCGGTCAGCAGGGACCCCTCTGCCTTGCCGTTCTTCGCCGCCGGGAAGACGGCACTCGTCTCGAGCTCGCCGAAGAGGGTCGTCTTGTTCGTCGCACTCGGAACGTTGTTGCCGCCGTTGACGCACACGTAGACGGCCTCATACGGCGCGGTCAGGCGCGTAATTGCGCCTTCGCGAATACCCACGACGACGATGCCGTCGACGAAGACGCGGGGATCGCTGAGGCTCGAACTCGACGTCGTCGCCTGCAGCTTCGCCGCGCTCGGGGCCGAACCGCCGTAGACGAGCACCGGATCCTTGTACCTCGAAAAGTTCGGATTCCCCGCCCACGCTGCGACGACGGCGATCAAGCTCGCGACGACGACCGCCGTGAGCAGAGTCAAACGTTTCCGCATGTTGTGTTTCCTCCTTGTATGCCCAGCTGAGACCCGAAGCCCCCGAACTCACACCATGTCATCCTTTTGCCGTTCGGACAACGGAAGTTAGGATCGGACCGTGCGGATGCGCAAGGACGCGAAGCTCGAATTGCTCCGGCAGGTGCCGCTGTTCGCCGGCTGCACGAAGAAGGAGTTGGCCGAGATCTCGACGCTCGCGGACGAGCTGAGCCTGCCGTCGGGCACGAAGCTGATCGAGGAGGGGCGGCAGGGCCACGAGTTCTTCCTCCTCGTCGACGGGACCGTCGACGTCCAAGCCAAGGGGCACGAGCCGAAGATGCTGGGCGCCGGCTCCTTCTTCGGCGAGATGGCGCTCGTCTCGAACCGTCCGCGAAACGCGACCGTGACGGCGACGACCCCGGTCAGCGTGCTCGTCGTGCACGAGTCGGGCTTCCGGCGGCTTCTGCACGACTCGCCCCAGATCCAGCTCAAGGTGCTTGCAGACGCTCGCCGACCGCGCCGCCGAAAACGCGCTGCACTGAACTGATCGCGCCAAGACCCCTGAAGCGGCCGCTTCGCGGCCGAAAGTCGCGTGGTTTCGCCCTCTAGACTCTCATGGTGGCTCGCGCCGTCGGGATCAACCACATCGCGCTCGAGGTCGGCTCGATCGACGAGGCGCTCGCGTTCTACGGTCGCCTGTTCGACCTCGAGCTGCGCGGCCGCAGCGCCGGGATGGCGTTCGTCGACATGGGCGACCAGTTCATCGCGTTCGCCGAGGGGCGGACGCAAGGCCCCGACGCCGCCCGCCACTTCGGGCTCGTCGTCGACGACCGCGACGCCGTGCTCGCGGGGGCGCGAGATGCGGGAGTGAAGATCTTCGGCGGCAACTCGTTCCTCGACCCGTGGGGCAACCACGTGCAGGTCGTCGACTACGCCGACGTCCAGTTCTCGAAGACGCCGGAGATCCTGGGCGGCATGGGCCTCGAGCTCGAGAAGACCGAGTCGGCGCTGCGCGAGCTGCGCGACAAGGGCCTCGCCTGACCGGCGCGTGACGGATCTCAGCCACCACGACCTCGTCAGCCTCCTCGTGCTGCTGACGGCGGGGGCAGCGATGCTCGTGCTCGTCCCGAAGCTGCGGATCCCGTATCCGATCCTGCTCGTGCTCGGCGGACTCGCGCTCGGCTTCGTCCCCACCCTGCCCGAGATCGACCTGCCGCCCGACCTCGTGCTCGTCGCCATCCTGCCGCCGCTCCTCTACGGCGCCGCGTTCTTCACCTCGCTGCGCGACCTGCGCGCGAATCTGCGCCCGGTCGGGCTGCTCGCCGTCGGGCTCGTCCTCCTGACGATGGTCGTCGTCGCGGTGGTCGCGCACGAGATCGTGCCGGGACTGCCGTGGGCGGCGGCCTTCGTGCTCGGCGCGGTCGTCTCCCCCACCGACCCGATCGCGGCGACCGCGATCATGCAGCGCCTCGGTGTGCCGCAGCGGATCGTCTCGATCGTCGAGGGCGAGAGCCTCGTCAACGACGGCACCGCGCTCGTCGCCTACCGCGCGGCGGTCGTCGCCACGGTCACCGGCACGTTCTCGCTGTGGGAAGCAGGCATCGCGTTCGTGCTCAACGTCGCCGGCGGCGTCGTCGTCGGCCTGGGTGTCGCCTGGATCGTCCGGCAGGTGCGGAAACGGCTCGACTTCCCACCTGCCGAGGTGACGATTTCGCTGCTCACGGGCTATTTCGCGTACATCCCGGCCGAGCTGATGGGCGTGTCGGCGGTGATCGCGGCGGTCACCGCAGGGATCTATCTCGGCTGGTACACGCCGGAGCTGACGACGCCGGAGGTGCGGCTGATGGGCGAGTCGGCCTGGGAGATCGTCACCTTCACGCTGAACGCGATCCTGTTCACGCTGATCGGGCTGCAGCTGCCCGGGATCCTCGACGAGCTCGACGCGTACTCGGCTGCCGACCTGCTCTGGTGGGCCGTCGCGATCTGGCTGACCGTGCTTGCGGCCCGCGCGCTCTGGATCTACCCGGCCGCGAAGCTGCCGCGCCTGCTCGTCCGACGGATCCGCGAGCGCGATCCGATGCCGACGCCATCTGCGCTGGCACTGATCACCTGGTCCGGGATGCGCGGCGCCGTCTCGCTCGCGGCGGCTCTCGCGATCCCGCTCTCGACCGACGCCGGCGCGCCGTTCCCGGAACGCGACCTGATCCTCTTCCTCACCTTCGCGGTCATCTTCGGCACGCTCGTGATCCAGGGGTTGACGCTGCCGGCTGTGATCCGGCTGCTCCACCTCGAGGACGACGGCGAAGAGGCGGCGCGCGACGAGGCGCAGGCTCGCATCCGGGCGGCCGAGGCAGCGCTCCTCCGGCTCGAGGAACTGGTCGACGAAGAGTGGGTGCGAGAGGACACGGCCGAGCGCGTCCGCGGCGGCTACGACTTCCGCCGGAACCGCTTCTCGGCGTGGCTCGACGGCGCCGACGACGGCTCGATCGAGGCGAGATCGCGCGACTTCCAGCGGCTCCGACGCGAGCTGCTGAACGCCGAGCGGGATGCCGTGAACGACCTGCGCCGCTCGGGCGCGATCTCTGAGGAGGTCGCCCGCAGGGTGTCGCGCGACCTCGACCTCGAGGATGCAAGGCTTGAGATCTGATGGTTGAGACCTCGAACATCCTCAGCGGCTGGCGCGAGGAGGAGTACGGTCGCTCGCGGGGCGGGCTGCCGCTCCGCGTGCAGCTGCCTGCGTCCGACGCTTCGGTCGAGGGGCTCCTGATCGCGACCCAGCACGGCGAGGAGGCGGAGACCGGCCTGCTCGCACGGCGCCTGCTCGAGCGGATCCCCGGCGACGAGACGGCGTGGGCGGTCGTCCAGGTCGCGAACCCCGACGGGCTCATGAACGGGACGCGCCAGAACGCGGCCGGCGTCGACCTGAACCGGAACTTCCCCTGCGCGAGCTGGAGCCCCGACCCCTCGTTCACCTTCCCGCCCGGGATCGACCCCGAGCTGCGCAAGCTGCCGAACCGGACGAGCCGCTCCTCGCCCGGCCCCGAGCCGGGGTCCGAGCCGGAGACCCGCGCCCTGATGGCGCTCGTCCAGGAGCTGCGGCCGCGCATCGTGCTCGACCTGCACGCGCCGATCGAGCTGATCCTCGTCCGCGAGGGCGTGCCGCGCGAGCCCGTCGAGCGGCTCGCGGAGTCGGCCGGGCTGCGCGTCGTCTCCGAGCTCGAGGTCGGCTCGCCCGGCGCCTTCGACGAGTGGCTGCTCGAGCAGGGGATCCCGGCGATCGTCTACGAGGTCGAGCACGCCGGGCTGCCGCAGCTCTGCCTGCGCCACCTGCCGGGGCTCGAAGCGCTGCTGCGCGGCTAGACGATCGCGTCGGCGCCGAGGAGCGTGCGCGCCTCGGTGAGGAAGTCCGTGTCGATCGCCACCGTGTAGCCGGGCCCGAGCGCCAGCGTCTTCGGGCCCATCGACGTCTCCAGCGCGACGAGCACGCGCGAGGGGCCGGGGTAGTCCTTGACGAGGTGCGCGAGATCGCGGATCAGGCCCGCCCGGGCCGCGCGCGCGTCGAGCTTGAACTTGATCTCCGTCCGCGCCTGCACCGCCTCGAAGCCGTTCACCTCGATCGCGATCAGCTTCGTCTCCCCCTGCTGCTTGTGGTCGACGCGGCCCTTGATCACGAGAATCCGGTCGGCGACGCAGAGCTCGCGCGCCTGCGCGTAGGTGGAGTTGAAGACGACGACCTCGCCGCCGCCGGTGGGGTCGTCGAGGGTCAGGAAGACCATCGGCTCGCCCTTCTTCGTCGTCAGCTGCTTCACGGCCGAGACGATCCCGCCGACCGAGACGACCTCGCCGTCCCGCCGCCGCTCCATCTCGTTCAGCGTGCAGTCGGTCTTGCGGCGGAGCTGGTCGCGGACGGCGTGGAGCGGGTGCTCGGAGACGTAGAGGCCGAGCGTCTCCTTCTCCAGCTTCAGCAGCTCCGGCTTCTCGAACTCGCCGGTGGGGATCGCCGGATGGTGCCGCGGCCCGGCCGACTCCTCGCGTGTCGCCCATGTCGAAGATCGACGCCTGCCCGGCGAGCCGGTCGGCGGCGTGCTTCTGCCCCCAGGCGAGCGCCTGCTCGAGCAGCGCCAGCATCCCCATCCGCGAGGCGCCGGTCGAGTCGAGCGCGCCGCACTTCACCAGAGCCTCGAGCGACCGTTTGTTGACGACCTGCGGGTCGGCGCGCTCGGTGAAGTCCCAGATCGACTCGAACGGGCCGCCCTCGTCGCGGGCGCGGATGATCGCGTTCGCGGCCGACTCGCCGACCGACTTGACCGCGTTCAGGCCGAAGCGGATCTTCCCCTCCACGACCGCGAAGTCGGTCTGCGAGGTGTTCACGTCCGGCGGCAGCACCTCGATCCCGAGCTCGTCGCACGCGTTCACGTACAGCGGCACCCGGTCCTTCGTGCTCATCACGGACGAGATCAGCGCCGCCATGTACTCGCACGGGTGGTTCGCCTTCAGCCAGGCAGTCCGGTAGGCGATCAGCGCGTAGCAGGCCGCGTGCGACTTGTTGAAGGAGTAGTCCTGCGACTTCTCGATGTCGTCCCAGAGCTGCCGCGCCACCTGCTCCGACGTCGCGTTGCCGACGCAGCCGGCGATGAACTTGTCCTTCAGCGACGCCATCAGCTTGTGGATCTTCTTGCCGATCGCCTTGCGCAGGTCGTCCGCCTCGGCCGGGCTGAAGCCGCCGATCTGCTTCGCGATCTCCATCGACTGCTCCTGGTAGATCGAGATCCCGTACGTCCCGCCGGTGATCTCCTTCAGGCGCGGGTCGATGAAGGTGACCTGCTCCTGCCCCGCCTTCCGCTTGGCGTAGTTCGGGATGTACTGCATCGGCCCCGGCCGGTAGAGCGCGACGAGCGCGATCAGGTCCTCGAAGACCGTCGGCTTCACCTGGCGGAGCGCCTCGCGCATGCCCGAGGACTCGAACTGGAAGACGCCCATCGCCTCGCCGCGCGCGAGCATCGCGTAGGTCTTCTTGTCGTCGAGCGGGATCGTCGTCATGTCGACGCCGCCGACCAGCTCGACCGCCTTGTCGATCACGTCGAGGTTGCGCAGGCCGAGGAAGTCCATCTTCAGCAGGCCGAGCGCCTCGACCGTGTTCATCGAGAACTGGGTCACGACCTCCTGGTCGGCGCCCTTCTGCTGCAGCGGGATCGTGTCGATCAGCGGCTCGGCGCCGATCACGACGCCGGCGGCGTGGATCGAGTCCTGGCGGACGAGCCCTTCGAGCGGCCGCGCCAGGTCGATGATCTCCTTCGC
This sequence comes from uncultured Gaiellaceae bacterium, assembly GCA_963737455.1. GTDB lineage: Bacteria > Actinomycetota > Thermoleophilia > Gaiellales > Gaiellaceae > Gaiellasilicea. The sequence goes on along the minus strand of CAVTSN010000001.1, from coordinate 12,457 downwards.
CGCCGGATCGGTCTCGTAGGCCGTCTTCAGGTCGGAGCCGGGCTTGAGGCAGTCGGCGAGCGTCTGCCCCGGCCCTTCCGGGATCAGCTTCGCGATCCGGTCGACGACGCCGTACGGGATCTCGAGCACCCGGCCCGCGTCGCGGACGGCGGCGCGGGCGGCCATCGTCCCGAAGGTGATGATCTGGGCGACGCGGTCGCGCCCGTACTTCTCGGAGACGTAGTTGATCACCCGCTCGCGGCCCTCGACGGCGAAGTCGATGTCGATGTCCGGCATCGACTTGCGGCCCGGGTTGAGGAAGCGCTCGAAGAGCAGGTCGTACTTGATCGGGTCGATGTCGGTGATCTCGAGCGCGTAGGCGGCGAGCGAGCCGGCGGCCGAGCCGCGGCCGGGGCCGACGCCGATCCCGTTCACCTTCGCGAAGTGGATGAAGTCCCAGACGATCAGGAAGTAGTCGGCGAAGCCCATCTCGCGGATCGTCTTCAGCTCGAACTGGAGCCGCTCGCGCAGCTCCGGCGTCACCTTGTCGTAGCGGCGCTCCAGCCCCTGGTCGCAGAGCTCGACGAGGTACTCGAACGCGTCCCGCCCGTTCGGGGTCGGGAACCTCGGCAGCAGGATGTTGCCGAGCTCGATCTCGATCGAGCAGCGCTCGGCGACCTCGAGCGTGCGCCGCATCGCGTCCTCGTGGCCGGGGAAGTCGAGCGCCATCTCCGCCGGCGTCTTGAAATAGAACTCGTTCGTGTCGAAGCGCCAGTGATTCGGGTTCTTGAGCGAGTCGCCCGACTGAATGCAAAGCAGGGCCTCGTGCGAGTAGGCGTCGGCGGCGGTCAGGTAGTGGACGTCGCCGGTGGCGACGAGCGGCAGCTTCGCCTCGGCCGCGAGCTTGACGAGCTCCGGGTTGACCCGCTGCTGTACCTCGAGGCCCGCGTTCTGGAGCTCGACGTAGGTGTTGTCGCGCCCGAACACCTGCGCCAGCCGGTCGAGGTCGGCCGCCGCGTCCTTGGGCCGGCTCTCCTCGAGCGCCTTGCAGACGCGGCCGGAGAGGCACCCGGAGAGCGCGATCAGCCCGCCCGAATAGCGCTCGAGCAGCTCCCAGTCGACGCGCGGCTTCGTGTAGTAGCCCTCGAGGTAGCCGAGCGAGCTCAGCTTGATCAGGTTCGAATAGCCGGCGTTCGACTCGGCCAGGAGCGTCAGGTGCGCGTAGCCGCGCGTGCGCGCGTGGCGGTCGTCGGCGACGTAGACCTCGCAGCCGACGATCGGCTTGATCCCCTGGTCGCGCGCCGCCTTGTAGAGGTCGACCGAGCCGGCGAGCGAGCCGTGGTCGGTGAGCGCCACCGCCGGCATCTCGAGCTCGGCCGCGCGCGCCGCGAGCGCCGGGATCCGGCACGCCCCGTCGAGGATCGAGTACTCGCTGTGGACGTGCAGGTGGACGAAGTCGGCGCTCACGGAGGGGCCATTGTACGAACCGGTCCCGACAGCCTCCTCCGCCGTTGCCGCCGCGGCAAACGGCGGGCACTGCTCGGCCCGCGCAAGATCGGGATCCGCGAGAGCGGATCCCGTCGCGCACGACCCCTGAAGTGTCGTGCCCGCCTCTGGCGGGCACTCCGACCGGCTCTAGAGGAGGGACTAGAGCAGGCGGAGGTGCCCGCCGCGCAGCACGGCGTCGTTCCCCAACCAGCTGGCGTGGCACCAGCCGGTGGTCTGCGGGAACAGCTCGCGGTCGGCTCGCTCGCGCATGCGCGTCACGAGCCGCTCCGCGAGCCGCTCCTCCTCGCGGCGTGCGTAGAGCGCCGCGAAGTGTGGGTCGACCCAGCTATAGGACACGGCTGTAGCCGATCTCCCAGAGGGCCGTCCAGGTCTGGCCGCCGTCGTCGGAGCGCTGGTACGACCAGTCGAATCCGTTCGCGTCGATCCGCTCCCAGCGCATCCGGAAGAGAGCGCCGTCGGCGACGCGGCTCAGCTCCATCGCACCGTCCTCGAAGCGGCCGCTGAAGTCGAGGTAGACGCCTTCGCTGTCGACCCACGTCTGCTTCCAGCACTGCGCCTTCCGGTCGTAGACCGAGTAGCTGAGTCCCTGATAGTCGAGGCTCGGACGGCCGTCGAAGTTCTCGACGAGCACCATCCCGCCGAGATCGGCATAGACGGAGTTCGTCCCGATGTGCTCGAGACCGTCCGCCTGCCAGGTGCAGTCCCACTCCCCCAGCCAGAAGTCGAACTGGCGCGCCGGGTCGAGCTCGATGGTGCGTGGCTCGGCGTGGGCGACGCTCATGTGTACTGGAACGACCGCGGTGCAAAGAGGTTAGGCGCTTAATCGAACCGCAACGAAGCCGCAACCGGAGGTACTCGCCAGAGCCGACCGATGAGTTCCCGCGGCAGGCACAGTCGAAGGTGGCGAACGGAATCCCGAGCCCAAGGAGGCCCAATGCCTGCACCAACCATCGTCGTCGGCGCTCCCTGCTGGAACGACCTCTTCAGCTCCGACACCGAAGGCGCAAAGGAGTTCTACGGCCAGCTCTTCGGCTGGACGACCATGGATCCCGGCCCCGAGTACGGCGGCTACTTCCTCTTCCAGAAGGACGGCAAGGTCGTCGCCGGCTGCATGGCCAACGACGGCGAGCAGGGCGTCCCGGACGCGTGGACGATCTACCTCTCGACCGACGACGCCGACCGCACGGCCGAGGCCGCGAAGGCGAACGGCGGCCAGGTGCACATGGAGCCGATGGACGTGACCCAGAACGGCCGCTTCACGCTGCTCGCCGACCCGGGCGGAGCGGCGATCGGCGCCTGGCAGCCGCGCGAGGTGAGCGGCTTCGAGATCCGCGGCGAGGCCGGCGCACCCGCCTGGTTCGAGCTGCACACGCGCGAGTACGACAAGAGCGTCGCCTTCTACCGCGACGTCTTCAGCTGGGACACGCACACCGTCGGCGACACCGACGAGTTCCGCTACACGACCTTCGGCGAGGGCGAGGACGCGCTCGCCGGGATCATGGACTGGCCCGACGATCTCCCCCAGGGCGCCGAGTGGTCGATCTACTTCGCGGTCGACGACGTCGATGCGACGCTCGCCAAGGCCGAGGAGCTCGGCGGCACCGTCGAGCGGCCCGGCGAGGACACGCCGTACGGCCGGCTCGCCACCGTCCTCGATCCGACGGGGACGCGCTTCCGCCTGCTCGGCCCCAACGTCGGCTGAGGCAAGACAAGGGGGGCCGCGCTCGCGCGCGGTCCCCTCGTTTTCGAGTGGGCAATATACGTCGCGCAATTGCACTTGACATAACGCGCGCGAGTCTTCACACTGAACAGATTCGTACCCGGGCATCCCGCTCGGGTCACCGCGGAGAGGAGGTCGTGTGTATCTCGTGATCAAGCTGAACCTCGGCCGGTCCCTCCCGCTTTACGGCGTAGGCAGCCGGTCCTCAGAGGTAGACCTCGGCGCTCCCGCGCCGCGTAGCTACCTGCATCTGAGCGTTACGACGCGACGTCACAGCGTCGGCCGGTGTCATTTCGCCGTCAATTCAGACACGAAAGGAAGGCTCATCTATGAGCGCAGGTTTTCCCTGTCCTCTATCTCACAGCACTCACTCGAATCCACGCCGAAAGGAGGGATGAACATGCTGCACCACGAAGCGCTTCGACAGCTGACCCATGACCTTCAGCTGGAGCGTCGGCGCGAGGCTGAGGCCCACCGTCTGGCGTTGCAGGCGCGCGGTCGTCAGCACCGGCGTCGGCAGCGGCTGACGCTGGAAGCTGCGCTCGGCCGGCTTCGGCACCCCCGCGGCGCCGCCCAGAGCCATGGCGCCTAAAAGCTCATCCAGAGGACGTGGAGGCCGCGCTTGGGGGCGCGGCCTCCGTCCTCTCCTTCTTTCACGCTACCTACTTCTTCGCCCCGTTCGAGCTGCCGGAGAGCTCCGGCGGCACCATCTGGTCGGGCTTCGAGTAGTCGCACACGCCCGACGGGAAGATCGCGCTCAGCTGCGCGACCTGCGAGTCGCTCGGCGTCCACGCCCCGTACGTCCCGTGCGCGATCGCACTCGCGACCGGCTGGAGGGCGCACTTGAAGATGCTCCCCTCGATCGGGCCGCCGGCGACGATCCGGGACGTCGAGAAGGTCGGGAACGCCTGCGTGCAGGCGCCGGCCGGCCCGTCGTCCAGGATCCCGCTCCAGACGTCGTCGCCCGTCGCGATCAGGCTGCCGTTCGTCGCGAAGCAGGAGTCCTTCGCGTCGGCCGGCTTGTTCTCGCCCACGCTCTTCGTCCGGGTTCGCCTCGATGTTCTTGATCCAGGCGATCGAGGACGAGGAACGCCTGCGGCGTCGGATCCGACTGCGGCGTGCCCGGCCGGGCGTCCGTGAACCAGATCAGCTGGTTCGACGAGTCGCCGTCGTAGTTCAGCAGCCGCTGCCGTGAGGCGAACGACTGGTGTGAGTTGTGCATGTCGAGCCGGTGCTCGAGGTAGTGGCGCCAGTCGATCACCGGGATGTCGAGCTTGCCCCGGAAGACCATCCCCGAGCGGTAGGCGGCATAGCCCGCCTCCTGGTTCCCCTCGCGCCGCGCGGCCGGCGTGGCGCCGCCGTCGGGCGAGAGGCTCATGTTGCGGGCGCTCCACACGTCGGGCGCCTGCGTGGCGCAGAGGGCCGCGATGAACGGACAGCCCTCCTGGACCATGTCCTTCGATGCCTTCCAGGAGCCGACGTTCGCGTTCAGGTCGAGGAACTGCTCCGGCGTGATCGATCCCGCCTGCAGCGCCGCGAGCCCGTACTGGACGCCGACGTTGTCCCACGGCGAGCGGGCGAAGCCCGTCTCGTCGGTGCCGTAGATGTTGACCAGGTCGCCCCAGTGCGTCCACTCCACCGGCCCGTGGACCGCCGGGTTGTAGCCCGGCGCCGTGCCGAAGTTCGGGTTGAGCGCGAGCGGCGAGAGGCCCCGCCAGCCGTTGATGCACTCGGTCGAGCCCGGCACCGGCATGTAGGGCATCACGGCCGCGTACGGGTTCGGGAACGTCGCCGAGGTGCTCAGGCCCTCGATCAGCGTCCGGTTGACCCACGTCCGCCACATCGAGAGCGGGTTCGCGAGCACCTTCGAGTCGAGCCAGCGCTCGAGCAGCTCGCAGTCACCGACGTGGATCGTCTGCGTGACCATGTCCGAGTACGAGTACTGCGGCACCCCGCCGTCGAGCAGGCCGGGGTGGTTCTGGCCGTAGACGTACTGCTGGATCGCGCCGCCGGAGCCGCCGACCGCGATCGTGTACTCCGGCTCCGCGTACGCCGAGACGAAGCGGTCCTTGACCATGATCGCCGTCTCGCCGCCGAGCTGGAGGTTGTAGTGCGTGTTCGTGCGGTTGCCGCTCGAGTAGAGGACGGCGTACCCCATCCGCAGGCCGGCGAGATAGCGCATGTCGCCGCCCGAAGCCGCACCCTGGGTGTGGCCGATCGCAACGCCGCCGGAGAAGCTGCAGAGCGCCTTCCGGTTCCAGGCCGAGAGGTCGGGCGTCGCCGTCTGCGATCCCGGCGAGAGCATCAGGATCGAGTACATGAAGCGGTTGATCACGCCGCGCTCCCAGCGCAGGATCATCGGCACCGTCTTGCCGTCCATCGTCGTCGTCATCTCGATCGACGACAGCGGCGGCGGCGCGGCCGGGTTGTAGTCGACGTACTGGCCCGCGAGGTTCCGGTAGACGAAGCTGACGACCGTCGGCGTCTCGCACGTCGGCGGACTGCGGGATCGGCGGCAGGCCCATCCCGGCCGCGTTGCCCGCGGTCGCGCAGACGAACGGCGTCTGGTGCGGGCCGGAGAAGATCGGGCCCTGCAGCGGGTTGTTCGTCAGCGTGACTTCGTCGTAGTGCTTGTTCCCCTTCGCCTGCTTGTGCGTGCTCGCCGCGAGCGTGCTCGGGCCGAGCGGCAGGCCGGTGACGAGGCCCTCGAGCTGATGGTTCCCCTCCGAGTCGGCCCCGAAGGAGGACGTGACGTCGGTTCCGTTCAGCGTCACCTCGACGTCGCCGAGCGCGGTCCCGTCCGGGACGGCGATCTCGACCCGCGCGTCGCCGCCCGAGACGTACGCCGCCGGACTCGAGACGACGGAGATATGGAGTGTGTTCGGCTTGCCCGCGGTTTCGTACCCCGCGGCTGTGGCTGTCGGTACCGCGACGAGCGCGGCTGTAACCGCGGCGAGTCGCCAGGTCGATCGTTTCATGCTCTCCCCTTCCCCTGCAGTTGTTGCAAGGACTATCTCCCTCCACCGCGGCCGTGGTCAAGCGACGTTGCGCGGCTACCGTCTCGGGATGGAGCGGCGCCTACGGATCGCGGCGGTCGCGTTGGTGCTCGCCTGGTTCTTCGTGCCGCCGCTGCACAACGCGATCCCGGCCTGGATCCCCTTCCTCGCCTTCGCCGCGCTCGAGGCGCAGTTCCTCATCGCCGGCTGGCGCGAGCACGGCGCCCCCCGCGGGCCGCGCGGGCGCGCGCCGCATGAGGCGGACGTCGAGGAGTTCGGCGGGCCGGAGTGGGTCGAGCCCGTGCTCTACGAGGTCGAGGGCCACCAGGTCTGGGTGCCGGCCGACATCGAGCGCGGCCCGCGCGTCGTCCGGCCGCGCCGCAGCCTGCTGCCGCGGCTCGAGGGCGTGCTCGTCCTCGCCGGGCTTGTGCTGCTGCTCGTGCTCCTGCCGGAGGGCGGCTGGCGCGGCCTCGACTCGGCCGACAAGCGGAAGACGGAGGCGCGCCTCTCGGCCGAGGCGGCGCGGATCGCCGGCCACGACGCGCGGATCCGCTGCGACGGCCAGGGCGAGGCGGTCGGGATCGTCCAGCACGCCGACGGCGTCGCCGAGGTCGGCGGCACGAACGCCTTCCTGACGCCGGAGATCTGCCACCGGCTCTACCGGCTCGCGTTCAAGGGCGACGAGGGCGCGTTCAGCCAGACCGCGCGCGCGATCGCCGTGCTCGCGCACGAGGCATGGCACCTCCGCGGCGAGGACGACGAGGGCGTGACGAACTGCTACGCGTTCCAGAGCGGGGTCGCACTCGGCGAGCGGCTCGGCCTCTCACCCGGGACGGCGGCGCGGATGATGCGGCAGCAGCTGGCGGAGAACCCGATCCAGGCGAAGTCGGCGCCGGCCTACCTCGTGCCGCCGGAGTGCCGGAACGGCGGCGAGCTCGACCTCGCGCCCGGGCGCGGCCGTTTCCCCTAGCTCACCGCTCCGGCGCGCAGTGCTTGTCGCCGCCGAGGATCGCATCGAACCGCCGCGTCGCCTCGCGCTGCGCGTCGGCGTCGTAGACCCGCAGGCGCGGCACGACCGTCTGCACGATCGGCGTCACGCCGGGGCCGATCGCAGAGACGCGGTGATGCTCACCGAGGCCTCTTCCGTTCGGCGTCGTCTTGGGGTAGCCGCTCGGCGGCCGCTGCGGCACGAACGAGTAACAGAAGCCGCCGTTGCCCGGATGCGTCGCGATCGAGGTGTCGTGCTTCCAGCCAGGCCCGTAGTCCGAGTCGAACGTGTCGATGGAGACGTTCCGCGCCCACTCGTCGCGCACGGACGCGGACGGCGTCCGCGTCCCGTAGACCGGCTGGCCGCGGTAGAGCAGCCGGCCGAAGATCCCCTGGGCGGAACGTCCGTACGTCCAGTGCCGGTAGACCTCGAGCCTCGGCAGCTCGCCGCTCCAGTGCGAGACGTGGAGCTCGACGCCCCGCTGCTTCGCCGTCCACGGCGCGAAGCCGCGCATCGGCAGGTTCCGCTGCCACGCCTGCAGCGCCCAGTACGTCCCGTCGGGCGCCTTGCAGCCGACGACGAAGAACGGCAGCGCCGGGCCGTCGTAGCGGCCGCAGCCGTCCCGGAGCGATTGCCAGTAGTTCGGGTTCTTGCGGCTCTTCCAGCCGCCGGAGTAGTCCATCCGGAACCTCGGCTGGACGGCGGGCGGGTTCGTCTGGTGGGGGACGCCGTCGATCGCGCCCCAGACGAGAACGTGGCGGCGCAGACCCGCGGCGGTCGTGTACTCGACGAGCGCGATCCCGCGCGCGTTCACCTTCAGGGTCGGGTCGCTGACGCTCAGGTCGCCGAAAATGGCGCCTGCGGCGCTCCCGGGAAGGCAGAGCGCGAGCGCACAGCCGAACAAGCCGATTCGTCTCTTCAGCGTCATCCCCCCAGTCCGAGCTGACGAGCGGGGCGGATTCTAGCCGCGACCGCGCTCCGACCGGGCGAGCGCACCGAGGTAGACGCCGGCGAACACGATCGCGCCGCCGAGGATCGTCGTCGCCGTGATCTCCTCGTCCGCGATCAGCGCGCCCACGATCAGCGCCACGATCGGCATCAGCACGAAGACGTACGCGGTCGCCGAGGCCGTCCAGCGCTGGACGACGTAGAGCATGGCCAGAAACAGCGCGACCGTCGCGAAAACGAGGTACAGGACGGCGAGCTGCGTCTCACCGTCGGCGGGCAGCGCGAACGTCTCCCCGGCCAGGACCGCGGCGACCAGGAGCACCGCCGAGCCTGCCGTCATCCCGACCGCGTTCGTCACCACCGGATTCAGCGGCCCGATCCGCTTCGAGACGATCACCGACTCGGATGCGCAGAGGACGGCCACGATCAGGAGCGCATACGACTGCCAGCGGTACTCGCCGGTGCCGGACTGGAAGAAGATCAGCGTCGTCCCGCCGAGCGCGACGAGGGCGCCGGCGAGCGCGCGGACGGTCAGCCGCTCGAGGCCGTGGCCGACGGCGAGCAGCAGGGTCAGCAAGGGCCCGACCGCCATCACGACCGCGCCGATCCCCGCGGGCACGTCCTGGAGCGCCCAGTAGAGGCAGCCGTAGGTGCCGCCGAAGGCGAGCACGCCGTAGACGGTGGCGGGGCCGAGCGCCCGGCGGCGCGGGAGCGGCAGCCGCAGCACGGCGACGAGGACGGCGAAGACGGCTGCGGCGAGCGCGAAGCGGAGGAACGCGCCCCAGAGCGGATCGAGCTCGCGGTTGCTGAAGCGGACGGCGACGAAGTTGCTGCCGCCGATCACGACCGCACCGGCGAACACGCCCAGTGCGAGCCGGTCGGGCGTGTGCTCGGCGCTCACCGCCCGACTTGCAGTCTCCACTATCCCGCGTGCTCGGCCGTCGGCCCGCCGACGAGGGACGGCTCCTCGCTGCTGCGGCCGCGGCGGATCAGGATCACGCCGACGAGCAGGAGCAACGCCTCGACGAGCGTGATCGCGAGCCGGTTCAGCACGGTCGCGCCGAGCGCGATCGCCTCGGTCGTGACGGCGAGCAGCAGCCCGTACATCGAGGCCTCGCGGACGCCGAGGCCGGAGGGCGCGAAGATCGCGAGCACGGCGACGATCGCGCCGACCGCGCTGACGCCGCCGAGGTACGGGATCTCGGAGACGGACGGGTCGCCGCCGAGCGCACGCATCATGAAGAACAGCGCCGCGCCGCCGAGCGGCCACGTCAGCGCGTAGAAGCCGAGCAGCTCGAAGGCGACGCGCGGCCGCAGCGGCACGACCTCGCTGGCGCCGAACGGCCGCAGCAGCTTGCGCGCGACGGCCGCGAACACGGGCGGGTAGAGCAGGAAGGCGACCAGCACGGCGAACGCGACGAGCGGGATCAGTGGCGCGTCGCCGCCGCCGATGATCGCGAGCCCGACGACGAAGACGCCGACGCCGGCGAGCGCCGAGAGCCCGGCCTCGAGCATGATCGACGCGAGCACGACCGGCGTGTCCTTGACGCCGAAGCGGCGCAGCGCGACGACGCGCGCGGTCGGCGTCCAGACGCCGCCGGGGATGTACTTGGCGAGCATCGAGAGCATCTCCGCCTGCAGCGCGTAGCGGTACGGGATCCGGATCCCGTAGGCGGCGAGGATGCGCAGCCAGCCGAGCACGAAGACGAGGTAGTAGGCGGCGACGATCGCGGTCGCGATCGCGACGTCGCCGAGGTCGGCGTGGCGCAGCAGCGGCGCCGCCTCCGCCCAGACGTCCCGCAGCGCCCACGCGAGCGCGCCGAGCAGGACCGCGAGCCCGATCAGCTCGAGCGTGACGTAGACGCGCTTGTCGCGGAGCAGCTTCCTCACTCGTTCAAATGTACGCGCCGCGCTTTCGTGAAGGCGCCAGCAGCCCCGGACAGCCGGCGTCTCGCACTCAGTCGGTTTCTCGGCGGTGCTTGTAGGTCTCGTACATGCCCATGTAGTCGTCGATGGTCGGCTGCGTATCCGGAGTGCTGGATCTTCTCGACGCGATTGGTTTCAGGGTTGAACGCTCGCGTCACTCGGGTGCCCGCATCGAGGATCGTGTAGAGCGACGAACATCAGCACGCCGAAGCCGATGCAGCGCCCAGAGCATCCCCGAGAATCCAGAGTCGCTGTAGCCCCAGACCGCAACCGCGATCAGGAGGGCGTATCTCCATCCGTAGTACCGCCAGTAACCGGCCCGGGCGCTCACGACGCCGCTGCCACGATGTAGTCGTCTGCGGTCTCGAATCCGAACGTCCAGGCGACGGCTTCGCGGGCGGTGTCGATGCCGGGCGGCACGCGGAGGAAGTAGCGGCGGTAGCTGCCGTCCGGTTCGGCGGTTGCGTTGACGACCTCGACCAGGTGGGTGCGCTCTCCGTCGAGGCGGATCGTGGTCGTCCAGAGCTTGCCGAAGTCGTCCTGGGCGCGAAGCTCCGCGTTCGCGGTCTCGAGGAAGCGCTCCCAGCCGATGCGCTCGAGCAGGACCCGGCGGAGCTCCTGGTTTTCGACCCGCGCGACGAGCGGGGCGGTCAGCTCATGGCGTGCCTCGACGATCGCTTCCGGGACGGTGATGCCGTTCCAGTACCAGCGTTCGCTGCCGTCGGGCCAGACCACGGCCGGCTCGTCGGCGGCGTGGAGCGTGCCGCTCCTCCCCAGGCGCAGGCGAGGACGTCCGATCAGGATCGTCCGGGCAGCCGTCCCTCGCCGCAGCAGCGCCGCGGCGAACAGCCCCGCGCCGAAAGCGCGGGCGACCTCGGTGAGGAAGGGCAGGTTGGCTTTCGCGCGTGCCTGCACCCAGTGCGGGTCGGAGGACTTCCAGTACTTGTCGGCCGCGAATCCATGCTCGCGCCTCGCCGGCCGCACCGCCGCCGTCGCCTCGGCCTCGAGCGCAGAGTCGGCCGCGTCGGCGGCCAGGTCGGGCGCTTCGATCGCGTTCAGATACACCGGCAGTCGCTTCGACCGGCTCAACCGCGCGGTGCTGTGCGCCGCACGCTCACTGGCCCAGAAATGCCGCTCGAACGCAACCAGCAGATCGAGGCGGCGCACGGTGCGCCCGTCCACGCGCGACCAGAAGCGCTCGGGCGGGGAGAGCGGGCCCTCGTCGTCCACCGTCCAGCCGTCGAGCATCAGCTCGGCGCTGCGCCGGATGTATGCCTCGAGCGAGCCGACCCACTCGATCCGCCCCAGGCTCCTGCCCAGCCGGCGGTTGGCGCGGCGCAGCACCCGCTCGATCCCATCCGCATCGACGACCGGCCGCCGCGCGAAGGCGTTCCTCACGCCCAGCTCGACGAGCTCATGGACCGCCATCAGTCGCGCACCCACCGGAAACGACGCAGCGGCGCGTACTCGCGCTGCCGGCGCACCTCGTACACGCCCGGCAAGACCGGCAGCGGGTCATGCTCCTCGTGCACGAGCGACACCGGCTCGACCCCCTCGACACGCAGATACCTCGTCTCGGGCCAGCCGTGCTGATAGAGCGACGCGCGCTCGTCATCGACGACGTGCGCGTGACCCGTCGCCTCCCCCTCGGCGAGAACGAGCCGCCTCCCGCGGACGCGCCGCACGCTCTCCGGAAGCTCGGCGACCGGAACCAGCAGCAGGTCACCCTGCCGGACCAGGCCCTCGGGCCGAAACACGATCCCTACTCATGATGATGCCCTCCTTCAGCGGTTTGCCTGAACCAGACCGCGTCACCTTCTGCCACCGTGCCGCTGAGGCCGGTTGGCGGCGGGCAAGCCCGCACTCTTGACGCACGAACAGTCTACCCACGAGCGTCGGACGTCGTGTCGCCCGCGAGCTCGACGAACCTGCAGAGGGCGTTCGCGAGCCGCATCTGCGGGATCGTCCGCGCGTTCACCTCGAGCAGCCGCGGCGAGCACACGAGGTACGCGAGGCAGCGCGCCCGCGAGATCGCAACGTTGAGCCGGTTGCGCGAGAGCAGGAACTCGAGCCCGCGCGGGACGTCCTCCCCGCTCGAGCTCACCATCGAATAGACGACCGCGTCCGCCTCCTGGCCCTGGAACTTGTCCACCGTCCCACGCGCACGCCCGGAAGCGCCTCGGCGAGCGCGTTCACCTGCGCGTTGTACGGGGAGACGACGACGAGGTCGGTCACGCCCGCCGTCCCGCAGCTCCGCCACCACGCGGCGCACCGCCTCGACCTCCTCCGGCGACTCCTGCCGCCGCGCGTCGTGCTCGACCGCGACGTAGCGAAGCCCGGTCCCGAGCGGCGTCGTCCGCTCACGCGCCACGTCCGCCGGCTCGAGCCGCC